>NZ_AUHJ01000004.1 GCF_000423125.1 Haliea salexigens DSM 19537
AGCGGCCATTCCAAACCGGCCTCGGCGGCACGACGCAGATACTCGCTGACGGTGGGGCGGCCAATGCCACAGGCGGTGGCAATCTGCCGGTTGCTCAGGCCCTGGGCCCATTTGAGGCGCAGCACCTCTTTGATTTTACGCATGGATAACCTCTTCGCTGGCATCTGTTCCCCTCCGTGTGGAAAGGCTCAGAGTACCGGTTAGTTATCCCGCGTCGGGGCGCTCCGTTGGGTGACCTCAGACTGCCTGCCGGGGTGGCAGGCTTCGTCTGGAATCAGTGGCAGCTTTGCTGTGGAATGGGTGGCAGGCTTCGCGTGGAATCAGTGGCAGGCTTGGTCTGGAATACGCAGCAGGAAGCTTCCCAGGCCCAGCGCGGTCAAAAAGATGTTGAAAACCAGCAGAACTACCGGAGCGATATGAGAAAAGTCACGGTTTTCAATCGGCCCGCCTGGCACGAGGGACGACAACGCAATACCTGATAAAACCAATAGCACACTGAGCACGCGCACCCGTTTATCTACTTTCATGATGTGACTCCCTCCAATCATTGGTCGAGCATGGTGATTACGGCATCGATGCCTGAGTCTGTACCCAGTAGACGCGCTTCGCGCTGCAGCTGTGGTACCTCGACGTCAACGGGCACGCCCTCGGTCTCGAACTCTTCGCCTTCGGAAGACAGATAAAACTCGTTTGCCAGTGATGCTCTCCAGCCATTACTTAGCCGCTTGTCGAGCTGGTCTGAAAATCCACCCTGGGTGGCCTCCCCGATGATCGTCACCTGGGGCAGCGCACGCATCGCGAGCGTGAAAGTCTCAGCGGCGCTGGCGGTCTGACTACTGGTTAGCAAAAACACGGGGGCGAGGTACTGAAACGCGCCCCTCGGGCTCAGAAAAACATCGATGAGTGCCGTGCGAGAACTGCCCAGTCGTGCCTGCTTACTATAGGCTTGCGTCTCGTTAGCGACGAAACGGCTGGCGATAGCCAGGCTCAAAAAGTCCTTGCCGCCGCCATTGCGCCGTAGATCGACAATCAACGCCTGCGTATCGCGTAGATCGCTCATTGCTTGATCGAGTGCGCTTTCAAGGCTGGCTAGTTCGTCGTCGTTATCTTCAACATCTCCAAAGCCGAGCATGGCATCGATAGCAAGATAACCAATGCCATCCACTGCATACCATGTGAGCAGGTCATTCGCTGCGCTTTGGATATCCGAGCTGTTGTCGGCGTAGCCAAGGGTTATCGCGCGCTCGAGTTCCAGCTGCTCACCGATGTAGGTGTTTGCGCTGTCTGTCTGCGCTGGTGTCAGTGGTGGTGTGATGTCGTTCTGATCGAGCCACTCAATAAAAAGGCGATCTGAATACACCGGTTTGTTCAGGACTTTCACCAGCCCGAGACTGGTTTCCACCGTAGTGTGAATGTCGCGGTAGGCCGTTGCGATGTTAAACAACGCCTCTGCGAGCGCCTCGTCGCCGCTTGAGGCGCTCAACTGGCTCAGCTGCTCTTCAACCAATGGTGTGACGGGCAGCTCGCGAAGGGCCGGGTAAATCGAATACTCCTCTAACAACTGCGCGAAGAGACGAAGCTCAGCCCGCGCGTCCGCGCTATAACCAGCTTGCCCCTGCTGGGGGTCGACACCATCGGCACAGCTTGCAGGCACAGTCTCAGCGCTATCAAATCGCGTGCTCGGAGCGCCGAAGGATGCCGTGCCCGAAGCGGAGTACCAATCCAACCGTTCTTCACGGACACGAAAAAGCCTCTCAACGTCGCTAGTGTCAAGATCAGAGGCTTCTTCAACGAGAAAGCAGTAGTCGCTTGTGTAGTCAAGAAGCCGCAAAGTGCTCGCGCCAATCTCGATGACCTGCCCGTAGGCTTCGGCAATCCAAGTGCCCTGAAATTCCTCGGCGATGGCAGTCCCGATGGGGGCAGGCGATGCGCCGGATCCGTCCCCCGAACCCCCGCCGCCGCTACAGGCGACCAGATTAATGCTGAGGCTTAGGGCGATGAGAGTTTTCGTACAGTTGGTAGTCATGTTTGGCTCCGGAATCCTTGGTGTGTTGATGGTCGTTTTAGCGTGCAGGGCGCTATCGGCCGCTCGTCATGAGACGGCCGGTGGGGCACTTTGCGGGTTTTATCGGGCCGAGCACTGAGTGAGGTTGACTCGCTAGGCCTGGCGGCCTCATGCCGCGGCTGAACTAACTAGTGCATTGGTCGCGCAGGTTTCATTAGTGGCGATGCAACCAGATCGTACTCAGTACCTGCGGGACCCTCCGAGCACGGCACCTGGCGTAATTGATAACCTGGAACAAACCAGTTGAGACCCACGATATTGTCCGGATTCACCTCCGCCATCAGGCAGGCGGGTTCGCCTGGATCCAGGGATAAGGTGAGCTCATTCCGCAGGTCCGCGTGAGCTCTTATGCGGAAGGTTGTTAGCCCCGAAGGAACATTGACAGTGGTGCCTTGTTTTGGCGCCAGGGTCAGGTAGTAGTCGCCGTTCCAGCCAATAAAGGTATTGGTCAAGCTACCCTGGAGCTGTGCTGACCTATAGATTTTCACGGGCGTCGACGGTGCCGTGGCCTGATCTGGAAGTGAGCTCACAGACGCGCAGCCTGTCATCGCTGCCATTACGCTTACTACGAATAGAGATTTCACATCTGACTCCTGTTTCCGGTGAAGATGACGTTGTTAAAAGCTGTAACGTAAGACGAGATTAATGGCGTCTGAATCTGAGTATTTGGTGTACTCAGCACCCAGCGTCAGTCGATCAAAGCGATAGTTACTTCCCAGGTGATAGGCTTTCTGGTCAAAGTCCTTGTCCCAGCTCTGGTATTCAAGTCCAGCAAAGAGGTCCACACGGGCAGACACAGCGTGATGTATGAAAGTGCTAACGCCGCTGTAGTCAGAGGATTGTTGCAACGTCCGCTGACTCTTCGAAAGCGTTAGTTCCACATCACCAAAGTTGGCGCGAACATCAACCCTCGTGCGCTCTGAAATGGGTATGGCGTAGCCAAGGGAGGCATTCCAGCGCTTTTCCTCCATATCAAGGCCCTGACTGTCATCAGTCAAATCCCGATATCGCAGCTCCGTGAAAAAATTTCTCCATCCTTTGCTGGCACGCAGCTCTACGCCACGGAAGGTGAACATCGGGTGAGCGGCGTATTCCGCTTGCACAGCGTTAACTTGAATAAAATCGTAGTCCTCCGATTGCACGGGGCTCGAAAGCAATAAGCCCACCGAGGCCGCTGTGATGAGAGCGCGAACAGAAGTCGGTACATTGGTTTTCATGGTGTTTTTGCCCTTTGGATATTGCGATAAGTCGTTGCAGACAAACTTCTGCCTTGGCGCAGAACAACACGTGCAAGCAAGTCTCAGCAGCTCTTCACGCGAAGTCGGGAATGACCCCGTTCGGGAATGTGATGACATTTCCAGTCCGTCCGTTGTGATGACGAAACCAGTTTTATGCATGGCTGGAGGCGGGTCGTCCCGACCTGCAAGTTAGAACGCGAAGGCTGAGTGATGTATCGGGGAGTGGAGAAAAAAAGCCATTGAGAACAGCGGGTTGCAGGAAGGACCGGGAGGCGAGAATGTGGCGATACGGGGAGTACTGTCCTGTAGGGCGGGAGCATCCGCCCTAACGTAGGTGCCGCCTAGGCCACTTGCTTGCGGTATGTGCCGGGTGTCATACCCTGATGCTTGCGAAAGGCGGTGTAAAACGCTGACTTGCTGTTGAATCCGGAGTCCATGGCAATCTCCAGCACAGTTTTCGACGACTGTGCCAGCAAGGGCAACGAATGGCGTACCCGGTAGCCGTTTACACAGTCAAAGAAATTCAACTTGAGTTGGTCGTTGATCGCCTGCGACAGGTAGTTGGTAGACACGGACAATGCTTGCGCAAGGTTTGACAGAGAAAGATTGGGATCGAGAAACGGCGATTTGTTCGCCATAAGCGCCTCAAGCTCCTCTACGAGGCTCGACGCAAGCTCGGGAGATAAGGCCGAGCGCTGGTACTTCTGCGGCGGCGGGTCCACCGTTTTTTCGATAGGAGGCTGTTGCCTGTGTGCGTTTACGTCCGAGCCGCCAGACACGTCGGCAGCCGCTGCCTCGCGCTCGACTACCGGGGCCCTAGACCGGGTGCTGAAGATAGCCGGCTGTCGCAGTCCCAAAAGCCCCATCGTGTAAATGAGAACAACCATGCTGACGGCCAGCGTAACGTCAAGCCACTCGCGTCCCGATAGCAGATCGGCACTGAAAATCTCTTCAGCAAGCCACAGTGCATACACCAGCATCGTGCCAATCAACAGATTGCGGAGCCAGTCCAGACTGATGCGATCGAGATTTGAATACCTACTCTCCAAGCGCCTTCGGTGCTGCGTTACCAATCGCAAGCAGATCACGATAAAGACGCTGAGGTGAGCGATGGTTACAACAAGTTCAAAGTCTCCGAGCATGAACCGCCAGGCATTGTAGAGCGGAGGAAGACCACTTTCGTTTAGTAGAATCTTGTACTGCAGTTCTGCAGGGAGCCAGAGCAGGGGCCAGCTTGCGCAACAGTGAATTGCCAACGGCAACCACAGCAGAACCGCAAGGGATGGTGGTATGGGGCGGTTAGGCTGCGTTAGCTCTCGGCAATAGAGGAAAAGAAATACACCGTAAAGAAACTCCTTAGGCCAGAGCAGGGTGCGTAGCCAAACCAACCGCTCCGTAAGGCCAGCGGCATCCAAGAAGTAGTCGATCAGGGCCAGTACAAATACCAGCAGGTAACAGGCAAGATAGTAGTTGGCTTTGCGGTTTCCACCGGCGCTGGTAAACAGCGCGAATGCCAAAAATCCGCCCTGCGCGGCGCCGATCAGAAACAGCAGGGGCAAAAAATCAAACATGCATATGAGAATGCCAGCACCGTGTAGGAAAACAAGCCGATACACGTATTAAGCGGTAACAATGGGCTCCACTACAGCTCACGGACCGCTCTGAAAAACGTCCCACGTCTCCAGATGTCACCCGCGACCGGTGTTGCGATCACATTCGGCCTCACATGCTGTCAGTGTCAGCGCCACGAGCCTACCCCCCCATTTACCCCCCACGCCAAAGAAGCACAGCGCAACAGGATGAAACAGTCGAGGTGAGTTGTCACGAGTTTTGAGGCCTTACTAGCAGCTAATTGCGCCACCTTAGCGTGTTGCGCAATGTTTCACTACGATGCAAAAAAGTTGGCGGAGCGCTCCTCGCTCGGCTTGTGTGTGCGCTTCTTTTTCACGCAAGGACCTCCGATTCCCATATGGACGGACTCGTCAGTCCGGAAACATACAGAACGCGCGCCTGATGGTCAAACAGATCGGCGGCAGACTGTTGAAACTCAATGCACGCTGAAAGTTGCGTCTAATGTTTTCGGCACGAATCCGGTCTTGCGCGTCTGAACGTGACCAAACGCCCCGATGGATTTACCCCCGGTGCTGATCAATTTGCGTGATGGTTGGCGGTGAGGACCCCTCAGCCAGCGTATCCGTTATTTTTCTGCAAGCATCGTGTGTTGTTTCACCGTGGTCCGTGACCGACCGGCCGGGACACGCTGATCCGGCGGTTTACGCACAAGGTCGACACGCGGCGTGCTGAGACTTCGAACGTAAAACGTTCGACGATACTTGTGCACCGGCCGGGCGTGATGTCTCTTGGGTTTGCCACAACACGAGAGACACCGACAGCGAGTCAGAATGCCCCCGAGAAGAGTGCGCCGGTTTTTCTCGGGATATCGCAAAGGGTGTCTACCGCGCTGGAGCACCTGGATTTCAACTTCAACCTGCACACCCCTCAACAATCACGCCGTCTAGAGTGATCTGCCAGATAAATTCGCTGATGTCGTCGAGTGTATAGGCACCCTCTGGATCAAACCACGTTGCAACCCAATTTAGCGCCCCCAGGCCGATCAGGCGAAGCAAACGATCATCGACACCCCGCCGAATAACACCCTGTTGAATCATCTCTGCGAGTATATGGGCCCAAAGGGACTCATAACGATCACGCAGCTCAATAATCTCCTCCCGCGCCTCGCGGGTCAGAGCCCGCCATTCAAACAGCAGTACGTAAACCGTGTCTGAATCAACCAGCAGAGCGCGCAGATGCGCGTCAATGCACAGACGTAACCGCTCTACCGGATTGTCCGAGCTCACGCGCGCGGTTTCGACCTCTGCCGTAACCTGACCGACCCCCTGTCGCATCAGTTCAACCAGGAGGGCTTCCTTCGTGCTGTATCGATAGTGAAGACTTCCGGGCAGCATTTCGCAAGCCTCGGCGATTTCCTTGAGTGAAGTCTTGTCGAATCCCTTCTCACGAAAAAGCCTCGCCGCGTTGGACAAAACGTTGTCCCGGTCTTCCAGCTTGCGTCCGGGGACAACCTGCTTGTGATCCACCCTTTCAGTACCTCCCGCAATGGCCGGTGCGTTGTTCAGCACCTCGGCGATAACCCGATTATCTGGCATTGATGGTACGCCATCACAGCGATAGCCGTCATTTTCACGTGACCGACACTCATTTGGTTGGTCGACCAACCAAATATACGATAGGATAGCGAACATCAAGTGCAACAACCTAGCAGTCGCCTATGCGCAACACCGGTGTTCAGCTCAATCTTACGCTCGCGCAAAGTCGCAGGGCGGTTTGGCCATGTTGACTGCGTCGCAGTTCATAGAACACGTCCCCCATAGCCGGGATCTGGGTATGGAGGTCGTCTCAGTAAAGGGAAAGCGTGTTTGTATGCGACTGACGCCAAAGCCGTGGATGCTTGCCGACGACGGAGGAGAGGAAATCTGTTCCAGCATCATGTATTCGCTGGCAGATTCGACCTGTGGGCTGGCGGTCTTCGCAGAGGTACAGAGATTGAGCCCTGTCGCCACGCTGGATTTGCGTCTGGATTACCTGCAGCCTGCCAACGGCAAACGGCCGTTGTTGGCGGTTGCCAGCTGCCGCCATCTGACGGACGACATCGCATTCATCGAATGCGAGATCCATTCCGAGGGTGAGGGCGAGCCCGTGGCAACGGGAAGCGCCACCTTCATGCGCAATACCCACGGCCCACGGTTCCAGGCAACTGGAGGCAAAAGGCCGGAAACATGAGCGATATGATCGATTCAGTGCAATCACGCCCCGACTTGAGCGAAGACCCGGGAAAAGGCTGCGCATGGCAGGCCCTTCTGGACCGCTTTCCGTACGCCCGGCACCTTGGACTGCAGGCTCAGCAACACGATGAGGGCATGGTGGTTGCCTTGCCTTATCGCGAGTCGTTCATTGGCAACTTTATGCTGCCAGCCCTGCATGGAGGCGTTCTTGGCGCGGTGATCGAGATCACCGCGCGGGCGGCTGCGCAAAACGCAGATGAAGATGCGCGTTGCACGCGCATTGTCGACAGCAACATCAATTATCTTCGTTCAGCGAGGGCAGTAACCACCTTCGCCAAGGCGAGTATTGTTCGCCAAGGCGGGCGTACCAGCCTGATAGAGGTCACTTGTTGGCAGGAGAACAAGAACCGACCCGTTACCAGCGGACGTGTTCAGTTGCTGTTCACAGCCACGGTGGCCACGTGACAATCCAGCCATTGAGGATGGGTACGACATGCCCGAACGCGACACATTTCAAGCCCCGGACGGCCAGGAAATAGCACTGTGGCGCTGGCCGCACGCGCAAGGCCGCCCCACCCTTCACTGGGCACATGCCACGGGATTCCACGGCCGCCTGTATCAACCCCTTCTTGACGCGCTTTCCACCGATATCAACGTCCTGGCGTGGGATATGCGGGGTCACGGGGCGAGTGCCAGTGCGGCGAAAAGCTCAGCATTACGAGGCTGGGAACCTTACTATCGGGACATGACCGCCCTGCTGGAAAGCTTTGATGAGCCGGTCTGGCTTGCCGGCCATTCCATTGGGGCTACCACCAGCGTCATGGCCGCAGCCAGGCGGCCAGACAACGTCCTGGGTCTCATTCTGGCGGAGCCCGTCATCATGGATCCCCGGCAGGGCCGGAAATTGTGGCTGAGCAAGTTGCTTCGCCAATCACACCGGATTCCTCTGGCCGCTGGCGCGGCGCGCCGGCGAGCGGTATTCGACTCACGGGACGATGCGCTGGACAGTTATCGCGGCCGCGGTGGCTTCAAGAGTTGGCCCGAAACATGGTTGGAAGCCTATGTTCGTCACGCCTTTGTATCTGACGGGGATCATGTGCGCCTGGCCTGTTCGCCAGAGTGGGAGAGCGCCACCTTCGCCCATACCGAACACAAACCCTGGTCCGGTATTCGCCAGTTGCAATGTGAAGTTGTTGCGCTCGCCGCAGAACAGGCGTCAACTTTCTCGCCAGCTGCGCGCGAGCGTTTCAGTGCCTTACTACCAGCCGCCGAAGTAACCGTCGTTGCCGGAACAACCCATTTCCTGCCTATGGAGCGCCCGGATGCGATTCGCGATACCGTGCGACAAAAAATGTCGATCACAGTCTGCGAATCGCAGTGAGTAGTCCTGGGGTGTGGGTGCCGTCCGTCGAGTTAGCAACACCCGCCTATTCGGTCATTTATGCCGTCCTGGTATTCATCATTAAGGCAGGAAACGTACGCTCGCCCTGCCTAAACCCTGGCCACTCCCGCAAAGTTGGGGTTTGCAGACTTTGGATCAATGTCATCAATGGCTCCGCGTGTCGGAATGACCGTTTCTCTCTTTCATCCATTATGGTGCTTTTTGCCATAACGATGGGCCTGATCGGCTGCACCAAAGGCGACCAGCAGGCCCCCGCGCGGGTACCACCGGTGGTACGCACAGTAATCGTGGCACCAGACGATCCGGAAGCGCTGCGCCTCTCGGCAGTGATCCGCGCCCGGGTCGAGGCACCGCTCACTTTCCCGCGTGCAGGGCGCATCGTCGCGCGGCACGTCGACGCCGGCGAGACTGTCTCGGCAGACCAGCTCCTGTTCAGCCTCGATGACCGCAGCGAACGCCTTGAGCTGGCACGCGCCGAGGCCGCGCTGGATGCGACGACCGCTGAGGCCGAGAATGCGGCGACCGAGCTTGCGCGCCAGCGTGACCTCATGGCCCGTGAGTTGACCAGCAGGCAGGCCCAGGACAGGGCGGCGCTGCTGGAAAGGGCAACCGCGGCGCGGCGCACCGTGGCCGAGAACGAACTGCGACTTGCGCGCCTGGGCCTCGGGGAAACGGAGCTACGCGCCCCCACCGCCGGTACCGTCATGCGCCTCGAGACCGAGGTCGGCGCCGTGCTGCGTCAGGAGGCACCGGCTCTGCTCTTCGCCGAGGACGGCCCGCGGGAGGCGGAGGTATTTCTCGGCAGCCCGGCGGCCCCGGCGATGGCGACCCTGTGGCACGGCGGTAAGGACATCACCGTCGAGCTTGGCGAGCGTGACGGGGTAGCTGATCCGACAAGCCGCGGCTGGCGCACGCGCTACCGCTTGCCGCCACACCTGCAGCTGCCCCTGGGCAGCGTCGCCAGCCTGTCTTTCGCCGGCGCCGGCGACGCCGCGACCTTCACCGTGCCCTTGGCCGCCGTCGACGAACGCGGCGAGGGGCCACAGCTTTGGCGGGTCGTGGATGGCCGCAGCGAGCCGACACCGGTAACCGTCGTCGCCGTGGACCGGGAGCAGGCGCGGGTACGCGGGGAGCTCCGCGCGGGCGATGCCGTCGTAGCCTTGGGAACGCATCTGCTGTCCCCGGGCATGAGGGTCAGGGAACGGCGGCAATGATGGGCGTCAACCTGTCTGCGCTGGCGGTCAGACAGCGTTCCGTCACCCGATTTTTCATTATCCTGGCCGCCCTCGGCGGCCTTAGCGCCTTCCTGTCCATGGGCCGCGCTGAAGACCCGGCCTTTGTGGTCCGCTCCCTGGTGGTGTCCGTGCTCTGGCCCGGCGCCAGCGCTGAAGAGGTGGACCAGCAACTGGTGCACCGGCTGGAAAAGCGCCTGCAGGAGGTAGCCTACCTGTACCGGCTGGAGACGGTGGCTCGCCCCGGGCGCGCCGACATCACCGTCGAGTTCGAGGACTTCACTCCGGCGGAGAAGATTCCCGAGCTGCAGTATCAGGTGCGCAAGCGTATGCTTGACGAGATGCCGCTGCTGCCGCAGGGCGTGGTCGGCCCGATCGTCAACGACGATTACTCGGACGTATTCTTCAGCCTGCTCGCCCTCACCGCCCCGGGACTGCCGCTGCGCGACCTGACCCGGGAGGTCGAGGCGATCCGCGATCGGCTGCGGCTGGTGCCCGGGGTGCACAAGGCGCTGATCCTGGGCGAGCGGCCGGAACGTATCTACGTTGACGTGGATAATGCTCTGCTGAACAACCTCGGGGTCTCCTCCCAGGCACTCATCGATGCCATAAACACGCACGTCCGCCTACTGCCTGCCGGCGAGCGCCAGGCCAGCGGCCCGTTGCTGCGCATGCGCGTGGGCGACAACCACGCGGAACTCGACAACCTTCGCTCCATCCCCGTACGCCTTGGCAACCACCTGATGCGCCTGGACCAGCTGGCCGAGGTCTACGCCGGCTACGAGGACCCGCCCGGCTACGTGGTGCGCGCCCAGGGCGAAGACGCTCTGCTGCTCGGCGTGGTCATGACGCAGGGCGCCAACGGCCTCGACCTCGGCGAGCGGCTGGACACCTTCCTCGCCGAGGAACGCGAACGGCTGCCTCTTGGCATGTCTCTCCTGCGCCACACCAATCAGGCGGAAGCCATCGCCGACGCTGTGAACCTGTTCCAGATCAAATTTCTGGTGGCAGTGCTCGTCGTGATGCTGGTCAGCTTCGCCGCTCTCGGTCTGCGTGCCGGCATCGTTGTCGGCATCAGCATCCCGCTGACCCTCGGAATCACCTTCCTGGCCATGAAACTGTCGGGGATCAACCTCGACCGTATCACACTCGGCGCCCTGATCATCGCCCTCGGGCTGCTAGTGGACGACGCCATCATCGCGATCGAGATTATGCTGGTGAAAATGGAGGCAGGAATGCCCCGGGTCGAGGCTGCGGCCCAGGCCTGGCACATCACAGCCGCGCCGATGCTCTTCGGCACGCTGGTTACAGTCTCGGGGTTCGTGCCGATTGGTTTCGCCCGTTCCAGCGTAGGCGAATACGCCGGCAATATCTTCTGGGTACTGGCATACGCCCTCATAATCTCCTGGCTGGTTGCGGTCACCTTCACACCCTACCTGGGCGTGCGTCTGCTGCGCGAGCCCGGCGGTACCGGGCACGGGGGCGATCCCTATGACACACCGCGCTACCGACGCCTGCGCGCCCTGGTTCGCGCCTGCGTCAGTCATCGCGTGCTTGTGGTGGCCGGCACAGTTCTCCTGCTGGTGCTCGCCGGGGTCGCCATGAACGGCTTCGTCCAGAAGCAGTTCTTCCCAGGTTCGGACCGCCTCGAGGTCATCGTGTCGCTTTGGCACCCCCAAGGCACCTCCATCGCTGAGACCGGGGAAACCGTGCGTGCCGTCGAGGCTCTGCTCGAGGCGCAACCGGGCGTAGTCAATCAAGTCAGCTATGTCGGTGCCGGCGCGCCGCGCTTCTTCATCTCCTCCAATCCGGAGCAGCCCTCCCCGGCCTTCGGCAAAGTGGTTGCCGTGGCCCGTGACAAGCGGGCCCGCGACGCGATCATGGCTGCGGTGCGCGAGCAGGTGACCGCCGGCGCCTTCGCACAGGCGCGGGTGCGTGTGTCGCGGCTGCTTTACGGACCGCCGGTGGTGTGGCCTCTGGCCTTCCGCATCGTCGGCCCCGACCCGGTCGTATTGCGGAACATCGGCCGTGAACTGGTGGTCCTCATGAACGCCAACCCGCACATCAAAGACCCTCACCTCGAGTGGGACGAACGCATCCCGATACAGCGGCTGATCTACGACGAGCACGCACTGGCCCGCTACGGCCTTACGCCGGCCTCAGTGGCCCGCTCCCTTCAGGTCAACCTCCACGGTGAAGCTGTCGGCGAGCTGCGCCAGGGAATCCGCACGGTCCCTATCTGGCTACGCGGCCGAGACCGCGGCGGGCTCGAACCGGGTGACGCATCGCGGCACGAGTTACGTGCGGCAGACGGTGGCAAGGTGTCGCTTGCGCAGATCGGCCGGCTGGCAGTGGAATACGAGGAGCCAGTGATCATGCGTTATAACCGCGAGCGCTTCCTGCCCGTCGTTGCGAACATCCGCAGCGGGCAGCCGAACAGCGTCACCGACGAGGTATGGGAGGCCGCCGCGGGACTTCGCGAAGAGCTGCCTCCCGGCTACCGGATAGATATCGGCGGCTCGGTGGAGAAATCAGGCAAGGCGAACGCCTCCCTATCGGCCCTCCAGCCGGTGATGGTCGCTCTCATGCTGATCTTCGTGATGCTGCAGATGCGCAGCTTCCGCGGCACCTTCATGGTGGTGGCAACGGCGCCCCTGGGGCTGATCGGGGCCGTCGCGGCACTGCTCCTGTTCAACCAGCCCTTCGGCTTCGTGGCGCTTCTCGGGCTCATCGGCCTCGCCGGGATCCTCATGCGCAACACGCTGATCCTGGCGCAGCAGGTGGAAGACAACCGCGCCGACGGCATGGACGGCGCCGAGGCGGTCATCGAGGCCACGGTGCGCCGGGCGCGGCCAGTCATCCTGACGGCACTGGCAGCAGTCTTCGCCTTCGTCCCCCTGACTCTCGACGGCTTCTGGGGTCCAATGGCCTATGTGCTCATCGGCGGTCTGGCCGTGGGCACGGCGATCACCCTCCTGTTCGTGCCGGCGCTCTATGCGCTCTGGTATCGCCTGCCGCCGCTGGCTCGGTGACGGGCCGCCTGAGGTATTCCGCATTTTTGGCTGCCAATGTTCGGCTGGGCTGTAGATCATGCAGTGAGATCCGGATCAGCTTTTGACGACGCAATGGCTTTTAGACAGGTGAGGAAGTCATCGGGCAACTTTGTCCAAAAACGGCGGGAGACAAGCCGATCTGGGCGAACCTCACGAATAGTTAAGTTGAGGTATTCACATGACGCCGCTTAGGTCGCGCGCTGACGCATTGCTACCAACACGCCCGGCACTTGTTCGATCCGAGACTCCATGTCTGATGACATATCGCTACCGCCCCAACCGCGATCCGGTAGCCGGCGCCATGCAGCTCACGTCTCGGTCACCATCGAAAGAACCAAAGAGGCCGAGCATGTCGGTTGACGGCGTGACACTAGGCAACAACTGAATCACATCCGAGGAATGCGGCCCACTCATTCATCATCTCTCGCCGCTGCTCCATAAGGTCGGCGCGAAAATAGGCCGCCTGAACTTTGTCGGTAAGTTGATGCGCTAGCGCCACCTCGGCCATGCGTTCGGGGTAGCGTGTCTTCTCACCCACCCAGTCACGAAAGGTGCTTCGAAGGCCGTGGACACTCGTTCGTTCCAGCCAGTCCGTACGCTTCAGCACATTCGTCATGGCCATATTGCTCAGGCATTTACCGCGCTTTTGTCCGGGGAAGACCCAGTCTCCCCTCTCGCCCTGATGAACTGACTGGGTCTTCAGCACGGCAACGGCTGCATCACAGAGCGGTATGCGGTGCTCCTTGCCCGCTTTCATGCGCACAGCGGGAATACGCCATTCCTTCCGATCAAGGTCGATTTCCGACCAGGTCGCTTCCAGGGTTTCACTGGTCCGGGTCGCACACAGTAGTGTCAGCAGAAGAGCGCGACCCGCGGCGGTATCGACATCCGTGAGTTTCGCCGCGAGCTCGGGGGCCTCTAGATATGGCAGCGCCCGCTGGTGCTCCACGCGGTGAACCTTGCCGGGCCTGGGCAGCACGTTGTCGAGGTGCCCCCGCCAGCGAGCAGGATTATCACCCTCACGATGGCCCTTTGTCGTCGCGTAGTCCAGAACGCGTTCGATGCGGCCCTGCAACCGTTTCGCGGTTTCGGTCTTCTCGGTCCAGATGGGGGTGAGCACCTGCAGCACCTGATCCGTGGTGACTTCACCTACGGGCACGACACCCAATATCGGAAAGGCATACGTCTTCAGCGTATTGCGCCACTGCTGCCCGTGCTTCCGGTTCGTCCAACCCGCCGCGTTGTTGTCGATAAACTCATCGGCGACGCGCAGGAAGGTCATGGCGGCACGCTCTCGCTCTGCCGTTTCAGCAGCCATCTGCGCGCGTAGCTGGGCCCTCTGACGATCGCGGACCTCAAGCGGGTCGTGGCCTTGCTGGCGCTGATCCCGCGCTGCGTCTCGGCGCATCCGCGCCTTGGCCAAACTCACCGCCGGATAGCCGCCTAACCCAAGCTCTCGCCGACGCCCTTCATGTTGGTAGCGATAGATCCAGTTTTTGCTGCCGCCTCTGGCAACCAGGAGGTACAGTCCTTCAGCATCCAGATGTCGCCCGCGACGGGTGATGCGGTCACAGTCTGCCGGTGTCAGCGCCACGCTCTTACCCCCCATTTACCCCCCACTCCAAACGAAGCGTAGCGCAACGGGATGAAACAGTCGAGGTGAGATGTCGCGTGTTTTGAGGCTTTACTAGCAGGTAATTGCGCTATTTCAGCGTGTTGCGCAATGTTTCACTACAATACAAAAAGGTGGCGGAGCGGACGGGACTCGAACCCGCGACCCCCGGCGTGACAGGCCGGTATTCTAACCAACTGAACTACCGCTCCAAAACTTTCTCGATAAATGGTGGGTGGTGACGGGATCGAACCGCCGACCCTCTGCTTGTAAGGCAGATGCTCTCCCAGCTGAGCTAACCACCCCCTGACCGAGAACGCGCATTATAGAGATAAAAAAAAGGCTGTCAAACGTTCCGGAATAAAAAGTCGCGGATTTTTTCCAACGCTGAAAAAACCCGTGTTTGGTAGTACTATTTCGCGTTTCCCCGATCCGGTGGCCGCGTCAGTGGGCAAGACCGGTCACTCGCCACGCAACAGAACAAACGGGCACTGCGACCATGGAGATCTTCAAGGAGTTTCACTTCGAAGCCGCGCACCGGCTACCCAACGTGCCGGCTGGCCATAAGTGTGCCCGCCTGCACGGCCACTCATTCCAGGTGCGCCTTGTCGTTTCGGGCGAGGCCTGCGAGCCCAGCGGCTGGGTAATGGATTTTGGTGATATCAAGGCTGCGTTCAAGCCGGTACTCGACCGCCTGGACCACTATTACCTCAACGACATCCCCGGACTGGAAAACCCGACCAGCGAGAACATTGCCCGCTGGATATGGGACGAGCTGAAGCCACAGCTAACCAGCCTGTCGCAGATCGAGATTCGCGAGACCTGCACCTCGGGTTGTATCTACCGCGGCCCCCAGGGTGTCACCAAACCGTTACTAGCCGGTAACATGTAAGAATTCGAGTGGCCTTTGTCTGGAGACTAGCGGCAAAGGGTTCTGCCTCGGGTTTGTGGGGTGTTACCCAAAGCGACCCGGGCGGGCTGTTTCCAACAGCCCTGCCGGGTTACGTTCGGTAGCACAAAAGAAAAGGTTATGCACATCGACACCGCGAGACACGGCCCCCTCTCGCTTAGCGATCAAACCCGATGTATGGCATTAGGAGTCAATCTTAACTTAATGTATTTAAAGGGTTTTTACGATTTGTTTGTTTTTTAACCAATCTGTAACACCCCCCCCGACTACTGGCTTTGGGACGGCGCTAAACAAATTGTTCACCGACTTATCCACAGAATCTGTGGAAAAAAGATGAGAGAAACGGGATGTTACCCTACCCCCTACCGGAGCGCAGATGAGCCTTGTAACCTGGTTATCGCTCGCCGGCATCTGCCTGCTCGGCGCGATGGCACCGGGCCCCAGCCTGGCCGTGGTTCTGCGCAATACTGTGCGCAATGGGCGGGCAGGCGGGCTGGTGACCGCCATTGCCCATGGTATAGCCGTGGGCTGCTACGCCCTGTTGACGGTGGGTGGCCTGGCCCTGGCACTGCGGGAGTCACCTGCACTATTCACCGCCCTGCAGTTGGCGGGAGCCGCCTGGCTCCTGCACCTGGGACTCAGGGGCCTGCGTGAAGCAGTGCCCGGGGTGACGGCCACGCTGGACGACACTCTCCCGCCGGGGCCGCTGGCGCGCGACGCGGCTGAGGGCTTTCTGATTGCATTCCTCAATCCGAAGATTGCGCTGTTCATGCTCGCCCTCTTCAGCCAGTTCCTGCCGGCGACTGCGAACCTGGGAACACACACGCTGATGGTCGCAACAATCGTGTGTACAGATGCCGGCTGGTACAGCCTCGTGGCAATGTTGCTCAGCCGACCGCGCTGGTTGCAAGGCCTGCGCAGCAGGGCCTGGCTGATTGATCGGCTGCTCAGTACAACCCTCGCCCTCCTCGGCGCTGGCATGTTACTGCACACGGCCTGGCAGCTTGTCGCCCTTTAATGCAGCGTGGTTTCGGGCTCGCGCACAATGACCGCCTGCAGGCGCTGCCCGAGCATGATGACGTATCCTTCGTGACGCTCTACCCCGTCGAAGCTGTAGTCAAACCGGTATTGGCGCCAGACGCGCCAGCGCCGCTGCTCGTCCCGGCTCAGGGAGATTCTGTTCAAGTGGACGTTCTGATCCAGCAGCTGAAAGTCATCCCGCTTGCCCGCGCGAGCAACCGCGGCAACCGCAAGCTCACGTACACGAATGGACGCCAGAAACCAGCCGCAGAGCAACCCGAGCAGCATCAATGCAACCACATCGCCCAAAGTAAAGACCATGGTCAGCGGTGCCTGCGGCGGAGGCCGCTACGCGGCGACTCAGCCATCGAGAAAGGCCACCACCTGCTGGTTGAAACGCGCTGGCTGCTCGGCGTGCAACCAGTGGCCACACCCGGCGAGCGTCACGATGTCCGCCTGCGGGAACAGCGCCTCAATCTGCGGGCGGTAGTCGTCATGCACGTAGTCGGATAGTTCACCGCGAATGAAGCGTGTGCGACCGTCAAAGGGTGCAACCGGTTCGGGGGCGGCGAGCAGTGCATCGTATTGCGCCTGCAATACAGGATGATTGAAACGCCAGCGATAGATGCCGGCGGCATCGCGCTGCAAGCTGAGCAGCAGGAACTGTATAACGTTCTCTTCCTTGAGGTACTGCGCCATCACCTCCGCGGCTTCGCTGCGACTTCCGCAGCCCGCCTCGGCCACTGCGGTAACAGCAGCAAATACCGCCTGATGAGACGGTGGATAAGCAACCGGGGCGATATCGGCGACGACGAGAGCGTCGACACGATAAGGGGTGTCCAGGGCCAACTGCATTGCCACCTTGCCCCCCAGCGAATGCCCAACGAAGTGCGCGGTTTCCAGATGCCTGTGCTCCATCCAGCGCTGCACAGCCTGCGCCATAGCGGGCAACGACATGCGGGTGGTCCAGCCCGAGCGCCCGTGATTGGGCAAATCAAGACTGTGTACCCGATAGTGATCCTGAAGGGCCCGGGAAACGCCCCCGAGGTTACTGCCCATGCCGAACAACCCGTGCAAAAGCACCACATCGGGGCCCTCGCCTGCCACCGAGTCGAATACTTCAGCTGCCATTGTCGCTGTCTCTCCCTCGAGATTTTGCTAACATGCCCGCACTATAAACGAAGTGGAGACAGTATGCGTTATTTCCGGAGCGTGAGCCGCGTGAGCACACTGCTGCTACTGGTGCTCGGCCTTGCCGCCTGCAGCGGCACCACCTATAACCCCACGGTGTTCCCCTACGAAGTAGATCAGGAGCGCCTCGCCCAGTCGACGGTGAAGACCGTCGTCATTGCCCACGTCAATCTGGGGCCACCGTCGCGCAGCTATCTGGAAAAAGAAGCCCCGCGCATTGATGGCATGGTGGCGACCTATCTCAAGAAGAATGGCTACAAAGTACTCCCGCAACGTGATTTCACACAGCACTGGAACACGGCGGTGCGCGCCTTCGGCGACCCTGTGGACCCGACCACCGGGCGCATGAATATGAACACCTTCGTGCAGATCATGCAGAGCGTTCGCGACCAGTTGCGAGAAGACACTGACGTGGACGCGGTCATTTTCACCGACCTGCTGGAATCCGAGGTGCCATTTTCGTCCGGCCTGAATCGGGTTGCGCGCTGGCACGGAGTCACGCGGAAACCCTCGCTGCAGGGGCCTGGCAGCGGTGTTTCCACCGATTTCGACTGGAATCAGGGTGCCGCTGTGGCCTCACTGCAGATCAGCATTTACGATATGGATCTCAAGCGCTTGTTTGCCAGCGTGGGCGGCCTCGACGTTACCGATGCGATTGATGCACGCTCTTCCGGCGGACGCTTTGTCCGCCGGCGCAACATTCTGGAAAGTGACGCATTCGTCAACGAGGGCATCGCCCTCGCGCTGCATCCGTTTGTGGAAATGGAAGACTGGCCCGGCAACCCCTGACGGCATCGGGCAGGCGCTTCAGTCCTCGAAAGACGCCTGCTGTTTGCTCGCCTGGGCCTGAACGCCCGCCATCAGGTCGACCTCGCTGAGCATGCCGGCGTTCCAGGTCGCGATGTAGTTGAGCCCGTCACGCACGCTGTGATCACGCGCGTACAGGATCATCTCCTTGGTGCCACGCACCGCCAGTGGCGCCTTGCGGGCGATGCCGCGAGCAATAATGGTCACCTCGCGCAGCAGGGTTTCCCGATCCGGAAAAACACGGTTCACGAAGCCGAGTTCCCGGGCTTCTTTCGCATCCATATTCCGGCCCGTGTAGGCCAGCTCGCGCACGATGCCGTCCGCCACCAGCTTCGGCATGCGCTGTAAGGTGCCGACATCCGCGGTCATGCCGATATCGATTTCCCGAATAGCGAACCAGGCGTCTTCCGTGGCATAGCGCATGTCGCAGCAGCAGACCAGATCCACTCCGCCACCGATACAGGTGTTGTGAATAGCAGCCAGCACCGGCTTGCGACACTGCTCAATCGCGCTCAGGTTGTCCTGCATGCGCAGTACATTGCGCCGAAACGCTTCTGCCCGACGAGCCGGATCACCGGACTCGCCACCGAGACCACTGAACATGGCGAGATCCAGACCCGAGCAAAAGTGCTTACCGTTGCCCGCCAGCACCACGGCCCGCACGCCCGGCTCTGCATCGAGCCACTCGAAACACGCCTGCAACTCGGGCCACATCACCGCGTTCATCGAGTTGGCCTTGTCTGGACGATTCAGAGCAACGGTAGCCACCTGTTCCTCCACGCTCAGGGTCAGTGTTTCAAATTCAGGGATCGCCATGGGCACTTCGCTCCTGTTCAAAGTATGCGCCGGTTTCACCAGCGATTGACAAAATCAGCCGTATTCAGGGTGGGTAAGGTCTTCGGGTTGCCATCCCGAGTACCGAGATACAGAAATGACACCACCTCTTCACCCGGATCAAGGCCCAGTGCCGCACCGACAAAGGGGTCGAACGCTGCATTGCCAGTGCGCCATATACCGGCGTAGCCCAGGGCCTCCGCCGCCAGCAGGATGGCATGTGCGGCGCACCCCGCAGACAGCCGCTGCTCGGATTGCGGCACCTTCGGATGTTCCTGCAGGCGCGCTACCACCACCAGCAACAACGGTGCACGCAACGGCGCACCACGGGCTTTCTCCCGGGCTGAGCTGTGAGCTGCCGGGTCGCGCTGGAGCAGGCAGCGCTCGAGCACTTCGCCGAAGTCCTCGCGACGTTCGCCTTCGATAACGATGAAACGCCAGG
This sequence comes from Haliea salexigens DSM 19537, assembly GCF_000423125.1. GTDB lineage: Bacteria > Pseudomonadota > Gammaproteobacteria > Pseudomonadales > Halieaceae > Haliea > Haliea salexigens. The sequence goes on from NZ_AUHJ01000004.1 coordinate 19,610, forward strand.
GTCGCAGCCAGGCGTGGTCAGGCGCGCGCAAGCCTGCCTGGAAGATTTGCTCCAGTTCCTCCGCACTGGGCGCAGGCGCCTGAAGACGGGGAGCAGAGTTTCGGGTCTGGAGATGGTGTAGCACATCGCTCATGGGATAACTCGGGGCAGCTCTTTTTGCAGGCATATATGATAACAGCAATCAGGGAGCCTCTGACAAAAGTGGGAAGCTGCAGCGGGGTGGTGCTTTTTCCCCGGACTGGCGGTACTATAAACGGGCGGATGTGTCTGGTGTAAACTTGGATCAGAAGGGTAGCAAAAAACCGGTAATAATTTGGTTGTTAGCGGCTCAGGAAAGCACGACACTTCAGCAAACATAACTACAGCGCAGCGCACGCACGGGGAAATGCGCGCAATGAGTGAAAGACCTGCATTTTTATAATTACAAGGAGCACCACCATGAAACGCGACAGCGTACCTCACCGCATGAAAAAAACCCCACTCGCCATCGGCGTGTCAGCACTGCTGGGCACCGTGATGGCGGCTTCCTTTTCCACCGCTTCCCAGGCACAGCAAGAAGCCCGACGCAGCACCTCGGCGCTGCTGGAAGAAGTGGTTGTCACCGCACGCAAGCGTGAAGAAGGTTCACAGGAAGTACCGCTGTCGATCTCTGCTCTCGGTGCAGACCAGCTCGATGCATTGAAAATTCGTGACCTCACCAACCTCTCCGTGCGGCTGCCCAACGTGGCGCTGGATGACGTGGGTACGGCGCGTGGTACGGCAAACTTCTCCATCCGCGGCCTGGGTGTGAACAGCTCCATTCCCGGCATCGACCCCACCGTGGGCGTTGTGGTCGACGGCGTTTACATCGGGCTGAACAGCGGCATTCTGTTTGACACCTTTGACCTGGAAAGCGTTGAAGTACTGCGCGGACCGCAGGGCACCCTGTTCGGGCGCAACGTCACCGGTGGCGCCGTGTTGCTGAACAGCAAAAAACCGGGCGACGAATTCGAGTTCAGCGCGCGCGCCGCCATTGACCAGGGGCCCGAGGGCGGCCCCAGCCGCTATGCCATGGCCAGCGTGGGCGGCCCGATCAACGACATTGTTGCGGCACGCCTGACGGCATACCACAACGACGATGACGGCTTCGTGGAAAACCAGTTCGATGGCGAAGACATCGGCGTGATTCGCCAAACCATGGTGCGCCCGGTGGTGGTACTGACTCCCACCGATGAACTCGAACTCATCATGCGCTATGAATACGGCAAAGTGACCGGTGACGGGCCTGTCGGCCAAAGCCACACCAACGGCTCGGGCGTACCGGGCACTCCCTTCAATGCCGACCGTGAAAGCTTCGATGTCTCCATCGATGAACCCGGTTCGCAGGACAACGAAACCAACGCCCTCACTATTGAATTAAACTACGACGTGGCCTTCGGTGAGGGCACCATCACCAATATCTACGGTGTGCGCGACTACCACGGCAAGGGTGTCGGCGACATTGACTCTCAGCCGGTGTGGCTATTCCACGCACCGTCCTGGATCGATTATCGTCAGGTCAGCAACGAGTTGCGCTATAACGGCTTGTTCGCCAACCGCTATAACGTGACTACCGGTGTATTTTACTTCGACAGCGAGATTAACTACCACGAGCGAAGAGAACTCGCCGGCGTTCTCACCGGCGGTGTCGCACCCGCCGCACAGTTCGACGGTGGCGGCAACCTGCTGACGGAAACCTGGGCCGTATTCGCCTCCGTGGACATCGACCTGAACGAGAAGTTGGTTTTGAGTCTGGGTGGGCGCTACTCCGAAGAAGACAAGGAAGCGGAAATCGCCTCGCTGAGCCAGAATATCAACAGCCCCTGCAACATCGTGACCATGAATGACTGCGACTTCGACTTCGTCGACGACGACAGCTGGAGCAGCTTCTCACCCAAAGTCGGCTTGACCTACACCCTCTCGGACGACGCCTTTGTCTATGCCAACTACAGCCAGGGCACCCGCTCGGGTGGCTACAATATGCGCAATACGTCCTTCGACCCCGCTGACACCCCCGGGCCCTTTGACCAGGAAACGGTGGACAGCATCGAGCTGGGCTACAAGTCCTCCTTCGGTGGGCGTGGCATCCTCAACGCTGCCGTGTTCTACAACCAGATCGACGATATGCAGCGGGAAATCAACCTCCCCGGCCCCATCGGTGTCATTCAGCTGGTGCGCAACACCGCCGAAGCCACCATCATGGGGCTCGAGGTGGATGCCACCTGGGGCCTGACCGACAACCTGGTTGCGATTGCTTCCATCGGGGTGCTGGACGCCAGCTACGACAAGGTGCTGGTGGACCTCAACGGCGATGGCGTGATTGACGGCGCAGACAAGGATCTCGACCTGCCGCGTGCGGCGGACCTGACCTACACCGTTGGCTTGAATCACGACCTGGAACTGGGCAGCTGGGGTTTCCTCGGCTCGCGTATCAGCTACTCTTACCGCGACGAGTCGGCCTATACCGACAATAACCTGGGCTTCATCAACGAGCAGAACCGCGTTGACGCCGGCCTGGACTTCTACAGCAACGACGGCCACTGGGTATTCTCGGTGTACGGCCGCAACCTGCTGGACGAAGTGCTGAACGGCAACGACACGCAGCTGCCTGATGATATCTTGGGCGTTCCTTTGGGTGGCACGTTAGCGCCCCTGTCGAAAGGGCGTCGTATCGGCCTGGAAGTCACCTACAACCTGTAGGCCTTCGGTACTCGCTGAAAGGCGGCCTCAGGGCCGCCTTTTTTATGCGCGTGACAGTGGGGATTCGCTGTTGCGTCAGCGGCACATATCACTGTAGGGATTGGCCAGGTCCAGGTCGATTTCGTACTCGCCCACCCGCATGGACTGCGGGGCATGCTGCACATCCGCATCACCGAGCACACCGAAGTCGAAGCGGTAGGTGGGCGCAACACGTCCGGCAATAGCGTCATCGTCATACTCGCGCTGCTTTGCCAGCACCGCCTCGTTGCGCTGCTCCCAGTCCTGCCAGGCGCGACTGCCATGCCGTGCTTGCAACATTTTCGCCGTTGCCGTCGGGCTGAGCAGTGTGGCCGATGCGTTATTGCCGCCAAACCCCTTGGAGTTGATGATGGCATACCCCTGGGCGGACGGATCGATCGCCTGGTGCTGCAGGGCAAAGCTCAGGTTGTCGCGGCATACATCGTCGGCAAGTGCATTTATCGTGGTGATGCCGGGTATGACACCCTCCGCCCATATACCGAGGGTTGCATTGACCTGATCCCCTGACGCGGAACCCAGGGAATGGCCCAGGTAACACTTGAGTGCCGCTACCGGCCAGGCGGAAATACCGAAGGCTTTCGCGGTTTCTGACAGTATTCTCGACTCGCTGGTGCGGTTCTGCGGTGTGCCCGTGCCGTGTGCCTGCACCAGCCCGCCATTGCGCAGCATACGTTCACCGAGCATTGCACGCGCTGCGGCGGTGGCCTTGGCCATGGTGATGTAGTTGCCCACACCCGGCCCCGAAATGGACTTTTTATAGCCATCGGCATTGACGAAAACATCCGTGGCTGCGCCGAACACGGTCGCGCCCAGCTCAAGCGCCAGGGCATCGTCAAACAACACAACCATTTGCGCCGACTCGGCAATGGTAAAGCCGCAGTTCTCGGCGAACGGGCGACAGGCGCGCCGATGGTCCGCATTGGCCACTCCGTCCAGGTCGCGCAGGCCCTTGTCCGTCGCCAGCGCCCCCATCGCCGCATAGCCATCCATGACCTCCGGGTTGACGGGCGCCTCTGCCGAACCAATAAAGGCCACGCGCGCCCGGCCGCTGCGGATATCTTCAATACCCTGACGCAAGTTGTAGAGGAAAGAGGCGCAAGCGCCGAGGCTGGCACCGGTCGCACCCAGACTGCCCAGTACGTAGGCATTCACAAAATCCGCCGGCATTTCCGCCAGCGACAGGGGGCAGAACTTCGAGGTCACGCGCTGCCCGTTGTGGCGTGCACGCAACATGCCGCCCGCGCCAGCCGCATCCAGCTGTCCCATGGCACTGCCCGCGTAGACGCTCACCTGGTCTGCGGGTACCCGCTGCTGTATCTGTTCCCAGGGAATCCCCAGGCTTTGCAGGGCATCGGATGCGGCGTAGACCATCATTTGCAGGCCGCGCGGATGATTGCGCGAGGCGTAGAGCATACCGGGCTCAAACCCCGTGGGCAGCTGCCCCGCTGCCTTGACCTCAAAATCCCGCACCGTGGGCAACAGCACATCCAGCCCACCTGCAATACTGACTTCCACATCCTCGGCACTCACCGGTTTCACTTCCCATCCGGTGGGGATCACGGCGGGCAGGTGTTGACGGCGCAGCCGCATCACAAGAGGGCTTTGCCCGGCACGGGCCGGAAGGCGCTGGTTCCAGCTGACCGCGTCAGGGTTGAAATGCTGCGGTTCCACCCGCCGAATCAGCGTGTGCGCCAGCAGATAGTCCTCCTGCCCACGCACCTGCTCGACACCCATCAGGCGGGCGAGGGCCGCGAGCGTGCGTGCTTGAGTCGACGTCGGCAATGCATCATGCACCAGCCGTCGATAGGCATGGTGCGACGACGCCCGCCCGGCACCGTTAATGCCACCGAACCCTACTATCACCGGCAACCGCGCCTGCCCCATTCTTCGCTCCTCGTTGTTTGTTCATTAGCACGCGGCGTAGTGTAGGCGGCGAACGCGCCCGCACATTATGTTTTTTACGCCATCAATCGTGGTATTTTGGCCACAAAGCCCTGACCCTGCTGCCCATGTATACCGTTGCCGCCCTGATATACCCCGATGCGCTGGCCACCAGCGTGACACTGCCCATGGAAATTCTCTCCGCCGCCGCGCAAACTGCCCGCAGCCGGAGACGCACGGCGCCGGGGGTGAGATTCCTGCTGGCGGCGGAAACCGCGGGGGCGGTCACCCTGGATAACGGGCTGACGCTGGAATGCCCTGTGTCGCAGTGGGAACTGCCCGCTCTGGACCTGCTCATACTGCCCGCAATCTGGCGCACACCCTTGCCTACCGTGCGCCGCTGCGCGGCCTGGCTGCCGCAGCTGCAGGCGATAGCCGCCGCCGGAACACGTATCTGCAGTGTGGGGACGGCCAGCAGCCTGCTGGCTGAGGCAGGCCTGCTCGACGGACGACCAGCCACTACACACTGGAACTACTTTGAGCGTTTTCTCCGTCGCTATCCACAGGTACACCTGAAAACTCGCCATCTCATCACCCAGAGTGACAATATCTACTGCGTCGGCAGCGTGAACTCGATCGCTGACCTGTGCGTGCACCTTGCGGAGGACTGGTACGGCAGCGGCATCGCCCGGGCCGTGGAGCACCAGTTTTCCCCGGAAATACGCCAGCCCTTCCAGAGCGCGGCCTGGCAGGACACACCACAGCGCCGTCACCACGATGAAACCGTGTTGTTGGCCCAGCAATGGTTACAGGACCACATGCACTGCGCAGTATCCCTGCAGGACATGGGACCCGCATTCGGCGTCAGTGCGCGGACACTGCATCGCCGCTTTCGCCAGGCCACTGGAATGGCTCCGCAGGCCTACCTGACTGCGCTGCGCATGAATACCGCGCGCGAGCTATTGCGCCGCAGTAACCTCAGTATCGCCGAAATTGCCTGGCAGATCGGACTCCAGGACGCCAGCTACTTCTCGCAACTGTTCCGGCGCAGCAACGGTGTCACACCGGGGCAATACCGCGAGGCTGTGCGGGGCAAACTGTTTGATCCGCCCGGGAAGCCTGCGCCGGCGCCGCCTTGAGTCCAGCCCACGAGTATGGCCTAATACGCCCCCGCTTCAACACGCGCCCGACACCACACGGGCATGTCCACCGCAGTAAACAGCAGTCGGGAATGTCATCATGAGCAAAGAGTCAGTTGTCATCGTCAACGGTGCACGCACGCCAATGGGTGGTTTGCAGGGCAGCCTCGCTGCGCTGACCGCCGCACAACTCGGCAGCACCGCCATCGCCGCGGCACTTGAGCGCAGTGGCGTCGAAGCATCCGCAATCGACGAAATTTTCATGGGTTGCGTACTGCCCGGTGGCCTCAAGCAGGGCCCCGCCCGGCAGGCCGCGCGCGGCGCCGGCATCCCCGATGCGGCCGGTGCGGTGACGCTGAACAAACTCTGCGGCAGTGGCATGCAGGCCACGATATTCGGCTTCGACAGCATTGCCGCGGGCACTAACCAGGCCGTGGTCTGCGGCGGCATGGAAAGCATGAGCAACGCCCCGCACCTTATCCCGGGCGCCCGCGGCGGTGTGCGCACAGGGCACGCCAAACTGCTGGATCACATGTTCGTGGATGGACTGGAAGACGCCGACACGGGCCGTGCCATGGGCAGTTTCGCCCAGGAAACAGCGAACCAGCGGGGCCTCACGCGTGAACAGATGGACGCGTTTGCCGTTGAATCCCTCACCCGCGCCAAGCGCGCCATTGAGGATGGATCACTGCAGGCGGAAACCGCGCCTGTTACCGTCTCCGGTCGCAAAGGCGACACCGTGGTAAGCGACGACGAGCAGCCACACAAAGCAGCGCTGGACAAAATTCCCAACCTGCGCCCGGCCTTTGCCGCCGACGGCACCATCACCGCCGCCAACAGCAGCTCGATTTCCGACGGCGCCAGCGCCCTGGTGCTCATGAACGAGAGTACGGCAGAGGCCCAGGGCTTGAAGCCCATGGCCCGCATCGTGGCGCACGCCCGCCACAGCCAGCATCCTTCCGAGTTCACCATTGCTCCTATCGGTGCCATGGAAAAGCTGCTGGCAAAAACGGGCTGGAGCATCGACGATATTGACCTGTTTGAAATCAACGAAGCCTTCGCAATGGTCACCATGCTCGCCATTACTGACCTCGGCCTCGACCACAGCAAAGTGAACATCCACGGCGGCGCCTGCGCACAGGGCCACCCCATCGGCTCAACCGGCTCACGCATCATTGTCAGCCTGATGTACGCGCTGCAGAAACTGGGGAAACAGCGCGGGGTTGCCGCGCTGTGCATCGGCGGCGGCGAGGCCACCGCTGTCGCCATTGAAATGATCTGATACCGATACGGTGGGTCCTGCCCACCGCATCACGAGGCAATACATGGCACTGAGCAGCATTCCAGACATTCTCGACGACATTCGCGCGGGCAAGATGGTCATCCTGATGGATGACGAGGACCGTGAGAACGAGGGCGATCTCATTGTTGCCGCCGAGGCTGTGACACCGGAAATCATCACGTTTTTTTCCAGTGAAGCCTGCGGCCTGATCTGCATGCCCATCACGGAGGAACGCGCGCGTCGCCTGCAACTCCCCCTGATGGTGAGAGACAATCGCTCACAGCATGAGACCAATTTCACGGTATCAATAGATGCCGCCGAAAAACTGGGCCCCGGCATCAGTTCGATACAGCGCGCACATACAGTGCGTCAGGCGGTCGCCCCCAATGCCAAGCCCGGCGATATCATTCAGCCCGGCCACATCTTCCCCTTGGTTGCCAAGGCTGGTGGCGTGCTGCGCCGGGCCGGGCACACCGAGGCCGGCGTCGATCTGGCGAGAATGGCCGGCTTTGAGCCCGCATCCCTGATCGTGGAGATCATGAATGAAGACGGCACCATGGCACGGCGCCCGCAACTCGAGGTTTTTGCCGAACGCCACGGGCTGCGCATGGGTACCATTGCCGACCTCATCGAGTACCGCTCGCTGCATGAGCAGTCAATCGAGCTGCGCGACACGAAAACGGTCAATACGGAGTTCGGCGAATTTACGCTCTACACGTTTAGCGACCTCATAGACGACACGCTGCACTTTGCCCTGACTCGCGGTGAACTGAGCGAAGACAATGCCTCACTCGTGCGTGTACAGACGGTGAATTTGCTGCGCGATGTGGTGGGCACTCTGATCGGTGACGATACACCCGGCTGGTCATCGCGCCGTGCACTGGAACGCATAGCGGCGGAAAACCTCGGCGCTCTGGTACTGATCGGCCAGCCAGTCTCATCGACACAGGCGCTGGCCGACGTGATTCAATACCCGAATGCCCCGGCCATCACCAACAGCAAAAACGGCGGTATCGGTAACTACCGGGTCATCGGTACCGGCGCGCAGATCCTCAAGCGCCTCGGGGTGGGCAAGATGCGCCTGATGTCGGCGCCGATACGCTTCAACGCGCTGTCGGGCTTTAGCCTGGAAGTGACCGAGTTCGTGCAACCCTGACACAGAACGGCGTTTAGTCGAACCTGGGCGCCCGCTTTTCAAAGAATGCGGTGAGCGCTTCCAGGTTATCGGGCGAGCCCGCCTGCCGGGCCATTCCCGCCTGCTCCGCCACAAACGCTGCATCGATGGCCGCCGTGTGGTGCATGCGCAGACAGCTCTTGATCTCACGCAGGGCGCTCACAGGCCATTGCGCTACGGCCGCAGCGCGTTGCAGGGCATGCGCCAGCAGCTGCTCGTCAGGTATAACCTGCGCGACGATTCCCAATTCCAGTGCGCGTGGCGCGTCAATCCACTCTGCCGTATAGAACAGCTCCGCGGCGCGCTGGGCGCCAATATTTGCCTGCAGCATGTAACTGCTCGCCCACTCCGGAACCAGGCCCAACGCCGCGAACGGCAAGCGCATGCGAAATGTTTCGCCGGCATACACCATGTCGGCATGAAACAATACGGTAGCGCCACCCCCGATGGCGGCACCCCTGGCCGCTGCTACCAGCGGTTTGTCGAAATCGGCCACGGCACGGGCGGCACTTTCAAACGGGTGCGGGGCATCAGATTCCGTGCCGGCAAAGCTGGCGAGATCGACGCCCGCGCTAAAACTGTCACCGGCGCCGGTGAGCACAACGCAGGCGACGCTGTCATCCTGCGCTGCCGCCTGGAACGCCTCACGCAGCGCAATCCACAGGGGGTCATTGATAGCGTTTTTCTTAGCGGGGCGATTAAGCGTAAGCAAGCGCACGCGGCCCAGTTGCTCCTGCAGCAATACGTTGTCATTCATCGGCTCAGGGCTCCTCGTGGAATACGACAAATTCGTCGAGTGCGGCAAAGCTGGTGGGCACCAGCACCGGCGTGCCAGCGGCAACAGCGACGCACCGACGGCTTACTCACCGCGGAACTGCGCGGGACGTTTTTCCTTGAAAGCACGCATGCCTTCTCTGGCATCAGCCGATGCGAATACCGGCCCTGCCAGCGCATCGGAGGCGAGCATGGCATCCTCCTCGGCCATACACTCCTGATGCTCGCGCAGCGAGCGCGTGACGGCGGCAACGGCGAGTGGCGCATTGGCGCAGATTCTCGCGGCGTATTCCCGTGCCGCCTGCAGGGTTGAGCCCGGTGTTACCAGCTTGTTCACCAGCCCCCAGTCAAGCGCCTGCTGCGCACTGATGTGCTCGCCACAGAGCAGCATTTCGGCGGCCAGGCAATAGGGTATCTGACGTCGCAAGCGCACGGTGGAGCCCGCCATCGGATAGAGCCCGCGGGCCACTTCGGTCACACCAAACACGGCATCCTCAGCCGCGACGCGAATATCGGTGCCCTGCAGAATCTCGGTACCACCCGCAAGCGCGTAACCCTCCACCGCGAGGATCAATGGTTTGGCCGGCCGGTTGTCACGCAGCAGCGCTTGCCAGTGCAGGTTCGGCACCTCTGCCATCAGGGCCATGAACTCGTCGCTGGCACCCTGGTCGCCCTCGGCGCCCGCTTTCAAATCCATGCCGGCGCAGAAGGTGTTGCCGCGCGCGGTGAGAATGGCGCAACGCAGCGCCGGGTCCTCATCCAGCCGGCGCCATGCGCGATACATGCCCAGCAGCATGGCCGGGTTGAAGGCGTTTTTCGCCTCCGGACGATTCAGGGTAACGAAGAGTACGCCCTCCTCCTGCTCGACCAGGCAACTCGGGGTGCTGATATCCAGTTCTTGCACGATGTGGCTCCTTGTGTGCTTACGAGCATCTACTCTGCGCGGTGTGCACCCGACAACGCGATATCGAGTGCTTTGGGATAGGCTGGCTTGCCGCTGGGTGCGCGCGGCACCTCCGTCACCAGGTGCAGCTCGCGCGGCACTTTATAGCCGGCAATGTGCTTGCGTGCTTCATCCTGCAACGATGCCAGGCACAGGGACTGCCCATCCCGCGCCGCCACCACCGCGGTAACCCGGCTACCCAGCCGCTGATCTGGCGTGCCCACTACCAGGCAGTCAAATACCGCCGGGTGATTTTTCAAGGCCTGCTCAACCTCCTCCGGGAACACCTTTTCGCCCCCCGTGTTGATGCAGTTCGACCCGCGGCCGTACACGGTAATCGTGTCGTCATCCTCCAGTTTGGCCTCATCTCCGGTGAGCAACCAGACCTGGCCTTCAACCGGCACAAAGGTCTTCGCAGTCTTCTCGGGGTCGTTGTAATAGCCGACCGGAATGTGGCCACAGCGTGCGAAAATGCCTTTTTCTCCGGGGCGGACCTCGCGGTAACTGCCATCAGCATTCTGCGCGAGAACCGACATGAACTCGCTGCGGGTGACATTGCCAAGCCCCTCGCCTGCCCTGCCGCCGCCATCTGCCCCCATTGCGCCAGACTCAGATGAACCGAAGCTGTTACGCACCATGATATTCGGCAAAAGCTCACGAAACGCGTCCTGCTTGCTGGCAGAAAACACGGCCCCTCCGGAACCCACGGCGAACACCGAGCTCAGGTCCCAGCGCCCGGGATGTGCCCGCAGCGCATCCAGCAGTGGCACCGCCATGGCATCGCCCACGATGGTCAAGGAGTTAACGCGCTCACGTTCAACAATGTCCCACACATCCTCGGCGACCAGATGGTGCGCCGGGTTGAGCACCAGCGCGTTTCCCGACAGCAGCTGTATGCAGGCGTACCACCAACAGGCGCCGTGCATCAGGGGCGCCAGCGCTATGCCAACTATCGCGAAATCGCCAATGCGCTCGGCAATCTGTTCCGGTTCGGTGATCACGCCGTCAGGGTGAAAATAGCCCCCGCCGCCCATCGCCGCGTAAAACACGTGTTTGTGCGGCCACATGACCCCCTTGGGCATGCCGGTAGTGCCGCCGGTGTACAGGATGAACAGATCATCATCGGCGCGCTCGGCGAAATCCCGCGCTGCGCTCTCGCCCGCAAGCGCCTGTTCATAGGCGATGCTGCCAATGCTCTCGGGGTTCACACCACTGTCGTCCTCGACGTAGACAAATGTGGTCAGTGCCGGCGCTGTGCTATGGACCGCGGCGATATGGGGCGCAAACTCGCGGTGATGAATACACGCCACCAAATCCGCGTTACTGAGGATATAAGCCAGCTCCTCCTCCACATAGCGGTAGTTGATGTTGATGGGCACCGCGCGCAACTTGAAGCACGCGAGCATACCTTCCAGGTACTCGTTACAGTTGTAGAGGTACAAGCCCACGTGCTGGCCCGCTTGCACGCCCCGTGCAGCGAGAAAGTGCGCAAGCCGGTTGGCGCGCTGCTCCAGCTGCTCATAGGTCGAGCGCTGTTGACCACACACCAGCGCTGTGCGCTCTGGCACCCGGTCGGCCACCAGTTCGAACAGGTCGGCGATGTTGAAATGTCGCGGCATGGTGTGTCTCCGTTTCAGCGTGATTCAGTTCTTGTGGGCACCGACAACCCACATGGAAAAAAATTGTGCGCCACCGCCATACGCGTGGCCAAGGGCCAGACGGGCATTCTCGACCTGATGCGCGCCGGCATCACCGCGCACCTGACGGGCGGCTTCCGCGAAACGGATCATGCCGGACGCTCCGATGGGATTGGAACTGAGCACACCGCCGGAGCAGTTCCAGGGGATATCGCCCCCATCGTCGAGCGACGTGGCACCGTCCAGGGTCAGCTTCCAGCCCTCCCCTGGCGGCGCAAAGCCCAGATTCTCCAGCCACATGGGTTCGTACCAGCTAAACGGTACGTACACCTCTGCACAATCGAAATCGCGGCGTGGGTCCATGACTCCGGCCTGCGCATAGACGTCGGCCGCGCAGTCGCGACCGGCCTGGGGGCTCACTTCATCGCGCCCCGCGTACATGGTGGGCTCGGAGCGCATGGCGACCCCGCGAATCCAGGCGGGCGGCTTGTTGCCGCTAATGCTGTCAGCGGCGGCGATCACCATCGCGCAGGCGCCATCAGAGGAGGGACAGGCCTCGAGGAAGCGCAGTGGATCCCAGAGCATCATCGAGTCGCGCACCTCCTGCTCGGTAATGTCGGGTAGCTGCAGGTGTGCCAACGGGTTGCGGGCTCCGTGGCGCCGATCCTTCACCGCAACGCGTATGCCGACACCCTCGGGTGCGTTGGTACGGCGTATGTATTCGCGAATGATGGGTGCGAAATACCCCCCGGCGCCGGCGTTCAGGTGCACGGAAAAAGGCTGCGGTGTCGACAGCGCCCACATGGCGTTGGACTCGGATTGTTTTTCGTAGGTGACGGTGAGCACCCGTTTGAACGTACCGCTCTGGACGTGCGAGGCGGCGACGATGGCGGTGGAACCACCCACCGACCCGGCAGTGTGCACCCGCAGCATAGGCTTGCCGCTGGCCCCGAGTGCATCGGCGAGATAGCTCTCGGGCATAACCACGCCCTCAAACATGTCCGGCGCTTTGCCAATCACCACGGCATCGATGTCGTCAAAGCCCACACCGGCGTCCGCCAGTGCCCTGTCGACCGCTTCCCGCAGCAGGCCGGCTATCGACACATCGGAGCGCCGGGTCTTGTATCGGGTCTGGCCTATGCCAACCACCGCAGCCCATTCAGCCATTACGCACCCTCCAGTACCGCCACAAGGTTGTGTTGCAGACAGGGGCCACTCGTGGCGTGGGCCACCCCGCGGCGCGCGTCTCCGTTGACGATACGCTGGAATACTTCACCCACCCGGGCAAGGCCCGAGGCCATCATCAGGTTTCCGGCAAGCACGCCACCGCTGGGGTTGACCACGGTGGCCTCATCCAGCCCGAGTGCGCGGGTCAGGATAATTTCCTGATGGCTGAACGGGGCGTAGATTTCCGCAACGTCAAGCGCTGCCTCGTGCACCCCGGCCGCCGCCGCAGCCTGGCGTGTCGATACCGAGTCGGTGAGGTCGCGCATACAGGGGTTGTGGCTCTCGATACGCTGGTCAATGCCGGTGAGCCGAACATAGGGCACACCCCAGCGGCGCGCCTGTTCGACGGTCGCGATAATCATCGCCGCCGCGCCATCCGATACCGGCGCGCAGTCGCCGCGGCGCAGTGGCGCCAACAGGTAGTCATCCTGCAACAACGCTGCCACGCCGACATCCCCCGCCAGCTGTGCCAGGGGGTTGGCCTGCGCATTCTGCCGCGAGCGTGACACAACCGCTGCCATATCGCTTTCAGTGATCGACCCACTATCGAGCAGCATCCTCGCCTGCAAGGCCGCGAGCGATACAGTATCAAGCCAGAGTGGCGCGAGGTAATAAGGATCGAGCCGCTGCGACAGCACCGCAGGTAACTCGCCCGGCGAGGATTTACCGAAACCGTAGAGCAACGCGGAGTCCGCATGCCCCGTACGAATCTTCAGCACCGCTTCATAGAGCGCCCAGGCAGCGTCCATTTCCACATGCGACTCTTTCAATGGGGGCACGGCCCCCAGCGCATCGACCCCCGCGACGAAGGCGAAAGCGGCGCCCTGCAGATAGTCGCAACTGCCCGAACAGACAAAGTCGACATCCTGGGCGCTGTTCAACCCCACCTGGGCGTACACAGCCTGCAACTGGGGCATGATAAGCTCGACTTCATTGACGGCGCCGATATCGGCGACACAGGCGCTCTGGCTGAAAGCAACAACCGCGATTTCCCTCATCGCGGCACCCCCGGGCCGGACACCGGCAGCGTGCCAATACGCTCCACCGGCACATCGGGCTCATCGAGCGGCCGGAAATGACGGATATTATCCATGGCGTAATCCCACTCCTCCGGCGGCCGCCACACCGCCTGTACCCGCTGCCCGATACGCACCGCCTCGTTGACACAGTCACTGAGCAGGTGAATAAAGGATATATTGGCCCCGTCCAGCACAATGTTCGCCACGACGTACGGGGGTTCAATGGGATTGCCCGGAATGGGGATGTGCACAATGGTGAACGACTGCACGGTGCCCCGGTCGGGCAGCAATACTTCCTCCGTTGTGGGCACGCCGCAGGCTGGGCAGGAGCCGCGAGCAGGAATATAGACATTGCCACAGCGCGGACAGCGCTGGCCACTGAGCAGCCCTTCCCTGAGGCGCGCAAGAAACCGGGCGGGGGCCGTTCCGGCGGTAAAATGGTAGTGCAGGTAAACCGGAGCTTCGATGCCTGTCACATCCGGGCGTGCTGCGCTCATGATGCACCTCCCGGCACGGGTACGAAGCAGCGAATATCCGTGATATGCCCGCGCGGCTCTGCCACCCAGGCCACGCGCACGCGCCCCCCGGTGCTTACCGCCTCGGCCGAGGACGCTTGCAAGCAATGAATCATCGGTACGTCGGCACCGTCGAGGCGCACCATCACCCAGGCGAAGGGCTGCTGCAGCGGATGCGAGGCTCGCGGCTCTGACACCCAGCACCAGCTGACCACGGTGCCCTCCTGGCCCACTTCCACCCAGTCCGACAGGGCGGCTGCCGTGGCAGGGTCATACTCCGGTGGCGGCACCAGCACGCGGCCGTCGCTGCCGCGGATGCCGAGCACCCGACTGTCGCGCAAGCCGGTGAGGAATCTGCCTACCACCGGCCCCGTAGAGCGTGTATAGGTGAATCCGAGCTCAAATTCCTGGCTTAATTTTTCTGTTATGGCCATTGGCAGACGCTCCCGACTGAACCGTGCGCTGAGTATTCAACAGCGGGGGCCTGATCTCAATGACACAATGCGGCAGCCAGGAGTGACATTTCTGATCACCGCTGCCCCCAGCTGAGGGTTTCCCTGCTTATACCAGTTACCCCCGTCTGCTGCGGCGACCCTGTGCCTGTGGGCCAATCACCCTTACTATGGTGACAGGTACATCTTTCACTCCGAGGAGAACAGCACATGAGTATCGCCGCCATTGGCTACCTGAGAATCGCCGCGACCGATACGGACGCGTGGATGACGTTCGGCACCAGCACACTGGGCCTGATGGACGCGGCACGCGAGGACTCTGCCGGCGCACGCTTTCTGCGCATGGACAATCACCCGTTCCGCTTTATGCTGGAGCCGGCCGACCACGACGGGCTGATTGCGGCGGGCCTCGAATGCCGCGGCCGCAGCGAGTGGGAAGAGCTCTGCAACCGCCTGGACAGCAACGGCCACACACTGCAGCAGGGTACGCCAGCCGAAGCCGCGCGTCGCTGCGTCACGGCGTTTGTCAGTGTTGATGACCCCTGCGGCAACACGCTGGAGATCTACTACGGCCGGCGTCTGGACTACGCGCCGCTGATTTCACCGACCGGGGTCAAGGAGTTCATCACGGGGGATGAGTACACCGGCGACATGGGCTTCGGCCACGCGGTACTGCCAACGCCCGACCTCGACACAGCCGCCAGCTTTTACACCGACCTGCTGGGCCTCGGCGTGAGTGACACGCTGCATCCGCCGCTGCCCGAAGGCGCACCGGAAACCACCATCCTGTTCCTGCATGCCGACAATCCGCGCCAGCACTCGCTGGCACTGTACAACCACCCCTACACTGGCGACGTTGTGCATATCATGGTGGAAGTGAGCTCCCTGGACGAGGTTGGCCGCGCCATGGATCGCGCCAAGGCCGGCGGTTACCCCATACTCGCCAGCCTGGGCAGGCACGTGAACGACAACATGTGCTCATTCTACGTGGTGGCGCCGGGCGGTATCGCCGTAGAGTACGGCTACGATGGCCTGCTGGTGGACTGGGATACCTACACACCCACGGTCAGCACCGAGGGTGACCACTGGGGCCACGAGTACAACTTCCCCGGCTAGGGTTTCAGGGCACCTCGACCGTCACCGGTATCCAGCGGTCGATAATGTACTCCAGGGTGCCATTGCCGCGCATGGTCGCCAGAGCACGGTTGAGCTCGGCGGCCAGCGCGGGCGCGTCCCGGCGCACTGCCCAGGCGAGCTGTTCTTCAGTGAGAAAGTGGTACTGACTAATCAGGTCACCATAGTCGTCAGAGGTGGCCAGCAACCAACTGGTTGGGGCATCGTGCACGAACAGGTCAATTGCACCCGCGCGCAGTGCGGCCAGTCCCGCGGACACGTCCGCAAATGGCGTAAGCTGCGCGTCGGGGAGTTCAGTGTTTGCCCAGGCCTCGCCCGTGGTACTCGCCTCTATACCCACCCGGACTCCATCGCGATAAACCGACCAGGGTTGGCCAAACCGGGCCACGCTGTCGATACGCATGATCGCCATCTGGCCGGCGTTCAGATAAGGATCTATAAACTTTACCTGCTGTTCACGTTCCGGGGTAACACTCATGCCGGACATGATGACGTCTATGCGCCCGGCCTGCAGCGCCTCCAGCAACGCATCGAATGGCATGGGCACCCACTGCACCGGGCGACCGACAATCTCACCCAGTGCTTTCGCACTATCCGCTTCAACACCGACAATACGCTCGCCATCATAGAAGGCCAGCGGCGGCCGATCGGGCGCCACGCCAACACGCAGGGCCTCAGCCAGGGCAGCGGAGCTGCACAACACAAGCGAGCATAGCAGCAGGAAAAGTCTATTCATCAGGGGCCTCACAGGGGCGACAGTCAACAGGACAGGATTCATCCGGAAACAGAGGGTAACCTCAGGCATCGGTAGGTGGCCAGTATCCCCCCCACCATCAGCAGGGCGAGAACCGCCACAATACCGTAGGCTGCTTCAATAACGCCAAGGCCGGCACCTGCAAACAACAGTACCCCCATGGCGGTGTTACTGACTGCGGTGTACTGCGCCCGGTTCTCGCCCGAGGCCATGTCCACGAGGTAGGTCTTACGCCCTACCCTTGCGCCCTGATGCGCAACGGCGGCAGTGAAAACCAGTACCGCGCCCGTCAGGCCGTGGCCCAGTATTACCGGGTTCACCACCTGCAACATGACGGCCACGGCGACCGCCAGAGTTGCCAGGGCGGCAGCCGCCGCCATGACGTGGTGGGCACCGCTATCCGACCAACGTCCCCAGAACGCGGCAGACAGCAACCCCGCCGCGCCCTCCGCCACCAGCAAGGCCGCAAAGCTGAGCATTTGCGTCTCCGCCGCTCGCTGCACCAGTACCACGAGATAGGGTATGGCGAATGCGGTGCTGACAAGTAACGCCCGGGCGACCACAAAACGACGCAACTGCGCGTCCGTGTACAACAGGGTGAGGCTGCGCAGCGCCTCGGCGAAGGCGTTGCCACCACCTGAGGTGGCACCTGGCAGCTCCGGCACCCCGGCATACACGGCTGCAGCGAGAAACCACAGGCAGGCTGCGGCCGCCAGAATGCCGGCGAACAGTGCGGCTCCGGCATGGCCCTGACTTTCGATGTAGTCCGGGAAAAACAACAGCGCCAGTGCAACAAGCAGCGCGACCGCACCCGCGGCAGCGGCTGCCAGCCCCGTCAGCCGGCCCCGGCGCGCCTTGGACACCGTTTTTCCCAGCACGTCCTTGGCGGCTATCGAGCACACACCCCGGGCTAAACTGAAGCAGGCCAGCAGAACCACAATAGCCCAACCCAGTGACGCACCCTCCAGCAGCAATACGGCGACCATCATGCCCAGCAGTGCCATCCCCTGCGCGACACTGCCCCACACCCAGAAGAACTTGCGCAGCGCATGCTCGCGCACCCACTGGGCGACAAACAGCTGTGGCAGCAGGGACAGTGACTCGCGAACGGGCACCAGCAACGCGACGAAAAAAGGCGGTGCGCCCAACGCGGCAAGCATCCAGGCCAGTACCAATCGACTGCTGGTGAGGGTATCGCCTATTTTGGTGAGTGTTTGCGCCAGCCATTGCAGCAGGAAAGCTCGCGGCTGCTCCTTACAGGCAGAATCGGGGATGTCGCGGCACACGCGGGCATCTTCGTCCTCAACCAACAGACCGTAGATCCGGTCCGGAAATGCCTGGGGGCCGCTCGGTGCCACGTATCAGTCGTCCTCTGCGTCGCGCATGCGCTCGCGACGCTCTTCCTCTTCACGCAAAACGGCGCGAATTTCGAGCATCACGCTGTCAACATCGGCGGGGTCCGCGGCTTCCGCAAAGAGGCCAGTCAGGGCATGCTCCGGCGTCAGCTCGCCGTCCTCGAACAACTGCCAGATTTCCTCGCCGTAGCGTGTTTCCAACACCTCGGGCGCAAACAACCCGTAGTAGTCGGTAACGCGCTCCACGTCGCGCAGCAGCATGGCACGCGCGTTGTTGTTCGCGGATGCGTCGACTGCCTGTGGCAGATCAATGATGACCGGCCCATCCGGATCAACCAGGATATTAAATTCGGAGAGGTCGCCGTGCACCAGCCCTGCACAGAGCATACGCACGATATAACGCAGCACCTGGGCGTGATCCTCGAGGGCCTGTTCCTCGGACATGAGCACATCCGCGAGGCGCGGCGCCACATCACCTGTCTCGTCGGTCACGAGTTCCATGAGGAGGACGCCGTCATAACACCCGTAGGGCTCGGGCACTCGCACATCGGCGCGGTCGAGGCGATAGAGCGCATCCACTTCCGCGTTCTGCCAGGTCTCTTCCTGCTGTTTGCGCCCGTAGCGCGAGCCTTTCTCCATCGCGCGGGCACGCCGGGTGTTGCGCACCTTGCGCCCTTCAGTGTAGGCGGCTGCCTTTTTGAAGCTGCGCTTGTACGCCTCTTTGTACACCTTTGCACAGCGTGTGCTGGTGCCGCTACGAACCACGAATATGTCGGCCTCTTTCCCGCTCATCAGCGGAAACAGAACCTCGTCGATCAGGCCGTCCTCTACCAGGGGCTGCAGGCGAGGCGGTACTTTCATAGGATGATATCCAGCGCAAACTTTCCCGGCAGTCTAGCATGAAACACCGGCGCGCCATGCGATCCTCATCGCGCGAAAGCGGGCTGTGGCAATTCCGCGCAGCGTTAAGGTATGATTCGGCCCAAGTCCTGAAGAGCCACTCTGAATATGCCCCTGATGCGGTACCTGCTCGCAATTATCGCCCTGTTCGCAGTCTGGTTGTTGTGGGGGGGGTTATACAAAACACCCGTGCTGCAGCTGGGCATTGCCTCCTGTGCACTGGTCGCCTGGCTTACCCACCGCATGGCACTGCCCGATCAGCAGGAACACCGTTTCGCGCTGCTGTACCGGGTGCCCCGCTACTGGCTCTGGTTGCTCTGGGAAATGGTGGTCACCAATATACAGGTCCTGCGCCTTGTGCTGGGTCCGAAGTCGGCGCTGTCCCCCACCATCGTGGACATCGACGCTGCCGCTTCCAGCAAGTTCGCCCTCACACTGCTGGGCAATTCAATCACACTGACCCCGGGGACTCTCACCATCAACATCGACGACACCCGCATCACCACTCACTGCCTGACACGCGCCGCCGCTGAAGACCTGCGCGGTGGCGCCATGAGCCGCCGCGTCGCCGCCGTGGACCCTGACTGATGTTGCTGGTTGCTGCTATCGGCATTCTGGTGACCATGGCGTTAGCCTTGACCCGCGCCCTGCTGGGTCCAAGCGTCTATGACCGTGTGCTGGCGGTCAACATGTTCGGCACCAAGACCGTGCTGCTCATTGCCGTCATGGCGTTCATCATGGGCCGCACTGATTTCCTGGATCTCGCACTGGCCTACGCACTGATCAACTTCATCGGGGTTATGGCTGTACTCTGGTTTGTGCAGGAAAGCCGTCGACGCCAGCGGTCGCAGAGCACGTCAGAAGCGCCCGCGGAGAACACTATCGAATGAATGAGATTCTCGACCTGATCGCCGGCCTGCTGGTGGTGGCAGGCAGCGTGTTCGTGCTTGCCGGCGGCATTGGCGCGCTGCGCATGCCCGACTTCTACACCCGCATTCACGGGGCCAGCCTGACCGACTCCCTGGGCCCGGTGCTGGTGCTCGGTGGCCTGATGATCTATGCCGGCTTGTCCCTGATTGCAGTGAAACTGGCCGCCGTCATGCTGTTTTTGCTGGTGACCTCCCCCACCGCCACCTACGCGCTGGCCAACGCCGCGTTGCTGTCCGGGCTCCGGCCCGAGGGCGTGGAGAAAACATCAACAGACCCGGAGACTCCCGCGTGACGACGCTGCTGATTGGCATATTCCTGCTGTCCCTGCTGGTCATCACGGCGGTCGCCATTGTGCGCTCTGAGGACCTGTTCTCGGCGGTAATGTTGAGCGGCATCTTCAGCCTGCTGATGGCTCTGAACTTCTTCCTGCTTGACGCCGCAGACGTTGCGCTGACCGAGGCTGCCGTGGGCGCCGGGGTTGCCACCGTACTCTTGCTGGCCGGCCTGAAGCTCACACCGCCGACGGAAGCCAGGGGGCGCTCGCTGCGCAAGCTGTCCGTTGCGGTCATCGCGGCGACCACCCTGCTGATGATTTACGCCTCCTTCGGCCAACCCACATTAGGTGACCCGAATGCGCCTGCGCAACAGCATGTGGCCCAGTGGTACATCGAGAAGACACCGGAGCTGATCGACATACCCAACATCGTCACAGCCGTGCTCAGCAGTTTTCGCGGCTATGACACGCTGGGTGAGGTGTTCGTGGTGTTGACCGCCGGTATTGGCGTGATGTTCCTGCTTGGCGGTGGACGTGGAAAGCCATTTTCCCGCCTCGACAGCCGGGTTGAAGAAGGTCTCAGCGGTCACTTGATCCCCAAGGTCATGGCGCGCTTGCTCATTCCCTTCATTCTGCTGTTCGCGCTGTTTATCCAGTTCCATGGCGAATACAGCCCGGGAGGGGGGTTTCAGGCGGGTGCCATCTTCGTTGCCGGCATTATTCTCTACTCCCTGGTACGGGGTGAGGGGCTTGCCCTGTCCGTCATTCCGCCCCGGGTGCTGCTCTGGATGAGTGCGGGAGGCGCGCTGCTTTACGGCTCTGTCGGGCTCGCCGGAATTCTCATGGGTGGCCAGTTCCTGGAGTATTCCGTGCTCGCGGACAATCCGGTTACCGGCCAGCATATCGGTATTATTGTGATCGAGCTGGGCGTGGGCCTGACCGTCACCGGCGTGCTGCTCTCCATTTTCCACGCCTTCGCTGCCCGGGACTGATCCTGCATGAAGCTTCTTGGTCTTTTCAATTACTGGGTTTTTGCCGTGCTCCTGATGATCGGCCTGTACGCCCTGATCAGCAAACAGAACCTGGTGAAGAAGATCATGGCGCTGGCCATTTTCCAGTCAGCCGTGTTCCTGTTTTTCATTACCATGAGCCGGGTAGACGGCGGTACCGCGCCCATTATCCAGGCGGGCGTCTCCGGGCAGATTTTCTCCAACCCGCTGCCCCAGGTGCTGATTCTCACAGCTATCGTCGTCGGCATCTCCACCACGGCGCTGGGTCTCGCCATTGTCGTGCGGCTCTATGAAGAGTACGGCACGGTAGAAGACAACGAAATACTGGCGATGGACCGCGAGTCATGAATCTGGCGGATCATCTCCCGGCACTGCAGGTTGCACTGCCGCTTCTCACCGCGCCGCTGGTCATTCTCCTGCGCAACGGCTTCCTCGCCTGGCTCGCCGCACTGGTCGCCAGCCTGGCATCGTTCGGCCTCGCCATTCTGCTGACGCAGGCGGTGCTCGCCGGTGGCGTACCGGAGTATGCCGTCGGCGGCTGGCAACCCCCCTTCGGTATCAGCCTGAACATCGACGGACTGAGCGCGCTCATGCTGTTGCTGGTCACCGGAGCATCGAGCCTGGGCCTGGCGGGGGGACGTCTTTCCCTGCGCCGCGACATCGACAACCGCCGCGCGCCCATGTTCTATGGCGCCTGGCTTATCGCACTGGCTGGGCTGTGTGGTATTGCCGTGGCTGGCGACGCATTCAACGTCTTCGTCTTCATGGAAATCTCGTCCCTGGCAACGTATATACTGATCGCTGCCGGGCGCGACCGCCGGGCGCTGTCGGCGGTCTTCAAGTACCTCATCATCGGCACGATCGGGGCGACGTTCTACCTGATCGGGGTCGGCTTCATCTACATGATGACGGGCACCCTCAATTTTGAGGACATGGCGCTGCGTCTTGGCGAGGTGATTGAAACACGTCCGGTGATCATAGCCGCCGGCTTCATCACTATCGGCCTCGCGCTGAAGGCGGCGATATTCCCGCTGCACATATGGCTGCCCCGCGCCTACACCTACGCACCGAACGCCGTAACCGTTTTCATCGCCGCCTGTTCCACCAAGGTATCGATCTACGTCTTGCTGCGCTTCAACTACGGTGTGTTCCATGGCAATCTGCTCGGACATTCCGACCTGTTCAGCGTCTTTATCGTGCCCCTGGCGTTGTCCGGCATCCTGCTGGCGTCGGCCATCGCTATCTATCAGGGCAATATCAAGAAGCTGTTGGCATTTTCGTCGGTAGCGCAGATCGGCTACATCGCGCTCGCCGCCGGACTGGCCACTCAGGCTGGGCTGATGGCCGCGCAATTGCACATGTTCAACCATGCACTGGCGAAAGGTACGCTGTTTCTCTGCGTCTCCGCCTTTGTTCTGACCTCCCGCAGCACCCGCATCAGCAACCTCGCCGGTATCGGTCGACGCATGCCCTGGACGATGGGCGCCTTCGTGATTGCCGGGCTCAGCCTGATTGGCGTACCCGGCACCGCGGGCTTTGTCAGCAAATGGTATTTGGTTGTGGCCGTGATGAGTGTTCCCGGATGGGGCATACCCTTGGTCATCGCCATCGTTATCAGCTCGCTGCTCGCGGTTGTTTACCTGTGGAAATTTGTGGAAACAGCCTATTACGGCACCCCGCCCGACGGTGATGTTTCGGCGATGGAGGTGCCCTTGCCACTGCGTGCCCTGATCTGGTTTGCCGCGCTCGCCAACATCTACTTCGGTCTCGCACCACAACTGCCGATCGCACTGGCTGAAAGTGGCACCGGCACACTGCTCGGGGGGCTGCTGTGATGATGGCCACATCAACTCTGCCAATCATCCTGGCATTGCCCTTGTTGGGTGCCATCGGCATTGCCTTTACCGGGCGCTGGCCCAACCTGCGGGAAGCGATCAGCCTGCTGACCGCGGTGACACTCGCCGTGCTGGTATTCTCCTGGTTCCCCGAGGTTAGCGACGGTGCACGTCCGCGCTTCCTGCTCTCCGAGCCACTTCCCGGCCTGGTACTGGCGCTTTCACTGGAACCGCTGGGGATGATGTTTGCCTGTATTGCCTCTTTCCTGTGGATCATCAACACCATCTACTCGATTGGCTACATGCGCGGCAACAACGAAAAGCACCAGACCCGCTTCTACATCTGTTTTGCGCTTGCCATTGCCGCCGCCATGGGGATTGCCCTGGCCGACAACCTGTTCACCCTGTTCCTGTTCTACGAACTGCTCACGCTCTCCACCTATCCACTGGTGGCACACAAGGGCGACGCCAAAACCATCGCCTCGGCGCGGGTCTACCTCGGCGTGTTGCTCGCCACTTCCATCGGCTTGCTCTTGCCCGCCATCATCTGGACCTGGGTTGCAACGGGCACCACCACCTTCACCCTGGGCGGTATTATCGAGGGCAAGCTTGCAGGGCCCGCAGTCGGGCTGCTGCTGGGGCTGTTTGTATTCGGCATCGGCAAGGCCGCGGTCATGCCCGTACACCGCTGGCTGCCCGCGGCCATGGTGGCACCCACACCAGTCAGTGCCCTGCTGCACGCGGTAGCGGTGGTCAAGGCGGGCGTGTTCAGCATCACCAAGATCATCATTTACATCTTCGGCGTTGATTTCCTGTTCAACGAGCCCAGTGCCCAGTGGCTGCAGTTCGCGGCTGCGTTCACCATCATCACGGCGAGTATCATCGCGCTCTACCAGACCAACCTGAAACGTATGCTGGCCTACTCGACCATCGGCCAACTCTCCTATGTGATCATGGCTACGGTGATTCTCAAGCCGCTGGCAGAGGTGGGCGCCGCGGTACATATTGCGGCGCACGCCTTCGGCAAGATCACGCTGTTTTTCGCTGCCGGGGCAATCTACACCGCAGCGCACAAGACCGAGCTGTGGCAGCTCGCCGGCATCGGTCGCCGTATGCCCATCACCATGGCCGCGTTCACTATCGGCGCGCTGAGCATGATTGGCGTACCACCAACCGCGGGCTTCGTGTCCAAGTGGTTTATATTGGCAGGAGCCTTCCAGGCGGAAAACTACATCGCCATTTTCACGATTATCGGCAGCACGGTACTCAACGCCATGTATTTCCTGCCCATCATCTATTTTGCCTGGCTGGCACCGCCAGCAGACGGCGTGGATATGAACCATGGCGAGGCGCCGAAAGCAATTTTGCTGGCGCTGTCGGTAACGGCCACGCTCACCATTGTGTTTTTCTTCTTCAACCAGCCACTGCTGGACCTCGAGAGTCAGTTGGTGGAGAGCCTGCCGTTATGACGCAACCCGACAATCACTGGCTGACCCGCCCCACCACCATTCGCTGGTTGTGGATTATCGGCTACAGCGTGCTGGCTATGACTGTGCTCCTGCAGTTGCTGATTCCCATCAAGGGCTATTTCGGTGTAGACAGCTGGTTCGGCTTTGGTGCCCTGTTTGGCTTCCTCAGCTGTGTGCTGATGGTGTTCGGCGCGAAATTCATCGGCAAGCTGCTGAAACGGCCGGAAGACTACTACGATGTTTGAGATGCTTCCCCCCGCCCTTGCGCTCATTGGCGGAGCCCTGCTCACGGCACTGATCAGCTCGCGCCAGTTGCGCGCGGTGGTGGTCATCGTCGCACCGCTGATCTGCCTGTACTTGATCTGGCAGGTCCCCGACGGCGTCGTCCTGCGCGGAGAGTTCCTGGGCTACCCGCTGGAACTGGTGGAAGGCGGCCCGGTACGACGCCTGTTCGCAACTATATTTGCCATCATGTCCGCCACCGGCGCCGTGTTCGCGTTCAATCACGCGCGGCGCACGGAACTGGTCGCGGCACAGCTCTACGCGGCGGGCGCGGTGGGCGTATCCTTTGCCGGCGACCTGCTGACGCTGTTTGTATTCTGGGAAATCATGGCGCTGTTCTCCACCGTCGTGGTGTGGTGTGGGGGCACAGAAAATGCCCGCGCCGCCGGCGTGCGCTATGCCATCATGCACCTGCTGGGTGGCGTCATCCTGAAGGTAGGCATTGAAGGCTTGTTGGTCACCACCGGCTCGCTGGACATTCGCCCTCTGGCCGCTGAGGACTTCAGCACCTGGATGATCCTCATAGGCATATTGATCAATGCGGCAGCGCCACCGCTATCGTCGTGGCTGTCAGATGCCTACCCGACGGCCAGCCCGACCGGTTCCGTATTCCTCTCGGCCTTTACCACCAAGACCGCGATTCTGGCCTTGATACTGCTGTTCCCCGGCGAATCGATACTGGTAGGTATCGGCCTGTTCATGGTGTTTTACGGCATTTTCTACGCGCTGCTGGAAAATGATATTCGCCGCATTCTGGCGTTCTCCATCGTCAACCAGGTGGGGTTCATGGTCGTCGCTGTGGGCATAGGCACAGAAACGGCAATCAACGGCGCTTCGGCTCACGCGTTCGCCCACATCATCTACAAGGCACTGCTGTTCATGAGTGCGGGCGTTGTGGTGATGCGCACGGGCAAGCACTTGTGCACCGATGTTGGCGGCCTGTTTCGCACCATGCCGGTGACCATGTGGTGCGGTGTGATTGGCGCCCTCGCGATCTCAAGCTTTCCGCTTACCTCTGGCTTCACCACCAAAACCCTGATTTCCCAGGCCGCAGTGGATGAAGGACTGGTAACGGTGTACTTCCTGCTGGCGGCCGCCTCGGCTGGCGTATTCCTGCATGCCGGGATCAAGTTTCCCTGGTTCGTTTTCTTCCAGAAGGATTCGGGCCTGCGCCCCGACGATGCCCCCTGGAACATGCGTATCGCCATGCTGTTCTTCGCGTTCCTCTGTATTCTGATCGGCGTCTACCCGCAGTTGCTTTATCCGCTGCTGCCCTATGCCGTGGACTACCATCCCTACAAGCCAGGCAAGGTGTTGTTCTACCTGCAGCTGCTGCTGTTCTCCGGGCTCGCGTTCTTCCTGCTGTTGCCGTGGATGAAACGCACACTCACCATTTCGCTCGACGTGGACTGGCTCTGGCGTCGGGGCATGCCGGTGCTTGTGCAATTCGTGGCGCGGATCGGGAAGCCGCCAGTGGTGGCCGCGCGACGCCGGCTCCAGCACGGTGTTGATCTGCTCACCGCATCGGCGCGCCACACCATGGGCCACACAGGCCCTCTGGGGCGTTCCTGGGAAATCGGCACCACCGCGCTGTGGATCGTGCTGCTACTGATGATCTACGTCTTCGCCTACTACCTGTTCTAGCAGGCCCGACCACTGTGAACTGGCGCACACTTCCTGTGCGCCGTGATTCGTGGCACGCACGCGCCAGACTACACTGTTACGCTCTGTTACCTTACCCCGAGAGCGTCAACCCCGCCATGTACAAGATTATTGGTATTGCCCTACTCCTGTCCTCTATGACGCTGGCCGGCTGCAAGGTGCAGCTTTCCAGTCCAGCCGGCGGCTCCATCACGACCGCCTCCGGCAACTATGCTTGCGCCGCCAACGCCGCGTGTCCGGCAATCAACGTCAACGACATCTTCTTCGACGAAACCTTCATTGCCCGCCCTGCAGCGGGTTACGAATTCGCCGGCTGGAAAAAACGCCAGCGTGGCCTCTGCGGTGGCAGCACCAAGGATTGCAGGCTGTTTACCTCCGGATTCGCCGGCAATGACGACCTCCTGGGTTTCCTCGCCCGACCCAATGAAGTGTTTTACCTGGAGCCGGTGTTTATCCGCAGCGCCGGTGGCAGTGGTGATGCCCGCCGCTGCTTCAACAGCACACTGATGGCGGTCAACACCACCGTTGTCGCCAGCTACCGCAGCACGGACGCCAGCGGTGCCGTGGTGCCTTTCGACTACGACCAGGTGATTACCGGTGGTGCGACCTTCGAAGGCAAAAGCACCCTGAAGGCGACCACCAACACCCGGGCCAGGGGTGCCGCTCCCTCTACCTCAAAAGCCGAGGCCTACTTCCAGCCCCAGAGCAGCCAGTTCCGGGTGCTCGAATACGGTGTTGAGGTCGAATCGTTCACGCCTGAATCGTCCGACAGCCGGGTGGTCTTTGCCCCACAGCAGCTGGAGCGCTACGACCTCAGTGCAGGCCAGTCATACGAGCAACGCTACACGGTCAACCTGCGCACGCGCGTGCGCGGCTTCACCATCAACGAGAGCAACACCGTGGACCGGCGCACAACTTTTGTCGGTATCGAACCTGTCACCGTGCCTGCTGGCCAGTTCCAGGCCTGCCGTTTTCAAACACGTGAAACCGGAAGCGCGGGCACGCAGACCAATGAGGAGTGGTTCGGGGTGGGCAATGGCATGCTGCTGAAATCGACTGCCGACGGCGACAGCACTGTGCTGCTCAACGCCAGCATCAATGGCGCCACTCTCTAAAGCAAAAAAAACCCTCTGCGCCAGCACGGTGCAGAGGGTTTGTTTGGTGGAGCTAGACGGGATCGAACCGTCGACCTCTTGCATGCCATGCAAGCGCTCTCCCAGCTGAGCTATAGCCCCGTAAACTCTGAGGACGCGAATTCTAGAGAGGCGGGATAACCCTGTCAAGCAGTGGCGGGGGTGAAAGTGTCTCTAGCAGTCGACAAAGTTGACCGGAACCTCCAACACGTTGACTGCCAGCCCGCCGCGTGCCGTTTCCTTGTACTTGTCCTGCATATCGCGGCCGGTATCGCGCATCGTCTTGATCACCTGATCGAGTGACACGTAGTGTTCTCCGCTGCCCCGCAAAGCCATGCGCGCCGCGCTGATGGCCTTGATCGCACCCATCGCATTGCGCTCTATGCAGGGCACCTGCACCAGGCCTCCTATAGGGTCGCAGGTCAGTCCCAGATTGTGCTCCATGGCGATCTCGGCGGCGTTCTCCACCTGCTCCGGGGTGCCACCCAGGGCGTCCGCCAGCGCGCCTGCAGCCATCGAACAGGCCGAGCCCACCTCCCCCTGGCAACCGACTTCCGCACCGGAAATGGACGCGTTGATCTTGTACAGGGTGCCAATCGCCGCAGCCGTGAGTAAAAAACGTACTGCGTCCTCTTCCACTGCACCCTGGCAACGTGTGAGGTAATACTTGAGAACCGCGGGAATGATGCCCGCCGCACCGTTGGTTGGTGCGGTCACAATGCGCCCGCCCACCGCATTTTCCTCATTCACCGCCAACGCATACAGGGTGACCCAGTCCATGGTGTTGAGGGAGTCGTCTCCCAGTCCCCCCTGGCGACCCTTGAGCTGGCGGTAGAGCTGCGCGGCGCGCCGTTTGACCTTGAGTCCGCCGGGAAGAATGCCTTCGGCCTCGCAGCCGCGGGTGATCGATGCATCCATCACTCGCCACAGCTGTAGCAAACCGTCATGGATGTCCTCCCGCGAACGCCACGCTTTTTCGTTTTCCAACATCAGGCTGCTGATGGAGAGACCGCTTTCGTCGCAGCGGCGCAGCAACTCCTCCCCCGTACTGAAGGGGAACGGCACTGCGGTCGGGTCGTCGACAATCAGTTCGCCCCCCTCGGCGGCCGCCTCGTCCACCACAAAACCGCCGCCCACCGAGTAATACACGGCCTCCTGGAAGCAATGGCCTTGCTGGTCAAACGCGCGAAACCGCATGCCGTTGGCGTGCTGTGGCAATGTTTCGCTGCGGTGCATGATCAAGTCGTCGCGGTAACTGAAGGGTATCTCGTGCTCACCGAGCAACTGCAGTACGCCATGTTCGCGCACCGCCGCAATACGCTGGGGAATATCTTCCACAACAACGGTATCCGGCGCTTCCCCCGCGAGGCCGAGGATCACCGCTTTGGGCGATCCGTGGCCGGCTCCGGTTGCACCCAGTGAGCCGTAGAGTTCGGCCGTGATGCGCCCGCAGCGCTGCAGGGCGCCCTGCTTCTGCAGTGTGTCGACGAAACGCTTTGCCGCATGCATCGGGCCAACCGTGTGTGAGCTGGAGGGGCCGATGCCTACCTTGAACAAATCAAATGTGCTGATGGCCACGCCCGCGACCTCCGTAAGCTTCCACGCTGTTGAGTGTAGACGTATTCAGGCGCAGGGGCACAGGCTGTGCGCTAGGCGTAACCCGCACGTTGCAGGGCGTCCTCAATGAGAGGCACGCAGGGATGGCTGACGTTGATGTCGCGACCACGTGCCGCATCGATACCCGCACGCCGATAGGCCGGCGGCATGCCGGGGTGCATGGTGCTGTGCTCAGAAACGATCGATGACTCAAAAGTGAGGCCGAGAAAATCGAGTACACGCGCCAGCTCTGCCTGTGGATCTGCCACCAGTTCCTCAAAACGCAGAAAAAGTGTGTTTGGGCGGGTCTGCAGAAACGTGTATACCTCGACCGCATAGCGCCAGCTCTCGCAGGCTTGCTCCAGGCTCTGCGCGGTGCGCGACAGTTTCGACTGGACGCAGGCGCGACCGTCGCGCAACAGATAGATGACTTTCAGCCCTGCCAGCGTCTCGTTGAAGAATGCGTCGAGAATATCCAGTGCCGGCACATGGTAGAGGTTATGCTTGTTGAGCCCGGCCAGCTGCTCCGTTGTCACCTTGTTACCCCACAGTGCCGCGTCGCTGTCCGCTGCGGCCTGCAGGCAACAATCGACAAAAGCCCCGGTGCGTTGCGCGAACAGCCGCTGTGGCTCGTCATCCAGTTCGCGGCCACGCAAGTACGCAATGCTGCCGACCTCAAAACCCACTTCCAACTGCGAATGCTGGTCAAGGAGTGCGGTGAGCAGGCTGGTGCCCGAGCGCCCGGCCCCCACAATGAGAAAACGAAAACGCGTATCGTCGGGGAGCGCCATGGCGTTTCAGTGGCCCGAGGGCTGCAGCTCGGCATAGGCTTTTTCAAGCCGCTTCGCCGCTTTCTTCGACACGCCGCCCAACACCTCAATGGCGTGACGCAGGCGCGCCCGGCTCATGTCCGGGCCCAGCAACGCCATGGAATCGACCACCGAGAATGACGCACTGGAACCGGCAATCGCCACGAACATCGGTGCCAGGAAATCCTTTATCTTCACTCCCTGTGCGTCCGCCAGCGCTTTAAGCGCGTTCCAGACCGCGTCGCGTTCCCAGTCACTCAGTGCCTCCAGGCGCCACAGGGCGAACTGCAGATTGGCGACCAGCGCCTCACGCTCCATTTTGATGCCGGCGAAGGAGTCCTCGCTGATCGGCAGCGTACCGGACACCAGAAAGGCGGCGAGCGGGGCGAAATCACTGAGGGTTTCCATGCGCTTCTGGGCGTGGGGCAGCACCTTGCGCAGGTTTTCCGCGTTGTAGGCCCATGTGATCAGCCGCGTGGCCAGCTCTGCCTCGCTCAGGTCCTCACGAATCCACAGACCATTCAACCAGCGCAGCTTTTCCTGGTCAAAAATGGGCCCGCCCAGGGATACCCGCGTGATGTCAAAGTGTTCCTGCATGTCTGCCAGCGAGAATTTTTCCCGCTCGTCAGGCATCGACCAGCCCATCCGCCCGAGATAGTTCAACAGGGCTTCCGGCAGAAAACCCATGCGCTGGTAGTAGAGGATACTGGTGGGATTCTTGCGCTTGCTGAGCTTCGATTTATCCGGGTTCCGCAGTAGAGGCAAATGGCAGAGCACTGGCATGTCCCAGCCAAAGTATTGATAGAGGAGCTTGTGTTTGGGGGCGGAATTGATCCACTCCTCGCCGCGCAGCACGTGGGTAATACCCATCAGGTGATCATCGACAACATTGGCCAGATGATAGGTGGGCATGCCGTCCGACTTCAGCAGAATCTGGGCATCAACCATGCTCCAGTCGAGTTCGATATCCCCCCGCAACAGGTCGTGCACGACACAGGCCCCGTCTTCATCGGGCACATGCATACGCACCACATAGGGCATACCGGCCGCCTCGCGCTGCGCCACTTCCGCTTCCGGCAATACAAGATCCGCCGGTTTCAATGCCGTACTGTTGCCCGCAGCCCGTCGAGCCTCGCGCAGCGCATCCAGCTCCTCCGGCGTGCGATAGCACAGGAACGCCTTACCCTCACGCACCAGTTGCAGAGCATACTCGCCGTACAGCGCCATACGTTCGCTCTGTCGGTAGGGGCCACAGTCACCGCCCACGTCGGGCCCTTCATCCCACTCCAGGCCAAGCCAACGCAGGGAATCCAGAATCGCCTGTTCGGAAGCCGCGGTGCTTCTGGCCTGGTCCGTGTCTTCAATGCGCAGGATGAATTCCCCGCCGTGCGCGCGCGCAAAGCAGTAATTGAACAGCGCGATGTACGCCGTGCCGACATGCGGGTCACCCGTGGGTGAAGGCGCGATACGTGTGCGAACAGTCATGGGGCTTCCGGAACGAAACAATGTAGGGGCGGGATTATACGGTCTCACCTTTCCGATTCCCACCAGAGGCGCGTTGAGCTGCGGCGCAGGCCTCGACACCAGCGTCGCTATAGCCAACCGGGCCGACGCACCAAATGCGCCAGCACGCAGACTTGCCTTGTCCGCACTTAATGCGAATAATTAGCGTTTTCACATTATTCCACTCGCGAGGTTCCCATGGTACGTCTCCACACCCGCATCCGCCGGGCCACCCTGCTGCTCACCCTGCTGGCACTGAGCGGGCTCACTGCCTGCGGCGCACCGGATGCGGTGAACGTGTACTCGGCCCGCCAGGAGGCGCTTATCCAACCCCTGCTGGAGAAGTTCACGGCAGAAACCGGAATTCCCGTCAACCTGGTGACCGGGAACGGCGATGCGCTGCTGGCCCGTCTTGAAAACGAAGGCGACAACTCACCCGCCGACCTGTTCCTGACCAGCGACGCCGGCAATCTTTACCGCGCGCAGGCGGAGAACCTGCTGCAACCCGTAACATCCCCGGCACTGCAGGCCGGCGCCCCCGCCCACCTGCGCAGCGACGAGAACTACTGGTATGGTCTGTCAGTGCGGGCCCGGGTACTGGTATACGCCGCTGAACGCGTGGATGCCGCGGACCTCAGCGACTATACATCGCTGGCCGACCCTGTCTGGCGCGGTCGCATCTGCGTTCGCTCGTCGGGCAACATTTATAACCAGTCTCTGGTCGCAGGCATGCTTGCCACCGATGGCCCCGCAGCTACAGCAACCTGGCTCGACGGGTTTGTTGCGAACTTCGCGCGCACGCCCCAGGGCGGCGACCGCGACCAGATCAAGGCGGTGGCCGCCGGGCAATGCGATGTCGCCCTGGTCAACAGCTACTACCTGGGGGGAATGCTGCAATCCGATAACCTCGAGGAGCGCGAAGCCGCCGAGCAGGTCACCCTGTTCTGGCCCAACCAGGCAGGCCGCGGCACGCACATCAATATCAGCGGTGCCGGCGTCACCCGGGCGGCAAGCAAACCGGAAGCGGCACGCCAACTCATGGAATTCATGCTGCGTGAGGAAAGCCAGCGTTGGTATGCCCAGGTCAACAACGAGTTTCCTGTACGTGAAGACGTAGAGCCCTCGGCGCTGTTGCAATCGTGGGGGTCCTTCAAGGCCGATGCGCTGAATGTGAGTGAGCTCGGACGCCTCAACGCGGAAGCCGTGAAAGCGATGGATCGCGCAGGTTGGAAGTAGTCGCCACCACGAAGCCCACGGTCGTGACCGCTGCAATGCTATGGCGTATTGCCATGGTCTTGAGCGCCGGCCTGGTCGCGATGCCGGTTGCGGTGATTGCCGCCAGCCTGCTGGGGCCCTACAGCACGGCATGGACGCACCTACTGGATACCGTGCTGCTCGACTACATCGTCAATTCGCTGCTG
Source organism: Haliea salexigens DSM 19537 (assembly GCF_000423125.1). Taxonomy (GTDB): domain Bacteria; phylum Pseudomonadota; class Gammaproteobacteria; order Pseudomonadales; family Halieaceae; genus Haliea; species Haliea salexigens. The sequence goes on from NZ_AUHJ01000004.1 coordinate 52,477, forward strand.
CTGATGCTCGGCGTCGGCGCTGGCACGCTGCTGTTGGGCGCGAGTAGCGCGTGGCTCACGGCACTCTGCGAATTCCCCGGGCGGCGTGTGTTCTCCTGGGCATTGCTCCTGCCCCTGGCCATGCCTGCCTACATCATTGCCTACACGTACACCGGACTGCTCGACTTTGCAGGCCCGGTGCAGAGCGCCCTGCGCGAAGCCTTTGGCTGGCAATACGGTGACTACTGGTTTCCGCCGATACGCTCGCTCGGTGGCGCAATCTGCATGTTATCTCTGGTCCTCTACCCCTACGTCTACCTGCTGGCGCGTATCGCCCTGCTGGAACAATCACCCGCGCTGGTGGAAGCGAGCCGCAGCCTTGGCAGGTCCGCATGGCAAACGCTGTTCCGCGTGACCTTGCCGCTCGCCCGGCCGGCGCTCGCCGCGGGCGTAAGCCTGGCGCTGATGGAAACCCTGGCAGACTATGGCACCGTGGCGTACTTCGGTGTGAGTGCCTTCACCACTGGCATCTTCCGCACCTGGTATGGCCTGGGAGAGCTGCACACCGCCGCGCAGCTGGCCGCCTTCCTGCTGATCTTTGTGCTGGTACTTTTCGCGCTGGAAAGACACTCCAGGGCCCGCCTGCGTTTCCATAAAATGCACAGCGCCCGGCCCCCGTCACGCATGCAACTGCGCGGATGGCGCGCGGCAGCAGCTTCGACAACCGCGCTGCTTATTCTCACAGCTGGTTTTCTGCTGCCCGCCGCGCAACTTGGGGTGTGGGCCGCGCAGCACTACAGCAGCGTGTTCAGTACCGCTTTCCTCGCACTGCTGGGCAACAGCTTTCTTCTTGCCGCACTCGCCTCTCTGGGTTGTCTGCTGCTGGCCCTCTTGCTGGGATACGGCAAACGCGCCTACCCCGGCCGTCTGGAAACTGGCGTCACGCGCCTTGCGAGCATGGGTTACGCGGTGCCCGGCACCGTGATTGCCGTCGGCGTGATGATCCCGTTCGCCTGGATGGACAATACGCTGGACGGCTGGCTACAGCGAACCCTGGGGGTTTCCTCTGGACTGCTCATCAGCGGCACTCTCGGGGCACTGGTGTTTGCCTACGTTGTGCGCTTCCTCGCGGTGTCGCTGCAGTCGGTGGAGGCCGGCCTCACCCGCATCCGGCCGGCCATCGATGAATCCGCACGCTCACTCGGACAAACACCACTGGGCGTGCTGCGTCGCATACACCTTCCCATGTTGCGCACCAGCCTGCTCAGTGCCCTGTTGCTGGTTTTTGTGGACGTACTCAAGGAGCTGCCGACAACCCTTATCCTGCGCCCTTTCAACTTCAACACGCTGGCCGTGCGGGCCCACGAACTGGCTTCAGACGAACGTCTGGCCGAAGCGGCACTGCCAGCTCTTGCCATCGTGCTGATCGGGCTGCTGCCTGTTATTCTTCTCACCCGCAGCATGTCAACGGAGCCCACAGAGGCATGAGCCAGCAACTTGAGCTGCAACAGGTCAGCGTGCGCTACGGTGCGACCACGGCGGTCGAAAATGCCTCAGTGACGCTGGAGTCGGGAGACATCGGCTGTCTGCTCGGCCCTTCAGGTTGTGGCAAGACAACGCTGCTGCGCGCGATCGCCGGCTTCGAGCCGCTCACCGCAGGCAGCATTGCACTGTGCGGCGAGACCTTGAGCACGCCGCAGCGGCGCACACCACCGGAGCAGCGTAAAGTCGGCATGGTGTTTCAGGATTTTGCCCTGTTTCCACACCTCAACGTGCGTGGCAACATCGCGTTCGGCCTGTCCGCCTTGTCCAGTAGAGCACGTCGTGACCGGGTTGAAAGCCTGCTGCAACTGGTTGCACTGAGCGAGCATGGCGATGCCTGGCCGCACGAACTGTCCGGTGGGCAACAACAGCGCGTCGCCCTGGCCCGTGCACTGGCACCGGAGCCGGAAATCCTGCTGCTGGACGAGCCATTCTCCAACCTGGATGCCGAGTTGCGCACGGCACTCGCCGCTGACGTTCGCGAGCTGCTCAAGCGTAGCGCCATTACCGCTTTGCTGGTGACGCACGACCAGCACGAGGCGTTTGCCATGGCGGATCAGATTACCCTGCTCAATCAGGGCCGGATCGTGCAGACCGCCTCACCCTACGATCTTTATCACCATCCGCTCAACCCTTTCGTTGCCGCATTCATTGGCGAGGGTGCAATCATCACGGCGACTATCAACCGGGCCGGCGAGGTCACAGAGCCTTTCACGGGCGCCGGGAAGCCTGGCGAGACCGACGCTCGCTGTCAGTTGCTGGTGCGCCCCGGAGACATTACCTACGACGCGGGCAGCACCACACGATTGCGCGTTGCACGACGGTCCTTTCGCGGCGCCCACTACCTCTACGAGCTGCTGTTACCCGACGGGCAGCGCGTCCCCTGTCTGGCTCCGGGGCACATCGAGGTACCGGCAGGCGCAACGCTGCCGGTCAGCCTGCAACTGCAGACCCACCTGGCGTTTCGCGGGGGGCAAGCCAGCCGCGAGGCCTGAGGGGCTAACCCCACACACGGGGACAGTCAGGGCCACCCAGCGGGTCATCTTCCTGCACCTGTTCATGGTGCGGTTTGCGCGGCGCGCCGGGGCGAAAGTGGTAGCGTACATCCTCCCCGCAATAGCGAATGCTGATGGCCCGACGTCGCTGATGCTGGCTCAGGTTACCGCCGGCGGCGTGCAGGGTACGGGCGTGGTGAACGGTGAGGTCGCCGGGGCCAAGCGCGTACTGCAACACTTCAACGCGCTGTGCAGCCGCCAGGGCCGGAATATCAGGGACCTCCAGGCCTTCGGTGCCCTCCATGCTCTGCTGTGAGACAAACCAGTTGGGCCGGTAGAGCGCGCCGTCGCGATGCGAGCCGCGCACAAAACTCATTGCGCCGGTTTCGGCATCTGCCCTGTCCAGGGGTATCCAGGTCGTGCAGACCTGCTCACCGCGGGCATGAAAGTAGCCCATATCCTGATGCCAGGCCGTCTGCTCGACGGTATCCGGCTCCTTGACCAGAATACTGTCTTCCCACAGATAGACCTGCTGGCTGCGCAGCAACGTTCCGGCCAGCGCGCCGAGACCCGGGTCGAGGGCGAAGGCGCGGCAATCTGCGTCAACGCGCCAGTGATCCGTGCCAGACACAAAGCGCCCTTTGCCGGCGACACCCCCGGTCAATACGGTGCCCCCCGCTGCCGCCAGGCCGGCACCCAGTGCAGACATGTCATGCATGGTCTCACCCACCGATTCCTGCAACAGCCGCTCCACGGCGGGTGCCATGGCCAGCACCGCATCGGGGTCCAGCGCCCCGCGCAGGCATACAACACCGTCATCCCAGAAGGTATCGACTTCCTCCTGGGTGGGCAAACGAACGAGAAGAGGGCTATGCATGTGCAGATACTCCGTTGGGTGGGCACCTGGCGCACACAGGGGAAGGGCGTGTACGCGCTTACGGCAGCGTAGATGAATCCGGCTCAATCCGCATATTTTTGTAACACATTTGTTGCCTTTTGCTACTATGTGGCTTCAAAGAATTCGTGCCTTGTGAAGGTGCGTGACACATAAGCCACCAGCCGGAATCCCTCCATGACGACGTTGACGACCATTCTCCTCGCGATAGCAGGCGCGTGTGTTTTAGGGCTGCTCCTGTGGCGACGGAGACCGCCTGCCGGCCCCGACATGCAGCCAGCGGCCAAACCGGATGGCCCACTCAGGGTGCGCACGGCGATCCAGTCATTTGGTGCCAACACCGAGTCCCTGGACGTCGCCCCGGTGGATGCAGCGCCCCCCGCCAGCGCCCCACCCGCCGCCCTGCAGTCCTTCACGCTTATGCGTCGCGACAGTGCCCGCGATGCAGAAGAGCCCAGCGTATTCCACACCCTGGTTGAGGCCATACCCGAGCCACATGCCATGTTCCTGCAGGTTACCGGGGAGCTTGATGACATTGATGAGATCACGGAAGCCGTGAAGAACGAGCCCGCGTTGGCCGCGGATGTGCTGCGCACGGTGAATTCAGCAGCCTTCGCCCTGACCACACCCATCGCGAGCGTACACCATGCCATTGCCTATCTTGGAGTGAGTTACGTCAAGGGCCTGATTGCGCAATCCGCCCTGGCACGCACACTGCCGGCAAGCGCGCCCGGGTCGGAGCAGGAAGCGGCAATGCGCCGGCTGTGGAAATCCAGCCAGGTTGCCAGCGCAACGGCATTCCTGTTGGCCCGTAACCTCAACCTCGAAAACCCCTCCGTCGCCTCCACGCAGGCCCTGCTGGCCAACCTGGGGGATATCAACCTGTTGTCCCTGCAACCGGAGCTCGCCCCGCTTTACGCACCGGGCTGCCTGCTGTTGGAGCGCGTGCAGGAACAACAGGCCGCACTGGGTGCCAATGCCGCCATGTTCGCGGCGCTGCTCGCACGGCGCTGGGGCCTGCCAGCCAATATCGAGGCCGCCCTGGAGCAGTCCTTGCTGCCACTGGCAGTGCCGCCTGCTGAGCACCCTCTGCAGGGGCCTGAGCTTGCCACTGCAGCGGTTGTCTATACCGCTTGTAGACTGGGCGATGCGGCCCTGTTTCAAGGCCTGAAAGACGTGGCCGGATTCTCGCTGGGAGATGAACGCGCGGTCGACCTGCACTACATGCCCGCTTATCTCGAGGCCGCAGAAATTCCCCGACTGGAAGCCACGTTGCAGGACAGCGCAACGCGACGCGCTATAAACCGCACGCTCACCGCCGCCGCCAGCTAACGCCTCAGCCCTGCGGCACGACTTCCCATTCCGGGGCCTCGAACTCACCCAGCAGGTTGATCTCTACATGGGGTGTCTGCTCGGCGATGATATCCATCACCTGCTGCGGCAACCGCGACTCCATGGCATCCCGCGCGGACTTGCTTTCCCAGGTCGCGATGGCCAGCAACCGCGTGGGGTCGCCAATTTTGCGGTGCAAACGGGTCCCCTGGGCGCCCGGCGCCCGCTGGATGATTTCGCTCGCACGAATCCATGCCTCGGCGTACGCTTCCGCACTGTAGCCCGGGCTCAGGGTGACTTCGAAAATGTAATGCACGAACACCTCCTGCGGCCAGCTTTTCCCCAGTATAGCGAATTCAGGATGTATCTCCGGTACAATAGCTGCACCGCCCAAACACACCGCACTTCATGACCGTGAACGCCCACCGTTTTTGCATAGCGCCCATGATGGACTGGAGTGACCGCCACTGCCGGTACTTCTGGCGCCTGCTGAGCAAACAGGCACGCCTGTACACGGAAATGGTCACCACCGGTGCGCTGATACACGGCGACCGGCAGCGCTTCCTCGGCTTCAGCCCTGTGGAGTCGCCGGTGGCCCTGCAGCTGGGTGGCAGCGAGCCTGCTGACCTTGCGCGCTGCGCGGCCTGGGCTGCTGACTGGGGTTATGACGAGGTGAACCTGAATTGCGGTTGTCCGTCAGACCGCGTGCAGTCGGGCGCTTTTGGCGCAGCACTGATGGCGCAGCCCGAACGTGTGGCGCATTGTATTGCCGCTATGCGAGAAGCCTGCGATCTACCGATTACCCTGAAGCACCGCATCGGCATTGACGACATGGAGAGCTACCAGCAACTGCTGGATTTCATCGGCCCCAGCGCCAGCGCCGGCTGCAGGGTTTTTATCGTGCACGCCCGCAAAGCCTGGCTGCAGGGGCTTTCGCCGAAAGAAAACCGGGAAATCCCACCGCTCAATTACCCCTGGGTATACCAGCTGAAACGCGACCTGCCGGAACTGACCATCGTCATCAATGGTGGCATTACCAGCCTGGAAGCCAGCGCCGAGCACCTGCAGCATGTAGATGGCGTCATGCTCGGGCGCGCGGCGTACCACGATCCATGGCTACTCGCCAACGCAGACAGTGCCCTGTTCGGCGCGGCCAACCCGCTGGCCGACAAGCATGATGCTATCGTGCACATGCTGCCCTACGTGGAACAGGAGCTGCAGCGCGGCACAGCCCTCAATCACATCACGCGACACCTCCTCGGGCTTTATCAGGGCGTGCCGGGCGCGCGTCAATTCCGGCGCCACCTGAGCGAGAACGCACACCGCAAGGGTGCAGGTGTGACGGTACTGGAAGATGCCCTGAACAAGGTCAGACAGCACGAACCTGACCCAACCTGCACTGCTGAGACAGCCTGCGGGTAGCACACCACGGGATTATCCTGCACACTTGTCCCAGCAGTCTGTTACCCGGCGGTTGCGTTTGTGCCGCACGTTTCACAAGGACCTCCCGACATGAGCAGTAAACTCGACCAACTGAAGTCGATGACTGATGTGGTCGCCGATACCGGTGATATTGAGGCGATTCGCCGCTTCCACCCCCAGGACGCCACCACTAATCCCTCGCTGTTGCTGAAAGCCGCGGCTCTGCCGCACTACCGCAGCCAGCTCTCTGGCGCTCTCGACTGGGCCACCCGGGCCGGGGGCAGCAGCGCTGAGCAAATGGCCAACTGCTGTGACCGCTTTGCAGTCGACATCGGGCGCGAAATCCTGGGCATCGTTCCCGGGCGTATCTCAACGGAAGTCGATGCACGGCTCTCGTTTGACACCCGCGCCACCATGGCGCGCGCGCGCAAGCTGATCAGGATGTACGAAGACGCCGGTATCGTGCGCGAACGCGTGCTGATCAAGATCGCTGCCACATGGGAGGGCATTAACGCCGCCCGGGAGCTGGAGCGCGAGGGCATCAACTGCAACCTGACCCTGCTGTTCGGCTTTGCCCAGGCCAGCGCCTGCGCGGACGCCGGGGTCTACCTGATTTCACCCTTCGTGGGGCGTATTCTCGACTGGCATCTGGCCAACACCGACATCACGATAGCGCACGCCGATGAGGACCCCGGCGTACAGTCCGTACGCCGGATATATCACTACTACAAAGCGCACGGCTACAACACCGTGGTCATGGGCGCCAGCTTCCGCAACGCGGGCGAGATCGAAGCACTCGCGGGCTGCGACCGGCTGACAATAAGCCCGGCACTGCTGGAAACGCTGGCAACGGATAGCGGCGAACTGCCGCGCCGGCTCAGTGCACAGGACAGCCGTGCAGACGACCCGCAATCCACCCTTGATGAGGGCAGCTTCCGCCTCGCGTTGAACGAGGATGCCATGGCAACGGAGAAACTTGCCGAAGGCATTCGCAACTTTATCGCGGACCAGAGGCGGCTTGAGGAGGTAATCAGCGCGGCATGATCAAGGCACTGAAATCCCTGTTTATACTCCCCGAAGCGGAGACCCCGGAGCAGCTGGAGCACCGGCTGCAGGTAGCAGCAGCTGCACTGCTGATTGAAACAGCGCGTGCCGATTTCACCCAGGATGCCAGCGAGGAGGCGGCACTGGAACAGCTGCTCTGCAATGCCCTGTCGCTGCCCAGTCAGGAAGTGAGGGCGCTGATCACAGCAGCGAGCGAACGCGTCGACGAGGCCACCTCACTGTACGAATTCACCCGTGTGATTAACGACCACTATGGGCCTGAGGAAAAGCTCACCCTGATTGCCAGCATGTGGCAGGTGGCCTACGCCGACGGCGATCTGGATAAATACGAGGAACACCTGATTCGCCAGGTCGCGGAACTGACGTATGTGCCGCACCAGGACTACATTCGCTGCAAGCTGGACGCGCGAAAAAGCTGACCCGGTTCAGCTGCGCTCAAGTACGACCATCAGGTCCTTGAAGCGCGCGCGGTTTTCCTCCGAGAGCCCCATCAACACCCGATGCGCCTCAATCACCTTGTCGCGCACAGAAGCCTCACTGCCCTTCACCAGGGGTATGCAATCAATGCACTCGGGGTTGGCGCAGGCATCTTCGTGTAAATCATACAATCGCTGGAAACCCATGCTCTTGATCAGGCGGGTGATGCTGGGGTTACTGGAGTAAATTGCCGGAGTGAAGCCGTAGCGCGTGCGGACTTCCAGCGCCAGCTTTGCCAGCAAACCCAGGGTGGTACTGTCAATGCCCTCGGCATCGCACAGGTCCACCCAGACACTGGCAAAATCGGGGTTATCCAGCATCCGTTGTACATAATCATCAATGGTTGTGCACAAAGTGAGCCGCACATCACCCGTCAGGCGCACCACATAGGCGCCGTCCTGGCTCGCTGCAAGTATCCGGCCCTCTTCCATCTCAACTCCGCTTGCTGATAAACAGGGCAGCTATATCATCCGGTGCGGTTTCCACACGGTCCAGCCCCAGCCTGGTGACGATATCCTCAGGCGCCTCCGCAGACTCTTCGAACACCTTGAGAAAATATTTCTCCTTCTCGATCAGGTTCGTGGGCGGCAGTATTTCCAGAATACCGTCGGAGAAGAGCGCCAGCATAAACCGTTGCGGCAGATCAATCAGGTGCTCCTCGTAGGCCACATCCTCCATGATCCCGACCGCCGAGCCCTCGCCACGCAAATAGCGGGCCCCTTCTTCTGAGACCAGCACAGGTTGCGGCAGGTGACCGGCAACACTGTAGCGCAAGGTGTTAGCCTGGGTATCCAGCAGCCCCACCACCATCGTGGCAAATTTGCCCACGCCCAGATCAAGCAACTCCTGATTGGCCCGCTTCAACATGGCGACAGGGCTCAGCAGGGTGTCATCGTCACGGCGCAGGAAGTCGGAGCGCTTGCGTGCAAACAGGTTCTTGAGCAGCACCGTGGTAAAGGCCGACGAGCTGCCATGACCGGAAACGTCCGCCATGAAAAACGCAACGTGGTGCTGCCCCACCGTAAAATAATCGGTGAAGTCTCCACTCAGGTACAACGACGGAATTACCGTGTGGCTGAAAACGTAGGGCTCCATTACCATCGGGCTGACCGGCAACATACGCAACTGCACCTGCCGCCCCGCCTGCTGATCCTGCTCGAGCATTTTGACGGTGCCACGCAATTCCATGTTGGCCTGTTCGAGGCGCTGACGAGACTCTCGCAACTCGCGACGCATCTGCCGTTGTCGGACACAGCGTTCGATAGACTTGAACAGCGCTTCCTCATCCTCGATGGGCCGCACGAAAAAGTCGCTGGCCCCCAGGCGCAGCGCGGTCATCATCCTGCCCACCTCGGCGCGGTCGCTGAACATGATGGCGGGGATCTGCAGATCGAGCTCACGCAGGGAGCGGCGCGCCTCCTGCCAGGAAACGGCTTCCAGATCCAGCTCGCACAAGATGACATCGAGGTCCTGATTGTCGGCGAGGAAATGGTAGGCCTTGAGTACATCGGTGAACACTTCAACCCGATACCCCTCACCGATAACTGTTTGCGCCAGCGCGGTGGCTCGGGCGGCATCGTCATCGATGAGCAGCACATAACCTTTGGATTTCATCATGCGGCACTTGCGGAGCGTGTGCTGAAGGACAGTACGCCCTTGATTTGGGGGGAGCAACCAATTTGCACCGGGTTTGGGCAGGATTTCACAGTTTTGGTGCAAACCACAGCGAGCGTCATGCGGCGCTAGAGTTCGTCCGGCCAGTCTTCGTCACTGAAGTCGGAAAAGCTGTCCTCTACCTCGCCATCACTCACCAGCGCGCGGCGCTGCTGGAGGTAGGCATCACGTATGAAAATGTAGCGATCGCCCGAGATCAGGTCCTCCGCTTTCAACAGTTCCACCCGGGAGCTGACCAGCTCCAGGCCGATCAATGAATTGCGCAGCCGCACGTCGTCAATCGCCACTTCAACCGAGGTGTAGGCATCAAACACCGTGCCGACACCACTGCGCATGGTCCGCGGCCCGAAAAGCGGCACCATCAGGTAAGGCCCCTCCGGTACACCCCACACTGCGAGGGTCTGTCCGAAGTCGGTTCTCAGGGGCTCTATACCCATGCGGGTGGCGACGTCGAACAGTCCGAGCATGCCGATGGTCGAGTTCAACAGGAAGCGCCCACCGGCCTGTGCCGCGCCCTGCAGACGTCCCTGCAGGATGGAGTTCAGCGTCGTGTTGACATCGCGCAGGTTGCGGAAGAAATTGTCGACCCCCGTCTCCAGCGGATCCGGCGTTACGGCGTGGTAGCCGCGCGCTGCCGGCTTCAGCAGATACTGGTCCATGCGCTCATTAAAGATGAAAATCGGCCGGTTAATTGCCTCCAGGGGGTCGGTATCCACAGGCTCTGCGGCCATCGCGGGTGCGAGGCCAAACAGGCAGAGCAATAGCACTATCGGATGCAAGAATTTCATCGGTCGGTCGCGGTCAGGTTTAGCCGCGGAATATTACGCCTGTGGAGAGGGCTGAGCAACGGGGAAAAGTACCCGTCAGTGCGTGACAAGAATGCCGCGGGCCACGAAGTCCGCCAGCTGGGCCGCGCCGAAGCCGCTGACCGTGTCCTCCGGCAATGACAGTTCCGCCGCCAGCGCCTGCAGCAGCGCGGCGCCTGGCTCGGGCCCGCGCTCCCTGACCAGTTCCAGCAGCCGCGCCGTGGCGGCGTTCAAGGCCATGAATTGCACCGCATCCCCGCGGTCGCGATAGACCACAAGATACACGGGGTCACCCGGTTCTGTGGGCCGGAAGTCCACACCGATCTGGTGCACAGGGTAGGCATAGGCGAGCGGCCACGCGAGTGGCGAGAGCGTCAACGGTGAACTCATGGGATCGCCACCCGCTTCCGGAGGTATATCGTCTTCCGCCACCGTGAGCGCCAGCTCCACCCATTCGTAGTGCGCGAGCTCGGCGATGAAAGGCGGGTCGTCCGGGTGTGGGCACGAACGCTCAAGCAGAAAACGTACGAACTCCTGACTGATTTCAAGGAAATAGGGCGTGTGGCAGCGATGACCGTCAATGAACGCGCGCACCAGCCGATGCCAGGCTGCGTCAGCATAGAGGCGCCGCAACACAGGAAAACCGCCGCTGATAAAGCCCTCGATATTATTGTAGATCAGTGTTTCATACACCTGCAGACGGCGGCGCTCGACCCCCGCGGGCGGCTGTTGCGTTGCGGGGTCGCGCAGGTAGCGCGCCATGGCCAACTGCTGGGCGCGCAATTCAGCCATGCGCTCGCCCAGGCACGACCGCTCGCGCCGTGTGCTGGAGCTCGCGTATCTGCTCTACTTCCAGAAACAATTCCGACAGTGGCGGGAGGTTGAAATCGCGTTCCAGCAGCGTTGGCAGCGGTCCGAGCAGGCTGTAGGCCTCGGCGAGCAGTGACCAGACCGGCGCAATCACGGAAGTCCCGTGCGTATCTACTTTCAGGTCGGGGGCTTCATCATAGTGGCCCGCCACATGAATGTAGCGCACCCGGTCTAGAGGCAGGGCCTGCAGGAATTCGCAGGGTGAATAGCTGTGATTGATGCTGTTGACGTAAATATTGTTTACGTCGAGGAGCAGGTCGCAGCCGGCACGCCGGACCACGCTGGTGATGAACTCTGCCTCGGACATATCGGCATGAGGCTGGGCATAGTATGACGCGTTCTCCAGCGCAATCGGTTCACCGATAATATCCTGCACGCGCTGTACGCGCTCGACGACGTGCGTCACAGCTTCCTCGGTGAAGGGTATCGGCAGCAGATCGTAGAGATGTCCGTCAGCGGCGCAATAGGTTAAATGTTCTGTATACAGGCTGGCACCGATGTCCTGCATGAGGGCCCGCACTGCTTTGACCAGGTTTGTGTCCAGCGCGTCTGGACCCCCAATGTCCAGGGAGAGTCCGTGTAAAACCATTGGCTGACGCGCTGCCAGCTCGCGGAACTGGCGCCCCAGTCGCCCGCCCACGCCAATCCAGTTCTCCGGAGCAACCTCCAGAAAATCGACCTGCGGATTCTCCGCAGAAAGCAGCGGGCCCAGAAGGGCCCGCCGCAAACCCAGGCCCGCACCGGCGAGCCCGTCAGAGCGCTCGGGCATCAGCCGCCGCACTTCCCTTCGCCGCATTTACCCTCGGCGTCTTTCCCGCCGTCTTTTTCACCACACTTGCCTTCACCACACTTGCCTTCGGCATCCTTCTCGCCGCACTTGCCCTCGCCACATTTACCTTCGGCATCCTTCTCACCGCATTTGCCTTCGCCGCACTTGCCTTCGTGGTCACCATCACCGTGCGAGTTGAAATTAGCCAGGTTGTAGCCGGAGCTGAGTTCCTGCGCCGCAAACGGGTTTACGGAGGCTGACGCCGCTGGAACGACTGAGCCCACGAGGAACGCCGCACCAAGTGCCAGCGCCAGGGGTTTTCTTGAATCTGTCATGGTTGTTGTCCTTTTAATGTTGTCAGGTCATTGCACACACGTGCAGGCAGCAAAATGGCCTGCCTGCTTGATGTGACTCGATATTGTCAGTGAAGTTTCGCCCCGGCGCTCATCCATTTGGTAATAATTCACAAAGCAGTGGGCGTTGCGCTGTCGGGATGCTGCGCCAGCCAGTCACGCACCTGCCCCCATTGCTGCTGCAGGCGTTTTTCCGATACTGGCGTGCGCGTACCCAGCTGCTGGGCAAACAGGGAGACGCGGAATTCTTCCAGCATCCAGCGGTAAGTCGCCGCAGCCGGGCAGAGCGCGAGCAGACCGGGAAAGCGCTCCAGGGCCTCCCACAGGGGCTGACCGAGCTGCTGCAGACGCTCCCGATGTCCGTTGTCACGAGCGAGCTGCCCCTTGAGGTTGTCTGCACGCTGCTTCAGGGCCTTCATGTAGCGCGGATACTGCCCCAACCACTCCGCTGGCGTATCGCGCTGGAACCCTGGCTGCCACAGGGCGGCCAGTTGCGCCTCGATATCGGCGAGTGCGGCGCCGAGCTCAGGCTCCTTGCAGCGCGCGAGCACGGTACGGGCCTCGGCCAACGGACGCAGCGCATTCAATACCGTCGCCTCGAGGTGATTGGCTGTACCCACCACCTGCCCGCTGCGCCTGGCGCGTGCCGAGAAAGACTCGCTATCGCGTGGCAGGCTCTCGTCCAGCTGCGCCACCTGTGCCCAGGCGGCATCGATCATGTCTTCCACCAGCGCCTCGCGTGGCTGGCCCGCAGCCGCCAGCAACAAGCTGGCCTCGTTCCCCTGCAGCAATTGCTTGCGCAGAAACTTCACCTGCTGCCGATGGTGCAGGCGCAACAGCCGCAACACCCCCTTGCGATGCTCCGCTTGCGCCTGCCCGGGGTAGTCGCACAACGCCACCGCCACGGTTTCACCCTTGTCCACCAGCGCGGGCCAGGTAACGATCTCGGTGCCGGCCTGACGAAACCGCCATTGTTCTGGCAAGGCATTTTCCGGCCAGTCGGTCAGGCCTTCGCAGGCCGGGCTGCCGGAGGGTGCAGCAACAATGGTCTCACGCGTATCGTCGCGCAATTCCGCGATCAGCGCGGCGAGATCCCGTCCCTGCTTGATCATGCGGCCATCGGCATCCACAACGCGCACATTCATACTGTAGAACGGGTCCAGCGCCTGTGGCGCAAAGTCTTCCATGCGCAATTTCAGCCCCGATTGTTTACCCAGCACCCGCGCCAGCGCGGCGGTCAGCGCCTCATCATCGGGCCGCAGCTCCGCGAGCGCCTGATCGACCCGGTCGGGCACCGGCACCAGTTGTTTGCGCTTTTCTTTGGGCAGGCCTTTCACCAGCGCGATGCATTTGTCGCGCAGGAGGCCGGGGACCAGCCACTCGAAGCGAAACCGGGGCACGCGGTTGAGCAGGCCCACGGGCAGAGTGACCGAAACACCGTCTGCCTCCTGACCGGGTTCGAAGCGGTAGCTCAGACGCAGCTCCAGATCACCCCACAGCAGCCGGTCGGGAAATTGCTCGCCCAGTTCTGCGCCGGGGTCGCGGGCCAGCAACTGCTCACGGGTGATACGCAGGGCCCTGTCGGCACCCTCTTCCCCACCCAGCCACGCCCTCAGGCGCTCCGCTGTGGTGGTATCTGCGGGCAGCCGCTCGTCGTAGAATGCGTACAACACCTGCTCGTCTGCCAGCAGGTCGCGCCGCCGCGCCTTGGCCTCCAGACCCTCCACGTCCCGCACAACCCGCAGGTTGTGTTTCAGGAATGCGGGGTGACGGGGAAAGCGCCCGGCAATCAGTCCCTCGCGAATCAGCAATTCGCGCGCCTCGACCGGTTTGATTGGCCCGTAGTGCACGGCGCGCTTGTCCGCTACGGTCAAGCCGTAGAGCGTCACGCGTTCCCAGGCCATGACGCGTCCCTGGCGCGCCTCCCAGCGGGGCTCGTAGTAATGGCGCTTGAGCAGGTCCGGGTTTGCCTCCAGCACCCAGGCGGGGTCTATGGCCGCGACCGTGCGCGCAAACACACGCGACGTTTCCACAACTTCCGCAGCAACAATCCACTTGGGACGCTGTCGCCCCAGGTTGGACCCGGGAAATATCTGCAGCTTACGGTTGCGACTGCCCAGGTAGTCGCGGTTTTCCTGGTGCTGGGCGATATTCGACAGCAACCCCGCCAACAGCGCCCGGTGCACCGACTCGAAGGGCTCCTCCCCCGACGCCGGCAACTCACCGGCTGCGCGCAACCCAAGCTGGCGGCAGGCCATGCGCAACTGGGCGTGCATGTCGCGCCATTCACGCATGCGCAAAAAGGACAGAAACTCGCGCTGGCAGAGCTTGCGCAGCTGACTCTGGCTCAACGCCTGCCGCTGCTCCTCGTAGTAACGCCACAAACTCAGCCAGGCCATGAAGTCGGAGCGCTCGTGGCGGAACCGGGCATGCATCTGGTCTGACTGTGCCTGCTTGTCCGCCGGGCGCTCACGAGGGTCCTGAATCGCCAGCGCTGCGGCAATCACCAGAACTTCCTCCAGGCAGGCCCTGTCCTGGCCGGCAAGGACCATCCGCGCCAGGCGCGGATCGATGGGCAGTTTCGCCATCTGCCGGCCGAGCGCTGTCAGTTTGCCACGAGGACTAACAGCCCCGAGCTCCTGCAACAGCTTGTAGCCATCGCGCACCATGCGCGGGTCCGGTGGGTTGATGAACGGGAAATGCTGCACCTCGCCCAGGCCCAACTGCAGCATTTGCAGAATGACGGCGGCCAGGTTGGTGCGCAGGATCTCCGGGTCGGTGAATTCAGGCCGGGAGAGAAAGTCAGCCTCACTGTAGAGACGGATGCAGACACCGGCAGCAACCCGTCCGCAACGCCCCTGACGCTGGTTCGCGCTGGCTTGGGAAACCGGTTCGATGGGCAGGCGCTGCACCTTGGTGCGGAAGCTGTAGCGGCTGATGCGCGCATCACCCGGGTCGATGACGTAGCGAATACCGGGGACCGTGAGCGAGGTTTCCGCCACATTGGTCGCCAGCACCACGCGCATCAGGCGCCGTCGCGAGAGGTCGAACACCCGGCTCTGCTCCGCATTGGACAGCCGTGCGTAAAGCGGCAGCACCTCGATTCGCTCCAGTTCACGCAGGGCCCGGGCAAGCTCGCGAATTTCACGCTCACCCGGAAGGAACACCAGCACGTCCCCGCGCTCACCAAACCGTCCGTGCTCGATATCCGCAACCAGGCCGGTCACCTGTTCCTGAAGGCCGAGGTCACGGTCCTCGGCGGGGTCCAGATACACGGTTTCCACCGGATACCCGCGGCCCGACACCTCAATCACCGGCGCATCACCGAAATGCCGGGCGAACGTGGCCACGTCGATCGTCGCCGAGGTGATGATCAACTTGAGGTCCGGCCGACGCGGCAGCAACTGCTTGAGATAGCCGAGCAGGAAATCGATGTTGAGGCTGCGTTCATGCGCCTCGTCGATAATCAGTGTGTCGTACTGGCGAAGCAGACGGTCGTGGCGCACTTCCGCAAGCAGAATGCCATCGGTCATCAGCTTGATCGCGGAGGACTCCGAAACCTGATCGGTAAATCGCACCTGGTAGCCCACCGTGTCCCCGAGCGGCACCGCCAGTTCGTCGGATATGCGCTGGGCAACGGAGCGCGCGGCGAGACGCCGGGGCTGCGTGTGCCCGATACGGGCCAGGCGCCCGCGCCCCAGATCGAGGCAGATCTTGGGGATCTGCGTGGTTTTTCCAGAGCCGGTCTCGCCGGCAACAATGACCACCTGATGGTCGGCAATGGCCTGCGCGATATCGTCGCGGGCCTGCACCACCGGCAACTCCGGAGGGTAGGAAATGGGCGGTATGACACGCTCCACCGCTTCCGACATCGTTATCTCCTGCACGCTGGACGTGACTGTGTAGGGGGCGGCTACACTACGGTATCATGGGGCGCTCAACAATCCTGCAGGACGCCGACATGCCGCGCATACAAAACCACACCTTCGACGAACTGAGCATCGGACAACAGGTGGAGCGCTCCCACACGGTGACGCTGGGCGACCTGCAGCGCTTTGCCGACGCCTCCGGCGATTACAACCCCCTGCATACAGACCCCGAGTACGCCGCCAGCACACCGTTTGGTGGCTGCATCGCCCACGGCATGTTCAGCGGGGGACTGATCTCCGCGACACTGGCCATGCAACTACCGGGGCCCGGGACGGTCTATCTGGGCCAGTCGCTCAGCTTCCGGCAGCCCGTACGCGTGGGTGACACGCTTACCGTGACACTCACGGTGAGTGCGCTGGAACCGAGACGTCAACGCGTAACGCTGGACTGCACCGTGGTGAATCAGGCCGGGCGCAAGGTGGTGACGGGCAGCGCCGAAGTCATTGCCCCGGCAGAGCGGGAAACCGTCACCGTAGAGCGCGACGCTATCCCTGCGGGATGAACTCAGCCGCCGGCGGGTGTCGCTTGCGCCTCCGCAGCGAATTGCGCCGGGTCGAGGTATTGCAAGCGCAACTCGATAGAACCCCGCGCCGTATTGGAGTCTGCGCCCAGCACCATGACGTTGACTTCGCCCTCGTCCTCCGTCGCAGCGCTGAGGCCGAACACCACGTTGTCCGGGTTGTTCTGCTCGGAGAACACCTTGATGTCCTTGCCCGCTCGCAGTGCGTCGCTCAACTGCGCGACGAGCATCGCCAGGCTGGCGCGAAAGGCGCCAAAATTGAGCTTGCCGCGGTATTCACTGTGGTCCAGTGCCACATCGAACCGCACCTGCGACTTGTCCTCCATGACCACGTTCGTCAGGTGCACTGTGCGGCCTGTGGCCATGTCGCGGAACACGTTCTTCGCTTCCGTGCGGCGATTCTCCAGGAATGCCTTATACAACAGATTGACCGCGATGGTCAGGAACTGGTCGCGGGGGATGGATTTGTTCGGATTCTGAGCCATGAGCTACCCTCTCAAGCAAGCGCGCAAGTCTACTGCGTGACCGTCACAAACGCCAGCCGCCGGCCCTTGAGAGCGCGACTGGTTGTTGGCCTGCGAGGCCTGCTGACGGCACCCCGAGGGGACTGTTTGTCTGCTACGCTTGCGGCGCCGCGCAACAGCATCAGAGAACGGGCCATGAGCAACACCCACCTGCCACATCGCGATCAAACTGCCAGGCCGCAAGCCGCCACCGGGTACCGGCATGCGGCGTGACAATCAACCCTGGGCATCGCTGCCAGCGCGCCACGTTCCCAGCGGGGACTTTGTTGTTCCGCCTGGCACCGGCACTGCCAGCGAATCGGTTAGCAAGCGCAGTTCAGCCGCGCAGCAGGAGCACAGGGCGCTCTCCGGGACGCACCTCGAGAAACGCTGGCAAGAACACAGCGCGCGCGTCTTCACGATAGCCGCCACCGGTTTTGGCAGCGGGCTCGACTTTCTCCTCACCTGGCAGCGCTGGCGGACACGCGAGCACCCGGCGGCTGGCGCACAGCGCTTGCACTACATTGCCATTGACCGGCTGCCAGTCGCAGGCAGCGATCTGGCCGCGAGCCTCGCAGCCTGGCCCCACCTGGCGGAACTCGGCGATACACTGCGCAGGCACTACCCACAGCCCCTACCCGGTGTACACCGGGCAATTTTTGACTCAGGTGCAGTCACGCTGGACCTGTGGTGGGGCGCGGTGGATGAGGTGCTCGCGGATCTCGGCCAGGGCAACACGGCACTCGTGGACGATTGGCACCTTTGTGCCGATGATCCCGACAGCAGCGAACACTCAGGGCTCGAAAGCCTGTGGCCACAGATCGCGGCGCTCAGCCGCCCAGGTGCCACCTTCGCCATGCCCGCGCCGGCAGGTAGCCCCCTTGCAGGTAGCGTGGCGATGGGGCTTGCTGTGCGCCACGGGCAGCACTCGACCACCACAGGGAAAAAGCCGCGCAGCGCGCAGGCGCGCCAGAGCCAGCACAAAGCTACCGCCGGGGCGCCGCGCTGGGACCTGCCCTGGCACAGCCGCACACCACCTGGCCAGGTGCTGGTGCTGGGGGCGGGCCTGGCCGGTTGCCACACCGCGGCAGCGTTGGTGCGGCGCGGCCTCGAGGTCACCGTGCTGGAACGCGGAAAGCCGGCCCAGGCGGCATCGGGCAACGCCCAGGGGGTCATGTACACCCGGCTTTCACACCGTCATTCGGCCCTGACTGACTTCGCCCTCTGCAGTTTCGACTTCGCGGTACGCCAATACGCCGCCGCGTTTGCCAGCGGCGCACTGCACGAGGGTGAGGACGGGGCGCTGTGCGGCAGCTTTCACCAGGTCACCAACATCGCCGAGCTGGAGCGGATGCGGCCCCTGCTGCATGCAGTACCAGAGCTTGCCCAGGTCGCGGACGCCGAACGAGCGTCGCAACTCATCGGTATTCAGCAGACCAGCGCCGGCTACTGGTATCCGCGGTCAGGCTGGTTGTCACCACCCGCCGTATGCCGCGCCCTGCTGCAACAGCCCGGCATCGTGCTGAGAGAGCACTGCGGAGCGCTGCGGTTGCAGCGTAACGGCCAAAACTGGCAGGCGCTGAATGCAGCCGGCGAACTCGTGGCGGCAGCTCCCGCCGTGGTGGTCGCCGCGGGCACAGCCTGCAGCACGCTCGACGGGCTGGACTGGCTGCCACTGCGTGCGATACGCGGCCAAACCACGCAACTGCCCGCACTGCCTGAGCTGGCGCCTTTGCGCGCGGCACTCTGTCACCGGGGTTACATTGCCCCTGCCCGAGGTGGAGAGCACTGTATCGGCGCCACCTTCGGGCCCGGTGACACCGACCCTGACCTGCGCGCCGCAGACCAAGCCTACAACCTCGCGCAGTTGCGCGCCGCATTGCCGACACTTGCCAAGCCACTGGCGACGCTGGAGGATAGCGCTCTGCCCGGGCGCACCCAATGGCGCTGCGCCAGTCCGGACTATCTGCCGTTGGTGGGGCCCGCGCCCGACCGGGCGATGTTTCTGCAGCGCTTCGCGGCGTTGCGTGACAACGCGCGCCGCGCTATCGAGGCGGAGGGTGCCTATATTGAAGGCCTCTACCTCAATACCGGGCACGGCTCCCGTGGACTCACCTCCACACCACTGGCGGCGGAACTGCTGGCAAGCCAGCTGTGTGGCGAGTCGCTGCCCGTCGAACCGGAAATACTGCGCGCCCTGGCGCCGGCGCGCTTTCTACTACGCGACCTGGGGAGAAACCGGATTTGAAAGCTTGTCACCTGATCTGCAGCGCGCTGCTCGCGCTTGTCGCGCTCACCGCATCCGCTACCGAACGCTACACCTTCAAGATTCTGGAAAAGAAGCCCCAGTCGCGCAGCCATTTCGTCCAGGGCCTGCAGATTATTGACGGCATGCTGTTTGTGGGGACCGGCGGCTACGGGCAGTCACGGTTGCTGCAGTACCGTTTCACCGATGGCGAACTGCTGGCCGAGCAGCGTCTGCACCCACGCCTGTTTGGCGAGGGTATTACTGTGTTGGGAGAACACATCTACCAGCTGACCTGGAGGGCACGCAGGCTACTCGTCTACCGCCGAGCCGACCTGCAACCGCTCGTCGCGCTGTCGATACCGGGCCAGGGCTGGGGCCTGACCCACAATGGCAGCCAGCTGATCTACAGTGACGGCAGCCACCGTCTGTATTTTCTTGATCCTGACACCGCACAGCGACAGCGCACTGTCGCTGTGCTCGAAGACGGCATGCCGGTGGCGCGGCTGAATGAGCTGGAGTGGATCGACGGCGCCGTCTGGGCGAACGTCTGGCAGGAAGACCGCATCGTGATCATCGATCCGGCAACCGGTGAAGTCACCGGCAGTATCGACCTTCAGGGCCTGCTGCCATTACCGGAGCGCGAGCCGTCTACTGACGTGCTCAACGGCATTGCCGTGAACCCCGAGGACGGTGGCATTTGGGTAACCGGCAAGAACTGGCCCTGGATGTACCGTATCGAAGTGCGTCCCGCCACCGCAGCCGGGCCTGTTTCGCGCTAGAATGGCGCCTACACTTTGTTTACGACAGGACAGGTATGAACCAGATGATTCCCGGCGGGGCACAGAGCCACGCCGCATTCCAGCTTTTGCGCAGCCACGAGATCGAGTCGCTGCAGCTGCGGGTCGAGCAATACGAACACACCGCCACGGGGGCGATGCACTACCACCTGGCCTCGAAAAACAGTGAGAACGTGTTTCTGGTAGCGTTGCGCACGGTGCCGACGGACTCTACCGGCGTGGCGCATATTCTGGAGCATACCGCCCTGTGCGGTAGCGAGCGCTACCCTGTGCGCGACCCGTTCTTCATGATGCTGCGCCGTTCCCTCAATACGTTCATGAACGCGTTTACCAGTAGCGACTGGACCGCCTACCCCTTCGCCAGCCAGAACCGCAAGGACTTCGACAACCTGCTCGACGTGTACCTGGACGCGGTGTTTTTCTCCCGCCTCGACCCGCTGGACTTCGCTCAGGAGGGCCACCGGGTAGATTTCGCGGAGCCCGGCAACCCGGACAGCGACCTGGTATTCAAAGGAGTTGTATTCAATGAAATGAAAGGCGCCATGAGCTCGGTTTCCAGCACGCTCTGGCAAACCCTGTGCGCACACCTGTTTCCTTCCGTGACTTACCATTACAACAGCGGCGGCGATCCGGAACACATTCCGGACCTCAGTTATGCACAACTGAAAGACTTCTACCAGAGCCATTACCACCCCAGCAACGCCATTTTCATGACGTTTGGCGACATTCCCGCACACGAGCACCAGGCGGTATTCGAAGCCCGTGCCCTGCAACGTTTCCAGCGTCTTGAAGAGCACATCGCCGTGCCCCGCGAGCAGCGCCTGCGCGAGCCGAAGCGAGTGGCAGAAAGCTACGCGCTGGATGACTCCGGCGATACAAGTGGTAAAACGCACATCGTCATCGGCTGGCTGCTCGGAGAAAGCACGGACCTGCAACAGCAACTGGAAGCACAACTGCTCTCCAGCGTACTGCTGGACAACAGTGCCTCTCCTCTCATGCACGCGCTGGAGACAACCGACCTGGGACAGGCGCCCTCGCCTCTCTGCGGGCTAGAAGATTCGCAGCGCGAAATGGTGTTCAGCTGCGGCATCGAAGGCAGCGAGGCGTCGTCGCGGGATGCCGTGGAAGCGCTGGTGCTCGAGGTGATCGAGCGCGTGGCACGGGACGGTGTACCGCAGGCGCAACTGGAGGCCGTGCTCCACCAGCTCGAGTTGCATCAACGTGAAGTCACAGGCGGTGGCTACCCCTATGGCCTGCAGTTGATTCTGCAGGCGCTTGGACCCGCCACCCACTATGCCGACCCGGTGGCCGTGCTGGATCTCGACCCGGTACTGGACACTTTACGCGCAAAAATCGACGACCCTGGCTACATTCGCCAACTGGCGCGACGCCTGCTACTCGATAACCCCCACCGCGTCACACTGGTCATGACGCCGGATACGCACCTCTCGCAACGCAGGCTGGAAGCCGAGGCCGAGCGGCTGGCAGCACTCAAGGCGAACATGGATGAGGCCCAGAAGCAGGCGGTTATCGACCTCGCAGAGCAATTGGAGAAGCGCCAGAAACGCAGCGATGACCCGGGTGTGCTGCCGTGTGTGACGCTGGCTGACGTGCCGGAGCGACTGCCGGAACTCGAGTGCACTGAGCACACTCAGGGCCCGCTGCGCCTCACCAGTTATACCCAGGGTACGAACGGGCTGGTCTACCAGCACCTCGTGGCTCCGCTGCCCGCCCTTGATAGCGAGGCTATTTCGTTGCTGCCCCTGTACGCGCGAATGCTGACCGAGGTGGGACTCGGCGACGAAAGCTACCTGGAGGTACAGCACCGCCAGGCCGCGAGCGTAGGCAGCATCAGCGCCAGCACATCGCTGCGCAGCGCAGTGGATGACGCACAACAGCTGCAAGGATTCTTTTCGCTGTCATCGCGGGCTCTGGCACGCAATAGCGGCGCCCAGATCACACTGATGCGTGACACCCTGGAGCAGGTGCGTTTCGATGAAGATGCCCGTCTCAAAGAACTGATCAGCCAGTCCCGGGCGCGGCGCGAACAGTCGGTCACCGGCAGCGGTCACGCTCTTGCGATGGCCGCTGCCTGCGCCGGCATGAGTGGCCTGGCGCAAATCAACCACCGGTTGGGCGGACTCGAGGGCATTCGGCAACTGAAAGCGCTGGACGATCGCCTGCAGCAACCCGCGGCACTCGAAGCCTTGCGCAACGGCTTGCAGGGCATCCACTCTGCCGTTAATGCCATGCCCCGCCAATTGCTCGCCATTGCCGACGAACACGCCATCTCGGCGGTGTGCAGCGAGGCCTTGCAGCACTGGCGTGATGTGCCCGGCGGCAGCGCCGGACAGCCTGTTCTCAGCGCCGCTGCAGTGAGTGAAACACGGCGTGAATTCTGGGTTGCCAACACCCAGGTCAACTTTTGCGCCCGCGCCTACCCCACGGTCGCAATCGGCCACCCCGATGCACCTGCTCTGACTGTACTCGGCGGTTTCCTCCGCAACGGCTATCTGCACCGCGCGATTCGCGAACAAGGCGGCGCGTACGGTGGTGGCGCCGGCCAGGATTCGGGTATTGCCGCGTTTCGCTTCTATTCCTACCGCGACCCGAGACTCCTCGATACGCTGCAGGATTTCGATGAGTCAGTGCGCTGGTTATTGGAAACCCAACACGACCCACGCGCGCTGGAAGAAGCCATTCTTGGCGTAATCAGCAGCCTGGACAAGCCGGCCTCGCCGGCGGGTGAAGCGCGACAACACTTCTACAACACACTCTTCGGCCGCAGTCACGCACAGCGGGAGGCATTCAGACACGGCATTCTCGCGGTGACACTTGAAGACCTGCGGCGTGTGACTGCGACCTATCTAACACCCGAGCGCGCGAGCACCGCTGTGGTCAGCAACCAGAAGCAACAGGCAATGCTCGGCTCGGCGCTGGCCGAGCTCGAGCTGGTGGTGGAGACGCTGTAACGGCCTCCAGGCTACTGGCGCGGGCGATCACCGGGGGAGCCATGCTTCCCGCCCTTCTCACCGCGCGCGCTCTCCGCTGCATCCAGTTCAGCGCGCTGCTCCTCGTTCAGTAAATCTCGCACAGCTGCGCGAGTTTCTGTCCGGCGGTAGGCGCTGCGCGCGGTCACTTCCCCCAATTCGCGCGTCAGTGACTCGCTGGCAGCGGCATCAAAGTTCTCGCCCTGCGCGCGCAGTGCCTCGCGGATTTCCTTCATCCGCGCCCTGTCGTCTGCGCCCTCAGCTGCGGTTTCCTGCAGCAGCTCACCAATCGCGGACTGTTGCGACTCGGAAAGCTCGAGATGCCGGGTCATGCGCTCCAGCATGCGTTCGGGGTCGCCCCGTTCCGGCGCGGCGAAACCGGGGGCGGCAGCGATGGCCGCGGCCAGTGCAATGACGGCAGTGCCGCGACGAATAAAACGGTTAGTGCGTGTTTTCATGACTCTCTCCTGTGAATGAAACGCAGGATCATAATAGGTCGGCGGGCGGTTAAGCAGTGCGTAGAGAGCGTAAAGAAGCGTAAAGAATGGTTGTTATCATGCTGCGGCCGTGGTGTTTCGCAACGCCTCACGGCACACTGTGCCCGTATTCAACGCGAGTAGCACCGCCCTGATGGACCCACGCATACTGCTGATTGATGACGACCGGGAACTGTGTCAGTTGCTGCGCGAGTTCCTGTCGTCCGATGGCTTTGCGGTCGACAGCTGCCACGACGGCGCCGAAGCATTGCAGGTTGCCCAGAGCACAACGTATGAGGCCATCATACTCGACGTGATGCTGCCGGGCATGCAGGGGCTTGAACTGTTGCGCCGCCTGCGCAGCGCCAACGTCAGCACACCCGTACTGATGTTGACTGCGCGCGGCGAGGATACGGACCGGATCGTCGGGCTCGAACTCGGGGCCGATGACTATCTTGCCAAGCCCTGCAATCCGCGCGAGCTTGCCGCGCGGCTGCGGGCTATTCTGCGGCGTGCGGGCAACCAGGGTTCATCTGCGCGCGGCGACACCATCGTCGGTCTGCTTGCCATCAACGCCGCCGAGCGCACGGCCACCTGGAACAGCCTGGACCTGCAGTTGACCAGCGCCGAGTTCAATATCCTGCGCATCCTGCTGCAGCATGCCGGCAGTGTGGTCAGCAAGGATCAACTGAGCCAGCAGGCCCTGGGACGCCCCCTGTCGGCCTATGATCGCAGTGTTGACGTTCATATCAGTAAAATTCGCAAGAAGCTGCTTGCCTGCGGCGGTGCCGGCAACCTCATCACCAGTGTGCGTGGCGCGGGCTATCAGTATCTGGTGCAGGGAAATGGCATACGATGACCCGCTCCATGCCCCTCTTCCTGCGTATTTTCCTCGGCTTCTGGCTGGTCACTATCGTTGTCCTGGGCAGCGCAATTTTCGCAGGGAACTACCTCGACACACTCATGCCAAACGTCGGCTCGCTGACCAGCGATTCGCGTCACCCCGACCGACCGGCTGGGCCACCGCGGGTTTTCGTCCGCCTGCTCTATGAATTACAGAATGCACCGTTGGATGAACTGCCCCGCATCATTCGAAGTTCGCAGAACAGGCACGATGTCGAGGTCTATCTTCTGGACGCGGCCGGCGATGACCTTTTACAACGCACGGTGCCACCTGCAGCGGCGCGCGTTGCAGCCCAGCTGGATCGCGACCGACGCCGTGTGTTCCAGCGACGCGGCACGCAGCAACTGCTGGGCCATCAGCTGTACCGTGCGGACTCAGGTCCGCTGCGGTCGGTATTGATTCTGCGCGCTCCGCGTATACCACTGGTCAACCTGCTGGGCGACAACTTCTGGTTGCGGGCCGGGCTCGCCACGCTGGTGTCGGGGCTGCTCTGCTACGTCGTATCACGCCTGCTTACAAGGCGTCTTGCTGCCGTGCGTGGCGCGGCACGCAAGCTGGCCGCGGGCGACCTGCAGGCCCGCATCTCGGTACGTGAAGCGGGCGGCGATGAAACCGACGATCTGGCGCGTGATTTCAACCATATGGCTCGGCTACTCGAAGAGCGCATCAGTGCGCAGAAGCAACTGTTATCGGATGTGTCACATGAACTTCGTTCACCGCTGGCGCGCCTGCAGGTTGCACTGGGTCTGGCGGAGCAGAACCCGGCCAATGCCACAGCCCAGCTGCCGCGTATTACACGCGAAGCGCAGCGCCTGGAGAGCCTCGTCGCCGAACTGCTGGAGAGCCAGGCAGAACGCAGTGACCTGGAGCAACACATTGATCTCGTCGCGCTGCTCGACGAGCTGTGTGCGGATGCGCGCTTCGAAGTGGGCGACATCAACCGGGTGAAGTTTCACAGCGCTGTAGAAGAAGCCCTGGTAGTCGGTAACGGCACCCAACTGCGCAAGGCCTTCGACAACGTCTTGCGCAATGCCTGCAGCTACAGCCCCGCGCAAACGGTTATTGACGTCCAGCTGCGAAAAACCGCGACCCGCTATGAAGTGGTGATCGCCGACCAGGGCCCCGGTGTGCCCGAGGAGGACCTGGCGAGACTATTCGAACCGTTCTATCGCGTGGATACAGCGCGTGCCCGCCAGACCGGGGGACACGGTCTGGGCCTGTCGATCGCCCGGCAGGCCTTGATGATGCATGGCGGTACTATCGACGCGCGCAACACCCGCCCCGGTTTGGCTATGCGGATCAGCCTGCCCGCGTGGGCACAGGACCCTGCGTAAAGCACTGCAGCAATGCTAGAATCCCGCCACTGACTGACTGGCCGGAGGCCACACCGCATGTTCGACGTCACACCACTTGCCGGGGCCCTGGGCGCCGAAATTTCGGGCATTGATCTGGCGCAGGATCTGGTCCCAGAGCAGGTGACAGAGTTGCGCAGGCTGCTCAATGAACACGAGGTGATTTTCTTCCGCGACCAGAATATCAACCCTGGCCGGCAGCACGCGCTAGCCTCATGTTTTGGCCCGCTACAGACACACCCGGCCTACGCCACAATCGAGGGCTTTCCCGAGATCACCATTCTGGAAAGCACGCCGGAGAAGCCAACCAGGATCGAAGCCTGGCACTCGGACATGACGTTTCGGCAACACCCGCCGCAGGCCACCGTCCTGAAGTCGGTGATTATCCCGGCGCGTGGTGGCGACACACTGTGGGCCAGCATGACTGCAGCCTACAATGCACTGTCTACACCCATGCAGCAGTTGTTGGCAGGTCTGGTGGCGGTGCACGACTTCAGCTGGGGCTTCAAGGAGAGCCTGGCAGAGCCCGGTGGCCGTGAGCGCCTGGCCGACGCCGTTGACGCCAACCCCCCGGTACGTCACCCGGTCATCCGCACGCACCCGGAAACCGGAAAGAAGGTGATTTTCGTCAACAGCCTGTTCACTACCCATATCGAGGGATTGAAGCCCAACGAGAGCCGCGCACTGCTGGATTTCCTGTTCCGACACGTGGTGACGGACGAGTTCACCTGCCGCTTCCACTGGCGCCCCCACAGCATTGCCATCTGGGACAACCGCAGCACACAACACAAACCGGTCAACGATTACTTTCCCGCGCATCGCCGCATGGAGCGTATTACCGTGGACGGCGACCTGCCCTACTGAAGCGGTGGGTACTGCTCGGTGGTACGCACGGCGCCAGAGCGAACGCGGCGCATGTAGTCTGCCACGTCGCGTTTCACCTCAGGTGCATAGAGGTAGAGCCCGATAATATTGGGTACTGCAATGAGGAATATCATGGCGTCGGCAAAGTCGAGCACAGCCGACAGCTCAATCATGCAGCCAAGCACCACAAAACCACAAAACACCGCTTTGAACAGCGTCTGCCGCCACTGCGCCTCACCCACCAGATACGTCCACGCCTTGAGCCCGTAGTAGGCCCAGGCAATGGTGGTGGAAAACGCGAACAGCAGCGCGGCAAAGGCAAGTGGGTATGGCGCCCAGCTGATATGGTGGGCAAAGGATGCCGACGTCAGCGCGATGCCCTCATACCCCTGCTCGTGCAAGCCATTTGGGTAGGCCACCGTCACAATCACCAGCGAGCTGAGGGTACATATCACCACGGTGTCCAGGAATGGCTCCAGCAGGCCCACCAGTCCCTCGGAAGCCGGCTCATTGGTTTGTACCGCAGAGTGGGCGATGGACGCCGAACCGATGCCGGCCTCATTGGAAAACAGCGCACGCTGGAAGCCGACCACAATGGCACCCACCATGCCGCCGGTGACGCTGCTCATGGAAAACGCACTACTGACTATCAACTGGATCGCGGCGGGAATCTGCGCGGCACTCAAGGCGATGATGACCAGTGCAGACACCACGTAAAGCACCGCCATGAGCGGCACGATACGCGACGCCACCAGGGCAATGCTGCGAATCCCGCCGATAATAACCAGCGCCACCGCCGCGGCAATCAACAAGCCAAACAGCCATCCGCGCTCAGCAAAAAAACTGGCTTCGCCACCGCTGATCACCAGAAACTGCACGTACGCCTGGTTAGACTGGAACATGTTGCCGATACCAAAGCAGCCAATCACCAGCGCCGTGGCGTAGAACCCGCCGAGGAGGCGCCCCCACTGCGGAGCCCCGCGGTCGGCGAAGTAGCGTTCCAGGTAGAACATGGGGCCGCCGGATACGGAGCCATCCGGATTGTTGCGCCGGTACTTCACCCCGAGGGTGCACTCCACCAGCTTGGTGGACATGGACAGGAAACCCGCCACCATCAGCCACAGGGCTGCGCCGGGGCCACCGATGGTGATCGCCACCGCGACGCCGCCGATATTGCCGATACCCACGGTACCGGAAACAGCGGTTGCCACGGCCTGGAAATGGGATATCTCGCCGCGTGCGCGCGGATTGTGAAACCGCCCGCGCACATGGCGCAGGCCGAGGGTGAAACCGCGCACATTCACAAAGCCGAGATACAGGGTGAAGAATACGGCGGCGCTGGCCAGCCACAGCACGATCAACGGGAACCCGTGACCGAACAGTTCTACCGGGTAGAACACCACATGCGACAGCGTATCCGCCACCGGCCGCACAAGGGCTTCAACCTGCTGGTCCAGGCTCACCCTGCGGGCCGATCAGCCAAGAAATGCCTGCCCACCGTCCAGCGCGATACTCTGCCCATTGACGTAGTTGGCGCCATCGGTGCACAGCAGGGCAACAAACCGGCCAATATCCTGCTCGCAATCGCCCACGCGACGCTGAGGAATCTGCGACAGGAATTCATGCGCCTCCTCCGGATTGTTGTTGATCCACCACTCCATGCCCGGTGACATGGCGTGCGGCAGAATGGCGTTACAGCGTATGTTGTCTGGTCCCCACTCACAAGCCGCCGCACGCGTTAAGGCACGAATGCCCTCCTTGGCGGCGGCATAGGCACCGTAACCTGCCATATCCCAGCGCTTGGCCGCGGAGCTGCCGAGATTGATAATCACACCATCGCCCTTCAGGTAGGGATAGCAGAGCTTCATCAGACGAAAGGTCGCCATGGGGCCGGATTCCCAGCCCGCCATCAGGGCGTCGTCCGTGAGGTCGTGCAGGCGCCCGAGCGGTACCTCCTGGGCATTGTTCACCAGAATATTCACTCCGCCCCAGGCATCCACCACGGCGTCAATGCAGGCCGCAATCGACTCCGGCGATTTCACCTCACAGACCAGCGGCAGAGCCTCGCCGCCCCGCGAGCGGATTTCTTCCGCGGTGGTCTCCAGCTTGGAAAGGGTACGGCCGGTTACCGCAACACGCGCGCCCTGGGCAGCCAGCGCAAAGGCGATACCCTGCCCCACGCCCTGGCCGGCACCGGTTACCAGCGCTATTTTTCCTTGCAAACTCATCGGCGTTCTCCACAACTGTTTGAGCCTCAAGCATACCGGCGCCGGGCTGCGAGTGACAGAGCCGGCGCGGCTCGGCAAGCCCGCAAACTGCCCTTAGCCAGAGGCATACTGCCAATTTGTACCCCGTCGTGGATGTTTATCACCCGGCGCCAAGGACCACGCATGCTCGGAGTATCATATGGCCATCACTGTCTGCACATTACAGGAGAGAGACCATGGGAATACTTGACGGTAAGATTGGCATCGTAACCGGGGCCGGCCAGGGCATCGGTCAGGCGATAGCCCTGTGCTTCGCGCGTGAAGGTGCCAAGGTAGTGGTGGCCGACTTCAACGCGGAGTCCGGTAACAATACCGTGAAACTGATTGGCGAATCCGGCGGCGACGCGCGCTTTGTACACGGCGATGTGAGTGACGAGACGTCGGTGCAAGCGATGGTGGCAGCCGCGGTGGAGGCCTGGGGCCGGCTCGACATTGCCTGCAACAGCGCCGCACTCAGCCGGGGCTCCGGCCCGATTCATGAATTCACCCGTGAGGTTTTCGACCAGACACTCGAGATGTGCCTGACCAATACCTGGCTGTGCATGAAATACGAGATTCCCGCAATGCTGGCCAACGGCGGTGGTGCCATCGTCAACATTTCCTCGAATGCGTCGCTCAAGGGCCAGGCTTTCAACACCGCCTATGCCGCAGCAAAAAGCGGCGTGAACATTCTGACCAAGAGCTCTGCCGCCGAGTACGGCGGCCAGGGTATCCGCATCAATGCGGTTTCACCCGGCGTGATTCGCACACCAGGCGTGGAAAAGTACTTCGAGGAGCAGCCGAAAATGGCGGAGCAGCTGAAGAAGAATTCAGTCTTGAACCGTCTCGGCGAGCCGGAGGAGATTGCCGAGGCGGTCGCCTTCCTGTGCAGCGATCGCGCCTCGTTCATCACCGGCCAGCTGCTTTCGGTGGATGGCGGTGGAGCGATCAAATAGCACGGTGGCAAACAGCGTGCCGGTGACACGGCCAGAGCGGCCTCACCGGCATGCACGCCTGCCTACTCGGCAGGCGGATAACTTGTATAACCCTCAGGCCCCGGCGTATACAGTGTATTGATGTCAAACTTCGCCAGCGGCAGCTTCCGCTCATGGCGGGCTACCAGATCCGGATTGGCGATGTAGGGTCGTCCGAATGATACGGCTTGCAGCTCACCGGCGGAGACGGCGGCATCGGCCTCATCCAGTGAAAAGCTCTCATTGCCAATCAACCGGCCGCCGAAATGCCGGGCGGCCAGAGCCAGGTTGTCCACCGGCCCCTTGGGCATGCGAATGACGTGCAGGTAGGCCAGCCCCAGGGTGGCGGCCTGCCCCAGCAAGTAGTCGAAGGTTTCCTCGGGGTTGTCATCGGCCAGGTCGTTGAAGGGGTTTCCCGGGCAGATGCGCATACCCACCCGATCGGCCCCGGCGACCTCCGCCATGGCCTGCAGCGCCTCCAGCGCGAAACGCGCCCGATTCTCCACGCTGCCGCCGTAGGCATCCGTGCGTTGGTTGCTGCCGGTCGAGAGGAACTGGGCCGGCAGGTAGCCACTGGTGCAATGCAGCTCCACGCCGTCAAAGCCTGCCTCCAGCGCCCTGCGCGTTGCCTCGCGGTACTCATCGATGACCGCGGGAATTTCCGCCAGCTCAAGTGCGCGAGGTTGCTCCATGTCCTGCATGCCGGCGGCGTCTGTATACATCTGCGCCTTGGCCGCAATTGCAGACGGTGCCACGGTTTCACTCCCGGCAGGCTTGTTGTAGTGGCTGGCTACACGCCCCACGTGCATGATCTGGGCAACGATGCAGCCGCCCTCCGCATGCACGGCCTCGGTGACGTCACGCCAGCCTGCCACCTGCGCGTCGGTAAAAATGCCGGGCGTGCGGCAGTAGCCCAGGCCATTGGCGCTGGGCGCAATACCTTCCGATATGATCAGGCCCGCGCCGGCACGTTGCCGATAGTATTCCGCCATCAGCGCGTTGGGCATGGCAGCGGCATCCGAACGGCTGCGTGTCATGGGCGCCATGACGATACGATTGCGCAGGTGCAACGCACCCAGTTCAAGAGGGGTCAGCAGATTCACGGTCACTCCTAGCGTACGCGAATGCGTGGCTCTGCAGCCCCGCGACGCATTGTGGTCAGAAACTCATCCAGCGGCGCCGGCAGGGCCACCTCCGGCTCGTCTGTGGTGGGTGCGTTGGCCCAGAACTCTGCCCATGACGGCCACAGGTCGTGGTAAGCCCCGTGGTAGGGCTCGCGACCTGGCCAGCGCATTTTCATATCGCCGAGCGGTGGCTTGTTGAGGTCCGTGGCATACCAGTAGCAGGGCAGCCGGCGTCGAAACACCCACCGCCCGTCGATACGTTCATAGTTATCCCAGTACAGCATTTGCATGATGACCCATTCCGGGCCGGTTTCATGCTCGTTCTTGGAATACACCACGCCCCGGGCGTGGTCCGCGTCATCGAACTCGATGATGTGGTTACCCGTCTGGTGCGAAGTACCGGTGAATTGGAGCCGCAGGGTATCGTCCAGCCAACGCTTGAGGTGAGCTCGCCCCACTTTGTCACGACTCACACGAATGTCCGGTGCAAACAGGTTGACGTGCGCATCGAGGTCGCGCATGTCCAACGAGAGGGCGTACTGGGCAACCAGCTGGCGGATGGCGTCGAGCGACTCCAGGCGGTCAATGCGCTGCAGCAGGGATTCCTCGCTCATGCGCCTACTCCCAGCTCGCCGTGCCGGCGTTCAATTCGGCAACCCGGCCACCATCAACCACCAGCTCTGTACCGGTGATATAGGACGCCTCATCACTGGCCAGGAACAGAATGGCATTGGCACACTCGCGCGGATCGCCAATGCGACCTATGGGAATTGATTTGGCCGTTGCATCGCGGGAGGCATCGTCAGGGATCACCGCCTCGGTGGCTGGTGTAAGAAATGCACCGGGGATGACCGTGTTCACACGGATGCCCTTTTTACCCCATTCCATCGCTGCGTTACGTGAGAGTCCGATCATCGCGGCCTTGGCTGCACTGTAGCCCGCCGTACCGGGTGAGCCGCGCAGACCACAGACCGAAGAGACATTGACTACCGCACCCCGATTGGCCTTGAGCTGCGCGTAGGCCTCGCGCATCAGGAACATGGCACCGTCGAGGGAGACAAGGAAATTCTGGCGCCAGGCTTTGGTGTCGTGGTTGGCGAGCATTCCCGGCACCATCAACACAGCGTTGTTCACCACGACATCGAGGCGACCAAATGCCTCGACTGTGCTGGCCACGAGCGCCCGCACCGCTTCTTCGTTGGCGATATCGGTCGGGCAGACCAGTGCCCTGCCGCCTGCGGCCTCGATGGTCGCGGCCACCGCGGCAAGCTTGTCCTGACTGCGCGCTGCGAGAACCACCGCGGCGCCTTCCTCGGCAAATCGCAGCGCCGTTGCTGCCCCGATGCCCTGACCTGCTCCGGTGATAATGGCGACCTTGCCTTGCAATCTCATGTGCGTACCCCAGCAATTAAAAACGTCGGCCAGCTTAGGCAGCGCGAGGCCCAACGGTCAACCTTGGCCGTGGCGCGAATTCAGGCCTAAACACACACCCGGGACGAATAGCGGACCGGGTATAATTATTTACTCCAGTAACGTTTCAGCCAGAATTTGCAAGTCATACCAATCGCCGCGCGCCTGCCGTAGAGTGGCCTCGACTCGCCAATCCTGCTCTCACGGAGACTTTTTATGAGCCAACGTATCCCCATGCCAATGCCCCTGGGCTGGTTCCAGGTCGCCTATTCCCACGAGCTGGCCGCTGCCGCGTCCATGCCGCTGCGCTACTTCGACACCGATCTGGTACTGTTCCGCACCGAAAGCGGTGAAGCAAAAGTGCTCGATGCCTACTGCCCGCATATGGGCGCCCATCTTGGTTACGGCATTCGCGGCCAGGCCGGCGGCGGCTCCGAGGTGCGCGGTGACTCCATCGTCTGCCCTTTCCACGGCTGGGCCTACAACGGTGAGGGACAGTGTACCGATGTCCCCTATGCCACGAATCTCCCACCCAAGATTGCGCGCGGCGAACAGGTTATCCAGCCGTGGCCGGTGCGCGAGCTGAATCAGGTCATCTATGTCTGGTACCACCCCGAAGGCGAAGCTCCCTCCTTCGAGCCAGAGCTGATCGAGGAAGCTGCCGCCGGTAACGATGCCTGGGGCAGTTTCAAGATCCATACCTGGGATATTGAGACGCATATGCAGGAAATCGGCGAGAACGCCGTGGATTCCGCGCACTTCTTGTATGTGCACGGCACCCAGAATATTCCAACGCCCGAGTTCATGACCTTTGAAGGGGTGCGCCGTGCGGGCAAGCTGGTGAGCAAGATGGCCACGCCACGCGGGGAGATCACCGGCATCATCGAAAACAGTAACAATGGCCCCGGTCAGGCGACGGTGCGTTTCAGTGGCATCTGCGACACCGTGCTGATGGCCAACCTCACCCCCGTCGACCAGGAAAACAGCCGCGCGTTCTACGCGTTTATCCAGAAAAAGGTGGACGGCAAGGAGCAAACCGGCGGCGTGTCCGATGCTATCGTCAAGGATATCTGCAAACAGATGGAGGAAGACCGCATCATCTGGCGCCAGAAACAGTACTTCGAAAAACCTCTGCTATGCGATAACGATGGCCCCTTCGCCAAGTTCCGCAAGTGGTATTCGCAGTTCTACACCACCGACAGCTGGCGCCCAACGGTGGGGGGTCGCTAGAAGGGAAAGACCTTCGGCAGCAACCACAGCACCGTGGCCGAATAGGCCAGCGACACCGGCAAGCCGCTGCGACAGTAATCGCGCAGCGTATAGCCTCCGAGGTTCTGCACCATCAGGTTGGTGGTGTAACCATAGGGGGTCAGGAAGCTGGCGCTGGCGCCGTAGGCCACGGCCATCACAAAAGGCAGCGGATTAACGCCCAGGCTTTCGGCGATGCCAAAGGCAATGGGAAAGCTCAGGGCTGCCGCGGCGTTGTTGGTCATCACCTCGGTCAGCAACAGTGCACCGAGGTAAATGCAGGCCATAGCGACCCAGGGGCCCAGCACCGTCAGCTGCCCCTGCAACCCGTCTGCGAGCAGCGCGACCAGGCCAGAGTTGGTCAGCGCCTGCGACAGCGTCAGCGCCGAGGTGATAATCAACCAGATTTCGAATGGAAAACGCCGGCGCAGCTCCGAACCCCGCACCAAACCCAGGCCCAGCATACACACCAGCAGCAGCGCCAGGCCCTTGATCAGGGGCAACAGCTCCAGCGCGGACAACACCACCACGCCTGCCAGCAGCAGCGTCACGAATACATTCTGCAACGCCGTGATCTTCGAGGCGCCAACCGCTTCGTCCACAACCACGAAATTCTTGTCGAGGTTCTTGCGCTCGTTGAAGTCCGGGCCGGTCGCGAGCATAAGGTTGTCACCGGCTGCAATGGTGATATTGCCCAGCTTGCCCGACAGGCGCTTGCCACCCCGGCGCATACCCACCACGGCGGCGTCGAACAGTGAACGGAAGCCGGATTCCTTGATGGTCTTGCCTTCGATGGCGGCATTGGGCATGACAATCACCTCCACCATGTTTTCCCGCAGCAGCCCCTCGTCCACCGCAAACAGGTGCAGCCCATCAAAACTATCCAGGGCGTTGAGTTGAGTAATGTCTCCGGAGAAGATCAGCTTGTCGCCGGCCTCGATGAACTCAGTTGGCGCAACCGGTGAAATCAGATGCTCCGCGCGCACGATTTCTACCAAAAACAGCGCGTCCAGCTCGCGCAAACCATTTTCTGCAAGCGTCTTGCCCACCAGGCTGGACTGCGCCGACACTTCGGCCTCAATCACGTACTCGGCGACCGGTACCGGGTCGCTGCTGCTGGAGGGCAGCAGGCGTGCCGAAAACAGCAGCGCCAGCAGCCCGGCGCTGGCCGCGGCGAGGCCGACGGGCAAAAAGTCAAAAAACGCCAGCCCTGAACCGGTGGCATCCTCCAGAAAGCTGCTCACGATCAGGTTGGTAGAGGTGCCGATCAGGGTCAGCGTGCCGCCCAGAATGGCTGCGTAGGACAGCGGAATGAGTAACCGGGACGCAGGGTGGTGTCGGTTGGCGCGCACCGTGGTGGTGAGCGTGGCCACCACCGCCGTGTTGTTCACGAACGCCGAGAACAGTGCGGTCACCCCGCCCAGCCGCAACAGGCTCAGCACATAACTGGGCGAGATCAGCTTGCCCGACAGGCGATTCAACCAGGACAGTTTTTCCAGGCCGATGGACACCAGCAACAGCAGCATCAAGGTCACGAGGCCCGTATTGGTTGCCTTCTCCAACATCTGCGATGTCTCGACCAGGCCGAGGAAATAAGCGGCAAGCATGGCGCCGACAAAAATCTTCGATGCCGCCCAACCGGAAAAAATCAGGCCGCCCAGCAACCCGAGAAACAACAGGGATATCAGAATCTGGTCAATCATCAGGGCGTATCCAGCCACCGCAGCCAACTTGGCGCACAAGCATACGTGCTACGTCTGCGAGGGAACAGGTCCATCGGGTGCTTCCTGCGCACTCAGGGTGTCGTCGGCTGGTACCAGACGGGAGAACTCCAGGCGCGCTCCTGTACGACCGGGCGATGCTCGGCGGCACAGCAGCCCTCGAATCCCTCGCCAATGGTTTCCGGCCGGCTGCAATCCACGCCACCGGCCACGCAAAGGCGCTGACTCCAGCGACAGCTGGGATTCTCGACAACCCGGCTGTAGTAAAAAGCCCGTTCCGAGGGGTCGAAATCAGGATCACTCCACACCGCACACAGGCGCGCATGCCCGCTGCCTCCAGTGGCACAGCTGGCGGTATCCACGGTACCGCGGGGCTCTGCGTCACCCACTGCGTCGTACACGCGCTCATGGCGCTCGCCGTCGGCGTCCAACCACCCTTTCACCACCTGGATTTTCTGCAGCGGCAAACCGGGTTCGGTGCCGGCGCCGGCGTCCTGCTGGGCTGCCAGCAACAACGTCATCGCCGCGCCAACCGGTGCGGGGCCGAGATCGGAGCCCATCGGCACGGCGCGCGCGTAGCCCTGCGCCGCCATATCAGGCGCTGCACACAGGGCGGGCTCCAGGTCGAAGCCCGCGAACAGGCGGCTGACGATGCGCGGCCCGCTGGTACCGTAGACTTCGCGGCGCTGCATGGCCATAAACAGCGCATCCCGCGTATTCTGCTCAGCCCAGACTACCGCCAGCCCACCCGGGTTGTACTCCAGTTTGTCTGGCAGCCCGGGGGGCACAGCTTTCAGCGCGGGCACGCCGTCCCCCCCGTGCCCGAGAAAGTCCGCTTCAGCGACGGCGCCGGGGGCCCCAAGGTGAGTGTCGGTACTGGCGATCACACCAAAGCGAAAGGGGTTGATACCCGTTTGCGCCTGCTGCGAAATCCCCTGCAGCCAGGTATCACGGAGAAAGCCGGTGCCAGGCTGTGGCGGCGTATCAAAGCGGGCAATATTGTCCCGTGACAGCTGCTCGAAAGCGCACAGTTCATCCCGGGTGGTGCCGGGGGCATAAAAACACTCCGACGCCCCCTTGTGCTGCATGATTTCCACCAGCGGCTCCATGCGCTGGCGCTGCGCGGCATAATCCGCATCCAGGGGGCTGCCATCGGCGCGTTGCAGGGGAAACATCTGCCCTGCACTCAGGTTCGAGTTGTGTGGAATGACCAGGGCTTCACAACCGCTGTCGCTGTCGTTGCAATCGTTCTCAAGCGCATCCCAAAGCAGGGTCTCGCCCGGGGTATCGATGTAGCTCGCGGGGAGCTCGGGAACCTGTGCGTTGCGAAACACCACGTTGCGGTGCAGATTGCCACCGGTTGCGGGAGCCACACCGGTCCACTCATAGCCGATAAAGGTCGTGAATGCGCAGGCGCTACTGCGGTCATAGTGCGCTTCCGCCGCATCACGCATTTCCTGCCAGGGCGCCAGCGCCGCCGCGTCGCAGAGCTCGCCATCGTCTCCACAGAGTCCAAGGTGCGAAGCCCGCATCGCTGCCATGTAGTTGAACAGGTAGAAGGCACCGCGCGGCCAGGCACGGTAGAAGCGACACTGCCAGCTGTTGTGTCCAGTCACCTCAGGGTTGTTGCACATTTCGACTTCGCCAATCAGTTCGGCGTGATCTGACACCATGGCAAAGTCCAGCGGGCGGGCGAGCTGCAGGGAGCGCTGCGCCTTGCCGTCGACACTCCAGGGCTGCACGCCGATGCGTCCACCTTGGGCAAATTGATAGGCCTGCGCCGGCGTGGTTTGCGTACCCTGTGTGCTGGCGTCAAGTGAGTAGCGGGTGTGCACATGCAGGTCACCGAAAAACGGCCGCTTGGTGGAGGTGAAGTGATCGCAGCGCTCACGCGCCTCCAGCTCGCTGGCAGGCGACTGGCTACTTACCCCCAACAGCAGCACTGCCAGCAGCGTTGCTACAACATTGCCCGATGTAATCTGTCGCACGCGGTATTCCCCAATTTCACTCGGGCTTTACCATAGGGCCTAGCGGTGTGGCGGGCAAACGCCGCGTGCGTAGATATTGAACCGTACGTGTCGAATTCAAAGACAAAAAAACCCGCGACGTTGCCGGCGCGGGTTTTGCAGAACAGCGTCGTGTTTAAACGACGACGATGTTTTCTGCCTGCGGGCCTTTTTGACCCTGCGTGATGTTGAACTCGACTTTTTGACCTTCAATCAGAGTCTTGAAGCCAGAGCCGGAGATGGCGCTGAAGTGCGCGAAGACGTCCGGGCCTGATTCCTGCTCGATGAAGCCAAAGCCTTTAGTTTCGTTAAACCATTTTACGGTGCCAGTAGCCATGTTGCGTTCCTGTATTTCAGGTAGAGATTAACCCTCGAAAGGGCGGTAAGGCTTGAGGTAGTGCAATTACTTATGAAAACAGGGACGAGGTACTAACTGCGGACTTCGAAATGGTATACATAAATAGGTGTAAAACGTTCAAGCAAAACCGAGTATACACCACCGGAACAAACGGTCAACGGTTTATTGACCGGCTGAATGCCCACCAGCGCTGCCTGCCGCAGTGCCGCCGGCGATACGTTGCGTGCGCCAGGCACCCGGCGTGACACCTTCCCAACGCCGAAACGCGCGCCTGAAGGTGGCCGCGTCAGCGAAACCCAGCTGCTGGCTGATGTCCCCCACCGACGCATCCGCTTGCAGCAGCGCACGATGCGCTGCACCCCGCAGGGCCTCCTCTCGCAACGCACGGTAGCCGGTACCCGCCGCATGCAGGCGCTGCCTGAATGTAGACAAGCTGAGGCCCAGGCCCCCGGCAAGCTGCGCCTGACTCGGCAGCGCAGCCCCTTGCCGCAAAGCCGCCGCGAGCAATGCGCTCACCTGCTCGGCCAGGGCACGCCCGCGTGGACCAAATACATCGCAGGGAAAGTTGGTGAAAAATGCCGGAAACTCTGCGGGCGTGCGCACTACCGGCAAAGCCAGGGCCTCAAGCGGGAAGTCCAGGGCGTATCCCTCCCCGCCTGCCAGCACCGGGGCCTGGAACAGGCGCAGGAAAGGCAACACATCTTCACGTCGCACCGGCCCTATTCGCACCCGCTGTAGCGGCAGGTTGCGCCCCGCCAGCCACTGTAGCAATTGAAAGTAGGCAAACAACCCGGTGATGTCGACCAGGCTACTGGCACTGGTTACCCGCGGGCGCAGCGAATCCAGCCGGAAGGTGGCCCGCTCACTATCGACTTCCAGGCCAATGCGCCCGGCGCGGGGGGACAACAGGGCGGCAAATTGTGCGCAGAGCTGCACCGCCTCCTCCAGCGTTCCAGCAGAGAGCGCCAGACGACACTGCAACTCCACCTCGCTGCGCGCCATCGGCCTGTGGCGCTGGGCTTCGCTCAAGCGGGCCTCCAGTCGCTGAATGGTCGAGAGGTACCAGGCGGTGAATTGCGCGAGGCTTCTTGGAGGGCGACGCAGGTCCGCAACATCCCCACTGTGTTTCAATTCCGCCGCGAGCAGATCGACCAATGGCGCAAAGGCATCGCTGGCCAGGCCGCGCTGCCCGGGGTGGGTTCTGGCGAGCGATTCAAGCGGGCGAGATTTGCGTCGGGCGCGAGCCATATAAAAGCTCCTTGCCGCGAGTGGCGGCCGCATTGACTCACAAATAATGTAACCAAGAGGCCTCGTGTACAGAGGTCGTTGACTCATATTGCAGGTAACCCAACGTTTGAGGGCTGCACTATGGGCAAGAATGAGCGCCAGGCCTACCTCAAGGCCATCCGCTCTCGTTATCGTCGTGCCTCCAAAACAGGCAAGACCATCATCCTGAACGAGTTCTGTGAGGTCTGCGGCTACAACCGCAAATACGCTATTCGTCTGCTCACAGAGCCAACGCGTCGCAACCCGCCAAAGCGAGCAGGGCGCAAGCCGCGCTATGACAGCCCCGAACTGCTCACCGCCCTCAAGCGGATCTGGTTCGCTACCGACCAGATGTGCTCCAAGAAGCTCAAAGCCGCCATCCCACTGTGGCTACCGTTCTATGAGAGCCGCTACAAGCCGCTGACGGATGAAACACGACAGCAGCTCCAGACCATCAGCCCCGCCACCATCGACCGCCTCCTCAAGCCTGCCAGAACCGCGCAAGGTCATCGCGGTCTCAGTGGCACCAAACCCGGTTCTCTCCTGAAGAACCAAATCCCGATTCGCACGCATTTCTGGGACGTGTCTAAACCGGGTTTCATGGAGGCCGACACCGTCGCTCACTGCGGCAACAGCCTGGCCGGCGATTTCATCTGGTCCCTTACCATGACCGATATCCTCACGACGTGGACCGAGATTCGCGCCACCTGGAACAAGGGTGCCCATGGTGTGATCGAGCAGATCCAGCACATCGAGTCACACCTGCCGTTCCCGCTGCGCGGATTCGACTGTGACAACGGATCTGAATTCCTGAACTACCACCTGATGGACTACTTCACCGACCATCCCACCGTGCGCTCCTTCACTCGGTCCCGGCCCTACCGGAAAAACGATAATGCGCATGTTGAGCAAAAAAACTGGTCTCACGTGCGCCAGCTCTTTGGCTACGATCGCTTGGGCGATCCGCTGCTGGTGGCCCTGATGAATGACCTCTATGCCAAGGAGTGGTCGTTCTATCAAAACCACTTCTGCCCCAGCATGAAGCTTCTCAGCAAACAGCGCGTAAACTCAAAGTATGTGAAAAGCTATTCCACACCACTCACGCCCTATCAGCGCGTCATGGCATCAGAACACATCGACCCGCAAACCAAAGACTCGCTGGAGAGGATTCATCAGGGCCTGAATCCCTTTACACTGAAACAGCGGATTGAGAAGAAACTTAGACACATTTTCCAGTACGTCACGGTTACCTCAAATGTGAGGCAACGACTCTGAATCCGAGCAGCCCATGGTTACCTTTTGTTATGAGTCAACGCGCGGCACATGTCACTTATGTACTATTTTATGACATTTAAGCCCCCCGGTGTAGGCGCGGGATGGCGTAAGCTGCCGCTCACACTTCGTTAACGGATACAGTTTCATGCCTGAGCAACAACCTCGCATTGTCATTCTCGGCGCTGGCATGGCCGGCATACTCGCCGGCATTCGCCTGCAGGACCTGGGCTACCAGAACATTACCCTGTATGAAAAAGCCGACAGGGTCGGCGGCACCTGGCGCGAGAATACGTACCCGGGGCTGACCTGTGACGTCCCCTCGCACTTCTACACCTACAGC
The DNA here is from genome assembly GCF_000423125.1 of Haliea salexigens DSM 19537. Classification (GTDB taxonomy): domain Bacteria; phylum Pseudomonadota; class Gammaproteobacteria; order Pseudomonadales; family Halieaceae; genus Haliea; species Haliea salexigens. Next base: position 93,208 of record NZ_AUHJ01000004.1, read on the forward strand.
TTCGAGCGCAACCCGGACTGGACTCGTCACCTGCCTCCCGGGCCTGAAATCCAGGCCTATTTTGAACGTACAGCGCGCAAGTACGGCATCAATGAACTCACCCGTTTCGGTGAAGAGTGCAACGATGCCAGCTACCGCGATGGCCGCTGGCAACTGCAATTTGTCAGCGGCCATACGGATGTCGCCGACATTCTCATCGCGGCAACAGGTGTATTGCATCAGCCCAACTACCCGGAGATTCCCGGCGCCGAAAGCTTCCAGGGCGCCCTGTTCCACAGCGCCCGCTGGGATCACAGTGTCGGACTGGAGGGCAAGCGAATCGGCGTCATCGGCAACGGCTCGACCGGCGTGCAGATTGTTTCAGCGCTGGCCGGAAAAGCAGCCCTGCTGGAGCACTATCAGCGCACGCCACAGTGGATCATGCCGGTGGAAAACGGCCGCTTCAGCGAAGAGGAACGCGCCGCGTTTCGCGACCCGGAGGTGCTGGCCAAGGCCATGAACGTCGACGAATACATGGCGGCCGTGGAGGCTTACACGCAATCCATTACCGATATTGAATCGGAGGCCTCACAGGCCATGGCACAGGCCTGCCGTGACAATCTGGAGCAATCGGTCACCGACCCGGTACTGCGCGAGCGGCTGCGCCCTGATCATCTGCCTCTGTGCAAACGGCTGATCTTCTCACCCGACTATTACCAGGCCATACAACATCCGCAGGCCCGCCTGGTGAGCAATGGTATCCGGGCGATCGAAGCCAATGGCATACGCACCGTGGATGGCGAGCTGCACGAACTGGATGTCATCGTCTACGCCACCGGCTTCCACGCCGATGCCTTCATGCGGCCCATGTCCATCACCGGCCGCGATGGCGTGCAGCTCAGTGAATTCTGGCAGGAGCGGCCCAAGGCCTACCTCGCTGTCACCATGCCAGGGTTCCCCAACCTGTTCATGCTGAACGGCCCCAACGGCCCGGTGGGCAACTTCTCGTTGATCGACATCGCCGAACACCAGTGGGGCTATATCGAGCGCCTGATTGCGCGCCTCGACGCCGGCGAGTGCGATGCCATCGAGCCCAGCATGCATGCCATGGAAACATTCGAAGAAGAACGCGTGGAAGCGGCCAAGCAAACCGTGTGGTACCGCGGAGGCTGTGTGAGCTGGTATCTGGACGCGCAGGGCATTCCGTCCAGCTGGCCGTGGAATTTCCAGCGTTTCGTCGACTGCATGGCAGAACCGGACTGGAGCGCTTTCAACCTGCCGGCGCCCGCGGCCGCGAGCCACACTTAGCCGGAAGCCTGCACTGCCCTGAGAACCGGGCCGGTCGACCTGCCATTGCGAGGGCGTCCTCGCTTGCGTATGTTTGCGCGAGCAGCGAACAACGACGGTAACAGGGCATGAGCACACACCGGCAGGACTGGGCACCCCTCCTTTCCGCGCTCCAGGAGCGCGGCGCAACCGCCGCCGCCATGGGCGGCGACGAGCGCATTGCACGCCAGCATGCACGCGGTCGACTCACGGCACGCGAACGCATCGCGGCACTGGTGGACGAGGACTCTTTCCGCGAATACGGCCTGCTCGCCGGCGGCCATCACCCGCAGGGGCATCCCGCTGTCGCGGCCGACGGGCTGGTGGGGGGTGTAGCGCGCCTGGACGGTCGCAGCGTTGTGCTGCTGGTAGAGGACTTCACCGTGCAGGGAGGCTCGATTGGGCATCCCAACGCCGCCAAGCGCGCGCGGCTGGTGCGCCTGGCCCTGGAAACAAGACGCCCGCTGCTACTGCTGCTCGACGGCGCAGGAGAGCGTGCCAGCAACCAGGCTGAGCGCTACCCACACGCGCCCGGCGACCTGCAGCTGCTGGCCGATATTCAAGGCCGCGTACCGGTGGTTGCGCTGGTGCTCGGCATGTCGGCCGGGCACGGCGCCCTGGCCGCGATGTTCGCCGATATCATCATCATGCACCGCGACAGCGCCCTGTTCAGTGCCGGCCCACCCCTGGTCAAGGCCGCCATGGGCATTGACACAACGGCAGCAGAACTCGGCTCCGCACAGGTACACACCCGGGAGAGCGGCATAGCGCACCTGTGCTGTGACACCGAGCCCCAGTGCTTCGAGAGTGCGCGCCGGTTTCTCGCCTATGTCTGCGACAACACGCCTGCCGACACAGACGCGAATACCAGGCCTGCACACCGCAACGAGGCACTGCTGGACATCATCCCGCCAGACGTGTCACGCCCTTACGACATGCGCCACGTTCTGGGTGAGGTGGTGGACAACGGCAGCCTGCTGGAGGTGCAAGCCGACTATGGCCGCACACTCATCACGGCCTTCGCCCGCATCGGGGGCCAGCGCTGTCTGATAGTGGCTAACCAGCCGGCGGTTGAGGCCGGCGCCATCACCCGGCAGGCAGCGGAGAAAGCCTGCCACTTTATTGAGCTGGCCCACCGCTTCCACCTGCCACTGGTGGCACTGGTGGACAATCCTGGGGTCATGCCCGGCCCGGCGGCAGAGCGCTCAGGCGTCCTGCGCGCGGCGGGCAACATGTTCCGCGCCCAGCGGCACTATCGCGGGCGCAAGGTGGTGGTCACGTTGCGCAAGGCGTTCGGTTTTGGCAGCTCGGTGATGGGCATGAACCCCTGGGACCGGCAAACGGTCAGCCTCGCCCTCCCCGGCGTCAGTCTAGGCGGCGTACCGGCACTCGGTGCCGCGGCGGCGACCGGGGCCAGCGCCACAGATGCCGCCGCGCTTCAGGAACGGCAGACTGGCGCCTGGGCAGGCGCCGACAGCATGGCTTTCGACCGCATCATCGACCCGCGGGATTTGCGTGAGGAACTGCGGCAGGCCCTGTTGGGCTGATCGGATCACCGGCCTGCGGGTTCACTTGCGGTATACTGCGCCGCTATGACCGCTTCCCTCTCTGTTCTACAGTCCGTATTCGGCTACCCCGCTTTCCGCCCCCTGCAGGAGCGCATTGTGCAGCAGGTGGTGGACGGAGGCGATGCGCTGGTGCTCATGCCCACGGGCGGCGGCAAGTCGCTGTGTTACCAGGTACCCTCCCTGGTGCGCGAGGGCTGCGGCATCGTCATCTCACCCCTCATCGCGCTCATGCAGGACCAGGTCAACGCACTGCGTGAACTGGGTGTGCGCGCCGCATACCTCAACTCCACACTGGCTCCGGAGGAGGCCGCCGCGGTTGAATCAGCGCTGTTGCGCGGCGAGCTGGACATGCTGTACATCGCCCCTGAACGCCTGGTGCAAGGGCGCATGCTGCGACTGTTGGAGCAGGCCCGTGTCGCCCTGTTCGCCATTGATGAAGCACACTGCGTGTCCCAGTGGGGTCATGATTTCCGCGCCGATTACCTGCAGCTCAGCCTGCTGCACGAGCGCTTTCCACAGGTGCCACGCATCGCGCTCACTGCCACCGCCGACGCGCGCACGCGAGAGGAAATCATCGCCCGTCTGGACCTTGCCGGCGCAGAACATTACATCGCCGGCTTCGACCGCCCCAATATCCGCTATCGCATTGCACTCAAGCAGAGCCCCAAGCAGCAACTGCTGCGCTTCCTGAAATCTGAGCACCCGCGGAATGCCGGTATTGTGTACTGCCTGTCCCGCAACAAGGTGGAGGAGACCGCCCTCGCGTTACAGCAGGCGGGTTACACGGCACTGCCCTACCACGCAGGCCTGCCGGCGGCCCTGCGCAGCAACCATCAGGCGCGCTTCCTGCGCGAGGACGGCGTGATCATGGTCGCCACCATCGCCTTTGGCATGGGCATCGACAAACCCGACGTGCGTTTCGTTGCCCACCTTGACCTGCCCAAGACCATAGAAGCTTACTACCAGGAGACGGGCCGTGCGGGCCGTGACGGGCTGCCCGCGGATGCGTGGATGGTATACGGGCTGCAGGACGTGTTGAAACTACGCCAGATGATGGGGCAGTCCGAGGGCAGCGAGGAACACAAACGCGCCGAGCAGCAGCGCCTGAATGCGATGCTCGGGTTGTGTGAAATCACCACCTGTCGGCGCCAGGCGTTGCTGCGCTACTTTGGCGACACACTGCCGCAGGCCTGCGGCAACTGCGATACCTGCCTGGAACCGGTACCCACCTGGGACGGCACCGAAGCGGCACGCATGGCGCTGAGCGCCGTCTACCGCACCGGCCAGCGCTTTGGCGTCAACCACCTCATCGACGTGCTGCGCGGCGCCGAGAACGACCGTATTTTCCAGTACGACCACCACACGCTGCCCACCTTCGGCATCGGCAAGGCACTGGACAACCACCAGTGGCGCTCGGTGTTCAGGCAACTGGTCGCGCGTGGCTACCTGCGCGCTGACCTGGATCATTTCGGTGCGCTGCGCCTGGAAGATCACTGCCGGCCCCTGCTGCGCGGGGAGGAAACGCTGGAATTACGCCGCGACCTCGCTCGGCCCGCCACCCGCCAGCAGACGCGCCAGCGGCTACCGGACGACATTGACACCGAGCTCTGGGAAGCATTGCGCGAGTGCCGGCGCGCTCTTGCAGAAACGCAGGGCATTCCGCCCTATATCATTTTCCACGACCGCACCCTGCAGGAAATGTGTGCCGAACTGCCGCGCACCGTGGCCGCTTTCGGCGCATTGAGCGGTGTCGGTGAGCGCAAGCGCGAGAAATACGGCAAGGATTTCCTGCAGGTCATCGACGAACACCTGCAACGCCGCACGGGCTGATCGGCCAGAGGGCAGAACAGGGGCGCAGCCGTTGCTTGCGCCGTCATCCCCTTTTTTCTACTCTGGCGGCTTTACCGAGGACACCGCCATGAGCAACAGCAAGATCCCGCGCTCCACCGAGAACGACTACAGCGCTGACATCATCGCCGAACGACAGGCCTTTATTGAAGAACAGACGCCAGCCCGCCTGCATCACACACGCCAGTTTTCTTTCGACCCGGAGGCCATGTCCGGCAACATCGAGAACCTGTTTGGCGTAGCACAGGTGCCGATTGGGCTGGCCGGTCCGCTTTTGATTGATGGGGAGCACGCCCAGGGCGAGTTTTACGTCCCCATGGCGACCGTCGAGGGCACCATGCTCGCCAGCTATAACCGGGGGATGAAAGTCATTCGGGAAAGCGGCGGAGTCAAAACCACCGTCTGCGGCGAGGCCATGCAGCGGGCGCCCTGCTTCGTGTTCCGCGATGCGCGCGACGCACGCGACTTCAACCTCTGGCTGGACGAGAACTTCACCGAGATCAAGGCGGTTGCCGAAAGCACGACCTCCGTGGGCAAACTGAACGAGATCGAGCACTACATTGCCCACAATATGGTATTCACGCGTTTTGACTACACAACCGGGGATGCCGCAGGCCAGAACATGACCAGCAAGGCGACCTTTGTCGCCTGTGAATGGATCCGTGAGCGCTTCCCGCAGATGCGGCATTACCTGCTCTCTGGCAACTTCGATACGGAAAAGCGCACGTCATCGGTCAACTCCCTCAAGGGCCGCGGACGCCGGGTGACTGCCGAGATCACGATTCCCCGCGATGTATTGCAGGCGCACCTGCGTATCACACCCGAAGCCATGCACTACGGTTGGGGCATCACCACCGTAGCCTCATTCCTCACGCACTCCTCCAACAATGCCGCGCACCCGGCCAACGGCCTCGCCGCGCTGTATCTGGCAACGGGGCAGGACATCGCCAACATCGGCGAATCCAACCAGTGCAGCGTGTATACGCGGGTGACCCGGGAAGGCGACTATTTCTTTTCCATTACCCTCCCGGCCCTGATTCTCGCCACCTACGGGGGCGGTACCAACCTGCCCACCCAGCGCGAATGCCTGGAGATCATGGATTGCCACGGCCAGGGCAAGGCCCTCAAGCTGGCGGAAATTGCCGCCGGGCTCGTCGTGGCGGGTGAGTTGTCGCTGGGTGCCGCAACGCGTGTCGATAAGGAGACCCGGCAGAACGAGTGGGTAAACGCCCATGAACGCCTGGGACGCAATCGCTGAGTTGGCCACACCTGAAACGCGAGCGTGGTTGGGGAAGCTCGCGTATCTCGTGAATAGTTGAACCAGAAACTCCCGCCTTGCGGCGCACACAGGCATTGGCTTGAAATGCTGAACCGGCGCTCTGGCACCTGTTGTCGTCAGTACTATGATAGGTGCATGAGCGCCAACCGGCGCCGCGCCGACGAGAGCAGAGCATGACAACAGAGACCGACAATAAAGCCCGTGTACGCCAGTTTCTCAACGACCTCAGCGCAGGCAATGTCGATGCGGTCGTTGCCGCCTACGCCAAAACCGGCAGCGTGGAGACCATGGGCGCCACCCTGATATCCGGCACCACAGAGTACGCCGATCTCACGGCGGCCATTGCCAGCATTGTCGATGTATTCCCGCAGGGCCTGCGTTTCACCATTCGCGGCATGGTGGCGGAAGGTGAAAAGGTGGCTGTCGAGGCCAGCAGCGAGGGCGAGCACACCTCCGGCCAGACCTACAGCAATGATTACCACTTCCTGTTCGAATTCGACAAGGGCCTGCTCATAAAGCTGACCGAATACATGGATACCGAACAGGTCACCGACGTCCTCTGTAGCGGCCAGCGTCCTCCCTACCCGCTGGACTGAGCGCGGGCGCCCGGGCGGCGGGCAGGTGGTTTGTGTCCAGCTGGCGAGCGAATTACACTGCAGTTTTCCGGAGTCGCCACGCGCATGAACCAGCCCGCTCACCCCGCCACACGCACCCAGCGGCTGCTCGCCGGTATCGAGCGCGTGGGCAACCGTTTGCCCGATCCTGCGGTCCTGTTCATTGCCCTGCTGTTTCTTACCTGGGCACTGTCGCTGCTGTTTTCCCGTTTCGAATACGACCTGGTTGATCCGCGCAGTGGCGAAGCGCTGCGCGTGGTAAACCAGTTCTCCGCCACCGCCATGACCCAGTTCCTCTCGGACATGGTCACCACCTTTGCCCACTTTCACCCTATTAGTGTTGTGCTCGTGGCGATGCTGGGCATTGGTGTCGCGGAACACACCGGCTTCATCAACTCCACCTTGCGCGCCATGCTCGGCGTCACCGCGCGCTGGCTGCTGACGCCCATGGTCATTGTTGTGGGCATCGTCAGCCACACCGCCGCAGACGCCGGCTATGTGCTGGTCATACCGCTGGGCGGTATCATTTTCCACGCCGCCGGGCGCCACCCCCTGGCCGGCATTGCGGCGGCATTCGCCGGCGTATCCGGAGGATACTCCGCCAACTTCGTGCCCTCTTCGGTCGACCCGATGTTGCAGGGTATCTCACAATCGGCAGCACAGATCATCGACCCGGCCGTCATACTCAACCCGCTGAACAACTACTTTTTCACCTCCGCATCCTCGCTGCTTATTGTGCTGGTCGGGTGGCTGGTGACAGACCGCTTTGTTGAACCGCGTCTCCACCACACACCCATCGACACTCACGTCGCCGACGAAACCGGCATGCAGCCGCTCAGTGCGACGGAGCGCCGCGCGCTGCGACTCGCCCTGTGGAGCATGCTCGCCGCTGTGGTCCTGCTGTTTTTGAGTGCAGTGCCCGAAGATTCGGCCTGGCGCGGGCCCGGCGGCTACTTGACCGAGAACGGTGCGCCGCTCATGGCCTCCATCGTGCCGTTGATCTTTCTGCTCTTCCTGCTGCCGGCCATCGTTTATGGGATCAGCGCCGGCACGGTGACGAGCAGCCGGGACGTTATCGAGGGTATGACAAAAACCATGCAGACCATGGGCTATTACCTGGTCATCATGTTCTTCATTGCGCAGTTCATCTATGCATTCGGTGCCTCGAACCTGGGCATACTGCTGGCGGTGAAAGGGGCGCAAGGGCTGCAGGCGCTGGGCCTGCCCGGAGCCCTGACCATTTCCGGGATCGTCCTGCTAACGGGTTTTCTCAACCTTTTCGTCGGTTCGGCCTCGGCCAAATGGGCGCTGCTGGCGCCCATTCTGGTACCCATGCTGATGAAGCTCGGTGCCTCTCCCGACCTCACCCAGGCCGCCTACCGCATAGGGGACTCGACCACCAACATCATCACACCGCTGATGCCCTATTTTCCCCTGGTCGTGGTGTATTGCCAACGCTACATACGCAGCGCAGGCATCGGCACTGTCACCGCGCTGATGCTACCCTACTCCATCACCTTCATTATTCTGTGGACCCTGTTTCTGCTGGGCTACTGGGCGCTGGGCCTGCCTCTGGGGTTGCAGTCCAGCTACACCTACTGAGCAGCCTGCTGTTCCTGTTGCGCCGCCCAGAGCGCGGCGTAACGTCCGCCGCTGGCGAGCAACTCACGGTGACTGCCCTGCTCTACAATCCTGCCCTGGTCCAGCACCAGAATACTGTCGGCGTCCACTACCGTGGAGAGCCGGTGGGCAATCACCAGGCTGGTATGGTGCAGGGCTATCTCCCGCAGGGCTGTCAGAATCGCCTGCTCTGAGCGACTGTCCAGGCTGGAAGTGGCCTCATCGAACACCAGAATCGGTGGCCGCTTGAGAATGGTGCGCGCAATCGACACACGCTGCTTTTCACCGCCAGAGAGCTTGAGTCCTCGTTCACCCACGCGGGTTTCCCAGCCGTCGGGCAGCTGCGCAATAAAGGCGTCGAGATGGGCCATGCGGACTGCCTCGGCAACCTCTGCGTCACTCGCATCGGGTTTTCCGTAACGCAGGTTCTCAAGCAGGGTATCGTTAAACAACACAGTATCCTGCGGCACAATGCCTATGGCCTTGCGCAGCGATTCGCGGGTTACCCCGGCGATGTCCTGCCCGTCGATCAGGATACGCCCGGCACTCGGGTCGTAGAAACGAAACAGCAGCTTCACCAGGGTGGACTTACCCGCCCCGCTGGCACCCACCACAGCCACCTTTTTGCCCGCTGGAACCTCAAAGTTGACGACGTCGAGAATGCTGCGTGTGGCCTGGTAGCGGAATGCCACCTGCTCAAAGCGGATGCCCCCGCCTCGGACCACAAGCTCGGGGGCGCCTGGCCGGTCCGCCAGCGCCGGGCGCACGTCCAGCAGGCCGAACAGACGCTCGATGTTGGCCATGGCGCCTTTCATCTCCCGGTAGACAAAACCGAGAAAACCCAGCGGCAAAAACAGCTGGATCATGTACTGGCTGATTAACACGAAATCACCGAGGGAGAGCTGCCCATCGCGCACCTGAAGGACCGCCAGGCCAATGATACTGGTTTGCGCCAGTGCGATGATCAGCGCCTGGCCACCGTTGAGCCCGAACAGAGACAGCCGGTTGCGCCTGCGCGCCTGCTCCCAACGCGCCAGATCCTCATCGTAGCGTTCTGCCTCGAAGCGTTCGTTGCCGAAATACTTCACGGTTTCGAAATTGAGTAAGCTGTCGACCGCTCGGGTATTGGATGCTGAGTCGGCTTCGTTCATCTCGCGTACAAAGCGCGTGCGCCACTCCGTTGCGCCAAAGGAAAACCAGCCATAGGCGATCACCGACACCAACGTCACCACAGCATAACTGGCCCCGTAATTGAACAGGAACACACTGACCACGACGGCAATCTCAAACAGGGTGGGTACAATATTGAAAACCATAAAGCGCAGCAGAAAACTGACACCGCTGGTGCCGCGCTCGATGTCCCGAGCGAGCCCGCCAGTGCGTCGCTCCAGGTGAAAACTGAGGTCCAGCTGGTGGACGTGGCGAAACACCGTCAAACCCAGAGAACGCATGGCGCGCTCAGTGACCCGCCCGAACAGCGTGTCACGCAATTCCGCAAAGAGAACGCTGGAGAAACGTGCGAGGCCGTAAGCCGCTACCAGGCCAATGGCAACCTGCGCGGCAAGCTGCACCCCGGATTCGAGGTTCAGTCCATCCACCATGTGTTTCATGATGAAGGGGATGACCAGCATGGCACCTTTGGCCAACAGCAAACACAGCATCGCCAGTGCGATGCGACGCCGATGGTCGCGTAGATACGGCCAGAGCCGCGGTAGAATTGACCAGTCGAGTACCTGGCCGGGCTCAGCGTCAGTCGTGGGGCGCATGTGGGTAATCAGTCCTCAAGCAGGTGCCGAAAATGCTCCGGCAGGAACCCGCGATACTGCATGAAGCGCATGCGCCGGGCTTTTTCCTTGAGCCGCTGCTGTTGCTCTGCGCGGCGGGCCTGCCACGATACAGGATTGTCTAGCGGTTCAGCTGGGCTTTCGGGTACAGGGTCAAACTTGCGCGCGTACACCTGCTCCGCAGCCTCCCGCCAATTGGGCGCAACCGCTTCCAGCGCAGCGGCGACTCGCACGGGGTCCACGCCGCGCTCGCGCATCTCCTGTTGAATACGCAGGGGCCCGTACCCGCGATCCAGGCGCTGCCGTAGCAGACTCTCGGCATAGCGTGCGTCACTCTGCAGGTTTTCGGCCGCCAGGTCATCCAGCACACCCGCTACCAGCTCGGCGTCGGCAAAGCGACGCTGTAGCTTGGTTTGCAGCTCACCGCGTGCGTGCTCACGTCGCGCCAGAAGGTCCATCGCGGCGACACGTACCTCGTTTACCGTTGGCGGTGAATTTGAACGATCAGACATGGGCGCCATGATACCGTGTGCCACCCAGGAAGTGATGCAGAATAAAAGAGGCGTCGGGCACGCGAGAGTGGGGGTGAGTGGAACCCGACACCTGAAAAGAGGCCCGGGCGCGTTGAGCCCGGGCGAAGGGGGGACTAGGCGTCGTCAGGCTCATCGGCTTCAACAGCCGCGGCGGCATTCTTGGGCGGCGGTGTTGCCGCGGCCATGGTCTGGCGGCGAATTTCAGCCTCGATTTCGTTCGCAATGGCCATGTTTTCTTCAAGGAACCGTGCCGCGTTGGCTTTACCCTGGCCGATCTTGTCACCCTTATAGGCATACCAGGCGCCGGACTTGTCGACCAGGTTGAGTTTTACCCCCCAGTCGATTACCTCGCCCATGTGATAAATACCCTTGCCGTACATGATCTGGAACTCGGCCTGTTTGAAGGGGGGAGACACCTTGTTCTTCACCACCTTGACGCGGGTCTCGTTGCCGACCACCTCATCACCCTCCTTCACTGCGCCGATACGGCGGATATCCAGGCGCACCGACGAATAGAATTTCAGCGCGTTGCCGCCAGTCGTGGTTTCCGGGTTGCCGAACATGACGCCGATTTTCATGCGAATCTGGTTGATGAAGATCACCAGGCAATTGCTGTGCTTGATGGCTCCGGTGAGTTTGCGCATGGCCTGACTCAGCAGGCGCGCCTGCAAACCGACGTGGGAATCGCCCATTTCGCCTTCGATCTCCGCCTTGGGCGTCAGTGCCGCCACCGAGTCGATCACCAGTACATCGACGGCTCCGGACCGCACCAGCATCTCGGCGACCTCCAGCGCCTGTTCGCCGGTATCCGGCTGCGACAGGATAAGGTCGTCCACGCGCACCCCAAGCTTCTCGGCGTAGTTGGGATCCAGCGCATGCTCCGCATCGATGAATGCAGCCGTGCCACCCGCTTTCTGTGATTCGGCAATCACCTGCAGGGTGAGCGTGGTTTTACCCGAGGATTCCGGGCCGTAGATTTCACAAATACGCCCTTTCGGCAGACCACCAATGCCGAGCGCGATATCCAGGCCGAGGGAGCCGGTGGAGATAGCGGGGATAGCCACGCGCTCGTTGTCGCCCATACGCATCACCGTGCCCTTGCCGAACTGGCGTTCGATTTGGCTGAGGGCTGCATCCAGTGCTTTCTGCTTGTTGGCGTCCATAATCGACGGCTCCTGTCATTGAGTGCCTGTACGGCGGGAGTTGATGAGGGCCGACCGCTTCGACCCAAGTACTGTATATATACTCAGTGTATTACGCAGGAATTGCAAGCCTTCTGAACCACCAAATCCGGCCGTCGTTGCTGGATGTGTCTGTTAAGGCTACAGGTACGCGGGTGCGACAGTGCGCGTTACACCGGCGCCGTGTAAAACAGGCAATCATTGCGCGCAATCGTCGCGTTGGTGGTGATCATGAACAGCGTCATGCGCGTGGCAGGATACAGGCGGCCCTCTTCGATCCGTAGCAGCCGGGAAAGCACACAACGCCCCCCGGCGTCCTGCGCCCAGAACAGGCTGCGCAACTCACCATGCACCCAGCCCAGGTGTTCCTCCGGGCCCACCTTGGCGAAATTGAAGTGCTCGAGATCCTGCCGCAGGGTCACCGCCGCCACAGGGTCCGGGGCCTCGCCATAGGCCAGTGGCACGCCGGGATTCAGATGCAGACGCACGGGGTCGCAGAGCACCTCCAGATCCCATACCGGTGCGTCACCGGCCAGTACCCGTTCACTCTCAAAGTAGCGACACAGGCCAGACCAGGCCAGGTCGTGCGCGCTATCATCAAGCCGTCCGCCCACTTCGACGGTGACAGTGGGATAACTGTGCTCACTGATCTCCATCAAGGCACCGAGATTCAACCGCGTTACGATCATGCGTTCAGTAAACAGTGCGACCAGCGCGTCGTGCTCGCGATCGAGGTGCGTGCACACACCAAAGGCGGGGCCACTGCCGGAGGTATTGTGCATGTCGACAACCGCCTCGGGGTGATGTACCCGGAGTATTTCCAGTATTTCCTCTGCCAGCAGGCCTTCGGCACCGTCGAAGGGCGGCTTGAAGCAGCGATTCAGATCGCGCGCACCGGGCAGCATGCGCTGCGTGAATAACGGCGCGCGCGAGGCTGCCTCCACCGCACCAACAATACACACACAATTAACCGCGGGCTGCCGACCCGATTTGAGCCAGCGGAACAGCGCCATCAATCCGGAGGGTTCATTGCCGTGCAACAGGGTCACCAGGGCCCGGGTGCGGCTGGTATCGACGCCATCGAGAAAGATGCTTGCGGGCCCGCCGAGAAACTGCAGAAAGTCCTCGATGCTGGCGCCAACTTCAGTGGCCAGTGGATTGCGCAGAAACCGCACCCGCCTCACGGTGTCCACTCCGCCACGGGCGTATTGCTTTCGCTGCGCAGGCGGTAGGCTTCGAGCATGTCACGCAGCTGGTCGAAATCGGGGCGTTGTGCCCCGGGCTGTGCCTGCCCCAGGCGCGACAACTGCCAGCGCGCGCCGGTCTGCCCGCTGGCCAGGCGCTGTTCGATGATACCGAGGTAACGGTCAGACTCGGTCGCGGCAATGCCGATAGCTTCCAGCCCGCGTCGTGCCACCGGCAACATGGCGGCGACCAGAGCGGCTGCGGGCTGCTCCTCACACACAGTCTGTTGCGGGCGCGGCCAGACCAGTCGTGCAGACAGCCCCTCCTGCGCGGCGCGGTAGAAATTGTGTTCCGCAATCGGAAAAGGCAGCGCGGGTAGCCAGTGCTGCAAGCGCGGTTGCAGGCCCTCCGCCATGCCAATCAGGAATGCTGCGTTGGCGACCATGTCGGCCGCGGTCGGCCCCGCCGGCAGGGCACGCATTTCGATGCGCAGATGACCGCCGGCGGCTGCATCGTAGACCGGGCGATTCCACAACCACACCGTGCTCTGGTGGAGCTGCAGGGCGCGCAACTCATCCGCCGCCGGGCCATCCACCTCTTCTGCACAGACCGGCAGCAGCGGCTGATACAGACGCACCGCTTCGGCAAACAGTTCCAGTGCATCGCGCCGCACCCAGCCTTGGCCGAAGTTCACCCGCGCGGGCTCTTTCCAGCTGTAACGGTCCGGCAGACGGGTGTCGATGGATTGCTTGAACAGCGGGATGCGGGTTTCCTGCCACAGGCTGTGCCCGAACAGTGTCGGCGAATTGCCCGCCACCGCGAGGGCCAGCGGTGTGACTGCCTGAATCGCATTGAACACATCAGCGAACCGCTCGGGAGCCACCCGGTAATGCACCTGGAAAGACGTATTGGCCCCCTCCAGGGTGATGTCGTCCATCGCGAGCTGCAAGGGGTGCAGGCCGTTGATATTGACCGTGAAGTGCCGCCCACGCCGGGCGATAAGCTGTGCCACCAGCGCGGCGAAGCGCCGCTTGGGCGTCATACAGGCCGGCCCGAAGTCTTCCCGCCGCAGTGTAGGCAGGATGCCGATGGGCACGACCTGCGCGTCCTGTTGCGCCGCCAGTGCCCGCAACGTGCCAAGTTTGCGGCAGATCTCCTCTTCAAGGCTCAGAAAAGGGTTGGCCGCAACGGCAACCGGCGTCAGGTTGTACTCCAGGTTGTAGCGGTTGAGCTCCAGCGTCAGCTGCTCATCATCCGCGGCCGCCTGCAGCTCCTGATTGAGATGCGCCGGACGACCGGAAGGGTCCACGACATAGAGCTCCAGTTCGGCACCCAAAGATGCCGGCCCGGCACCGAAACCGGGCGTGGCCAGCCGTGCTTCCAGGCGCTGCAGATTCGCTTCCAGCTGTTGGCTGAAGCGGCGATAATCGTCGGCGTCAAACTGCACTGTGTGGATATCGGTGCCCATGGCGTCGTTATAGCACAGAAGCCGGTGGAGGATAGTCCGGGCATGACGTAAAATCGGCGCTTCACACTAGCCACTGGATTACCCATGTCCGCTCCTGTTACTCCGGACCGCGCACTGCTTGAGCGCTGGCTGAACGCCGGCGCGGTACAGAACTACCTGTGCGAACACTGCGACAACCTGCACATCAGTGAAATCCGCTCACAGGAAGGGGTGCTCGATAGCCGGCTCATTCCGGAGAGCTTCGGCTTGCTGTTTACCACCGAGCTGGAAATCCGCCCCATGGCGCTGCTGGCACTCACGGCAGATCTCGGTCGTCTGAACATGGAATACCCGCTGCTCAAGCTGTTTCTGGATATCGTGGACGATGCCACGCCACAGCTGGTGGCAGCCGCCATCTTCCCCGGCAACGCCGGCATCACTGAGACCCAGTTCAACCACTTCGTGGCCATGACCATGCAGGCGATGCTGCAGCTGGCGGAAGAATGCCTGCGTCTGGACTACCTCTTTTCTGAAGACGGAGCTACCCGCCAGCGCCCGCGCTCTGTAGTGCACTGAACGCCAAGCAGGAATAAAGGGGCAGTATTCGGGTGCCTCCAAGCCATCCATTCAACGAACAGGCGCCACGCACACGATGACCAGCGACACAGCTCCAGCGCACACGCCAATGATGCAGCAGTACCTGAAAATCAAGGCGCAGCATCCGCGAGATCTGGTGTTCTATCGCATGGGCGATTTCTACGAGCTGTTTTTCGATGACGCCAAGCGCGCAGCAGAACTGCTCGATATCACCCTGACCGCGCGCGGCAAGTCGGGCGGTGAGCCGATTCCCATGGCAGGCGTGCCCTATCACGCCGCCGAGGGCTACCTGGCGCGGCTGGTCAAGGGCGGCGTATCCGTGGCCATCTGCGAGCAAATCGGCGACCCGGCAACCAGCAAGGGCCCCGTGGACCGCCAGGTGGTGCGGGTGGTGACGCCGGGCACGTTGAGTGACGAAGCCCTGCTCGAGGAGCGCAGCGACAACCTGCTGCTGGCAGTGGCCCAACATCGCAACCAATTCGGCCTCGCCTGGCTGGATCTGGCCAGCGGGCGCTTCCGCGTACTGGAAGTTGACGGGGATGAAGCATTGGCCAGTGAGTTGCAGCGACTCAATCCGGCAGAAGTGCTGTATCAAGACAGCATCGGCCTGCCCCTGCTCAGCGCCCGCCGCGGGGCACGCGCGCAACCGGCCTGGGAGTTCGAGCAGGACAGCGCGCGCCGCGCCCTGAACCTGCAGTTCCAGACACACGACCTGCAGGGTTTCGGCTGCGACGGGCTGGGCCTGGCCGTGGGCGCGGCCGGCTGCCTGCTGCAATACGTCAAGGATACCCAGCGCAGCAACCTGCCGCATATACGCAGCATCGCGCACGAAAACCGCGCCGAGAGTGTGATTCTGGATGCTGCCACCCGCCGCAACCTCGAAATCGACCGCAACCTTGCCGGCGGCGATACCCACACACTGTTCTCGGTGATGGACCAGTGCGTGACCGCAATGGGCAGCCGGCTGCTGCGCCGCTGGCTGCATCGCCCGCTCACCGATACCGCCGTGTTGGGGCAGCGGCAGGCGGCCGTTGCAGCACTCTGCACGGACTACCAGCATGAGCCGGTGCGCGCCGCCCTGAAACCGATCGGCGATATGGAGCGCATACTCAGTCGGGTGGCACTGCGTTCGGCACGGCCCCGCGACCTGACGCGCCTGCGCAGTTCCCTGGCGGCTCTGCCAGCGCTGCGCGAAGCGCTGGCCGCGTGCAAGGCAGAGCGGCTGGGCACACTCTCCACTCAGGCGGGGGAATACCCCGACCTGTGCCAACTGCTGCAGCAAGCCGTGTGCGAGAACCCGCCCGTGGTCATCCGCGAAGGCGGTGTGATTGCCACGGGCTACGATGAAGAGCTGGATGAACTGCGACGGATCAGCAGCAACGCGGGCGACTATCTGCTGGAAATCGAGGCCCGGGAGCGCACCGCCACGGGTATCAGCACCCTGAAGGTTGGCTACAACCGCGTGCACGGCTATTTTATTGAAATCAGCCGTGCCCAGTCCGCGCGCGCACCGGACACCTACCAGCGCCGCCAGACCCTGAAAAACGCCGAACGCTTCATTACACCGGAGCTCAAGGCCTTCGAGGACAAGGCACTCTCAGCGCGCAGCCGGGCACTGGCGCGGGAAAAGGCGCTCTATGAAGCGCTGATCGAGACGCTCAACGAACAGCTGGCAGCGCTGCAGGACAGCGCCGCCGCCGTGGCCGAACTGGATGTGCTCGCCACCCTGGCTGAGCGCGCCGAGTGCTTGCGCCTGTGCCAGCCCGAATTTACCGAAGAACAGGTGTTCGAGGTAGAGGCCGGGCGCCACCTGGTGGTGGAGCAGGTACTGGACGACCCTTTTATCGCCAACGACACTCTGCTCAACGACCATCGACGGATGCTGCTGATTACTGGCCCGAACATGGGGGGCAAATCAACCTATATGCGCCAGAACGCGCTGATTGCGCTGCTGGCACACGTCGGCAGTTTTGTCCCCGCCAATCGCGTGCGACTGTCGCCCATGGACCGTATCTTTACCCGCATCGGCTCGTCGGACGACCTCGCCAGCGGGCGCTCGACCTTCATGGTAGAGATGACCGAAACGGCAAACATTCTGCACAATGCGACCGAGCGCAGTCTCGTGCTGATGGACGAGGTGGGCCGCGGCACCAGCACCTTCGATGGACTCAGCCTGGCCTGGGCCGCCGCAGTGCAACTGGCGCGCAGCGTGCGGGCCTTTACGCTGTTTGCCACCCATTACTTTGAACTCACCGCACTGCCGGAGCAGTGCCCGAGCATGGCCAACGTGCATCTGGACGCCACCGAACACGAAGACCACGTGGTGTTCCTGCACAATATTCAGGAGGGGCCGGCGAATCGCAGTTTCGGTTTGCAGGTGGCAAAATTGGCGGGCATTCCCGACAGCGTACTACGCGCGGCGCGCGAGAAACTACAGGCGCTGGAACGGGGCCCCGGACGTCCAGAGCCGCTGCCAGCGCCCGCCCAGGCCGAGCTGTTTGCCAATGCAGAACCCCATCCGGCCCTCACCCGACTGGAAGCGGTAGACCCCGATGCACTGAGCCCGCGCGAGGCGCTACAGCTGATCTATGAATTGCGCGGAACCCTTTAAAACTCCCCGCGCAGCGGGTAAACTTGCGCCCCAAACGGGTGCCCGCCGGGCAGAGGCACCCCTGGCAAACGAGGCATTACTGGCATGACTTTTGTTGTTGGCGAACAGTGTATCAAGTGCAAGCACACAGACTGCGTGGAGGTGTGCCCGGTCGATTGTTTTTACGAAGGGCCCAATTTCCTCGTCATTCACCCTGACGAATGCATTGACTGCGCCCTGTGCGAGCCGGAATGCCCGGTAGATGCAATCTACTCGGAAGATGAGCTGCCCGAAGACCAACAGGTATTCCTTGAGCTCAATGCTGAACTGGCGGAGATCTGGCCGAACATCACAGAAATGAAAGCCCCCCCTGCGGACGCCGAGGAATGGGCCAACAAGCCGAACAAACTGGCGCTGCTGGAGCGCTAGGCGCTCAGCGGAACAACTCAGCGGAACAACGCGTCGCTGCTCAGGCCCTGGGTTTCCATAATCTGGCGCAGTCGACGCAAGGCTTCCACCTGAATCTGCCTGACCCGCTCCCGCGTCAAGCCAATTTCCCGCCCCACTTCCTCCAACGTACTGCTCTCGTGGCCGCGCAGGCCAAAGCGTCGCGTGACCACTTCGCGCTGTTTTTCCGATAGCTGGTCCAGCCACTGGCTGATACTGTCACGGATATCGTCCTCCTGCAGCAGCTGTGAAGGGTCACTCTCGCTGGAGTCCGCGATGGTCTCCAGCACTGCCCGATCCGAGTCCGCACTCACTGGCACGTCGATGGAGGTAACGCGCTCATTTAGCCCCAACATGCGCTTGACGTCACCCGCGGGGCGATCAAGCATCTGCGCGATCTCCTCTGCGGTGGGCTCATGGTCGAGTTTCTGGGTGAGTTCCCGCGCCGCACGCAGGTAGACGTTGAGTTCCTTGACCACGTGGATAGGCAGCCGAATGGTCCGTGTCTGGTTCATGATTCCGCGTTCAATCGTCTGCCGAATCCACCAGGTCGCGTAGGTTGAGAAACGGAAGCCGCGTTCGGGGTCGAACTTCTCTACCGCTCGAATAAGGCCCAGGTTACCTTCTTCAATCAAATCCAGCAGCGTGAGCCCGCGATTGATGTAGCGGCGTGAAATCTTGACCACCAGGCGCAGGTTGCTCTCGATCATCCGGCAGCGCGCGGCTTCATCGCCCTTTAACGCCAGGCGCGCAAAGTGTTTTTCTTCATCGGCAGTGAGCAGGGGCGAAAAGCCGATCTCGTTCAGGTAGAGCTGGGTGGCGTCCAATGACTTTTCGCCGCTACGGGCTGCTCGCGCGCGATCGAACGCGGCAGTGTCATCGCCATCAGCGGAATCGTCACCGGTGTCGTCTGCGTCCAGTGCTTCGCGGGGATCAGTGACTGCCGCTTCCGCATCCACTGCGTAAGTCGGTTCGTCCGCCTCGCGGACTGAGTGGGTAACAGCTCGCTGGCCTGTTTTTGTTATCTCGACTTCCATGCCACACCTCTGTCTCACCTGCCGCCAGGTGAGAGTTTTGTCGCGGGTCGATCAGGTTACCCCATGCTTACAATTCATTACAAGACACCGGGGTTGGCTGTTTAGCGGCGCGGCAGGAGCTGCAACGGATCGATGGGCTTGCCTTCCTTGCGGATCTCGAAGTGCAGTTTCACGACATCCGTTCCGGTACTGCCCTTCTCCGCTATCTGCTGCCCTGCAGCTACACGCGCTCCCTCGGCGACCAGCAAACGGTCATTGTGGCCATAGGCACTGAGGTAGACGTCGTCGTGTTTGATAATCAACAACTCGCCGAAGCCCACGATCCCAGTGCCGGCGTAAACCACGTCCCCGGCGGCTACCGCCACCACCGGGTCGCCCTTGCGGCCACCGATATCGATGCCCTTGTGCACCGTTGCCGAGTAGCGGCGAGTGACCGGGCCATCCGAGGGCCAACGCCATGCGCTGACCGGTACCAGTCGCGCTGCCGGCGGCGTACGTGCCGCCGCTAACGGGGGAGCAGGATCGGCGCTGCGCGGCGCAGCCGGCGCGCCGCTTGCCGGAGCTGCAGGTGACGGTGTGACAGGCGCAGGGGCAGGAACCGCGCGCGTCGCGGGCGCCGCGACCGGGGCCGGGCGAGTAGTGCTGGTATCAGGCGCAGACCGCGGTGGACTGTAGGCCACCTGCTGGCTGCCAGAGCGAATAATCAGGTTCTGGCCGGGATATATCGTGTAGGGGGAGGCAATGCCGTTGGCGGCGGCAACGCTGCGGAAATCCATGCCGAAGCGAAAGGCGATGGCGTAGAGCGTATCACCGCGGCGCACAACATAACGCTCCGAGGCGACGCCGCCGACCGCAGCGGGGGAATGCCGATCCTCAATAGGTGCCCGGCCGCCACTGCCACAACCCGTCAGGAGCAAAATACCGCCCAACAAAAGTAAAGCCGACCCTCGCAAAAAACGCGACACGGGGAGATTTAGCACCGGAAAACTGTCAACGCCCACCCCAGCGCCTCTCTATCAACCACACCAGGGCGAAGCCGACAATCATGAGCAACAGGCACGTAGCCAGCCAGGGCTCGTTGGCAAAGTTCCACGGCAACACCGGTACCTGCTGCGCTGGCCGGGGCACCCCGTCGCTGCCCAGAACCCAATCCAGCGGGTGTTTCCACGGCCACACCACAAGCAGCGAACCAAACAGAAAACCGGTCAACAGCGCCATGGTTGCCGCGTGGTAGCGGCGCAGTAACCAGTGCAATACACGCGAAAAGCACATCAGGCCAAGGGCGGCGCCAACGGCAAACACCAGCATCACAGACAATTCGAGGTTTCTCACCGCGTGCAGCACTGTGGCGTACATACCCAGCAGTATGAGGATGAAACTGCCGGAAATACCGGGCAGGATCATGGCGCAAATGGCAATGAAGCCGGCGATGAAGACCGCCGGAAACCCTGCCGGCAACGCCACCACGGGACTCAGGGCAATCGCCGCGGCGATTACAAGCCCCGCGGCCAGGCAGGCGCACCGGGCTGCGGTCCAGTGCGGCACCTGACGCAGCAGCACCAGCGCCGAGGCCAGAATGAGACCGAAGAAAAACGCCCAGAGGGGAACAGGATAGGCGTCCAGCAACCAGGCGATCACCCGGGCCAGAGACAGAATGCTGGTGGCAATACCCGCGCCCAGCGTGAGCAGAAAGGCACCGTCGACATGCTCCCACGCACGGCGCACGTTACCGCGGGAGAGCCAGCGTAGAAACTGCAGGTCGAAGGCCCGAATGCTGCCCAGCAGGCGATCGTAGATACCGGTAATAAAGGCCATGGTGCCGCCGGACACCCCGGGGACGATATCCGCCGCCCCCATCAGGACACCGCGGAGAAAAACACCCATCGGTGTCATGGCGCTACTTGACCGTGCCGGAACGCAGCGGCACAAAGCGCACCGCCTCGACCAGGCGCGTATCGTAACCCTCGCTGGTGCGGGTGATCACCTGCAGGTTCTGCAGAGAAGCACCCACGGGAATGACCAGGCAGCCGCCGGGTGCCAGCTGCAGTAGCAGGTCCTCAGGGATGGTTTCGGGGGCTGCGGTGCTGATGATGCCATCAAACGGAGCCCCCTCAACCCAGCCCAGTCCACCGTCTGCATGGCTGAAGCGCACGTTGCGCAGCTTTAACTGGCGCAGCCGGGCACGCGCCTTGTCCAGCAGGGGCTTGATGCGTTCGATACTCCAGACTTCTTCCACCAGCTGCGCCAGCACTGCCGTCTGGTAGCCGGACCCGGTGCCGATCTCCAGCACGCGGCTGCGCGGCCCCTGCTCAAGCAGCAACTCGGTCATGCGGGCCACTATGTAGGGCTGGGACAGGGTTTGCTGAAAACCGATGGGCAGGGCGGTGTCCTCATAGGCCCGATGCGCCATCGCCTCATCCAGAAACAGGTGTCGGGGCGTGCGCCGCATCACGTCAAGCACGCGTTCATCCTGCACACCCTGCTCCGCGAGGCGTCGCACCAGTCGCTCGCGCGTGCGCTGCGAGGTCATCCCGATACCCTTGAGATCGACGTTATTCACTGCGCCCCTCACGCTCTCGATATCCTTCCCTGTAATCCAGTAATTCCGCCAACACGGCGGTCGCATAGCTGCCAGGCGGCAGGCTGAATGTCAGAATCAGCGACTCATCATCACAAAAGCGCCAGGAAAAGTCATCCGGCAACAGCCGCGCTGGACGATACGACAGCGTCAGGCCGGCGCGTTCCAGAAACTCGCACACCGCTGCCTCGGAAGACAGCACTGCCGTCTGTGCAGCCATCAGGGCGGGACTCTGCAGGCTGGCGCCACTGCCCCAGAGCGGCAAACCCGGATGCACATCGCCGTCCAGCGCGCGTTGCTGCAACGCGTCGTCCAGCTCGGTGCAGGGAAACAGGCTGCGACTGCCCTGCAACAGGCAGACGTCGCCCTCGCGCAGACACGACCAGGTACCCGCCTGCACCCGCTCCGCCAGCAGGCGATTGAACAGCTCGCTACGCAACGCGGACAGAAACAGGCCGCGTTTACTGTGGCTCAGTTTGCGCGCCCCGCGCTGCATCCAGGCGCGCGCCTGCAACAGGGTCGCGCCGCCGCGCCCGAAACGCTGCTCGCCAAAATAGTTCGGCACGCCGCGATGGCGTATGCGCTCCAGCGCATTCAGCAAACCCGCCTCGTCGCCTTGCAGCTCACGCAGGTGGAGTGTGAACGCATTGCCGCGGTGCACGCCGCGCTTGAGCTTGCGCGAATGACGGCAGCAATCCAGCACGACAACTTCACCTGGCACCTGCAGGCGCCGCCAGTCGGGCTCGGCCTTGCCCGCCATACGCACGCTGATCCACTGCCGGGTAACGG
Source organism: Haliea salexigens DSM 19537 (assembly GCF_000423125.1). Lineage (GTDB taxonomy): Bacteria > Pseudomonadota > Gammaproteobacteria > Pseudomonadales > Halieaceae > Haliea > Haliea salexigens. The sequence continues at coordinate 115,610 of NZ_AUHJ01000004.1, forward strand.
CGTGACGATCTTTCAGGCCGCTATAACCGATATCGCGCGGGTGTATGCCGGCAAGCGATGATACCCGCTCTACCAGGTCAGGCGTGGTCAAACCGCGTTTCTCGATGTGCAGAAATACGTGCTCGCCCTGCCCGTCAGGCGCGAAGCCCAGTTGCTCGTCGACCAGAAAATCCTCGGGATTGCAGCGAATCAGCGCGCGCGTTTGCGCGACCGGGCCTACCCGGCTCAGTTCAGGCATCATGCGTCGGCGGCACCCTGCAAGAGCACCACCGCATGTGCGGCAATACCTTCACCGCGGCCGGTAAAGCCGAGTTTTTCTGTCGTAGTGGCCTTCACATTGACCTGCCCGACACCTACCTGCAAATCCTCAGCAAGATGACTCTGCATGGCGCCGATATGCGCCGCCATGCGTGGTGCCTCCGCAATCAAAGTGGCATCCAGGTTGGCCAGTTGCCAGCCCCTGCTGTGCACCTGCGCAACCACGCGACGCAAGAGAATCCGGCTGTCTATGGCGGCAAACGCAGGGTCGCTATCGGGAAAATGGCGACCGATATCCCCTGCCCCGATTGCGCCGAGCAGAGCATCACAGAGCGCATGGATTAGCACATCGCCATCCGAGTGGGCCACCAGCCCCTGAGTGTGCGCAATGCTTACTCCGCCAAGCACCACGGCGCTGCCCGGGCCGAAGCGATGAACATCGTAACCATGCCCGATGCGTAAGCTGCTCATGCCCGCCCCTCGTGATTGATACCCAGATAGAATGCGGCCAGCTCGAGATCCCCCGGGACTGTCACCTTGAAGTTGGACGGGGACCCCGGCACCACCAGGACGGGATGACCACCCCACTCCATCGCGGACGCCTCATCGGTGATCTCGACACCGTCTGCCAGGGCAGCCGCCAGCACGCTGTGCAGCTGGCCCAGTGCAAACATTTGCGGCGTCTGGGCACGCCACAGGCCGCGGCGATCCACAGTCGCCTGCACGTAGCCATCGGCATCGACGCGCTTGAGCGTGTCGACCACCGGCTCGGCCAGCAGTCCGCCGCAGCCTTTCGCCACGACCTGCGTCACCAGCCGCTCGCCATCCGCAGCGGCCAGGCAAGGGCGCGCCGCATCGTGTACCAGTACCCAATCATCGTTATATGCAATTTTTTGCAAACAGTGTAGCGCAGCCAACACGGAATCCGCACGCTGGGCGCCACCCTGCACGATCCGAACCCGTTCGTCTGTATCGCGGTAGTCTGCCGCACGCGGATCGTCAGGGGCAAAGGCAATCACCACCCCCTGCATGCCCGGCAGGCCAAGCAAGGCCTGCAGGCTGCGCTGCAACAGCGTTTTCCCACCCAGCAGCACATGCTGTTTGGGCTGGGAATGCCCCATGCGCACTCCGGCTCCCGCAGCGGGAATGACCCCCCAACACCGGGCCACTTCGCTCACTGTTGTGGCTCGGGGCGCGGTGCCTGTGCGTGCCCGACACCGTCGCTCGGCACCACCTGATAGAAGACTTCGCCTTCGCGCACCAATCCGAGTTGCTCGCGTGCGCGCTGTTCGAGCCCGTCATTACCCGATTGCAGGTCCAATACTTCCCGCTCCAGGACGGCGTTGCGGGCGCGCAGCTCACTGTTAATGGCTTCCTCGCGCTGCACCTGCTGTTGCAAACGATGCTTTTCAGCCAGGCTGCCCTCGGCGAACCACAGTCGATACTGCAGAGCGACCAGCAACAACAACATACCGGCCAGCAGGTACTTCATCTCACCCGCGCCGACCGGCGATTTCGGCGAGCCCGCGGTAGGCGGCACGCGCACCCAGCTCCGCTTCAATGCGCAGCAGGCGATTGTATTTCGCTACGCGATCGGAACGGCACAGTGAACCGGTTTTGATCTGCCCCGCGGCCGTAGCAACCGCCAGGTCGGCGATGGTCGTGTCTTCGGTTTCCCCGGAGCGGTGCGAGATCACAGCGGTGTAACCGGCCTTGCGCGCCATGGCAATGGCGTCCAGGGTTTCCGACAGGCTGCCGATCTGATTGAATTTGATCAGGATAGAATTGGCCACACCGGTATCAATGCCGCGCTTGAGAATACGCGTGTTAGTGACGAACAAATCGTCGCCAACCAGCTGCACGCGATCACCGATCTTGTCAGTGAGCATTTTCCAGCCATCCCAGTCCGACTCATCCAGGCCGTCTTCTATCGACACGATCGGGTGTGCAGCAGCCAGGTCAGCGAGGTAGTCGGTGAACTCTGCACTGCTGAAGCGCTTGCCTTCTCCCGCGAGGTCGTACACACCGTCGCGATAGAACTCGGAGGCCGCGCAGTCCAGTGCCAGCGTGATGTCGCTGCCCAGACGATAGCCCGCATTGGCCACGGCCTCGGCGATCACCTCCAGCGCCGCCTCGTTGGAAGGCAGATTCGGTGCAAATCCACCCTCATCGCCCACCGCTGTGCTCAGGCCACGCTGGGACAGCACTTTCTTCAGGGCATGAAAAATTTCTGCACCTGCGCGCAAAGCCTCGGCGAAGGTTGGCGCCGCCACCGGCTGCACCATGAACTCCTGGATGTCGACGTTGTTGTCGGCGTGCTCGCCACCGTTGAGGATGTTCATCATAGGCACCGGCATACTGAGTGCCTCACTGCCGTTGAGTTCGGCAATGTGCTGGTACAAAGGCAGCTTGCGCGCCTGCGCCGCCGCCTTGGCCGTGGCCAGTGATACGGCGAGAATGGCGTTGGCGCCGAAATGCCCTTTGTTCTCGGTGCCATCGGCGTCGATCATCGTGGTATCGATATCGCGCTGGCGGCCTGGATCCATGCCCAGCAGCAGCGCACGGATGTCCTTGTTGACGTGGCCTACGGCGGTCAGCACGCCTTTACCCAAGTAGCGGCTACTGTCGCCATCGCGCAGTTCCAGGGCCTCGCGCGAGCCTGTAGAGGCACCGGACGGGGCGCAGGCGGAGCCCACCTCACCGCTGTCCAGGGTGACCTCGGCCATGACGGTCGGGTTGCCCCGGGAATCCATGACCTCAAAGGCCTGTACATTGGCGATCTTGCTCATTGCGTCAACTCCAGATGGCTGTTCAATCGATGGTGAGGGTTGGCAGTTGTTTGACCAGGCTGTCTACGGCCTGCACCTGCGCCAGGAACGGTTCCAGCTGGTGCAGCGCGAGCGCGCTGGGGCCGTCGCACAGCGCGCGTGCCGGGTCCGGGTGGGCTTCCAGAAAGAGCCCCGCGAGGCCCAGGGCCATGCCCGAGCGGGCCAATTCCAGCACCTGTGCACGGCGTCCACCCGAGGCGGCACCCGACGGGTCCCGACACTGCAGCGCGTGGGTGACGTCGAAAATCAGCGGGCGATCGTTGCAGGCCTGCTTCATGACGCCAAAACCCAGCATGTCGACCACCAGGTTGTCGTAGCCGAAATTGCTGCCGCGCTCGCAGATCAGCAGTCGTTCGTTGCCACATTCCACAAACTTCTCAACCACATTCGCCATCTGCGACGGGCTCAGGAACTGGGGTTTCTTGATGTTGATCATGGCACCGGTCGCCGCCATTGCCGCCACCAGGTCGGTCTGGCGGGCGAGGAAAGCCGGCAGCTGGATGATGTCGCAGACTTCTGCCGCCGCCGCGGCCTGCTCCGGTGCGTGCACGTCCGTGATCAACGGCACGCCGAACTCCGCTTTCACCGCTGCCAGAATCGCCAGTCCTTCTTCCAACCCCGGGCCGCGAAAGGAATGAATCGAGGAGCGATTGGCCTTGTCGTAGGAAGCCTTGAACACCAGAGGGATCGACAAGCGCGCGCAGACGTCGACGTAGTGTTCCGCCACGCGCAGGGCGAAGTCCCGGCTTTCGAGCACGTTCACGCCGCCGAACAGCACGAACGGCTCGCGATTGCCTATGGTGATGGCACCGAGTTGCTCTATGCGTGCGCTCATCGCCCTGGCCCCGCTGCCCAATCAGCCGCGGGCATGCGCCAGCGCGGCCTCGATATAGCTGGTAAACAGCGGGTGCCCGCCACGCGGCCGGGAGGTGAATTCCGGGTGAAACTGGCAGGCGATGAACCAGGGGTGGTCGGGCAGTTCGATCATCTCGACCAGGGCGTGATCAGCAGACCAGCCGCCCACCCGCACGCCGGCGGCCGTGAGCTGCTCTACATAATTGTTGTTGATTTCATAGCGGTGACGATGCCGCTCTACCACGCTGTCTTCGCCGTAGATGGTGCGCACCTGAGAGCCGGCTTCCAGGTAGCAGGTCTGGGCACCCAGGCGCATGGTGCCACCGAGGTCGGAGCTGGCATCGCGCTGCTGCCTGGAACCATCGGCATTTTGCCACTCGGTAATCAGGGCGACAATCGGGTGCGGCGTTGCGGCCTGCATTTCGGTGGAGTTGGCACCTTCCAGACCCATAACGTTGCGGGCGTATTCAATCAGCGCAACGTGCATACCAAGGCAAATGCCCAGGAAGGGCACCTTGTTCTCGCGGGCGTAGCGCACGGCAGTAATCTTGCCCTCAACACCCCGGTCACCGAAACCGCCCGGCACCAGAATAGCATCGGCACCCGCCAGTACAGAGGTGCCGTGGCGCTCGATATCCTCGGCATCGATGTAATCGATTTTGACATCCGCCAGGGTTTGCAGGCCGGCGTGCTTGAGCGCTTCGTTCAGCGATTTGTAGGCATCCAGCAGATCCATGTACTTACCGACCATGGCGATGCGCACGGTACCACAGGTGTCGCTGAACTCGCGGCGCAACACGTCGTCCCACTCGGCGAGGTCTGCCGGCGGGCAGTCGAGGTTAAAGCGCTCAACCACAAACTCGTCGAGGCCGTAGGCGTGCAGCATGCCGGGAATACGGTAGATGGAATCGGCGTCGAGCAAAGGAATAACCGCCCGCTCCTCCACGTTGGTAAACAGGGAGATCTTCTTGCAGGCGCTCTCCTCGATAGGCACCGCACAGCGACAGAGCAGGATATCGGGCTGCAGGCCGATGGAGCGCAGTTCCTTGACCGAGTGCTGGGTGGGTTTGGTCTTGATTTCCCCTGCGGTGGCGATATACGGCACCAGCGTCAGGTGCATCAACAGTGCCCGGCTGGAACCCACTTCCACGCGGAGCTGACGCGCCGCCTCCAGGAACGGCAGGCTCTCGATGTCGCCCACCGTGCCGCCGATTTCGACGATGGCTACGTCGGCATCGCCCGCACCCAGAATCACCCGGCGCTTGATTTCATCGGTGATGTGCGGAATGACCTGCACGGTGCCACCGAGATAGTCACCGCGGCGTTCTTTCTTCAACACGGTGTTGTAGACCCGTCCGGTGGTGAAGTTATTCGTGCGTTTCATGGTCGCGCGGGTGAAACGCTCATAGTGACCCAGGTCCAGATCGGTCTCGGCGCCGTCTTCGGTCACAAAGACTTCACCGTGCTGGAACGGGCTCATGGTGCCAGGGTCAACATTGATGTAGGGGTCGAGCTTCAGCAGGGTGACCTTGATGCCGCGCGCCTCGAGCACCGCCGCGAGGGATGCCGCTGCAATCCCTTTGCCCAAGGAAGAAACCACACCACCGGTGACGAAGACATAACGCGTCATGCAAAGCCTATCTGTACGCTGTGAACAAGGGCATCACGGGGCCTGCAGATGGAGGCGTGAAGCTGCTTCCGAGGCCCGCAAGACCTGCAAAAAGATGGGAAATCAGATTACCAGAAAGGCCCTCAGAGCTCAATCGCGCGGGCGTCTGTATTTCGCCTCCAGCGCACCCGCCAGACATCTTTGCCGCCGTCCCGGACGAGCCAGCTGCCGTCACACAGCCAGAGGTCCGCCACCGCCACCAGCGCTCCATCGTGGTAGAGCAGCGGAATATCGTCGCGCCACCAGGGAGGGATACCCGCCTCCTGCAGCAGCGTTTTCAGGCGTCGACTGCCCGCTCTCCCCGGCAGACGGCAACGCTCGCCACCTCGGCGCCAGTGCACCGTGAGCGCCGAGCCTTGAGGCAGCCGAATGCCTGGGTCGTGCCCAGCCGGCACCAGACACAGCTGACCACCACCGAACTGCAGCGACATGCCCGGCGCCAGTTGCGCGCCGCCTGCATTGCGCTCGCGCGCAGGGGGCAGGAGAAATACACCATCGCCAAACCGGCGTAAAGCATATCCCTGCCAGGTCAGCAGCGGGCTGCCGCCCCCCGCGTGAAGCTGGCGCAAAAACTCCGCGACCGTGGCCCCCGGCGGCAAGGGCAGGCCCGTATCCTCCAGCCAGCCGCGCAGCGCCATGGCGCCCGCCGCGCCCGGTCGCGCAAGAAGGTCATGCAGGTCCAGGCCCGGGTCGCCGAAAACGCTGGTCACCGCCCTCGGCGCGGGCAACAGCTCTTCCAACACACGTTCCGCGGCGCCCAGCTGATGCGCAGAGCGCTCCACGCTGCCGCGGTAACCGGGCCAGCGCTCAGCAATGGCTGGTAACACCGCGTGCCGCAGGTAGTTGCGGTCCAGTGAGGTATCGACGTTGGAAGGGTCATCGATCCAGGTAAGCCCCTCGGCGACGGCATAGGCCTGCAGCGCGCTGCGAGGTTGCGCCAGCAGCGGCCTGGCCAGCTGCCCTCGCCCCAATGCGCGCTGCTGCGGCATGCCTTGCAATCCGCGCAGGCCCGCACCACGCAGCCAGCGCAGCAGTACGGTTTCCACCTGATCGTCCTGGTGATGGGCAAAGAACATCACATCACCCACCTCCAGCAGAGGCTCCAGCGCGGTATAACGCGCCTCGCGGGCGGCCGCCTCCAGGCCGGAGCCTGTTTGACGCACGCTGACCCTGCAGATTTTCAGCGGCACGTCCAGCGCCGCACAAAACGCGCCGGCGCGCTGCTGCCATTGCTCTGCCGCCGGATGCAACTGGTGATTGATGTGCACGGCACTGATGGGCGGAGTCTGTCCTGCGCTGCGCTGGGCGCACAGCAGATGCAGCAACACCGTGGAATCCAGCCCGCCACTGAAGGCGACCCACCAGCGGCGCGCGCTGCGCCAAGGGGCCAGTGCGGCCTCCAGCGCCGCGCTGTCAAACGGGGTCGGAGTTGGGGGCGCGGTCACGGCACCGGACTGGGCGGCGCTCAGTTGCCGTAGGACATGAGGCGCTCGTAGCGCCGTTCAAGCATTTCCTCGACCGGGGATTGCTCCAGGCGGTCGAGCTCCTTGATGAGGTGCGCCTGTATGCGCTCAGCCATCAGGTCGACGTTGCGGTGCGCACCACCCATGGGTTCAGGAATGGTGGCGTCGACGATACCCAGTTCCTGCAACACCTTGGAGGTCACCCCCATTGCCGCCGCCGCTTCCGGTGCGTTGGCAGTGCTCTTCCAGATGATGTTGGCACAGCCTTCGGGGGAAATAACGAAGTAGGTGGCGTACTGCAGCATCGCCAGGTGGTCCCCCACACCGATGCCCAGCGCACCGCCGGAACTGCCCTCGCCAATGACCACGCAGATGATGGGGGTGGCCAGCCGTGACATCACCGCCAGATTCTGCGCGATGGCTTCGCTGATGCCCCGCTCCTCGGAGTCGATACCCGGGTAGGCTCCGGGGGTGTCAATCAGGGTAATGACCGGCATCTTGAACCGCTCGGCCATGGACATCAGGCGCAGCGCCTTGCGATACCCTTCCGGCTTCGGCATGCCGAAGTTGCGCAGCACCTTGTCTTTCACGGCGCGCCCCTTCTCCTGGCCGATAACCACCACCGGGCGCCCATTGAGGCGTGCGGTGCCGCCGACGATGGCGCGGTCATCTCCGAAGTGGCGGTCGCCGTGCAGCTCATCAAAGTCAGTGAAGAGACGGGAAATATAATCGAGCGTGTAAGGGCGACGCGGGTGACGCGCCACTTTGACGATATCCCAGGGGCTCAGGTTGGCGTAGATCTTTTCGGTGAGCTTGGCGCTTTTCTCGCGCAGGGTGCGAATCTCTTCGCTGATGTTGATGTCGGCATCAGTCCCAACAAGTTGCAGCTCTTCGATCTTGACCTCAAGCTCGGCGATGGGCTGTTCAAAATCAAGGTAATTGGGGTTCATGCGCTCTCGGACTCAGCAGTTCACAAGCGCGCAGTGTACAAAATTAATCCTGTGCACACCAATTCCCGGAGGAGAGTTGCCGGCAGGTACAACCAGCAACCGCTGCCTACACGCCAACCAGGCTGATCATTACCCCCGCAGCCACGGCAGAGCCTATGACGCCCGCGACATTGGGGCCCATGGCGTGCATCAGCAGGTAGTTACTGGGGTTCGCCTCCAGACCCAGGCGATTGCTGACGCGCGCCGCCATCGGTACCGCGGAAACCCCGGCAGAGCCGATCAGCGGGTTGAGGGGGTGACTGCCAAACCGGTTCATCAGCTTGGCGATCAGTACTCCCGAGGCTGTGCCGATGGCGAAGGCCACCACACCCAGCAGCATGATACCGAGGGTTTCTATATCCAGGAACTTGTCGGCAACGAGTTTCGAGCCAACCGACAAGCCAAGGAAAATGGTGGTGATGTTGATCAGGGCATTCTGGGCGGCATCACTCAGACGCTTCACCACACCGCACTCTTTCATCAGGTTGCCAAAACAGAACATGCCCAGCAGAGGCGCCGCTGCGGGCAACAAAAGCGCCACCAGAATCAGCAACATCAGAGGAAATACAATCTTTTCCCGCTGCGACACTTCGCGCAACTGGGTCATGACAATCTCCCGCTCCGCCTGCGTGGTGAGCGCGCGCATAATCGGCGGTTGAATCAGGGGCACCAGTGCCATGTAGGAATACGCCGCTACCGCGATTGGCCCCAGCAGGTCCGGTGCCAGCAGGCTGGCGACGTAAATGGCGGTGGGACCATCCGCGCCGCCAATGATGCCGATGGCGGCGGCATCCGCGAGGCTGAAGTCCATCAAGCCCAGGGTGCTGAGGCCAACCGCGCCCAGCACGGTGGCAAATATGCCGAACTGCGCGGCCGCCCCCAGGAACAGCGTGCGGGGATTGGCCAGCAGCGGGCCGAAATCAGTCATGGCGCCAACGCCCATGAAGATCACCAATGGCGCCACACCACTGGCAATGGCCACCGTGTAGAAGGTATGCAGCATGCCGTCGCTGAAACCCGCTGCTTCCGCGGCACTGGCCGCCGCCTGTTGCACGGGTGCCGCGGCCAGCCCCAGCGCCTGCAAAAGCGCTTCGGCATCGCTGGCCACGGACTGGCCCAGCAACCGGGCCATCTCCGCCAGCACGGCGGGGTCCGCGCTATGCAACGCATTTTCCGCGGCAGAATACGCAAGGCCGGCGCCGGGAATGTTCGCCAACACACCACCAAAGCCGATCGGCACCAGCAACAGCGGTTCGAACTGCTTGCGGATAGCCAGAAACAGCAGGCAGAGACCGATCAATATCATCACCACCTGGCCGGGCTGAAAGTGGGCCAGCCCGGTGGAGTCCCACAGACGCAACAGATTGCTCATAGGGTCAGGCCAGGGTGATCAAAGTGTCGCCGACTGCAACAACATCGCCCGCCTTCACCTCGACGCTCGCGACCTTGCCGTCCTGCGGCGCGCGCACCTCGGTCTCCATCTTCATGGCTTCAAGCAGCACAATCACCTGGCCCGTGGACACCGCGTCACCCACCTGCACATTGACCTTGAAGATATTGCCGGCCAGCGGTGCCGGCACGGAAGTGGCGTCTGCTGCCGCTGCAGGCCCGGCTGCCGGCTTTGCCGCCGGCGCCTCCGCGGCGGACTCGCGCACCGTGTCGACTTCACCACCGGCGCTGACTTCTACCACGTACGACTGGCCATTGACCCGAACGGTGTAGACGCCGGGCTCCTCTGCTGAGGCGTCTTGACTCGCCGCTGAGGGCTTTTTATTCGCCGCTGAGGGCTCTTTACCTGTCGCTGAGGGCTCTCTGTCAGCCGCTGATGGCTCCTCCCCCGGTGCCGGCTCAAAGGCCGAGGGGTCACCGCGGTGCTGCAGGAAGCGCAGGCCGATCTGGGGAAACAGCGCGTAGGTGAGCACGTCGTCGACTTCCTGCTCGCCGCTGGCCAGCGTAATGTTCTTTTCTTTCGCCAGTGCGCGCAGTTCGTTGGACAACCCATCCAGCTCCGGCTCCAGCAGGTCGGCCGGGCGGCAGGTGATGACCTTGTCACCCTCGAGAACGCGCTGCTGCAGGGCTTCGTTAACCGCCGCGGGAGTGGCGCCGTACTCTCCCTTGAGCACGCCGGCGGTTTCCCGCGATATCGACTTGTAACGCTCACCGGTCAATACGTTCAACACGGCCTGGGTGCCGACGATCTGTGAGGTGGGGGTAACCAGCGGGATAAAGCCCAGGTCCTCACGAACTTTCGGTATCTCCTCCAGTACTTCGTCCATGCGATCCAGGGCGCCCTGCTCACGCAGCTGGTTTTCCATGTTGGTCAACATGCCGCCGGGGACCTGGGCCACCAGGATGCGCGCATCCACGCCGCGCAGGGACCCCTCGAAGCGCGCGTATTTCTTGCGCACGCCGCGAAAGTAGCCGGCGATGTCGGAAAGCTTCTCCAGATCAAGGCCGGTATCGCGCTCGGTGCCGGCCAATATCGCCACAACGGACTCTGTCGGCGAATGGCCATACGTCATCGACATGGAGGAGATGGAGGTATCCACGTTGTCGATACCGGCTTCCACGCACTTGAGAATGGTGGCGGTGGACAGCCCGGTGGTGGCGTGGCACTGCATGTGGATAGGAATATCGCAGCTCTCCTTGAGACGCCGCACCAACTCGTACCCTGTGTAGGGCCGCAGCAGGCCAGCCATATCCTTTATGGCAATGGAATCGGCGCCCATATCCTCTATACGCTTGCCCTGATCTACCCAGGCATCCAGCGTGTGTACGGGGCTCAGTGTATAGGAGATCGTACCCTGGGCATGGCGTTCCACCGCCTTTACGGCTTTCAGCGCCACCTCGATGTTGCGCATGTCGTTCATCGCATCAAACACACGGAACACATCGACACCATTCACCGCAGCCCGCTCCACAAAGCGCTCGACGACATCATCCGCGTAGTGCCGGTAACCGAGAATATTCTGGCCGCGCAGCAGCATTTGCTGACGCGTGTTGGGCATGGCTTTCTTGAACTCGCGAATGCGCTCCCAGGGGTCCTCGCCGAGGTAACGGATGCAGGCGTCGAAAGTGGCGCCGCCCCAGGTTTCGACCGACCAGTAACCCACCGTATCCAGCTCTGCGGCCACCGGCAACATGTCCTCAAGACGGACCCGGGTTGCCAGCAGCGACTGGTTGCCGTCGCGCAAAACCACGTCGGTGATGCCCAGGGGGCGCTTGTTTTCAGCCATGCGGTTTCAATCTCCTCGAGGAAGGTTCAGCCATTGCGGCGACGTTGACGGTGCTGGTGCACCGCGGCGGTAATGACCGCGATGCGCTCCGCATCCAGTGAGGACTCTGCCGCTGCACTGGTGCGGCGCGGAGCCACGGCTTGCGACTCTGCAGGCTGCGGAAAGAAACGCAGGATCACCTGCGAAGCCAGCCCGATGGCCAGTACCAGCAGGGAAAGGAAAATCACCACCGCACTGACGCCAAACAGCATCAGCTCTACGCCCTGCATAAAAAGTTCGTCTTCGCGCAAAACCACGTCCCGCTTCAGTTCACGCTCGCATCATAAATCATCTTGGCTGCGGGGCGCCAACGTGCGCCCCGCCCCCACCACCTCAGCGCTTAACCCGGCAGGCGCACAGCGGTATACTGGTGCATTGACCGGAGATCCGATGTGCGACTGATTCTCGCCCCCATGGAAGGCGTCATTGACGCCGGCATGCGCGCCCTGCTGACCCAGATCGGCGGGCTGGATCGCTGTGTGACCGAATTCGTGCGGGTCAGCGACCGCCTGCTGCCGCCGCGTGTATTCCATCGGCTGTGCCCCGAATTGCGGGAAGGAGGCCTTACCCCGGCAGGCGTACCGGTTTATCTGCAGTTGCTGGGCGGGCAGGCGCAACCCATGGCGGACAACGCGCTGCGGGCCGCTGAACTCGGTGCACCGGGCATCGACATCAACTTTGGCTGCCCGGCGAAAACGGTCAACCGCTCCGATGGCGGCGCCGTTCTGCTGCGCGAACCTCAGCGCGTGGGCGCAATCGCGGCTGCCGTGCGCCGTGCGGTGCCCGCCCACCTGCCGGTTACCGCAAAAATTCGTCTCGGCTTCGAAGACCGTTCACCATTTCTGGACAACGTGCGCGCCCTCGCCGATGCGGGCGTCAACGAGCTGGCTATCCATGCCCGCACCCGCAGCGATGGCTACAAGCCACCGGCCTGGTGGGACGAAATTGCGCGGGCGGTGGCGCTGGTGGATTTCCCCGTCATCGCCAACGGCGAAATCTGGAGCCCCGAGGACAGCCAGCGAGCGCGCAGTGCCAGCCACTGTGAAGACCTGATGCTGGGCCGCGGTGTGCTGTGCCGACCGGACCTGCCCAGACTGGTGCGCGCAGCCACTGACGGCGTGGACGCCCGGGGGCTGTCCTGGCTGGATATTGCCGAGTTGCTGCAGGGCTTTGCGCAACAGAAGCAAAGGGAGTGTGCAGAACGGCACGCCGCGGGGCCGGTCAAACAGTGGCTGGGTTACCTGCGTCACTATTACCCCCAGGCCGCAGCGCTGTTTGCCGACGTTAAACGCCTCACAGACCCGGAAGCGGTCTGCGCGGTCATTCGCGCCCACACACCCTCGCGTACCGGGGAACACTCCACGGCCGTTGCCGCCTGAGGCAGCAGCATCAGCACAGAAGGCTCACGTTATGCCCCATACCGCATTCATCACTGGCGCCACCTCCGGCTTTGGTCGCGCCTGCGCCCACCGTTTCGCCGATGCCGGCTGGAACCTTGTTTTGAGCGGCCGGCGCAGCGACCGCCTGCAGGAAATCCAGGACGCACTCCAGGCGCGCTGCGCCGTGCACACAATCAGCCTTGATGTGCGCGATACCGCCGCAGTACAGGACGCCGTGGCAAGCCTGCCGCAGCCGTTCAGCGAGGTGCATGTACTGGTCAACAACGCCGGGCTGGCGCTCGGCACCGCTCCGGCACAGCACAGCGATCTCGAGCAGTGGCACCGTATGATCGATACCAACATCAAGGGGCTGACCACCGTGACGCATGCCCTGCTGCCAACGCTGGTGGCCCGCGGTCGCGGCACCAGCATCATCAATATCGGCTCCGTTGCCGGCCACTGGCCTTACCCCGGTGGCAATGTGTACTGCGGCAGCAAGGCCTTTGTCGAGCAGTTTTCACTCGCGCTGCGCAGTGACCTGCAAGGTAGCGGCGTGCGTGTGAGCTGCCTGGCCCCGGGGCTTTCGGAGAGCGAGTTCACGCTGGTGCGTACCGGCGGTGACCAGGCAGCCTACGATGCGCTCTACGCCGGTGCCGACCCCATTCAGCCGCAGGACATTGCCGACACTGTATTCTGGCTGGCAACCCTGCCGGCGCACCTCAACGTCAATTCGCTGGAGCTGATGCCGGTCAGCCAGTCCTGGTCACCCTTCACCATTTCCCGGCGCTGATTTGACCTGAATCAATAACAGGAAGTGCCACGCTTGCTCCCATCTGTTACCGCCCCCATCATGAATACAAGGGTATTCACCGGGAGGGCTTTACTATGACATTGATTTCACCGCGCCACCGTCTGTCACTGGCGATCAGCCTGCTCAGCGCGCTCGCACTGGCACCCGCCGTCGAAGCTGAGCCCCTGCGGGATCGCGCCAACGACCTCTTTAACCCTGTTCCGGCAAGCGGCAACAGCGCTGCGGACGGCAAGCTCAACCCGGACCAGGTCGAGCTGGGTAAAATGCTGTTCTTTGAACCCCGCATTTCCGCCAGCCATTTAATCAGCTGCAATACCTGCCACAACGTCGGCTTTGGTGGTCACGACTACCTGCCCACCTCCATCGGGCACGGCTGGCAGCGGGGCCCCCGAAATTCACCCACCGTATTCAATGCGGTATTCAATGCGGCCCAGTTCTGGGACGGCCGCGCGGCCGACCTCGCCGAACAGGCTAAAGGCCCGGTACAGGCCAGCGTGGAAATGAGCAGCACGCCGGCGCGGGTCACCGCAACGCTGAACAGCATGCCGGAATATGTCGAGCGCTTCCAAACCGCTTTTCCCGATGCAGCGGAGCCCGTGAGCTTCGACAACATGGCGTTGGCCATAGAAGCCTTTGAAACCACCCTGACCACGCCGGGCTCGGCGTTTGACGCCTACCTGAACGGCGACGCTGCGGCGCTCACCGCGCAGCAGAAAGCAGGCCTCGGCCTGTTCATGGACAAGGGCTGCGCGGCCTGTCACACCGGGGTCAATTTGGGCGGCCAACACTACTTTCCCTTCGGCCTGATTGCACGGCCGGGCGCTGACATCCTGCCGGTGGGCGACAAGGGGCGCTTTGCCGTCACGCGCACCGCCTCCGATGAGTATGTGTTTCGCGCAGCCCCCCTGCGCAACGTGGCCCTTACCGCACCCTATTTCCACTCGGGCGCAGTCTGGAGCCTTGAGGAGGCGGTTGCCATTATGGGCCGTTCCCAGCTAGGCGCCGAGCTGGACGCCGAAGAAGTCAGCCAGATTACTGCATTCCTGGAGTCACTCACCGGGGAACAGCCGCACATCGAGTACCCGTTACTGCCGCCCAGCACGGCTGATACACCGCGGCCCGACCCGTTGTGGAAACCGACCGCCGGCCACTAGGGTCATTAACCAGGGGCGGCGCGCCGCCCCCATTGCTACGGCGTCAGTGAAGCCTCCCGGGCTGCCTTGAACTCCACACCGTCACGCCATTCGGGAAAGTCGCGGTTGGACGCCAGTTCGCGGCCCATCTCCAGCAACAACAACACTTCCTGAGCCGCCCCGCTCAGGTCCCAGGCGGGATCGTATTCATCCGAAGGCTTGTGGTAGTGGTTGGCCACGTAGTCACGCAGGCGCGCATCGCCCCAGGCCTTGCCGTGCTCAACACTGTCGGTCGCATTAGTCAGGTACAGTGCGGGAATGCCCACCTTGGCCAGGGAAAAATGATCCGAGCGATAGTAGGAGCCCTTTTCCGGGTAGGGCTCCTGCACCACCACCCGACCCTGCCGCTGCGCCGCACGCAGCAGATAGTCCTCCAGTTCGCTGTTGCCATACCCCACCACGGCAACGTCGCGAGTGCGCCCGAGGTTTCCCGCCGCGATGTTATCCATATTGAAATTGGCCACTGTTTTCTCAGGCGGAAACAGCGGGTTTTCGGCGTAGAACTTCGAGCCCAGAAGCCCGGACTCCTCCGCCGTTACCGCCAGAAACAGCACCGAGCGCTCGGGCGGCTCCCCGCCGGTGAGAAACTGCCGCGCCAGGGCAAGCAACCCCGCCACCCCGGACGCGTTATCGCTGGCGCCGTTGTAGATATTGTCGCCGGCATCACCCGGGCGCACGCCGAGGTGGTCCCAGTGGGCGGTGTAAATGATCACCTCATCGGAATGCTGCGAGCCGGGAACCAGCGCCGCCACATTGTGTGACATACGGTCTGACAGGCTGTTATTGAGCGTCACCGAAGCCTGCATCCCTCCCAGGGCCACCGCTTCGAAATCCGCCCGGGCCGCCGCTGCCTTGTCGGCGGCATAGTCGCGCCCCGCCGCGGCAAACAGCCTCTGCGCCTGCGCTAGCGGAATCCAGCCTTCCACCGCCAGCTTGTCGCGATGACGGTTCTCTGCCGTCAGGCCGATTTTGGCGCCCGACCAGCTGTTGCGTACCACTTCCCAGGGGTAGGCGGCGGCATCGGTCTCATGCACGATCAGTGCACCCGCGGCACCCTGCCGGGCCGCTTCGGCGTACTTGTAATCCCAGCGCCCGTAGTAGGTCATGGCATTGCCGTTGAACAGTGCGGGATCCTGCGTGGCAAAGCCGGGGTCGTTAATCAGCACCACCACGGTTTTACCGGTCACGTCCACGCCCGCATAGTCGTTCCAGCCGCGCTCGGGCGCGTTGATTCCATAGCCCACAAACACCAGCTCGGAATCGGCGATACCGGTGGTTGCCACCTGCTGTTGGGTCGACACCATCATCTCCTCGCCGTAGGCCCAATCAGCATTGAAGGCATCACCGCGTATGGCCAGCACGGCTGCGGGGTCAGTGGTCACCGCGGTGATGGCCACTTCCTGTAGCCAGCTGTCACCATTGCCGGGCTTCGCCCCGAGCGCAGCAAAGTGCTTCACCAGCCAGTCGATGGTCATCTCTTCGCCGGCTGTCCCCGGTTCACGGCCCGCGTAAGTGTCCTGCGCCAGTTCGGCAATATGAAAATGCAGGTCTTTCTGCACCTGCTCGTCAGCAGTCAGCGCAGCGGCCGCCTGCGACCATACGAGCGTGGCACTCAGGCCACAGGCGGCGACCAGGGTAGCAAGGTGTGATGTCATGGGAGCTCCAGCGGTTGCAACAACGTGACCCGAAGCATAGACGGTTTCACCCCGCGCCGCACGAGCCCCCGGGGATCACACGCACTGCGGCTGGGGGCTGCGCAAAGTCATCCCATGAATGGTATTCTCCAATCCAGCGCCCGGCGCCCACACCCCATCGCCACCAGGAACCTGTGGAATGACAATAACAGCCAGCCCCGCTCCCTCGGACGACACCGCTTTTTTCGGCCATCCCCGCGGCCTCTACGTATGCTTTGCCACGGAATTGTGGGAGCGCTTTTCGTTCTACGGCATGAAGTACCTCTTATTGCTCTACCTCACCAAGTACCACCTGTTTTCGGATGCCAACGGCCTGGAGGTGCTGGGTGGCTACGCCGCATTGGTGTATGCGATGCCGGTGATCGGCGGCCTGCTCGCCGACCGCTATCTTGGCATGCGCAAGTCGGTAGTGTTTGGCGGGCTATTACTGGTCCTCGGCCACCTCGGCATGGCGGTTGAGGGTGAGCAGGCGCGGCTGGTCGGCGATACCGTGGTACGCGATGACCGCGCCCTGCAGGTGTTCTACTTTTCGCTGGCCCTGATCGTGGTCGGCGTCGGCTTCCTGAAGCCCAACATTTCCACCATTGTCGGCCGGCTGTATGGCATCGATGACCCGCGACGGGACGCCGGTTTCACCATCTTCTACATGGGCATCAACCTCGGCGCGCTGACCGCCACACTGGTGTGTGGCTACCTGGGAGTGACCTATGGCTGGGGCTACGGCTTCGGTGTGGCCGGTATCGGCATGTTGTTTGGCCTGGTGACCTTCCTGCACGGACAGAAGCATCTGCGCGGCCACGCAGAACCGCCCGTACCCGAGCGTCTGCGAGAGCCTGCACTGCCGGGTTTGAACAAGGAGTGGGCGATTTACCTGGGTGCCGGCGCCGGCGTTGTCGCCGCTTGGCAGATGCTGCAGTTCCACGGCGCCGTGGGCGTGCTGCTGAATGTGCTCGCCATCGTCGTACTCCTGGGCCTCGCGTGGTTCATCGCCTTCCGCTGCAATCCGGTAGAGCGCAGCCGTATGCTGGTACTGGTTGCACTGACCATCTGCAGTGTAGTGTTCTGGTCGTTGTTTGAGCAGAGCGCCGCATCGATGACGCTGTACGCCGACCGGGTGATGGACCGCACTGTTTTCGGCATCAACTTCACCGCCGCGCAGTTCGGTTTTTTCAACGCGTTCTTCATATTCCTGCTGGCACCGGTGTTCGCCTGGCTGTGGACCGTGTTGGGCCGACGCGGTATCGAACCCTCCACACCCGTGAAGTTCGGTCTGGGTGTGGCGTTTGCCGGGCTGGGCTTTGGCGCCCTGGTACTGGGTGCCGCGTCCCCCAATGAGGCGGGCCTGGTCATCGGCTACTGGATGGTGCTGGCGTACCTGCTGCACACCGCCGGTGAACTCTGCCTTTCGCCAGTCGGCCTGTCTGCGGTCACCAAACTGTCAGTACCCGGTGTGGTGGGCGTTATGATGGGCGCCTGGTTCCTCGCCACCGCCTATTCGCAACATGTGGCGGCACAACTTTCCAAGCTGGCGGCACTGGATCTGCAGGCCGGCGCCGGTGACGTCGCCACGGCTCTGGCCACCTACACGGAGCTTTTCACGAGTCTGTTCTACGTCGGCCTCGGGGTGGCGGCAGTGCAATTCCTGCTGGCGCCCCTGCTGAAGAAAATGATGCACGGCATTCACTGAGCGGCACAGGACACAAGCCATGACAAGCGCGGATCGCGAGTTCGACATTATCCTTTGGGGGGCCACCGGTTTTACCGGCCAACTGGTCGCGGAGTACCTGGCAACGAGCTATGGCGCCAACGGCACCCTGCGCTGGGCGCTGGCGGGCCGCAATGAGGCCAAGTTGCAGGCCGTGCAGCAATCGCTGATGGCCCACACCAGCGGCATGGCAGTCCCGCTGGTGGTGGCCGACAGTGATGATGAGCAAAGCCTGCGCGACATGGTGGCACGCGCCGCGGTGGTGTGCAGTACGGTAGGGCCCTACGCACGCTATGGTACGCCACTGGTCGCGTGCTGTGCGGAGAGTGGCACTCACTATTGCGACTTGTCCGGAGAAGTACAGTGGATGGCGCGCGTAATACCCGCCTATCAGGCCACGGCGGCTGCCAGTGGCGCACGCCTGGTACACAGTTGCGGCTTCGATTCCATTCCCTCGGACATGGGCACCTGGTTTCTGCAACGTCAGATGGTGTCACGACAGGGGGTGGCAGCACGCCACGTAAAGTCCCGGGTAGGCCGCACTCGCGGCACCGCGAGTGGGGGCACCATCGCCAGCATGCTCGAAGTTCTTGATGAGGCACGCCGCGACAAGCAAATTCGCAAGCTGTTGGCCGACCCCTACTCCCTCTGCCCGGAAGGTACTACCGGCCCCGACGGGCGCGACCAGGCCGGCGCTCGCTACGACGCCGACTTCCAGCGCTGGACCTGCCCCTTCATCATGGCCGCCATCAACGGTCGCGTTGTGCGCCGCAGCCATCACCTGCTAGGCATGCCCTGGGGTGAGGACTTTCGCTTCGACGAGGCACAGCTGTGCACCTCGCGCGCACAGGCCCTGCGCAACACACTGGGCATAGGCGGCGCCATGCTGGGCCTGTCAACCGGACCCGGACGCAAACTACTGCAACGTTTCCTGCCGGCCCCGGGAGAAGGCCCGGACCGGGAGCAACGGGAGGCCGGACACTACGAACTGTTCTTCCACGGCGTACACCCGGACGACAGCGCCCACGACATGCGGGTGCGCGTCGCCGGCCAGCTCGACCCGGGCTACGGGTCCACGGCACGCATGTTGGCCGAGTCCGCAGTGAGCCTGGCACAGGACCCGCTCACCTGCGGAGGTGGCTTCTGGACGCCCTCCTCGGCGCTCGGTGAACATTTGCTTGAGCGCCTGACCTCGCGTGCCGGCCTCACCTTCGAGGAAGTGGCGATCGATTAACCCACGCGGCCGCACATAACACGGCGGGAGATCGCCCATTGCCTGACCAACCCTCTACGCAGGCCTCAACGTCCGGGTTGAAACGCTTCAACCTGGTGTTCTCGGGAGAGATCCTGAGCGGCACCGACCCGGCCGCGGCGCGCCGGCATTTCGGTACATTGTTCCAGATTGACGACCCGAAGCGTATTGCACGCTTCTTCAGCGGCGCACCGATCATTCTGCGCCGCGGCCTGGAGCAAAAGGCGGCTGCCGCCTGGTTTGTCCGCATGCGCGGCCTTGGCCTGCAGGCTCACCTGCAACCTGCAGCCGGGTTACCGCCTGTGCCAGCCGCGCAAAAACCCGGCAAGCAGACCCCGGCTCCGCCCGCTGCCACAGGTACGGCGCGCTGGGGGCCCAACCCCTACACGCTGAAGCCCTACCGTGCGCCGGCCGCCGTGGCCGAGCGCGCGCTGCAAGCACGCAAGCGCGCCCACGTCGCCCTCGGCACGGCACTGCTGGCCATCTGCCTGCTGTTTGCGCTCACAACGCTGGCGCAGCTGTTGCCGCCACCCCCCGCCGTGCCCGCACTGCGCGCAGCGGCGAGCAACGACGCGGGCGAACTGATGCTGGCAACCCGACAGCTCCTGCTGCACCACGACCGATCCGGCGCCGCACTGGGCACGCTGTCGCGCGCACAGCTAGGGCTCACAGCACCTCTGCAGCAACTCCTCTGGCTGGATCGCGCGCGCCTGCTGGTGCAGGTCGCAACCACCGAAGGCGGCAACCTTTACCGCTGTGTGATCCCCGAGGCCCAATGCAGGGCCTTTGCCGGCGATCAGGGGCACTGGCGCGCAGACGCCATGGTCCGGGTTCCCAATAGCCCGCACGTCGTACTCGCCGACAGCGCGAATGGAAGGTTGCTGCGCGTGGACAGCGCCGGCAATGTGGTGGCCGAGCGCAGCACCGCACTGCCGACGAGGCCGCGACTGCGCATCCACGACGGACTCCTGTTCACGAACAGTGCCGCTGGCCCTGCCCTGAGCGTTTATCGCTATGAGGTCGCAGCGTTTGCCGAGCAGCTTGATGAGCTGCTGCTATTGCCAGCGGCCGCCGTCGCCGCCGAACTGGGTAATGTGCAGGACTTCGCGCGGGTCGGCGCGTTCTGGTGGGCGGTTCTCGACAATACGGACACTGGCCAGCGCGGCGTATTTCGCTTCGACGCCCAGTGGAACGCGCTGCCAACCGTAGTGCCACCGGCGCCAACACCCGCCCTCGCGCTGGTCCCCTGGGAGGAGCGATTATTGCTGTTACCGGCCGGTGCCTATGTTCTGCAGCGTTACGCAGCAGATGGCACCGCGGGGGCGGCCCTGGAGGTGGAAGCACTCAATATGCGCGCAACCCAGCGCAGCCGCGCGCTGCAATTGCGCACAACCCTGCTCGGGAGTGCACGCGCCCTGTTGCTGCTGGCAAGTATACTGGCCATATTTTACGGTGTCTGGCAGTACGCCAGATACAGGGTGTTCGCGCTGGATCGAGGACGTCATGCCCCCATGCTCGGGCCGCGTATGCAGCACGTCGAATGGCTGCAGCCCGCTCACACCACGAAGCGGCGCGGCTTTTCAGGCGGGCACGCGGCGCAGGGGCGCGGGCACATCGGCCTGCTCGGCCCGCTGCTGGTCCTGGTCGACCACCGCGGGGTTTATCATGCCGGCAACGGCATACAGGTTCAGCGGCATCCGCGGTTCCTGCGTATCGAAGGGGTTCAGGTGCCCACCGGCTCAGCCAGGAAGCCGCTTTTCAAGACTGCCCGCTGGCCCGATGTCGAAAGGCTGCTATCCGGCTGTAGCCGTGGCGACGCCGCCGGCGTTGTAATCACGATGCTGGAGGCCAGACAGCCGCTGGCGTTGGCGGGCGCCGCCGTGCCGGTTCTGCTCGTTACCGCTTTGGTCCTGGCCCTGATGGCCTGAGCGCGCTGCGCCAAACACGGCGCGGGCAAGGCAAATTCGTTATACTCGGCGAGCGCAAACGCCTCGCCAGACGGCAGCACACGCGGACAGAAACAAGGACCTCGCATGGACAAGCCACACCCAAAACGCAAACGCAGCCGTCAGCGGCGCGATGTGGCATTGATGGTCACCTGCCTGGCAGATCTGATGCGCCCCTCAGTCGGCTTTGCCGCCATACGCCTGCTGGAGCGCGCCGGCTGCCGGGTGAGCGTGCCCGAGCAGCAAACCTGTTGCGGACAACCCGCCTACAACAGTGGCGAGATTGATGCGGCAGTGCCCGTTGCCCGCGCGGTCATTGAGACGTTTGAGCCCTACGACTACGTGGTTGTGCCGTCCGGTTCCTGCGCAGGCATGCTCAGCCACCACTATCCCGCACTGTTCGAAGGCGAGTGGCATGACCGCGCCCTGGCCCTTGCCGCCAAGACCTGGGAGCTCACCCGGTTTCTCACGGAAGTGGCGCGCCTGCCGGCACCAAAACGTCCACCGTTGGAAAGCGCCATCACTTACCACGACAGCTGCGCCGGATTGCGTGAGCTCGGCGTGCAGCAGCAGCCACGGCAATTACTGCAAGAACAATGCGGCGCCCAGGTGCAGGAGTTGAGCCAGAACACGG
The DNA here is from genome assembly GCF_000423125.1 of Haliea salexigens DSM 19537. GTDB lineage: Bacteria > Pseudomonadota > Gammaproteobacteria > Pseudomonadales > Halieaceae > Haliea > Haliea salexigens. The sequence goes on from NZ_AUHJ01000004.1 coordinate 137,561, forward strand.
TGTGTTGTGGCTTCGGTGGCACGTTCTGCGCGCGCATGCCGGAAATCTCCGGGAAAATGGCTGACGACAAGCTGGACGATGCGGTGGCCAGCGGCGCCACAATTATCGCAGGCGGCGATCTCGGCTGTCTCCTGCATCTCGCCGGCCGCGCGCGACGCAGGGGTGTGGACCTGGAGTTCCGGCATGTTGCCGAACTGCTGGTCGGCGAGCCTCGCGGTCCGGGCATTGGGGACGGCCGCGAATGAAGCTCGCCAGCGAAAACTTCCTGCAGGAAGCAAGCGCTGCGCTCAACGCGCAGGAAAAAGTGGCGCGGCGCAACCTGCTCGGCCAGTTCCTGCCGCTGGCCCGGGGCAGCGCCGCCAGTAAATACGGTGACTTCGACGCATTGAGAGCGCACATGAAACGGGTGCGCCGACATACCAGCGAGCACCTCTCCCATTACCTGCAACAGTTTGAGGAAGCGGCGGTACAACACGGCAACCAGGTGCATTTCGTTGCCGACGCCGAGCAGCTCAATAGCAAGGTGTTATCGATCTGCCAGGCACACAGCGCCAGGCGGGTCGCCAAGGGCAAGTCGATGGTTACCGAGGAAACCGGCCTCAACGAGCTTCTGCTCAAGGCAGGGCTTGAGGTGCTGGAAACCGACCTGGGGGAATACATTATTCAGCAGGCGGGTGAAACCCCAAGCCACATTGTAGGCCCGGCCTTTCACAAGTCGCTGGCCGAGATCCGGCAGCTGTTTCTCGACAAACACAAACTGGGCGAGCGCAGCCTGGAAACGGCGAGTGAGGTCGTGGAAGAGGCACGCGGGATTCTGCGCGAACAGTTCCTCGCAGCGGATGTGGGCATCATTGGCGCCAATGCGCTGGTCGCCGAACACGGTACCAGCATGCTGGTGACCAACGAAGGCAACGGCGACCTCTGTGCCAACCTGCCGCCGGTGCTGATTGTGTGCACTACCTTTGAACGCCTGTTGCCCCGCGCGGAAGACGCCGTAGCGCTGCAGCGCCTGCTGGTGCGCTCGGCCACGGGTCAGCCGCAAACCTGCTACACCAGCTTCTATTCGGGCCCGCGGCGGGAAGACGACCCCGATGGGCCGCTGGAAACCCACATCATTCTGCTCGACAACAAGCGCAGTGACATCCTGGCCAGCGACTACCGGGAGATACTCGACTGCATCCGCTGCGGTGCCTGCCTCAATCACTGTCCCATTTACATCGGTGTAGGCGGCCACCCGTACGGCTGGGTGTACCCCGGGCCCATGGGTTCCGTGTTGACACCGCTGCTCACCTCGCTGGAGCAGGCGCAGGCCTTACCCAACGCCTGTACCAGTTGTGGTCGCTGCGCCGAGGTGTGTCCGGCAAACATACCGCTGCCGGACCTGCTGCGCGACCTGCGCCAGGAAGAAAGTGTGCAGCGCATCAAGCCCGCGCGCTGGCGCCACGGGCTGCGGCTGCACGCCTGGCTGTTGCGTCAGCCTCGCCTCTACCAACTTTCCACCGGCTGGACCATGAGCCTGCTGGGCTGGCTGGGCAAACGCCGCGGAGCCTTCCGGCGCATGCCTTTCGCCAGCGGCTGGACCGGGCAGCGCGACTTTCCGGCACCCGAAGGCGGTGGCACCTTCATGCGTCAGTACGCGGGCAGGCGCAGGGGGGCACGACGTGGCTGATTCCGTACGCGCCCAACTGCTGGCGCGACTGCGCGCGCAGGAAACAGAGACCGAACCGGAGGAGATAGCACGCGCGCTGGCTGCTCTCGGCCATGCACAGGCTGCCCGCGCGCCCCACCCCGATGTGCATACGGCCTTTCTCGCCAATGTACTGGCCAATCAGGGCACGGTCGAGCTGGCACGGGACCGTGGCGCCGCGGTGCAGGCGATCGGTCGTTATCTCTACCAACGCTTTCGCACGCACAAGCTGGTTGCCGGCAACGACCCCAGGCTGGCCGCCATGCCCTGGCGGGACGGCGGCGTGCTGCCCCGATTCGGGGCCGCAGAGGCCGGCGATGCCGCCGCGCTGAGCTACGCAAAACTGGGGGTTGCCGAAACCGGTGCCATTGTCACTTTCACCGGGCGCGCAAACCCGGGACGCAACAACCTGCTGCCAGAGGATCATCTGGTGTTGGTGAACCGTGAAGATGTTGTGTCGACTCTGGAAGAGGCCTGGGTGCGGATAAGAAAGGACACTCAAGCCGGCAACTGGCCGCGCGGCATTCAGTTTATCGCCGGGCCCTCAAGCACTGCTGACGTGGAGGCGCAGCTGGTTCTGGGCGCACACGGCCCGCGGCGCTGGCATGTCATCCTGGTGGGTGACACGCCAACCTCGGCTGTGGATGCCGCCAGGGAAAGCCTTGCGGCTGCCCCGCTTTAGTTCGGAGTGAAGTTGAACTTCTGTCCACCCAGAGTCGCCTCGTACATCAGGCCACCCTTGGCGATGGTAAATACCGCCATGCCCTTGCGATAGCCCAGGCTCGCCGTGGAAGCGTCGTTGCGGCCACCGCTAACACCGGCGCTGACACCGCCACCCGTGCTCGCTTCTGCTGAAACACCCGCGGTGATCGCGACCGCGGTTGCCTGAGCGCCGAACTCGAAGTTACCGCTGGTGAACTGCTCCAGCGCATTGGCACTCTCAAAGAAAATAATCTGGCTGAATGCCTGGCCACCCAGTTGAAACCCGACCGTGAGCTGCGTCATGGTCGCCTCGCCTATGACATTTCCCTGCCGATACACCCGCCCCTTGCCGTGGGCACCGCCAATACCAATACCGCCCTTACCGATGGTCGGAAACAGGGCGTAGCCGTAAGCCGAGTCAAAATAGGCAGCGCTTTCACCCGCGTCGCGAAACGACTCCAGCGCCTCCGCGTAATTGTCTGCCCGCGCCAATGGCGCCAATACCAGTGCCAGCAGAACGTACAGGATGGGCATAACAGCGATCTTCTTCATGATGCATCTCACTTGTCAGTTGGGAGCCAATTTCAACAATAGCACCGAATGACGGGTGGCAATAGCACGACACGTCGTCGCTGTATTTACCCGGTGTTGCGCATGCCCGCAGCAATCCCCGCGAAGGTGACCATGATGGCTTGTTCCAGCCCACCCTCAGGCTCACGCCGCTGGCGCTGCAGCAGTTCGGCCTGCAACACGTTGAGCGGGTCTGTATAGATATTGCGCAACTGAATCGACTCGCGAATCCAGGGTGAATCGGCGAGCAGCGTATCCCCTCCGCTGATCTCCAGCACCGTGCCCACATCCCGCTGTAACGAAGCCCGCAACGCGCGCCCAAGGCCCTGCAACTCTTCGGGCACCAGGCAGGCATCGTAGTGTGCCGAAAGCCCCGTGTCCGCCTTGGCGTAGACCATTTCCAGCATGGACAGACGCGTTGCGAAGAAGGGCCAGCCGGCTGCCATCTCGCGCAGGCGGCCCGCGTGACCGGCATCCAGCGCCTGCTGCAGGGCCGTACCCGCTCCCAGCCAGGCCGGCAGCATCAGGCGGTTCTGGGACCAGGCAAAAATCCAGGGAATGGCGCGCAGGCTTTCAATGCCGCCGCCGCCGCGACGACGGGCCGGACGTGAGCCCAACGGCAGCCCCGCCAGCTCCTGCTCCGGGGTGGCGTAACGGAAATAGGCGATGAAGTCCGGCTCTTCGCGAATCACCCGGCGGTACTCGGTACACGAGCCCGCGGCGAGCTCCTCCATCAGGTCGCGCCACGATTGCTCTGGCGCCGGTGGCGTTTGCAGGTTCGCCCGGCAAATAGCGCCGGTGTACAACGCCAGGGTTTTCACCGCCAGTGAGGTCCAGCCGAGTTTGGTGCGAATCATTTCCCCCTGTTCGGTCACGCGCAAGCCCTGCTCCAGCGAGCCGGGTGGCTGCGACAACAGAGCAGCCTGTGCCGGCGCCCCGCCACGCCCGATCGTCCCTCCACGACCGTGAAACAGGGTGAGGCGAACATCGCTGGCAGCGCATACCGCCAGCAATTCCTCCTGCGCACGGTACTGGGCCCAGGCGGCCGCCAGTACACCGGCGTCCTTGGCGGAATCCGAATAGCCGATCATCACCATCAGCTGTCCCTGGATGTGCCCGCGATACCAGGGGTCTGCCAACAACGCCGTCACCACCTCGCGGGCCCGCGACAGGTCATCCAGGGTTTCAAACAGCGGAGCCACGGGCAAATCGAAGGGACAACCCGCCTCGCGCAACAAAAGATGCACTGCCAGCACATCGGAGGCCTGCCGCGCCATGGAGATCACATAGGCACCCAGTGCCTCGCGCGGCTGGCGGGCAATCACGGCAAAGGTCGCCAGGACTTCGGCCACCGACTCACTGGGCGCCCAGCGTGGCGGCACCAGCGGACGGCGGCTGGCGAGTTCCTGACGCAGGAAGGCGCAGCGTGCGTCCTCGTCCCAGGCTGCGTAGTCGCCAAGGCCGAGCCAGGTGGTCAATTCCGACAGGACCTCGGTGTGTCGTGCACTGTCCTGGCGGATGTCATGGCGCACCAGATGCACGCCAAAGCAGCGCACCCGGCGCAGCAGGTCCAGCAGCGCGCCATCGGCAATTACCTGCATACCGCAGTGCTGCAGCGAGTCATAACACAGCACCAGGGGCTGCCAGAGGTCGTCAGCGGTCAGCAGTGCGGTGTTGTCGACCACCTCCCCGGCCAGCGCCGCCTCGATGGTCTTCAGGTCGCCTTTAAGGCGCTCCCGCAGGCTGCGCAGCACAGCGCGATAAGGTTCATGCGAGCCTTCGGCTGCTGCTTCCAGCGCCGCGTCGCACACCGTCATCGACAGCTCTTCCACCAGACGCGTCACGTCCTGCAGGTAGAGCTCAATGGCCTGCCAGCGGCTCAGCCAGAGCACCTCGGCGGTCACCTCGGCCGTCACGTTCGGGTTGCCGTCGCGATCGCTGCCCATCCAGGAGCCAAAGGTCACCGGCGCGGCATCCAGCGGCAGACGGCTGTCGCAGGTCTCCTGCAGCGCCGCATCCAGTCGACGCAGATACTCGGGCACGGCACGCCACAGCGAGTCTTCCACCACAGCAAAACCCCACTTCGCCTCGTCCACCGGCGAGGGGCGCTCAGTACGAAAATCATCGCCGTACCAGATTTGCGCAATCAGCTCGCGCAGGCGCGTGTGCAGCTGGTCCTGCTCGCGACGGGTAAGACCGCCCAACTCAAGTTGCGACAGGCAACGACCGATTTCAGTCTGCTTGTGGATCAGTGTGCGACGCATGATTTCGGTAGGATGCGCAGTGAGCACCAGGTCGATACGCAAAGCCGCCACCGCATCGACAATGGCTGCGGCGGACACGCCTTCGTCCAACAATGTCTCGAAACTGCCGCTGAGATTGCGCGAGGCAGAGAACAGGGGGTCCATCTGCCGCGACACGGTATGGTGCTGATCGGCGATATTGGCGAGATTCAGGAACTGGCTGAAAGCCCGCGCCACCGGCACCAGCTGCTGATTGTCCAGAGAGCGCAGGACGGCGAGCAGTTCGGCGTGCGCCGCATCTTCACCACCTGCGCGTGCAGATTTTGACAGGCGCCGGATTTTTTCCACCAGGGCGAGAAAATCGGCACCGTTCGCCGCCGCGATGGTGTCACCGAGCAGGTGGCCGAGAAAACTGACGTTGCTGCGTAGCTCACTGTAATCCGAACGTTCGCCACTGCCCGCTTCTCTGCTGCTTACCACTGCTTGAACCTCCGTAACAAATCACATACTCGGGCCGAATAGCCCCACTCATTGTCGTACCAATTCAGCACGCGCAGGTATCGCTCGTTCACCACGGCAGTGAAACCCGCGTCATAGATGGAGGAATGTGCGTTGCCGATAATGTCGGTAGACACAATTGGCCGCTCACTGAATGCCAGAATCCCCTGCAGCGCACTCGAACCGGCAGCCGTGCGCACCGCATCGTGCACCGCATCCACCGTGACCGGGTGCGCCAGTTTCACGAACAAGTCGACAACGGAGCCGTCGGGCACCGGCACTCGGGACGCAATGCCGTGCAAACGGCCCTTCAATTGCGGCAACACTTCACCCACTGCCTTTGCCGCACCGGTTGAGGTGGGAATGGTATTTTCCGCCGCCGCCCTGCTGCGGCGCCAATCGGAGTGCGGCACATCCGCCAGGCGCTGGTCGTTGGTGTAGGCGTGTACCGTATTGATGACACCCTCTTCGATACCGAAAGCGCTATCCAGCACGCTGGCCATGGGCGCGAGGCAATTGGTGGTACAGCTCGCATTGGACACGATGCGGTGCTCCGGGCGCAGTCCGGCGTCGTTCACGCCCAGCACCACCGTGTAATCGATCGGGTCGGACGCCGGCACCGTCAGCACCACGCGGCCCGCCCCGGCTTCCAGATGCGCCTCCAGCTGGGCCCGCTTGCGAAAGGCTCCGGTTGCTTCCACCACCGCGTCTATGCCGAGTTCCGCCCAGGGCAACGCGGCCGGGTCGCGCTCGCTGATTAGCTTGCAGCGCCCACCCGGAGTCACCAGTTCGTCGCCTTCGAGCAACAGCGACTTGCCGAACGGACCCATCACGGTGTCGTAATTCAACAGGTACCGCAACGCGGCGTGGTCAAACAGGTCGTTGATCACAACGACCTGAATGTCCGGGTCGTTTTCCAGAATGCGAAATACCGAGCGGCCGATGCGGCCGAAACCATTGATCGCAACGCGCATTACGCAGCCTCCTGACGATGATCCAGATCCGCATAGAGACGCGCCACATCCAGCAGGCGCGCAGCGTGCCCCAGGGTTTCGTACCAGCCCAGCGCCTTGACGGTGTTGCTGCCGGCCTTGATGGTGCCCCAGGCGTCAAATACCAGCGAGTGGGGGTTGCCGATGACATCCGAGGACACCACAGGATCCTCGACAACAGTCACGATACCGGCGTAGTCGGCCGCACGCCGACGCATGCAGTCGTTGACTGTATCGGCGGTTACCGCGCTGTCGGCAAAGACGAGATTGACGTCCAGCAGGCAACCCTGATGAATTGGCACGTTCAGCGCGGAGGTCAGCACCTTGCCCGCCAGCGCGGGGAGCACGTGCCCCAGCCAGGCTCCCGCCTCGTGCTGATTGGGGATAATGTTCTCGGCCGCCGAACGGCTACGGCGGAAATCACTGCCGGCGTAGTCCTGTAGCACCTGGTCTGAGGTGTAGGCGTGCACCGTGGTCATGCTGCCGCAGTCGATGTCGAAATCACGCGAGAGTGCGTGCAGCAGCAGGCACAGCGCGGTGGTGGTGGCCGAGCCTGCCGAGAGCATGCGGTCTTCAGGCCGAATCGAGTCGGCGTTGATACCGGGCATTACCAGGCGATCTATGTGGTCGGTGGGCAGGGTGCGCAGCAGCACACGTGGCGCACCCGCCTGCAAATGCTGCTGCATGGCGGCGCGGTCACGAAACCTGCCGGTAGCGTCGATGACGATATCCACGCCAAACACATCCCAGGGCATCTCGGCCGGCGAGTCGGTGCGCAGAAGCCGACTGCGAAAGCGTCTGTTGTGGAGGAAATTGCCCTCCAGCTGGTAGGCGTCCTCGCCCATTTCCGCACCCAGCAGGTAATGCAGAATCGCCGGCTCACCAATGTCCGCTATCGCCACGATCTCGATATCCGTGCTGCGCGCCGCGATGTCATACACCTGCCGGCCGATCTGGCCGAAGCCCATCAAGCCGATCCTGATCGGTTGTCCACGCGTCATTTTTCGCCTCCTGAGTCAGGCCACCCGCACGCGGGTGACCAGCTTTTGTCCACAAATTGTCCGACAAGTGCTTCGCTCGGCGCACACGCCGGCAATCCATCCTGCACACCTCATCGTAACTAAGCTAAACACAATGGAGATGCGACATGGAAACTGCACTGGCTGGCAATATTCCCTACCCGAGCAAGATGTCAGCCGAGGCTGCCATGGTGCGCGAGGCCCTGCTGGAGCGCGGCCTGGAATCCCCCATGATCCAGAATGGCCTGACACGCGACGAGAAATACCGGCGCATCGTGCAATCTTTCACCGAGATCACCCGGACCCTGGGACTCGACCTCAATGACGATAGCCTCGCCGAAACACCGCACCGCATCGCCAAGATGTACGTCGACGAGATTTTCTCCGGGCTGGACTACGCACAGTTTCCCAAAATCTCGGTGATCGCCAACAAAATGCAGGTGGAGGAAATGGTTCAGGTCGACAACATTGATGTTGTCAGCACCTGCGAACACCACTTCGTCACCATCGACGGCCTGGCCCGCGTCGCCTACATCCCCAAGGACAAGGTCATTGGTTTGTCGAAAATCAACCGCATCGTCCGTTTCTTTGCCCAGCGTCCCCAGGTGCAGGAGCGGCTAACCCAGCAAATTCTTGTCGCCCTGCAGGCACTGCTGGATACCGACGATGTTGCTGTCACTATCGACGCTGTGCACTACTGCGTCAAGTCGCGCGGTGTGATGGACAGTAATTCCAGAACCCGGACCACGTCGCTGGGCGGCGCCTTCAAATCCAACGCGAGCACCCGAGCCGAGTTCCTGAACTGATCCCCCCCTGGGAACTCGGCTGCTTGGCCCGGCACTGCCGGGCATTTTTTTGCCCTCAATTTCGGTTTTTTGGCCGCGGCAAAGCGTGTAACCTGCCTCCTTCGCAACTGCACTGTGCACCCGCGCTGGCCATACCATGAGAACACTGCTCACCCTCACCTCACTGCTGATCTCCACCGCCCTGCTTCTGGTCGGACAGGGCATGCAGTTGACCCTGCTGCCCCTGCGGGCCAGCAGTATCGGCTTATCGGATTTCATTATCGGCGTCAGCGCTTCCGCGTATTTCATGGGTTTTGTGGCCGGTTGCCTGTTGATCCCCAGGATCATCGCCAAGGTGGGGCACATTCGCAGCTTCGCCGTGCTCACAGCGATCATGATGAGCGCAATTCTCGCCCTGGAAACCCTGGACGGCTGGGTTCCATGGCTATTGCTGCGTTTTCTCACGGGCGCAATGATCTGCGGGCTGTATACCGTGATCGAAAGCTGGCTGAACGACCAGACCAGCGCTCAATCACGCGGCCAGGTACTGGCCATCTACACTTTCATTATTCTCTCCGCAATGGCGGTAGGCCAGGTGCTGATCAACGTCGGCCCCGTCAGTAGCGCCACGCCGTTTATTCTGGCAGCCATTTTCATGGCCCTGGCCATCGTACCGGTTGGACTCACCAGTCGGCTGGCACCCGCACCCATCGAATCAACGCGCATTCGCTTCAACCTGCTCTATCGACGCTCACGCGCGGCTTTTGCAGGCACCTTGCTCTCCGGGCTGGTGGTAGGCAGTTTCTGGGCGCTGGGGGCGGTGTTCGCGCGCCGCTACGGCACGAGCATGGCAGACGTCACCTGGTTTATTACTGCGGGTATCGCGGGGGGTGCGCTATTCCAGTACCCGATTGGCTGGCTCTCCGACCGCATCGACCGGCGCTACGTGCTGGTGTGCCTCAGTATCGGCGCTATCGCCACGTCAGCAGCGGTCGCACTCACGGTGCAGCACAGCGCGCACTTGATTGCGGTTTTCCTTTTCGGCGCCATGACCATGCCGCTCTACGCCATCTCGCTGGCCACGGCGGCTGACAACTCTTCCGCGGAAGAGTTTGTGGAAATAGGGACATCCGTATTGATGCTGAACGCGCTGGGCGCCGCCTCTGCGCCCATCCTGTTGGGTCAGCTAATGAGCCTTTACGATGCTACCGCGCTGTTCTGGTCGTTCTGTGCCCTGAGCGCAGTCTTCACCCTTTACCTCGCCGTACAAACCCGGGACAAGGGTCAGGTGGTTGCTGCAGAAGACCAGGTACCCTTCTCCGCCGCCGCTACCGAAGCCGCCCCCACAGGCTTTAGCCTGGACCCGCGCGGCCCGGAAGATGCTGTGGGCGACTTGTTACCCTCGGAGTCGGGGCAGGACGAGCACCACAGCGACATCCAAGCCGAGTCCGAGTCCGAGTCCGAGACTGCGGCTATGGATCCAGCGCCGCAGCGCTGACCGGTTGCCACGCCGGGCCCCCGGGAACCTCGGGTGCCCTCAGTCAGCCCAGTGCAGCAGCACTTCGCGCTGTTCTGCTGCATTGCGGGCGAGGCCTTCTGCCAGCTCTCCGTAGCGTTCCTCAACCTTTTCACGGCGAATCTTCAGGGTTGGCGTGAGCACCTCGTTGTCGATCGTCCACTCCTCCCGGGAAAGGATCACGGCGCCGATGCGGGCGTGCTTCTCGACAGCCTCGTTGATGCTCTGTACCGCCTGGTGTATCGCCTGCGCGATCTCCGCTTCTGCCTGCTCGCGCGACGCTGCCGCCAGCTGCCGTGCCGCCTCGTTGAGCACAGCTACCATCACCGTCTTGGAGAAACCACGCCCCAACAGGCAGTGCTGTTCGGTATGGGGGTTCTTGGCAAATTCACCCTCAATGGGGGGCGGAGCCACGAACTTTCCCTGAATCGTCTTGAAATAGTCTTTCACCCGGCCCGTAAGGTAAACGAAGCCGTCTTCGTCCACCCGTGCCTTGTCGCCGGTGTGCAACCAACCGTCGCGGATCAGCTCGGCAGTCTTGTCCGGCTGATTGTAATAACCCGGTGTACAGCCATCGGCACGCACCGCCAGCTCGCCCTCCTCAGTGATGCGGAATTCCACTTCGCCGATGGGCTTGCCGATAGAACCGATCCGTCGTGAATCATGCCCGCTGGCAATAACACCCATCGCCTCGGTCTGGCCAAAGCCTTCCATGAGGATCAGCCCCAGCCGTTGCCACCATTCAATCAATGCCGGCGGTGTTGGTGCCGCTGCCACCAGGCAGTACTCCACCTGATCCAGCCCCAGGCCCTCAAGAACCAGGCGGCCGATACCTTCCGCATCCTGAGCCAGCGCCTGCTCCAGCGCGTCATTGCCGCCAAACTTGGCAACGACCGCCTGCTTCAACTGCTCCCAGACACGCGGTGGACCAAAGAACATGTGCGGGCGGGTACGCTGCAGGTCCGCCGCCAGGGTTTCCAGGCTCTGGTTGAAGCTCACCTCACCACAACAGGTCAACGAGGAAAACTCGACGATCTGCCGTTCGGCAATATGTGAAAGCGGCAGGTAGGAAAAATAGCGCGCGTTGTCGCGCGTGCCGAAGGCGGTGCGAAACCGCGTGATCGGCACAAGGTTGCTGCGGTGTGTCTGGATAACACCTTTGGGCAAGCCGGTGGTGCCTGAGGTGAACACCAGTGAGATCACGTCATCGGGCTGACAGCGATAGGCGGGGGCCTTGCCCTGCCACTCCGCAAGCAGTGACTCCCAGCGCAGATGCGGCTCTTCCAGTTCCACGCCGGGCAACGTTATCAGGGTGACTCCCTCCGGCAGCACCTCGCGCACGGCTTGCCAGTTGGTGGTTTCACCGACAATCAGAACACGGGTCTCGGTAAAATCCATGATGTACTGTGCGGTCGACGCCGGCAGCGTGGTAAACATACTCACCGTGACGTTGCCCGAACTGATGATCGCGAGATCGGCAAGGAACCAGTGTGCACAGTTGCGCGACAGCAGCGAGATGCGCTGCCCGCGGCCGAAGTGATGCTCAAGCATCGCCGCCATCGCATTGACGGTCGCGGCCGCCTCGCCCCAGGTGATATCCCGGGAGCCCTCGGGCAGCAAGTCCTTGAGCCAGACCGTGTCAGGCGTTTCCCGCGCCCAGTGGGCAAGGAGCTTGTCGAGTGTATCGGCCTGCATGGTGAAATCCTCTCTTTGATTTTATACGTCCAGTGTACAAAACCGGGCGAGGGTTACCAGCAAATTCGTGCTCAACGCAGCTCAAGCGCCTGCTGGCCGGTACCGGTTGGTGTGGCCCGTTGGGCCACACCGCCCTGCCCCATATCCGGACGCTGAGCGCGATTCAGGCCAATGGGTAAAGGCTCAAGGGCGGCGCGACCCCAGTTGTGCTGTGGCAGGCGCTCGGTGATGTCGTCAACGTCCACCACCGGCACCAGGCCAACCAGCGGCTGCACTGAGCGCCCGCCACCCACACTGTCTTCGCGTCCGTGCCAGCTGCCGCCGGTGAGGCGATGGTCGCTGGCGAAAGTCAGCAGCAGCGCTTCATTGCGTGTGTCGGCACGACCCACATCAATGGACAGGAAATCCACTCCCAGCGCACCCAGGCTGAACCCGAACACATTCTCCGTGACCTGCCAGGATTCCCAGCCGAGGACGTAGCCACCGGGAATGGCAGACACGCGCAGCGGCGGCCCCAGACGAGCAAGCACCTCGCGGCTGTCTAGACCCGTCTCCGTGGCGAGACTCGCAGCTGCGCCGGGCAACGTCTCGCCCAGGTTGTAATGCCACTGGGTGCAGCCGCCGAGGGCGCACATCAGGGTCAGTAGCAAACCGCGGACAAGCCTAGCCATTGTCGGTGTCGGCAATGCGGCTGGACGCATCGGTCAGCAGGCCGTCCTCGTCGAAGAAGAAGATGGCGCGATCGTAGTGCGTGTCGATCTGCATGCGGTTGTAGAGCACCAGAACGATGCCCTCACCGTCGGAGCGTTCAAACAGGTAGTAAAGAATCGACTCGCTTTCAAGCGCGATAACCTGTGACGGCGGCCCCAGGGCGGCCATGACCTCGGCACGGGTGGTGACGCCCGGCTGCAAGCTTTGCATGTAGGCGTCTGTCCAACCCACTTCGACGCCGCGACGGTTTTCGTATTGGGCGCAACCGGCAAGGGCCAACAACAGGGCCGGCAGCAACAGGCGGGCAACACGCTTCATGGTTTCCTCTCAATGCAAACAACAGTGCGTAACATACGCAATAGGACCGGTGGCGGACTGCTCAAGTCAACAGGAGGTCACCGCGCTGCACCACCTGTTGCCTGAAGGCGGCCGTTTTCTCGCTGTAGTCCTGCGAGTCGATGGTTGAGACATAGCGCCACTCGGCGGTGACCGTATCCTGGCCAAACCTTGTGACCAGATACCCGCGATCAATGAGGTTGGCATACACGAGGTCGTCGACCAGGGTGGCAATGAGCGGCGAAAACAGCCCCGCGGCATCAACACCAAGCACGGCCTCCAACCCGGGAGAACTGACACTCGCAGTCGCCAGCTCCACACCCACCACCTCGCCGGTACTCGCTACCAGCTGTGACGCCCAGGCGTTGTGCGTGTCACCAGCGAGAGCGACCAGTCGGCTGTTCATCTGGCGCGCCACTTCCAGCACCCGGTCACGTTCGAAGGCGTAACCGTCCCAGGCGTCAAGGTTATAGGGCACGGCGGAATCCAGCAGCGCCTGCTCTTCCACGGTGCGCTCTTCCGGTATCTTGTTCTTGGCAGCGACCGCAGCGAGCACCGCCGCAGTGCCGGCAGCGAGTGCATCGCCACCACTGATACTCGGTTCCAGCGCTTCCAGGATGGGTGCGGGCAACAGGTAGCGCGCCATCAGCACCTGCTGGCCCAGCACTTGCCAGCGTGCACTGGAATCGATCAGTTGCGTTTCCAGCCAGGCGAGCTGCTCCGCACCGAGCAGGGTACGGTCTGCTGCGTTGCTGGCTGCACGCGTCGCGTCGATATCGATGCGGCCACCGCTGACGAAATCCGGATACACGAACTGACGGTCGCGACCAATCACACGGGTATCCAGCATAATCAGGTCCACGAGGTCGCCGTAGGGCAGGCGACGGTAGATGATCTCCTGCTCACTGGCCGGGGGGCGCACAGGCAACCACTCGTACCAGGCCTGGATCGCCGCCGCGCGGCGCTCGGAGTATTCACCTTCGGTAGCCGGATCGTGATTCTCCGCGCCTTCACGCCAGGCATCGTTGGCGATTTCATGGTCGTCCCAAACTACGATAAACGGGTGTGCCCCATGTGCCGCCTGCAAGTCGGGGTCGGTGCGGTACTGTGCGTAGCGCCCTCGGTAGTCCGCAAGGCTGAAAAGCTCACTGGCGGGCTGTACCACGCGGCCCAGAGCCTCGGCGTTGGCACTGGCATAGCCGCCAGGGGCGTATTCGTAGATGTAATCCCCCAGATGCAACACCGCGTCCACCGGCTGTGCCGCGACCTCACGATAAACATTGAAGTAGCCTGCCGGGTAATTGGAGCAGGAGACAACGGCAAACGCCGCGCTCGCAGTCGCACCCGAGGGTGCCGTGCGCGTCCGCGCTGTCGTGGAGAGTACGTCACCCACGCGGAAGCGGTAGAAATAGGTCGTACCCGCTGCGAGGCCGGTGACGTCAGCCTTCAGCGTGAAATCCACCGCTTCATCGGTGTTGCCAACCCCACTGGCCACGATATCGGCGAAGCCATCATCGCTGGCGACCTCCCACTCGACCGTCACAAAGCCCGGTTCACGGGGAGTAACACGCGTCCAGATGATGACGCGATCAGTGAGCGGATCGCCGGAGGCAACCCCGTGATTGAAGTCAGCGGCCACACCTTCCGGCGCGGGCGGGGCGTCCGCGCTGTCTGAGCAGCCCACAAGATTGCCGCCCAGGAGCGGCAACAGCGATGCCGCCGCAATCCCCTTGACCAGGGTGCGGCGACGCAGTTGAGGATGATCGGTCATTGTGTGCTCCGTGGGAGATGCTGCAGGCAGCATGCTTGGTTAGAGCGCACAGAATTACAGCAATCGTGTTACCGGCGCAAGCGCGCCAGGCGGGCCTTAGCGGCCTTGTCCACCGCGCGGTGCCACATTGCCATTGCTGTTGCCACGGGACTGTCCGTTACCACCGCCCGCGCCGCCCCGGCGACGGCGACGAGTCTGCGAAGGCGCACCTTCACGCCCACCAGCATTGCCTGCGCGCGCACGCTGCGACCCGCGCCCCTCCGGCGCTGAACGCCTCTGAGCCGGGCGCCCCTGAGCCGGGCGCGCCGCTGTCGGGCGACCCTGCGGAACCGAGTGCTCGGGCTCGAAGCCTTCCACCTCTTCCCGCGGCAATGTTTTGCGGATCAGGCGTTCAATGCCGTACAGGTAATCCGCCTCGTCGGCACTGACCAGCGAATAGGCCTGTCCGGCCGCGCCGGCGCGCCCGGTACGGCCGATACGATGCACGTAATCTTCCGCGATGTTGGGCAGGTCGAAGTTGACCACCTGCGGCAACTGCTCAATGTCCAGACCCCGTGCCGCAATGTCGGTAGCCACCAGAGCCTGTACCCGCCCCTGCTTGAAATCGCCGAGGGCTCGGGTGCGCGCGTTCTGGCTCTTGTTGCCGTGAATGGCAACCGCCCGGATACCGTTCTTCTCAAGCTGCTGGCTCAGTTTGTTGGCGCCGTGCTTGGTACGCGTAAACACCAGAACCTGTTCCCAGCTGTTGGCATGCACCAGGTGGCTCAGCAGCTCGGGCTTGCGCTTCTTGTCCACCGGATACACCCACTGCTGCACTGTTTCGGCCGTGGCATTCGGCGGGCTGACCTCTACCTTGACCGGGCCCTGCATGTAGCCCTGTGCCAATTGCGTAATCTGGGTGGAAAAAGTGGCGGAGAACATCAGCGTCTGGCGCTTTACGGGCAGCAATTTGACGATACGGCGGATATCGTGAATAAAGCCCATGTCCAGCATGCGGTCAGCCTCATCGAGCACCAGCACTTCCAGGTCGCGGAAGTCCACGAAACCCTGCCCATGGAGGTCGAGCAAACGGCCTGGCGTGGCGACCAGCACGTCGACACCACGCTTCAGCTGCGCGATTTGCGGATTGATGTTCACGCCACCAAACACGACAGCGGAACGATAGCCATCGTACTTGCCGTAGTCGCGCACGCTTTCCTGCACCTGAGCCGCCAATTCGCGGGTCGGCGTCAGCACCAGGGCGCGACAGCGGTTGGCCTGCACACGCGGGCCTCCTGCGAGGCGCTGCAACAGTGGCAAGGTGAACGCCGCGGTTTTACCGGTACCGGTTTGTGCGGCGGCCATGACATCCCTGCCTGCAAGGATCAGCGGAATGGCTTTTACCTGGATGGGTGAAGGGGTTGCGTAGCCCTGGTCGGCAACAGCACGCAGCAGGCTGGCGGACAGCCCGAGAGAATCAAAAGTCATGGTCAGCAATCTCTGGATAAATAAGTCGCCAGAAAAATGGCAATGTCTGGCGGGGTAATGCTGACGAGGACTTGCACCGTCAGCGGGTGCGAGCGGCATGGTACTCGAATGCAAGCTGAATGCAAGTTTGCCCGGCTGGTCAGCTCCCAGCCGCCGCGCTGTCAGAGGCCTGCAACACGGCTTCCGGGCGATGAAAGCGCATTTTGGCCTCGCGGATGCGCGCGTCGTGATCCGCTGCAGTGCGGGCAATCTCGGCCGCAATACCGAGGCGATGAATCAGGCCCTCCTGGTTGGCTACCTGAATCGCCAGCCCGGGACGGGCGTTCAGCTCCAGCAACATCGGCCCGCGCGTGCGGTCGAGCACAATGTCTGCGCCCAGATAACCCAGCCCCGTCATTTCTGCGCAGCTGGCTGCAAGGTCGAGAATGGCATCCCAATCCGGCAGCCGCAGCGACTTGAAACACGCGCCTGTATCCGGGTGATGGGTGACCAGGCTGCCATGCTGTACCGCAGCGACACTGAAGCCCTCGCCAATATCAAGGCCCACACCCACGGCACCCTGATGCAGATTCGCCTTGCCGTCCGAGGCATGTGTGGCACAGCGCATCATCGCCATCACCGGCACACCGCGAAAAACAATCACACGAATATCAGGCACACCTTCGTAGCTATATTCCGCGAGCAGCGGATTGAAGTCGATCAGCGCCTCGATCATGGCAGCATCGTTGCGCCCGCCGAGGCTGTGCAAGCCGGCCAGGATGTTCGACGTGTGCCGGCGCAGGTCGCGGTCATCGATCACACCGCCGCTGGACTTTACAAAGTGGTCGCCATCGCGCGAGGTGATCACCAGAATACCCTTGCCTCCGCTGCCCTGCACCGGCTTGATGACGAATGCCTCACGGCCCTCGAGCATCTCCAGCATCCGGTTGATCTGGAACTGGTGCTCGATCACCCCGTACAGTTCCGGCACCACCACGTTGCGCTCCAGCGCCGCTTTCTTGGTGAGCAACTTGTTGTCCACGAGCTGGTAATTACGCCGCGGGTTATTCGCGCCGATAAACGTCAGGTTGCGCCTGTTCATACCGAGAATGCCACGCTCACGCAGCACGGAGGGCTTTACCAGCTTGATCATTTCATCTGCGCCATGTCGCGGAAACGATAGAGCTCGGACAAGCGGTAGCCCGTGTATTTTCCGGTCAGCAGAATCACACCCAGGAGACTGATCAACAGCTCCGGGAAGTTGAAGGTGAGGTGTTCAACCAGAGGCACCGACATGGTGAGGTAGGCGAGTACGGCGACCAACAGGCTGCCACCCCCCTGCATCATGACTTCCCTGCCCCCCTCTTCTTCCCAGAGTATCGACATGCGCTCGATGGTCCAGGAGAGAATAATGGTGGGGAAGAAGGTGACCGTAAGCGCCTGGTCCACACCCAACTTGTAGCTGATCAGTGACAGCGCAGCCATCAGCAACACCACCACAATCACCACAGCCGAAACACGGGCCACCAGCAACAGGTTGAGATGGCTGAGCCAGGATCGAATCCACAGCCCCACACTCACCAGCAGGAGGAAGATCGCCAGACCCACCCAGAGCGTGGTCTGCAGAAAGGCGAGCGCTATCAACACCGGCATGAACGTGCCCGAGGTTTTGATGCCTACCAGCACACGCATCATCACCACCACGAAAGCAGCCACCGGCAGCAACAGAATCCCCTTGAAGATACCCTGTTGCTCAACCGGCAGGGCATAAATGGAGAAGTCCAGCAGCGCGAACTCATCGCTGCGCTCTTCCATGCTGACCACCGTTTTCGCCGACAGGCTGTTGCGGACCAGGGCAAACTCCAGCCTGGAATCACGCCCTCCCAGCACCCGCAGGGCCGCGCCGTTGCCCTGACGCCAGACGAAAAAATCCTCGGGCAGGCCGGCCTGCCCCGTTTCCGGGTCGAACACCTCCCAGTCGCTGCCATCGTAAACCTGCAGCAGGGTACTCAGTGTCTGCCGACGCCGGCCGTCCTGCAGCGCGATACCGCGCACGGGATAGACGGGAACGTCGGCATAGGCCAGCACATCGAACATCACCCGCAGGGGAGTATCGCTATAGGTGCCAAGAAGGAATTCCGCATCCTGGCTGGGCTGCGGCCTGCGCAATTCCTGAATCATCAGTGCGGTCAGCGTCGCGGGGCTGCTGGAGCGTTCGCGCAAATCCGCCACAAAGCGCTCCATGGCGGCCTGTTGATCAGGTTCCAGCAGCGGCGGATCCGGCGTTTCGATGGGCATGTCGGGCAGCTGGGCGCGCCGCGCCCGATACACCTGCTGCTTGTAATAGAGCGTGGTCGGGTGCTCGAGTAACTGCCGCGACCACCGCGCCACCCGGCCACCGGCTTCCTCGGAAACGGAAAAACCAAACCCGGAAGAGGCAAAATGCTCTTCCAGTGTCACCCAGCCACCGAGGCCCGAGGGCAGGGCCAGATCTACCTCGACCGGCCCGCTGGCCGGCTTGAAACTCACTTTCGTCTCGATGGTCCACACTTCACGGGATTCGCCCGGCCACAGCGGCAGATCCAGCCCGACCACCTTGTAGGCCGCGACCGCAATACCGAACAGGATCAGTGCGCCGGCAACGATGCCGACTTTGGCGCGGGATGCAATCATGGGGCCGCCGGATGCTCGAGAGTGTGGCGCCGGCTGACGTCGACAATGGCCACGTCAGTCAGCAGGTTGCGCCCTATCACCAACGGATAGGGCATATCGGTGTTTTCAGACAGGCTGACCTCTACCCGGGTGCGGTTGTCGCCCAGGGTCAGCCACATGGTGACGACGTAATTGCGCGCGCTCCCGCCGTGCGCGTCAACCACCGAAGCACGGCGCAGGAGTGGTGCCTCCAGCGCATGTTGTTCATCGCTGGCCGGGTCGACCAGCACATAGCTGACGAACCGCTTGCCGTCTTTTTCCAGCAGCCGCACATCGCGCGCAGCAATCGTGGTGTGCTCGCTCGCCGTATCCACGACGGCTTCCAGCGTCAGGCCCGAGGGTTCCACGCGGATGAACTCCAGCACACCAATGATAGGCAGCTCAAGTTCCCCGGCGGTTTCCGGCCGCACAGGCACCGCCATCGGTGCTGCGGGGCGCAGCACGATTTTCTCCAGCACCCGGGGCTCCGGACACTCCTGCAGCGGACACACCGGACATTCCACCACCGGCACCTCGGGGCAGGCGACCGCCTCCGGAGCCTGTTCGGGCAAACTCTGGCAACCCGCCAACACCACGCACAGCGCAAGCGCTGTTCCTGTGAATCGCAAAACCATGAAAACCCCTTATCGCAGCCGCCACCAAGGCGACCTTTAAACACAGTATACTGCACCCGCTCTCGGCAAAGCACCTGCGTGAAAAGCGCAGTTTTTACATCACGGCAACGCGCTCGCTACCTCTTGATCTTGCCGCGGCTTGCCCCTACTGTGCGCCGACCGGGCCCGCTGAACGTGTTTGGCTCACATGTCACTACGAGGTTGTTGCCATGCTCACCTGGAATGAAATCTGTCGCCTCGCCAACGAAGGCAATCCCGAACCTGATACAAGGCTGCAACGCAGCAATGAGGAGTGGGCCGCCCTGCTCACGCCGGAACAGTACCACGTCACCCGCCAGGCCGGCACGGAGCGTGCGTTCAGTAACGAGATGTGCTCACGCTTTGAGCCCGGCGACTACGCCTGCGTCTGCTGCGGCACACTGCTGTTCGACAGCGAGCAGAAGTTTGAGTCGGGCAGCGGCTGGCCCTCTTTTACACAGCCGGTAAAAGCCAACGTAATTGCCTACCACAACGATCACGGCTTCGGGCGCACACGCATCGAGACCACCTGCAACACCTGTGACGCACACCTCGGGCACGTATTCCCGGACGGACCGCCCCCAAGTGGCCTGCGCTACTGCATGAACGCGGTCGCGCTGCGCAAACTCGCGGACGCCGAGGATGCGCAATGAAACAGCTGCTCCTCATTCTCGGCCTCGCCGGGCTGACCGCATGTACCAACCAGGCCCAGCGAGCGCAGGAAGCCGTGACAACGGCCCTGCCCGCAGTGGAGACCATTGAATTCCGGGAGCTGGCCAACTACCCCGGCAAGGTGGTGTGCGGCGACTATCGCTCCATCCAGCGCTATGGCGACAGCCCGGGGTTCAAGCCGTTCATTTTCCGCGCCGGCCGGGCGGATGTGTTACCCACTGCCGAAGACATCCGGGTGTTCTGCTCGGAACAACCGCAGGCGGTGCTGTATGCAATGACCGGCATCCAGACCTCCCCTACCCCGAGCGCAGAGCTGCACAAGGTTGCGGATGACCTCACCCGCCTGCAAGCGGCACTGGACGCGTACTACGAAGACATGGCGAATTTCCCGCAAAGCGAACCCGGCCTTGAGAGCCTGGTACGCCCCATTGGCAGCATGCGTCGTGCCGGTCGCTTCAGGGACGGCGGCTATATTGAAGTGATTCCGCAAGACCCGTGGCAGCGCCCCTACCGCTACGCCGCGCCGGACTTTGCAGGCTCGCGCCAACCGCCTTCACTGCTGACCCTCGGCGCTGACAATGCCCCGGGCGGCGTGGACGAAAACGCGGACATTTCCCTCAATGAACTGCATTACCTGCAACACGCCCTGGAGCTTGCGCAGCCGTGAGCCCAGCCAAACCAGCCTACAGCGGGGACATGGTGGTGCGTTTCAGCGACACCGACGCCCAGGGACATCTCTACTTTGCCAACTACCTGGTTTACGCCGATGAAGTCGCCGGCTTTTACATGGAAGAACTGGGCCTGGGCGCGATGAACCCGCAAACAGCACCCTGCTTCATCTTCACCGTGAACATCAACTGCGACTACCTGGGTGAATGCCGGGCCTACGAAACCGTCACCGTGGAGCTTGGCTACACCCGCCTCGGCCGCAGCAGTGCCGAGCTCGCCTTCAACCTGCAGGAGAAAGACAGTGGCCGCCCCCTTGCCCGCGGCAGCCTCACCCAGGTGTTCACCGACAAACAGAGCCGCAAGGCGATAAGCATTCCCGCCCACTTCCGCGCTGCCATCCTGGCGCGCCAGCCCGAACTCAACACCGAACAGCGCGGTCAAAGCAGTTGACCACAGCAGCACCCTGCGCAACTATTCAGCTGTTGGCGCAAACCGCGATTCCGCGCGTCAGGGCGTCCTAGCAGGAAAGCGGCTCATGCCCCAGCGGCCTGACTATAAAACAGCGCTTGCGGTGATACGCGAGCAGGTACAAGGCAAGGAGTTCGAGCGCAGCTTGCGTGAATCCACGCTGCTGCTCGAACAGAACAGCAACATGGCGGAGCTGTGGAGCCTGCAGGGGCAATCGCTGCAGGGTCTGGGGCGCCTGGCAGAGGCCGAAGCCAGCTATCGCAACGGCTTGGGCGCTTGTCGTGACGCACCCCGCCTGCTGGTGCAACTCGGCCACCTGTTAAGCCGACAGAACCGCGGGGACGAAGCCTGCGACTGTTTCAGCAGGGCAATGGCGGCGGACGCCAGCCTCACCGATGCCTACCGCGGCCTGTTGAATTTCCGTGAGATTCCCCTCGACAGCCCGGAAGTGGCAACCCTGCTGAAACTTGCCCTGGATACCGAGCGCAGCCATTCAGCCCGTGCCCGGGCGCTGTTCCTACTCGGACAAATCTACACGGAATCCGGTCTCGACAACCCTGGCTTCGCCTTCTACGAGCAGGCCAACCGCTTTGCCGCAAAGGACATCGCGGGAAACCGCGAGTACCAGGTCTCCCCCAGCGCCGCCGTCATGGATCGGCAGTTCTTTCAACGCCACCCGCGCAAACACCCGGCGCCTGCCTGCCCACTGCTGGTGGTAGCCGGCTTGCCCCGCTCTGGCAAAAGCCTGGTTGAAACACTGTTGGCGCAACACCCCGGAGTGGCGGCAGGGGGTGAACTGGCGCTGGCGCGCAAACTGGCCGCCAACCTCCCGACGCGGGAGAACGTCCAGGCCCAGGCAGCCAGGCTGGCAGCGGAACCGGGTTCGCCCCTGGTGGCACTGTGTCCGCCGCTTGCAGGGCGTGACGTACGCTACCTCGTGGACACGTCGCCCGCAAACCTCAGCCGTCTCGGCTGGCTGGGCCTGTTGCACCCGGACATACCAGTGGTCCTGTGTCGCCGGGCACCGCTGGACCTCGGGCTCGCGCTGTTTTTCAAGAACTTTCGCAGCGGGCACCGTTACAGTTACCAACTGGCCACTATTGGCCGGGCAATTGCCCTGGCCGAGAAGCTCATCGCCCACTGGCGGGCGGCCCTGCCCAACCCCCTGCTTGAGATCCGGTACGAAACACTGGTGAGCGAGCCGGCTGCGGTGCGCGACCAGCTGATGTCCCTGCTCGCACTCGACGCTGCGCGTCGGCCCGCGCCGAATGGCTCCGGCCCGGGGCAGAACTGGCGCGTGTTTCCCAGCCGGTCCCTGGATGCCGTTGGCGAGATCAGTCCGGCACTGGTGGGGTTTGCGAAACGCTTTCGCCACCAACTGGCGCCGCTTGAGCGTGCCTACGAGGATGAGCTCGCGCGGCCCCGCCTGAGCAGCCCACCGGAGTCAGGCGGTTACCGGGAGCGACGGCGCAAGCGCCCTACAGCACGGTAAACGCGCTGGCGGCCTGCCGTGCGTTGCACCGACCGCAATAGTCGACTAAAATACTCGGGTATTCATCGGCACCCCATCGCGCTTGTCGCCATTCGGGTGCAGCGCGTGCGAAAATGCACTGAATCACCGTTACCGTCGTCTCGCCCGTCAGCACAGGTCACTGATTATGTCGCAGGAACACATCGAACACGCCATACGCAAGGAGTACGCTGCGGGCTTCACCACGAATATTGAGTCCGACACCCTGCCACCGGGCCTGAATGAAGACACCATCAGGTTCATTTCCGGCCGCAAGAACGAGCCCGAGTGGCTGCTCGAATGGCGTCTGGAGGCCTACCGCGACTGGCTGAAGATGGCTGAGCCGGAATGGGCGCATGTGCAGTACCCGGCGGTCAAATTCAACGAAATCTCCTATTTCTCCTCGCCCAAGGCGATGAAGGACCGGCCCCAGAGCCTCGATGAAGTCGACCCGGAGCTGATCGAAACCTACAACAAGCTCGGCATCCCCCTGCATGAGCAGGCCGCGCTCGCGGGCGTTGCCGTCGATGCCGTGTTCGACTCAGTGTCCGTCACCACCACGTTCCGCGAGAAGCTCTGGGAAGCCGGCGTGATCTTCTGCTCGATTTCAGAGGCGGTGCACGATTACCCCGAGCTGATCAAGAAATACCTGGGCAGTGTGGTGCCGCGCAAAGACAACTTCTACGCCGCTCTCAACAGCGCGGTGTTCAGCGACGGTTCCTTTGTCTACATCCCGAAGGGGGTGCGCTGCCCCATGGAGCTGTCCACCTACTTTCGCATCAATGAAGCCAACACCGGCCAGTTTGAGCGCACGCTGATCGTCGCCGACGAAGGCAGCCACGTCAGCTACCTTGAGGGCTGTACGGCCCCCATGCGCGACGAGAACCAGCTGCACGCGGCGGTGGTTGAACTGGTGGCACTCGACGGTGCCGAAATCAAGTACTCCACCGTGCAGAACTGGTACCCCGGAGACGCCGAAGGCAAAGGCGGCATCTACAACTTCGTCACCAAGCGCGGCGTGGCGCACCGCGACGCCAAGATCTCCTGGACCCAGGTGGAAACCGGCTCGGCCATCACCTGGAAGTACCCCAGCTGCATACTGCGTGGCGACAACAGCATCGGGGAGTTCTACTCGGTAGCGCTGACCAACAACGCGCAGCAGGCGGATACCGGCACGAAGATGATCCACCTGGGCAAGAACACTCGCTCGACCATCATTTCCAAGGGGATTTCCGCGGGTAAGAGTTCCAACGCCTACCGCGGGCTGGTGCGCATGAGCCCGCGCGCAGAGGGCGCACGCAACTACACCCAGTGCGACTCCCTGCTGATTGGTGACCGCTGCGCTGCGCACACATTCCCGTATATCGAAAGCCGCAATCCTTCGGCTGTTGTGGAACACGAAGCCACGACCTCCAAGGTCAGCGACGATCAGCTGTACCTGTGCCAACAACGCGGGCTGGATGCCGAGAAAGCGGTGTCCATGATCGTCAACGGCTTCTGCAAGGAAGTCTTCAGGGAGCTGCCCATGGAATTTGCCATGGAAGCGGGCAAATTGCTGGAAGTGAGCCTCGAAGGTTCTGTCGGCTAAGGCAAACACTAGCGTGCGGCCCTGCGGTCGCACTTCGGAGCAAGAGAACCATGTTGAAGATCGACAACCTGCACGCCAGCGTGGAGAACAAGGCTATCCTCAAGGGCCTGGACCTCACGGTCGGCCCCGGTGAGGTACACGCTATCATGGGGCCCAACGGCTCGGGCAAAAGCACACTCGGGCACGTACTCGCCGGGCGACCCGGCTATTCCGTGACGGCAGGCAGCGCACAGTTGCTGGGGCAGGACCTGCTGACACTGGACACGGAGGAGCGTGCGCACCTGGGCTTGTTTCTCGCCTACCAGTACCCGGTGGAAATTCCCGGCGTCAGCAACATGGAGTTCCTCAAGGCCTCCGTCGACGCCGTGCGTGAACACCGCAACGAAGCCGCGCTGGACAGCGTGACCTTCATGAAACAGGCCCGCGAAGCCTGCAAGGCGGTAGACCTCGACGCCGCATTTCTCAAGCGCGGTGTCAATGAAGGGTTCTCCGGTGGCGAGAAAAAGCGCAACGAGTTGATGCAGATGATGCTGCTTGCACCCAAGCTTTGCATCATGGATGAAACCGACAGCGGGCTGGATATCGACGCGCTGCAGGTTGTCGCCAACGGCATCAACGCCATGCGCAGCGGCGAGCGTAGCTTTATCCTGGTGACTCACTACCAGCGCCTGCTCAATTTCATCAAACCGGACCGGGTGCATGTCCTGTCCGGCGGTCGCATCGTGAAGTCCGGTGACCACTCGCTGGCACTGGAGCTTGAAGAACGCGGCTATGCCTGGTTGGAGGACGTAGCCTGATGAGTGACTTCATGCAGCAGGCGCTGGCGGCCGCCGCGCGCACCGCGCCGGCCTGGCTGGAGCCCGTTCAGGCCCGCGGCCGCGACGCATGGTCCAAAACGGCACTGCCCACGCGCAAAACCGAGGCCTGGAAATACACCAGTCTGCAACCCCTGCAGCAAACGTTCAGCGCACCGGCTACTGAATCCGCGCGCTCACCGCTTGACGACATCCCGCTGCCTGCGCTGGACGGCCCAACGCTGGTATTCGCCGACGGCCACTACCGCGCCGAGCTGTCTCACGGTGAACTTCCCGCCGGCTTGAACCTGGTGCGCTTCGCCGATGCAAACAGCGAGCAGGCAGCGCGCATTGCGGCCGCTCTGGGCAGTGCCCTGCAGCCTGGCCGCCATGTTTTCGCGCCCCTGAATGACGCCACGCTCGCCGACGGTGTGTTCTTGGAGGTCGCGGCCAACGCCCATATTGATACGCCGGTGCACATTGCCTGGCTAACCACCGGGCAGAATGAATCGATCAGCATCACCCAGCGCCTGCTGGTGTGTCTCGCCGAGAACAGCAGCGCCACGCTGGTTGAGTCTTTCGCCAACACGGCGACCGGAGGCACGGCATTCACCAACGGTATTACCGAATTGCTGCTGGCCCGCGGCGCGCAGCTGAACCACTACCGCCTGCACCTGGAGCAGGGTGACGCGGTGCATATTGGCGGCGTACATGCACGGCAGGAAGCAGACAGCCTGCTGAACGGCTTTCACCTCGCCCTGGGCAGCGCGCTGAAACGTATTGATCTGGTAGTGGACCACCAGGGCAGCGGCGCCCATTGCGCACTGGACGGCCTGTACCTGCCCCGCGGCACCGAAACCGTGGACTACCACACCTGCATTGAACATGCTGTCCCGCACTGCACCAGCCAGGAGCGCTTCCGCGGCATCATCGCCGATGAAGCCACTGCGGTTTTCAACGGGCGGATTCATATCCACCCGCAGGCACAGAAAACCCGCGCGGAGCTGAGCAACAAGAACCTGCTGACCAGCAACAAGGCGGAAATCAACACCAAGCCGGAGCTGGAAATCTACGCCGATGACGTGCAGTGTGCCCACGGAGCGACCGTTGCCCAGCTGGACCCGCTTGCCCTGCACTACCTGCGCACCCGCGGTGTGCCGCGCGAAGAGGCTGAAGTGATGCTGAGCTACGGCTTTATCAACGAACTGGTGGAGGCTATCGCGCAACCGGCCGTGCAGGCGTTTCTCAAGCCCCTCCTGGCCAGGCGTTTCGCGCGCGATGCACGCCTGACGAGGCATATCCTGTGAACGCATCGACCGCCATGGCCTCTGCAGCCCCCTTTGACCCCGCCGCCCTGCGCGAGGATTTCCCTATCCTGCAGCAATCCGTCAATGGCGCACCCCTGGTGTACCTCGACAATGCCGCCACCACACAGAAACCCGAGGTGGTTATTGAGGCGATTGCCAACTACTACCGCCGTGACAACGCCAATGTGCACCGCGGCGCACACACACTCAGCGACCGGGCCACCGTTGCCTTTGAAGCGGCGCGGGAAACGGTTGCGCGATTCATCAATAGCCCGCGCAACAATCAGGTCATCTGGACACGGGGTGCTACCGAGGCCATCAACCTGGTTGCCTACAGCTGGGGGCACACGCATTTGCGTGCCGGCGACCGGATTCTCGTGTCCTACCTTGAGCATCACTCGAACATCGTGCCCTGGCAGCTGGCGGCCGCCGCCACCGGTGCCGAAGTCGTGCCGATTCCCATCACGGAGGCCGGTGACATCGACCTGCAAGCATTCAGGGGGCTACTCGACGAGCGGGTCAAGCTGGTGGCCGTGAATCACGTGTCGAATGCACTTGGCACAATCAACCCGGTGGCGGAGATCAGCCGGCTGGCGCATGCGGCGGGGGCAAAAGTGCTGGTCGACGGCGCCCAGGCGATTGCTCACATGCCCGTAGATGTACAGTCCATAGGCTGCGACTTTTACGTGTTCTCCGGGCACAAACTGTTTGGCCCTACCGGCATGGGAGTGTTGTGGGGGCAGGAAGCGCTGCTCGACGCCATGCCCCCATTCCTCGGTGGCGGTGAAATGATCGAGACGGTGAGTTTCAGCGGCAGCACCTGGAACGCACTGCCCTTCAAATTCGAGGCCGGCACGCCCAATATTGCCGGCGCGATTGGCATGGCGGCCGCCATCGATTACCTCGCGGGCATCGACATTACCGCCGCAGCGGCTCACGAGTGCAGCCTGCTGCAGCAATCCATCGACCTGGCAGGTGACATCGACGGGCTGCGGCGCATCGGCAACCCCGCGCAGACCGTTGGCATATTCAGCTTCGTACTGGAGGGCGTGCACCCCTCCGACCTGGGCATGCTGCTCGACGAACAGGGCATAGCCGTGCGCACCGGCCACCATTGCACGCAACCACTCATGGCGCATTACCAGGTGCCGGGAACCGTACGCGCGTCCTATTCACTGTACAATACGGCAGATGACGTGGAGCGGCTGTTCGCCGGCATCCACAAAGCAAAACGCCTCTTTGGCTAGAAGGTTACTTATGAGCGTTGAAACGTTTGACGTGAACACCGATGCCCTGCAGGTTACCCCCGCAGCGGCAGCCTACCTGAAGAAACAGCTCGGCCAGTCAGGCAAGCGGGCATTGCGCATCAGTGTGCGGGAAAGTGGCTGTACCGGCTTCATGTATGTCATGGATGAGGTGGATAGCGGCGAACAGGATGACCTCGCCCTGCATCCGGATGCCGACCTGGATATTTTCGTGGACCGCGCCTCGCTGCCTGTTTTGCAGGGCACGCGGCTGGACTTCGAAAAGGAAGGGCTGAATCGCACCATCAAGTTCCACAACCCGAACGTCACTGCCGCCTGTGGCTGTGGCGAAAGCTTCAGTATCAGTTGATTGGTGAAAATTGCATGAGCGCCCAGGAACGAACCCTGCTCACCACCCAGCGCGATTGCCCGGGCCGTCTGGTACCCGTGGGCGACCCGGTCACCATCCCGGCGCATACCTTCGTCACCCTGACCCAGGCCCTGGGCGGTAATTACACCGTCATCCACAACGGCAACATGGTGCGGGTAGACGGCACCGATGCCGACGCCCTGGGGCTGACGCCGCAGCGGCTGGAATTTACTCCGCCGGCAGACGGGCTGATCGATGAGTCACAGGTGTGGGAGGCGCTGGGTACGGTCTACGACCCGGAAGTGCCGGTCGATCTGGTCAACCTCGGGCTTATCTACCGCGTGGATATCGACCAGAGCGCCGCCAGTGTCGCCATCAGCATGACGCTCACGGCGCCGGGCTGCGGCATGGGCCCCGTGCTGGTGGGCGATGTAAAATACCGTGTTTCACAGGTACCCAACGTCAACACGGTTGATGTGGAACTTGTGTTCGACCCGCCGTGGAGCCGCGACATGATGTCCGAGGAAGCACAGCTCGAAACCGGCATGTTTTACTAGGGAGAGTGCATCGTGCCAGACCCGGCGCCCGCCAACCCGTTTGGCCACAGCATCACCAGTGACGACATTGTCGAAACCCTCGCCTTTTTCGACGACTGGGAAGACCGCTACAAGTACATCATTGATCTGGGCCGAGAGCTGCCCGCCATGCCCGATGAGCTACACACGGACGACCGCAAGATCCGCGGTTGCCAGAGCCAGGTGTGGATCGATACCCGACTGGAACAGAACCGCCTGCAGCTGTCAGTCGACAGTGATGCGTTTATCGTCAAGGGCCTGCTGGGTGTTGTGCTGGCCGCCTACAACAACAAGACTCCCGAGGACATCCGGGCGTTCGATATAGACAGCTATTTCGAGCAGCTCGACCTGTTGCGCCACCTCTCTCCCACGCGGGGCAATGGCTTGCGGGCGATGGTCGCGCGTATCCGGCAGATTGCGGGGGCCGACCCTGCCAGGTCGACCCCATAAGACTCTCAAGAAGTCGATTTAACGTCAGTCGTCATCATCGTTGACGTCATCGTCCTCATCATCGTCGAGGTCGTCATCCACTAGATCGTCGTCTTCCGTCAGATCGTCGTCTTCCGTCAGATCGTCGTCTTCCGTCAGATCGTCGTCTTCCGTCAGGTCGTCGTCTTCCGTCAGGTCGTCGTCCTCCGTCAGATCATCGTCCTCCGTCAGATCATCGTCCTCCGTCAGGTCATCGTCCTCCGTCAGGTCGTCGTCATCCGTCAGGTCATCGTCTGACGCCAAGGGGTTGTCATCGTCGAAGTCATCACAACCTTCACTGGAGTCGTCCGTCTCGTCGTCATCTTCAGAGTCGTCGTCACCAAAGCAAGCGAACTCTCGCTCACCAGCCAGCGCGACCCGGTCTTCAAACTCCACATCATCGGCAATCCCGTCGGCAATGCTGTCGTCGCTGATCTTGACCAGATCGCCAGCTTGCACGTTCGCGAAAAACGTGTCGGCACTGATATCAACATCGTCACGTCCTTCAAACTCGGCGCCAGTGGTGCTGTAGGTCAGGCCGAGTATGGTGACGCTTGCACCTGCTACGAAACTGTCTACCGGACCCTGCAGTTCCTGCTCATTGTCGTCATCGTCACGATCAAGCGTTGTCGCTACCAAACGGTCGCCGTCAAGGTATGCTTCCACCTCAAGAAAATCACCGGGAACGAGGTCGCCAATGCGCAAAATACTGGAGCGATCGGTGTCATCATCAAAGCGCGTCGCGGAATCGATGCTTACGGTGACCGACCCCGGCACGAGTTGCAGCGTGACGGTTCCCGCCTCTGCATCGACTGCTCCAAGCGGGCCCTCGACCCTGATACGACCGCGGCGCGACTGGACCGTGTTCGCGAGCAGCCGCCCGGCTTCCCAAATACCATTGATCTGCACCACCGCCCCATTGGCGAGAATCAGACCTGCGGGCTGCAGCATTGCATTGGAAGCGTCCACCTCGACACCACCTACTTGGAAACTTGTTGAGTCCAGATACCCGGTCACTGCGCCCTGAACCTGAACGGTTGCGCCGTCCGTGAAGCGACTCGCAGGATCCCCATCCAGTTCGATACGCGTTGCGGTAATGAGCCCCTCTGCAAGCGTCCCCTGCACCTCTACCAATTGCCCTTCGCTGACCGCCACGCTGCCAAAATCCTCAAGCGTTGCTGTGCTGAAGTCCACGCTGACATCGCCAAAGGTGAACTGGCTCCCCGAGACCACGCCGACGCGGCCACGGACCTCAACGAGTGACTGCCCGGGAACAAACGGGTCCTTTCGTTCCAGGCGAGTGGCTCGCAGGCTGTCACCACGACCAGTGAACCCGGATACCTCGACGAAGTCATCAACACTTACGCTGTCGAAGTCGACATCTTCGAATACCGTACCGGCTCGCTCAACAATCACATTGACGCCAAGAATAGTCAGCAGCTTTGCATCACCGTCCGCAGACACTTCTATGCTGGATATCGGTCCCTTCAACTCGTTGTCATATACAACGCGCTCGGCATTCCCGTTCACGCCGCTATCGTCGACCTGACCAGTGACCAGGACAACCATGCCAAGACGCAAGGCATCATCATCCAGCACCTGGCCATCAATGATGACTTCGGCATCATCCGTTTCATAGCGCACACCATTCACGAAGATACTCCCGAAACCGTCGATGGTACCGCTGCTGGTCGTGCTCTGGCCTGACCCCCCGATACCACCACCCCCGGTAGGGGGAGATGGATTCACCGCTACGAGACTATCGCCACCCCCACCGCCACCACAGGCGGAAAGGACCAGCGCCAATGCGCTGGAGGTTACCAAGGGACGCGGCACGAATGGACTCTTCATGGCTACTGCTCCTGTTCGGGAAGTTCGATGTAATAAATGCCAACTGCAACGTAACGTAGGGGCTCACCCACCGTTTCATCGCTTTCCGATTGGTGTTGCGTCAACCACGCGTTGTACTCTTCGAGCAACGCCTGAGACTTGCGGGTGGACAATGCCCGGAACTCCGTCGCTGTTGCAGCAGCAATCGAGGCGTTAGACACTTTTCGTTGGAAGAAGCGTTGCTCGGGCAATACCTCAAGGTTGTGGCCAATGGTGTGAACCAGCTCCCCTACGTCTTTGCCCAGGATATTGATCTTCTCCAGGGGTGTTGCCTTGGGAATATAAGCACGCTCCACCAGCACCGCGTTGCCAGCTCGCACCTCGACGTTCTCGCTCGCTTGAAGCGTGGAGAGCATGGCAGCAGCCGGAATGTCACCGCTGTAGCGCCGCACAAGTGCCGCAAAACTCCAGTCACCGCCCTCAAGAGGCAGAGCAGCGGGCTCCCCGCTGGCATCGTTGAACGCCGGATCGTTGATCCAGCCACTGATGACGCGTATCGCACGGTTATAACGCTGGCTGGCGCCGCCATCCAAAAGTGCCTCAGACTCCCGGATGCGGCTGACGTCCTTGCGCGTCAATCCCGTCAGCGCCGACACAGCAGAGACTGTCGCGCGCTTTCCATCGCGCTCGACCAGAAGAAACCCTTCATCCACGAACGCGCGTTTGGCGAGCTCTGCAAAGGTACCGTACGCCATGCCGTGGGAGAGGAGCACACGGGCGAGAGGCCGCATGATTCGGACCACCGCGTCACTGAGCACTTGATGTATTGGCATATCCATATTTGGGAATATATTCCCAAATGATGTGGGCGTCAAGCGCCTACGGCGGATGCTTTTTCGCTATGCACTCGCGATAGGGCCGCATTCCCTGCACAACCAGCGCGATTGCCAACGGACAAACCAACAGCGGTAGCAGAGCCAGCGCATAGCGCAGCGCCTGATCATCAGCAAAAACGAAGTCGGTAAGCATTGCCACGGCACTGGGCCCAAACGCGAGTCCGAACAGGTTGGTAAAGAACAACATCAAGGCCGACACCTGCGCGCGCATTCGATTGGGCGTCATGAATTGCACGGCGGCCACACCCACGCCAAAGTGCGCATTGAGAAAAAACACGATCGGCGCAGCCCACCAGATCGCCAGCTCGGCACTGCCGCTCATTGGCCCGGCAACGGCGGGCAGCAACCACAGTGCAGCAACCAGCAGCACGATGCGCAGCGGCGCATCGGCGTAACCCCGCCGCCGCAACGGTTCGACTGACCAGCCTCCCGCAAGCGCACCCGCACTGCCCGCCAGCAGAAACATCAACCCAAACTGGCTGCCCGCCTCAGCCCGCGGCATATCGAAACTGCGAATGAGGAATTCCGGGTACCAGGCCATGGTGCCGTAGCCAAGAATACTCAGTACCGACGCCGCGCCGATTGGCGCCAGATAGGCACGTCCGTGTGCCTTGAGGTGTGCCATGATCGCTGCGAGGCTGGGGGCGGGCTCCTGCTCACCCGGCGTTCCAGTGCGGGCCACGTCTTCGCGGCGCACGGGTTCCGGGAGAAACCCGAAGAATACCGCAAGCAGCAGGCCCGGCGCGCCCACCGCAATAAAGGTCATCTGCCACGGACGCATTTCACCCAGCAACGGCAGCGTCACCGGAGCGCCCTGAGCAAACCATGCATACACTGCACCGCCCACCACGTAAGCCATGCCACCGCCCAGCGTAATGCCCAGACTGTAGATCGCCAGCGCACGCGCCAGCTTTTCGCGGGGAAACAGATCACCGAGCATGGAAAACGCCGAGGGCGAGAGCGTGGCCTCACCGATGCCAACCCCGACACGCGCGAGAAACAGGCCACCGAAACTGCGGGCGGCACCACACAGGCAGGTCATCGCACTCCAGGCCACCAGCCCCGCGGTGATAATCCACTTGCGGCTGTGGCGGTCGGCGAGGCGCGCAATAGGTAACCCCATAACGATGTAAAACATGGAAAAGGCGAAGCCGTGCAGCAGGCTGTACTGAAAGTCGCTGATGGCGAAATCGGCGCGAATGGGGCCAATCAGCACTGCCATGACATTGCGGTCGATAAACGACAGGATGTACGCCAGCAACAGCAGTATCAGTGCGTAGTTGGCTGTAGCTGCCGGAGGATACCCGTCTGCACCCGCCGGGGAAGATACCACGGGATCAGTCACCGTGGCTGCAAACCGCGTTCATACCGGGTCGAATCAAAGCAGGCCACGCCCGGGAATCGCCTGCAGCAGTTGTCGTGTGTAGTCTTCCTTTGGCGCGTTGAACAGCGCATCACCGGTGCCCTGCTCCACTACACGCCCTTTGTACAACACCAGTATGCGGTCGGCGATATGTCGCACAACCGCCAGATCGTGCGAGACAAACAGCATGGTCAGGCCGTATTCACGCCCCAGTTCCAGCATCAGCTCGAGAATCTGAGCCTGGATGGTGACATCCAGCGCCGACACCGGTTCATCCGCCACCA
Organism: Haliea salexigens DSM 19537; assembly: GCF_000423125.1. GTDB lineage: Bacteria > Pseudomonadota > Gammaproteobacteria > Pseudomonadales > Halieaceae > Haliea > Haliea salexigens. The sequence goes on from NZ_AUHJ01000004.1 coordinate 170,914, forward strand.
CGAACTCCGGACGCGTTGCCAGCGCGCGGCCGATGGCAATGCGCTGGCGCTGGCCGCCGGAGAACTCATGCGGGTACTTGCGCACGAACGCACGCGCCAGGCCCACGTCATCCATAAGCTGCAGCACGCCCTGCTCGACCGTTTTGCGCGTGGCAATACCGTGCAGTAGCAAGGGCTCGGCCAGGGTGTCGTACACGGACATGCGCGGGTTCAGCGAGGCGTAGGGGTCCTGGAAAATCATCTGCATGCGGCGCCGCATCTGTTTCAAGCCGGCGCCGGCAAGGCCGGTGACATCGGTGCCATCAAAGAGCACCTCGCCACTGGTCACCGGTACCAGGCGCAACAGCGAACGGCCTATGGTCGACTTGCCACTGCCCGATTCACCCACCAGGCCCAACACTTCGCCTCGTTGCACGGTGAAGCTGACATCGTCCACTGCACGCAACGGCTCGGCGCCACGCCCCTGGGAAAACCAGGTACACAGGTTGCGCACCTGGATCAGGTCCTCCCGCGCGGCGTCTGCCGGGGGCTTGCTGCCTGCAGGTATCGCTGCCAGCAGTTTCTGTGTGTAAGGGTGCTCAGCGGCCTGGAAAATCGCCTGGCGATCACCCCGCTCCACCACATGTCCCTTTTCCATCACCACGATTTCATCGGCAATGTCGGCAACCACGGACAGATCGTGGCTGATGAATATCACGCCGATGTTGCGCTTGCGCTGCAGCTCGGCAATGAGTTCGAGTATCTGCGCCTGAATAGTGACATCCAGTGCCGTGGTGGGCTCGTCGGCGATCAGCAGCCGGGGCTCGTTGATCAACGCCATCGCGATCATCACCCGCTGGCGCATGCCGCCGGAAAACTGGTGCGGGTACTGGTCGATCGTCGCCTGCGGATCGCGTAAACCCACTTCTGCCAGCAGTTCCAGCGCGCGTTCCCTGGCCTGCGCCCGGGTCACCTTGCGGTGATAGATAAGCGGCTCCACCAGCTGGTTGCCCACCGTCATGTAGGGGTTGAGGCAGGTCATCGGGTCCTGGAAGATCATGGCGATGTCGCGGCCGCGGATCTCGCGCAACTCGCGCTCGCTCATCTGTAACAGGTCGCGCCCGTCAAACACGGCACTGCCACGCTCGATACTGGCAGGCGGCGTGGGGAGTAACCCCAGCAGGCTGTAGCAGGCAACGGACTTGCCAGACCCTGACTCACCGATAATCGCGGTGATCTGGCCAGGCTCAACATCAAAGCCGATGCCGTTTACCGCCGTGATGCGCCCGTTGCGGGTGGTGAAGTCGACCTGCAGGTCGCGGACACTGAGCAGAGGCATGGGCTATCAGTCTCCAGAGCCGCGCACGTCCAGCGCATCGCGCAGGCCGTCGCCAAGAAAGTTCAATGCAAACAGGGTCAGGGTGAGCGCCGCACCCGGGAAAATCAGCAGCCACGGATACTCTTCCATGGTTTCAGCGCCGTAGGAGATCAGCAGGCCCCAGGACGTGGCCGGCGGCTGTACGCCGAGGCCGAGAAAACTCAGGAACGCCTCCAGCAGCATGACGCTGGGAATGGTCAGGGTGGTATAGACAATGATCGGCCCCAATGCGTTGGGCACCAGATGACGGCGGACGATGGTTGCCGGTGACAAACCCAGCGAAACCGCGGCCTCAACAAACTCCTGTTGGCGCAGGGACTGCACCTGGCCGCGCATGATGCGCGCCATAGTCAGCCATTCGACCGCACCGATGGCCAGGAACAGCAGCAGCAGATTGCGCCCGAACACCACCATCAACAACACGATGAAGATCATGAAGGGTAATGCGTAGAGGATATCTACCAGTCGCATCATCACCGCGTCCACGCGGCCGCCCACGTAGCCGGCAACGGCGCCCCAGGTCACGCCGATCACCAACGCCACCGCAGTCGCGACAAAACCCACCGCCAGGGAGATACGCCCGCCGTAGAGTATCTGGGTCAACAGGTCACGTCCGAAGATATCCGTGCCTAACCAATGCGCTGCTGAAGGCGGTGAAGCCCCGAGGTCGAGGTTCTGGGCATCGTAGGCATAGGGTGCAATCCACGGCGTCAGCAGGGCAACCACAATAAACACGCTGAGCACAGCGAGCCCGAACAGAGCCAGACGGTTCTTGCGCAAACGGCGCCAGGCATCCTTCCACAGGGAAGTGCCCTGCTCTGCCTGTACCACGTCAGTGAGGTTCGCAGAGGTCATTCACGCCTCCCCATACTGTGCGCGCAGGCGCGGATTCAACCACGCGGCGAGAATGTCGGAGAGCAGGTTGAACAGCACGATCAGGGTCGACAGAAAGACTGTGGTGCCGAGAATCATGGTGTAGTCGCGGTTAAAGGCGGCCTGCACATAGAAGCGCCCCAGGCCCGGAATCTGGAAAATGGTTTCCACCACAAACGAGCCCGCCAGCAAGCCCGCGAACGCGGGGCCGAGGAAAGCCACCACGGGGATCAGGCCGCCGCGCAGTGCGTGGCGCGTTACCACCTGCCATTCCGGCAAGCCCTTGGCGCGTGCCGTGCGGATATAGTCCTGCGACATCACTTCCAGCATGCCGGCCCGGCTCAAGCGCGCGATGTACGCCGCATAAGCGGCGCCGAGCGTAAGGCTGGGCAGTATTTTGTCGCCGGGAATATCGCCCCACCCCGCCACCGGCAGCCACTCCAGGTGAATGCCGAACAACAGCACCAGCAACGGGCCGAGCAGAAAGGTGGGCATGCAAATGCCGATCATCGCCACCGACATGGGAATGTAGTCCTGCGCGCTATTGGGCTTGAGCGACGCCACAACACCCGCCAGCCCGCCCAGCACGACCGCTACCAGCAGGGCATACGCGCCCAGCTCCGCCGTCGCCGGCAGACCCGCGGCAATGAGTTCATTCACACTGCGGCCGGGGTATTTGAACGAGGGACCGAGCTCACCCCGGGCCAGGTCTTGCAGGTAGGCGAAATACTGTTGCCCCAGGGGAAGGTCTAGCCGGTACTGGGCTTCCAGCGCAGCCTTGACCTCGGGAATCACCGCTTTTTCGCTATCAAAAGGGCCGCCGGGTGCCACCCTCACCAGGAAAAAGGTGACAGTGATGACCGCGAGAATAACCGGAATGGCCTGCAACAAACGCCCGGCAATAAAACGCCACATAGGCTACTCCAGCTCGAATTCAGTCAGTGGCACATCTTCAAGGTGAATGTATTTCACATTGACGAAGTCCATAAGGTTGGGCGGTAAGCCCTTCACGGATGGGTGCACGAGATGTTTGCTGGCATAGGTGTAAATGGGCAGGATCGGCATCTGCTCCATGAGGCGCGTTTCCGCTTCATGAAACAGCGCGAAGCGCGCCTCCTGGGTTGCCGCGCGCGGCGCACGCTGCAATATCAGCTCATCGTATACCGGGTCTGAAAAGCCGGTGTTGTTGTTGCCGCCGTCGGTGATGTAGAGGTCGAGGAAGTTGTTCGGATCCACGTAGTCGCCGATCCAACCACGTCGCGCCACCTGGAAATTCATCTGGGAGACCGAATCCAGGTACACTTTCCATTCCTGGTTGGACAGCGTGACGGTGATATTCAACGCATCCTTCCACATTTGCTGCAGCGCCACGGCGATCTTGCGGTGGCTTTCGCTGGTGTTGTAGATCAGCTCCAGCCCGGGCCAGCCGTCACCCCCGGGGTACCCGGCCTCGGCAAGCAGGCGCCGCGCTTCCTCTGGGTCAAAAGCAAACAGCTGTGGTGGCTGGTAACCCAATGTACCCGGCGGCGTGATTGCGTAGGCCGGGTTATTACTGCCGTAAAGCACATTACGCGTCAGCGCCTCGCGATCCACCGCCAATGACAAGGCTTTGCGTACGCGCACATCGTCCAGCGGCGGGCGCTCAGTATTCAGCAGGTAAAAATAGGTACCCAGGTAAGGCGCCTCGACAAACGGTGTATCGGCCATTTTGCGGTACGCGGGAATCTTGTTCAGCGGCACATCGTTCGTGTAGTGCAGTTGATGAACGCGGAACATGCGTTCCTCGCTGACAATGTTTTCGGTCGGGTAGAACACGATGCCGTTCAGGCGTACGGCGTCGTTGTCCCAGTAATGGGGGTTCCTCTCCACCACAATACGCCGGTTCAGCTGCCAGTTCTGCAACTGAAACGGACCATTGGTCACGATATTGCCAACGCGGGTCCAACGCGTAAAACGGTCTGTGGCCTTGCCAAACCGCTCAATGGTTTCGCGGTGCACGGCGTAGCTGGAATAGTGGTCCATGAGTTGCAGAAAGTACGGCGTCGGCGCATTCAGCGTCACTTCAAGCGTCATGTCATCCAGCGCGCGCACACCGACCAGTGCCGGGTCATCAATCTTGCCCGTGGCGTAGGCTTCCGCGTTTTCCACCGGATAGAGCATGTAGGCGTACAGGTTGCCCATCGCCGGGTCCAGAGCGCGCCGCCAGGACCAGACGAAGTCGTGTGCGGTGACCGGGTCGCCGTTGGACCAACGGCCTTCCGGCTGCATATGGAACGTAATGACGCGGCGGTCCTCGCTGAACTCCCAGCTCGCGGCCGCACCGGGCTCCGGCTCCAGGGTCCAGGGATTTTTGCGCGTGAGCCCCTCAAACAGGGCGTCAATGATCTTGCTTTCCGGTACGCCGGTCACCACATGCGGGTCCAGCCCCTGGGGCTCGGAACCATTGCCAAAATGCAGAATACCCTCGCGGTTGCCCTGGGCAACATTGGACTCACCCGCGCTGCAGCCGCCGAGGAAGGCAGCCACCAGCGCAAGACTCACAACACGGACGATTCTATGCATGAGCGCGAACATAGCCTGTTTGCCGGGGTAACACCATCAGTAACCGGCTGTGCCCTGCACAATCCGGGCGTGGAAATCGGCGTCAAGTGGTTCGTAGCGGGTCGCGCCCGGCTTCAGTACGCACAGCACATCGTTGACCTGCGCCGGGTCGTAGCCCTGCTTGCGCAAGTCGCCCTTGAGCAGTTTAAAAGTACCGGTGGTGTCCATCTCGCTTTGTATACGCAGGAACAAGGGGCGGGCGAAATGCGGAAGCTCCGCTTGTACGTGCGTCGAGAAAGTGTCCAGGTCGAGACTCGACACGCCTTCCTCCAGGCGCAGCGACGCCATACCGGCGCGGCCATCCGTGCCAGGCACCTCCACACCGTACACATTGCTGAGCGCAATCTGCGGGTGCAGGTTAAGTATCTCGCCCACCTCGTTGGTAGACACATTTTCCCCTTTCCAGCGAAAGGTATCGCCGATGCGGTCCACGAACTGATAGTGCGGCAGGCCAAGCGCAAACCCCACATCAACCGTGCGCATCAGGTCGCCCGTGTTGAACCAGGCATCGCCCGACTGCAGCACGTCGCGCAAAATCTTCTTTTCAGTGGCTTCGGCGCTGGTGTAGCCCTCGAATTTGGTATTCGGCGTGATTCTCCCCAACAGCAGGCCCGGCTCACCGGGCGCCACCGGCTGGCAGCGCCCGGCAGCATCACGTACGACTTCATCCCGGTCCACGTCGTATTTGATCAGCGCCGTAGGCAGCGCGGAGGAGCCTACCGTGCAGTCCTTGTTCAACAGGTTGAAAAAGCCGACATTGCCTTCACTGGAGCCGTAGAACTCCGCAACCCGTTCAATGCCGAATCGCTGCTTGAAATCGTGCCAAATGTCCGGGCGCAAGCCATTGCCGACCACAGCGCGCAGTGGATTGTTCGCATCGTCAGCCTGCGCCGGCACATGCAACAGGTAGCGGCACAGCTCACCAATGTAGACGAAGGCCGTGGTGCGGTGCTCACGCACTTCCGGCAGGAACTGGCTGGCGGAAAACCGGCGCCGGATGAACATGCTGGCGCCGGCGAGAAACGCTGCCCCCGCGCCGACCATCAGCCCCGTGCCGTGAAACAGTGGCAAACACAAATACAGCCGGTCATCCTCGGTCAACTGCAGGCCGCCCACCTGCACCACGCTCGCGGTAAGCAGGTAACGCCGATTGGACAGCACCGCAGCTTTCGGCAGGCCGGTGGTGCCCGAGGTAAAAATGTAGAACGCGACATCTTCTATGGTGATGTCGGCGGTTTCGGGGGGATTGTCCGCAGTCGTCAGCGCCGCAGCGTCCGCCATGTTCAGCGCCCAGTCCGGCGTCGTGCGCTCGCCGCAATCGGGCACAAAAAGGTAGTCTCCATCGGCCAACGGCAGGGCACTGCGCACATCGGCGACCGCGTCCATACACTCCTCGCCAAACAGGAACTTGCGGGCGCCGGTAATCTCGGCACAGTGCGTCAGCGGACGCCCTGTGAGGCTGGTGTTGATGAGGGATGCAATCACGCCCAGTTTGTTGAGCGCTATCACCACCACCATGAAGTCGATGCGGTTTTCCATCAGCACGCTCACCGCATCGCCGCGTTTCAGGCCCTGGGCGCGAAACACCGCGGCATAACGGTTCGCTGCGGCGTTGAAGTGCTGCCAGTCCATCGTCTGCCCTTCACAGACAAAGGCTGAGCGCCGGGGTATACGCGCCGCATTCGTCGCCACACGGGCACCCAGGCAATCGCGCGTGTCGCCGGGGCGCGGCCGCAGCAATTTCTTCACCTTGATCAGTTTGGGAAGTTCGGCGAGAGTGGTAAAGACGTCTTTTTTTATCACTGCTTGGCTCCACGCTGTGTTGCAGGCAGTATGATACCTTGAACCGTGAAAATTGAAACCAAAACCGCCCCCGCCGGGCTCGCGAGCACACAGCAATGACACCTTACGAGAAATTACATCAGCACTTTGCCCGCCTCAATGATCTGTACCATGTTGGCGCAGTGGCGCAATGGGACGAAGCCGCCATGATGCCAGCCGGGGGCGGCGATGCGCGCGGCCAGGCGCTGGCAACACTGGACGGGGTAACCCACCAGATGCTGACCGATCCCCGCATTGGCGAATGGCTGGCCGCCGCGGACAGTGCGACGCTGGAGCCCTGGCAAGCAGCCAACCTGCGCGAAATGCAGCGCAACTACCGCGATGCCACCTGTTTGCCTGAGAGTCTGGTCGAACGTCGCACACTGGCAAACAGCCGCTGCGAACAGGCCTGGCGCGTGCACCGTGCCGAAAATAACTGGCAGGCAATGGCTCCACTGCTGGAGGATGTGGTCGCGCTGGCGCGGGAAGAGGCCGCCGCGCGCGCAGCGGTGAACGGCATGTCACTCTATGACAGCCTTCTGGACAGCTACGAGCCGGGGATGACCTGCGCTCAACTGGACCCGCTATTCGCCGAATTGAAAGCGTTTCTACCCGGCCTGCTGGACGCCACCATCGAACGGCAGCAACAGCAGCCGGCGCAGCTTCCCGAAGGCCCCTTCACCATTGAGGCGCAGCGGGCGCTGGGACTGGCCATGATGCGCACGCTGGGCTTCGACTTTGAACACGGACGCCTTGATGTCAGCCACCATCCGTTCTGTGGCGGTGTCCCCAGCGATGTGCGCATCACCACCCGCTACAATACCGAGGGCTTTACCCAGGCGTTGATGGGCGTCATTCACGAAACCGGGCACGCACTGTACGAACAGGGCCTGCCCGCCGAGTGGCAGTCACAACCGGTCGGGCAGGCGCTCAGCACGGCTGTACACGAAAGCCAATCCCTGCTGATGGAAATGCAGGCCTGTCGCAGCCCGGAATTTCTGCACTACCTGACACCTCATCTGCAGGGCAGTTTTGCGGCAGCTCAGCCGCGCGCCGCCGCGTGGCAGGAAGACAACCTCTACCGCCTGTTCACCCACGTGAAGCGCGGTTACATTCGCGTGGACGCCGATGAAGTCAGCTACCCCCTGCACGTCATCCTGCGTTACGAAATCGAACGCCAGCTGATCGAAGGTGAGCTGGAGGTCGCCGGCATACCGGAGGCCTGGGATGCGCGCATGCAGTCATACCTCGGGCTATCTACAGCAGGCAACTACCGCGATGGCTGCCTGCAGGACGTACACTGGCCCGCTGGTCTGTTCGGCTACTTTCCCACTTATACCCTGGGTGCCATGAGCGCCGCGCAGCTATTCGCGGCGGCAAGGCAGGCATTGCCAGAAATGCCGGCGCAACTGGCGGAGGGCAACTTCTGCGCCTTGCTGGGCTGGCTGCGTGAGCACGTTCACAGCCAGGGCAAGTTTCTCGACTACAACGCGTTGATGCAGCAGGCGACCGGCGCGCCGCTGCAATCATCTTATTTCCGCGCACACCTGGAGGCGCGCTACCTCGGCAAGAGTTGAATGCGACCATGGATCGATTGAGCGCCCAGGACGCGGGCTTTCTGCGCATCGAAACACCCCGCTGTCCTTTCCACGTTGCGGCCCTGATGCTGCTGAGCCCGCCGGAGGGCGCCTCCCGCACATTTCTGCGCCAGCTCGCCAGGGACTGTGGCCGGCTGAATGAAATCCTGCCCGCGTTCAACCGCCAGCTATCGCAGCCAGAGGACCCCTCCGCGGCCGCGTGGGTAGAGGCCACTCATTACCGGCCGGAAAACCATGTACTGCACTACGCGCTGCCCCAACCCGGCCGCATGCAGGACCTGCTGCAGTTGGTCACTCGCGTCCACGAACGCCCCTTGGACCGCAATCGGCCCTTGTGGGAACTGCACATCATCGAGGGACTGCCCGGCGGGCGGTTTGCGCTGTACTGTAAAACGCACCATGCCCTGGTCGACGGTATCGGCGCCATGCGTATGATCCAGAGCCTGTTCAGTACCGACCCTGCGGCCCACATCGATTTTCGTCGCGTGCGCCGCGACAGGCGCCGTCAGCACAGCCATCACAGCCTGTTTGAGCAACTGGGCCGGGTAGCCAGCAGCACCTGGCGACAGTACCGCGCCCTGCCACAACTCTCCCGGCTATTGATGCATATGGGCAAGGATGTACTTACGGGCAATACCGAGGCCATGCGCCTGCCCTTTACCGCGCCACGCAGCGTATTCAACACCGAGCTGGAAGCGCGCCGCAGCCTCACCATCTGCGACCTCCCACTGCGCACCGTACGACGCATAGCGCACCAGAGCGGGGGCACCATCAACGATGTGTTACTGGCCATCTGCGGCGGCGCATTGCGGCGCTACCTCGAGGCACAGAAGGCTCTGCCAAAACATTCACTGATTGTGGGTATGCCGGTATCGCTCAAATCCACAGGGGAAGGAGAAGGCAACCGGCTGAGCTATATCCTCAGCCCGTTCTTCACCACTGAAGCCGACGACTACACACGGTTGCAGCGGGTTATCCGCACAACGCGTACCGCCAAACGGGAAATGGCAGCGATTTCGGTTACCGCCGCCGAGGATTTCTATGCACTGCTCATGCTGCCTGCGGTGCTGCTCACCGTGACCGGGAACGCCGAGCGCGTAAGGCCGGCCATTAACGCCATTTTCTCCAATGTCCCGGGCGCCAAAACTCCGCTGTACCTGAACGGCGCGCACCTGGACGCGCTGTACCCACTGTCGATCATCACCCACGGGATGGGCCTGAATATCACCGTGGTCAGCCATGCGGGCAAGCTGTGTGTTGGCATAGCGAGCTGCCCGGAACGCCAGGCGGATATCGAAGCGCTGCCCAAGCATATGCTCGCCAGCTACCATGCGCTGCGGCGTCAGATGGCTGGGAAATAAGCACACGTGAGAAAACACTTGCTGCCGCCCGCGCCCCTTTTGCTATAATCGCGCCGCCGTGCCGGTGTAGCTCAGTTGGTAGAGCAGCGCATTCGTAATGCGAAGGTCGTAGGTTCGACTCCTATCTCCGGCACCACTAGCTCAATAGAATCAACGAGTTAGGTTTGCTCTAGTCCATATCCCTATATTAGTCCCCACTAAGCGAAAACGGTACTACAGCACTAACAGTATCTGCGTCCCTGCCCTTCCCCTGCGCTCAGCCAATCGAAGTTTTTTGGGGGTCATTCCCGAGTGCTATTGGCTGATCAAGGGTCTGGTAGCCGTGAGGGGGCGCTATCGCAATGGACGGCACGGGCGTCTAGTCAGCACCAGACTATTACCCAAGCACGTGGAGTCGTTTCCCTCCACAATGGCGGGATCGATTTATCCCGCCGTCAATTCTTGCCCTCCATTTTCGCCTTCAGATTGGCGAAGGGATTATGAGTTGCTGGTTTTGCTCGAGTGGCCTCGGTGCTGCCATAGCGCACAAAGCTCTCAAACTTACTGTATTCTTCTTCGTGGCAGTAGATACACAGCAACTCCCAGTTGCTGCCATCGCCGGGATTATTGTCGTGGTTGTGATCGACATGGTGGACGGTTAGCTCTGACAGGTTCCTCCGATCAAACTCTCGCGCACAGCGACCACAGACCCACGGGGATATCTTCAGGGCGAGCTCACGATACCCGGACTCCCGCCTGGCATTTTACTCAAGCTGCTCGGCACGCACTTGCTTGAAGCTCTTTGATGGAGGCATTTGCTCACTCATGACGTTGCAGCTCTGACCGAATCATATAATCGCGGACAATCATGCGTTAAAGGGCGCCATATCGAGCGCCCTTCCGTCAATCATAGGGATTAATCGGGTTGGGATCAGCTCAAAACCTACGCCTGGTAGCTCGCGCGTCGTCCTCAGCCGACTCGTAGCGCCCACGATCCTCATCGGACTGCGCATTGGCATAATACTGATACAACCAGGCCATTCCGGCAAAAATCTGCGCATAATTGGCGTCCAGGGTCTTGCTGCAGGACGGAAAATCGCTGGGCTGAATCCAGACTTTACCCAGCTGCCCTCGCCCATCAGTATGCGGACTTTTGCCCCAGCAAATCTCAAAGATCAAACAGGCAACGCCAACTGAGTTGCTCCAAGCGGCAGCATGCCGATGCATCCGCGGTAAATCGAGGTCCGGCGCATATATATCCGCCAATTGTAATTTGGCTGATGAAACGTGTTGAATGCCGCCCAAAATTGACCCACCTAAGGGGGTAATTTCCATCCAAAACTGACCCACTGAATCGACTACTCTGCTCATTTTTTGAGCGGGGTACGAAGGAGTGATCACAGTGGGCATGTTAGCCAAGATCAGGCGGATGTATTTCCGCGACAAGGTTCCCCTGCGCGAGATTGCGCGGCAGACCGGTTTATCCCGCAACACCCTCAGGCATTGGCTGCGTCAAAGCGAGATGCGCGAACCCGCGTATCCTCGCCGCACCGCCCCCAGCATCCTGGACCCTTACAAAGAACAGCTGGCGACCTGGTTGCGCACCGACAGTCACCGCCCCAAGCGTGACCGGCGCACCGCCAAGGTATTGTTCCAGTTACTGCAGGCGCAGGGTTATCCCGGTGGCTACGCCCGGGTGGCCATCTTTGTTAGGCAATGGCGCGAAGCCGGCGGTGCCGCGCCGGCCCGCAAAGCCTTCATCCCCCTGAGGTTTGCCCCTGGTGAGGCCTTCCAGTTCGACTGGAGCTGCGAGTATGCCGTGATCGGGGGTCTTCGACGCCGACTGGAGGCGGCCCATATCAAGCTGGCCCACAGCCGCGCCTTCCTGGTGGTGGCCTACCCCCTGCAAACCCACGAGATGTTGTTTGACGCCCATGCTCGGGCCTTCGCCGCCTTTGGTGGCATACCCCGGCGCGGGATTTACGACAACATGAAGACGGCGGTGGACAAAGTCGGGCGTGGCAAGGAGCGCACCGTCAATGCGCGCTTCCAAGCGATGACCGGCCACTACCTGTTTGAGCCGGAGTTCTGTAACCGGGCCGCTGGTTGGGAGAAGGGGGTCGTGGAGAAGAACGTGCAGGACCGCCGCCGACAACTGTGGGCCAATGCCAACGCTCGACACTGGCCGTCCTTGGAGGTGTTGAATGACTGGCTGGCCAGCGAATGCCGTGCGGCCTGGATGGATATGCGCCATCCAGATTGCCCCGACCTGACCCTCCTCTCGGTACTGGAGGATGAACAGCCGCACCTGATGCCCAATCCACAGCCGTTTGACGGCTATATCGAACAGCCGGTACGGGTGTCCGCCACGGCCCTGATCCACTACCAGCGCAGTCGCTACAGTGTGCCAGCGGAGCTGGCACACCAGGTCATCAGCCTGCGGGTGTATCCCTGGGAGCTTGTCCTGGTCGCCGAGGGTGAGGAGGTGGCGCGACACCGCCGCTGCTTTGAACGGTACCAGACGGTCTATGACTGGCAACACTATGTCGGTGTGCTACAACGCAAGCCCGGCGCGCTACGCAATGGTGCCCCGTTCACCGAGATGCCTGAGCGCCTCAGAACCCTGCAGCGTTATCTGTTGCGCCAGGAGGGTGGCGACCGGGTCATGGCTCAGGTCCTTGCCGCGGTTGTCTCCGAAGGGCTGGAGCCTGTGCTGGTCGCGGTGGAGCTGGCACTGGAGTCCGGCAACATCAGCGGCGACCACGTGCTCAACGTGCTCGCCCGGCTGCAATCACCGTTGCCCCCGAAAACGCCGGTGGAAACCTCGCTGACGCTCAGTGAGGAACCCCTGGCCAATGTGCAACGCTACGACCATCTGCGCAGCACGGTGCCGGCGGAGGTGAACCATGTCGAATGACCTGATCTCACAGCTGAAGTCGCTAAAACTCCATGGCATGGCGCAGACGTTGCCGGAACTGATGGCGAAGGCCCGCAGCCACGCAATGGATGCGGAGCAGGTGTTGCAGGTACTATTGGCTGCGGAATCGGCGGAGCGAGAGGTCAAATCCCTAGCCTATCAGATGAAGGCGGCGCGGTTCCCGGCACATCGCGATCTGGCGGGCTTCGATTTTACCCAGGCACGGGTCGATGAGGTGCTGGTCCGACGTTTGCACGGTGGCGAGTTCATGAGCAGCGCGCAGAACGCGGTGCTGATTGGTGGCCCAGGAACCGGCAAGACTCATCTGGCCACCGCTATTGGTGTGGAGGCGATCCAGCGCCATCAGCGCCGGGTGCGGTTCCTCTCGACGGTAGAGCTGGTCAACACCCTGGAACAGGAAAAGGCCGCTGGTAAGCAGGGTCAGCTGGCATACCGCCTGACGCATGTTGATCTGGTGATCCTCGATGAGTTGGGCTACCTGCCGTTTAGCCAGGCCGGTGGCGCACTGCTGTTCCACTTGCTATCGAAACTCTACGAGCGCACCAGCGTGATGATCACCACCAATCTGGGCTTTGCCGAATGGGGCAGCGTATTCGGTGATGCGAAGATGACCACGGCCCTGCTCGACCGGCTAACCCACCACTGCCACATCGTGGAGACCGGCAATGAGTCCTGGCGGTTCCGTCACAGTCTGGCCAGTGGCAAGCGAAGAAAACCGACGACAAACCAACCCGATGAAGGAGAGAGCGAACCCGAAAAGACAGACTTATCCACAGACGCCTAGGTATACTGGGCACCCATAACCCGGGTCAGAATTGGACGGAAACCCTGGGTCAGTTTTAAACGGCAACCAACAGTGGGACCACTGGATCGCATTTACGTTGTTGCTCGGGCTTGGCCTGCACATGATCTTTGAGGGCTTAAAACCGAGTGATGCAGATGGTGGAACACCACCTCACCAGCATTCTTTTTTCAAACTGGCCCTGACTGCATTCGGGACGAGTATTGATGCCATGGCCGTCGGGGTTAGCCTAGCCTTTGTCGACGTCAATATCCTCCTGGCAGCCGGACTAATCGGCTTAGCCACCACAACAATGGTAACCCTAGGCGTTATGTTAGGGCGGGTCGTCGGTGCATTATTCGGCCATCGGGCCGAAATCGTCGGGGGGCTCATTTTGATTTCGGTGGGGGTGTGGATCTTGTCGGACGGCCTATAAAGCAGCCTCATATTGGGGGCTGGCTCGTCGCTCGTGCATGCGAAGTAGAAATCCAGACTTGTGCATCGTATTCCGACGCTACAAGCTGCTCCTGGTTAGCGGAAAATACAGCGTAAAAGTGATATTACTTTCGTTGGAAACAGCCTCCACACGGCCACCGTGCGCCTCGACAATAGAACGCACAATGGCCAGACCAAGCCCAGCGCCTTCGCTTTGTCGCGTTCTGGAAGGATCAACACGGTAAAATCGGTCGAAGATTTTGGCCAGGTGCTCAGCGGGTATCCCCGGGCTAGGGTTCTGCACGCTCAGTGAGACCTCATGATTGGATGCTGCGGCCAACCGAATCTGCACGCGCCCACCGGAGGGCGTGTGGCGAATGGCATTGGACAGCAGATTCGAAATAGCCCGCCGCAGCATAGCGCGGTCGCCCTGTATAGTTGGCACCTGCCCTTCCACTGCCAGAACAATCTGGCGCTCTTCCGCCAGCGCTCCAAAAAAGTCGAACAGCTCACTGGCCTCACTGGCCAGGTTCAGCGTCACCTCAACCGGCTTGAGCAGGCCATGGTCACTCTTGGCTAGCCACAACATATCGTTGACCATTTTGGCCAGCCGCTCTTGCTCTTCCAGATTGGAATACAGGAGTTCGCGGTACTCCTCTAACGATCTGGCCCTACCCAACCCAACTTGAGTTTGTGTAATAAGATTGGTCAGAGGCGTACGCAATTCGTGGGCGATATCCGCCGAAAAGTGCGACAAACGAGCAAAGCTGTCTTCAAGGCGGCCGATCATGTGGTTAAAGGAAGTGACCAGGCCCTGCAACTCCGTTGGGGCAATCGAGGGATCAAGGCGCACATGGAGCCTGTCGGCCTGTATATCACCCATTCTTTCGGAAAATCCACGCAGGGGGGCATGTGCCTGGTAAACGCCATACCATGCAGCTAAAAGCGTTATGCCGCCCGCCAAGCTCATAATGAGCCACAACGTGCGACGAAAACTCTGTAAGAACTGCAAGTGGAAGCCTATATCGATAGCCGTCGTCACCGCGTAGATCTCCCCCATCACCTCGACCTGCGTCAGGGCGCCGCGCAAAGTACTACCGTTGTCGTGCCAAATTTCTAGATCATTCGCGTGGATTGCGGTGGTCGGGTTAGCCGTCGCAGCCATTTGCGACAGATCAGCGCCCGGGGTGCCATAAAGCACATCGCCGGACTGGCTCATTACCTGAAAATAGACGCCATGATGCCCCGATATGGCGCCCGCCAATGCCACGTTCAGTCGTTTTGGATCGCCGGCGCCAATATGCAGTGCGTCGACCACCGCTTCGCTCATCACCGCAAGCTCATCAGCGTCCTGCTCCGCAAAATGGCGGTCGACAGCATTGAGCACAAGATTTCCAATTAAAAAGAGACTGCACCCAATGGCGAGCGCGACGAACACCATGACGCGTGCCGCCAGTGACAGGGGTTGACGCTCAGTGCGTGTCATCGTCAGTTTCAACATCAAGCGTGTACCCCATACCTCGTACGGTATGAATCAGTTTCGGCTCAAAGTCGTCGTCAATTTTTGCCCGCAGCCGGCGAATTGCCACATCAATCACATTGGTATCCGAATCAAAATTCATGTCCCACACCTGGGAAGCGATCAGAGAACGCGTTAATACCTCACCCCGGCGACGCACCAACAGTTCCAAAAGGCAAAACTCTTTGTGGCTGAGATTGATTTTCTGGCCGGCACGGGTCACACGGTGTTTCAGTAGATCAAGGGTCAGGTTGGCCACCTGAAGATACTCTGACAAAGCGGGTGTTGAGCTTCTGCGTAACAGCGTGCGCACCCGAGCCAAAAGCTCGGCAAAGGCAAAGGGCTTCACAAGATAGTCGTCGGCACCCAACTCCAAGCCCCTAACGCGATCATCCACAGAGTCGCGTGCGGTTAAGAACAGTACCGCTGTCTGCTGACCGGCGTCGCGCAAGGACTGCACAATACGCCAGCCGTCCACATCCGGCAGCATCACATCGAGAATAATCAGATCAAAGGACTCGGTCATTGCCAAATGGTGCCCGTCCAGCCCGTTACGCGCCAATGCAACCACAAAGCCCGCTTCGGTCAGACCTTGACGAAGATAGTCTCCTGTCTTCACTTCGTCTTCCACAACCAAAAGTCGCATTGGGTATTTCTCCTGATCCGTTCACCTCAAGTGTAGCCATGCGCGCCCAACGACGAGATTACAGCCTAATTACAAGATTGTAATGCGAGTGTCATCTATGAGACAGGGGCCATTGGCTAAGCTGATAGTTGTGTAATGATGTCGATAAAAAGGGGATCCGCGATGACAACGTCGCTGCCACAGGGCCGAAGACAGTTTATCAAGTCAGCACTCGGGACAGCGTCCGCCTTGACTCTGGCCAAAATCGCGCCCGCTTGGGCTTATCCAACAGGTAGAAGCTATGGCGATGTGATCCACGCTGATCAGGCAGTTGATCTAGTAATCCGACGGGAAAACCAGACGATCGCCGGGCTCAGCGGCAGGCCGATCACTATCAATGGCAGCATGCCGGGGCCGCTGATCAGGCTCAAAGAAGGGCAACGCGCACGGCTGAACGTGACTAACGGGTTGAATGAGGACACGTCGATCCACTGGCACGGGATTATTCTTCCCGAGAATATGGATGGTGTGCCCGGCGTCAGCTTCCCCGGCATCAAGCCGGGAGAAACATTCCACTACGAATACGAGGTGCAGCAAAACGGAACCTACTGGTACCACAGCCACTCCGGGTTACAGGAGCAGCTAGGCCACTTGGGGCCGCTTGTCATCGACTCAGCGGATGGCGACATTGGGGCAGATCGGGAGCACGTCATTATTCTCAGTGACTGGACCTTCGAAGATCCCTACGAGGTGTTTCGCAATCTCACGGTGGCCGAGGGATATTACAATTATCAGCAACGCACGCTGGGCGACACGCTCGCCGATATTCGCCGCCAAGGGATTGCAAAAACCTGGGAAGAGCGCGCCATGTGGAACCGCATGCGTATGAGTGCCCGGGATATTCTAGATGTCACCGGGTCCACCTATACATACCTGATTAACGGCCGCGACAACGCAACCAACTGGACGGCGCTGTATAAACCCGGGGAACAGGTTCGGCTGAGAGTCATCAATGGCTCTGCCATGTCATTTTTCGATTTCCGCATTCCAGGCCTGGAGATGACCGTGGTCTCTGCGGATGGCCAGCCGGTCAAACCAGTGACCGTTGACGAGTTCCGGATCGGCGTAGCGGAAACCTACGACGTTATTGTGACCCCGCAGGGCAATCGGCCTTATACGCTGTTCGCGGAAAGCATGGACCGCAGCGGGTACGTACGAGGTACGCTGGCGACGCAGTTGGGGCAGGCAGCGCCCGTGCCAGAACTGCGCCCCGTACCAGAGCGCGGAATGGCAGCGATGGGAATGTCGCATGCAATGGGTGACATGCAATCATCCGGTAGTGAATCAAGTATGGAAGACCATGCTGCGATGTCACATCGGCCCGGCCCGATGACGTCAGGTCGGCAGCGCCCCTCGGCACCGGATTTGGGCATTCAGCATGCACCGGGCGGGCATGGACCCGCAGCGGCCATGATAGCCCGCAATCCCGTGAGCCGACTGAACGAGCCCGGCGTCGGGCTCGAAGATGTGGGCCATCGTGTTCTGGTCTATGGTGATCTTGTGGGCGCTCATCCCTGGCCTGACGAACACGAGCCGGCGCGGAATATTGAGCTTCACCTGACGGGAAATATGGAAAAATACATGTGGTCGTTCGACGGCGAGAAATACTCTGAAGTCGATGGGCCGGTAGCATTTCGCCACGGCGAGCGCCTGCGCCTCATTATGGTGAACGACACCATGATGGATCATCCCATTCACCTGCACGGTATGTGGATGGAGCTGGAGAATGGGCAGTACCCCCGCCCCAGGAAGCACACGATCAGCCTTAAACCGAGTGAAGTAGTTTCATTGCAGATCAGTGCCGATGCGCTCGGCAGTTGGGCATTTCACTGCCATCTTCTCTATCACATGAAGGCGGGCATGTTCCGCGTGGTCAACGTCAGCTGAGGAGGCACCATGAGAAAACTGAACACCGTGATATCTCTGATGCTTGCCGGGATGAGCGCGCCGCTGCTTGCTGGCCACGCCGAAGAACACTGGCCCGAACCCGTCAAGCCCTATCGTACCGGCCAAGTGCTCTTTGACCGGCTGGAAGTTGCCCGCACCGACAATGATGACGATTTGATCGTCTGGGACATGCTGGCCTGGTATGGCGGGGATAGAAATCGAGTGTATTTCAAGAGCGAGGGGGAAAACCAGCGGGACGATGGTGAGCCTTCAGAGCTGGAAAGCGCGGAGGTACTCGCCAGCCGCTTGATTGCGCCGTTCTGGGAACTACAGGGTGGCCTTGGCACCCGCGGGTCGATGGCCTCGGGTGCGGACAGGGAGAATTACCTGGTGTTCAGCCTGTTTGGACTGGCCCCCTACCGGTTCGAGATGGATAACTCCATCACAATTAACGAGGAAGGCGATATCACCGCCAACCTTGAGGCCGAGTACGACCTGCGCCTGTCTCAGGTGTCGTACCTGCAGCCTCGCTTGGAAGTCTCCGCAGCACTCACGGATGCTGACGCCTACGATCGCCCCAGCGGTTTCAATGACCTGCGCGTGGGGCTACGTTACCGCCACGAACTCTCAAGGGAGTTTGCGCCTTACCTGGGTGTTTACTGGAGCCGCGCCCTAGGCAACAAGGCAGACCGAATTCGCGCGCAAGGCGGCGATGAGTCAACTCTAGGTGTCGTGGTCGGCGTTCGTATGTGGTTCTAGGTCGCTCACTGTGCACAACAACAACCGGAGGATATATGGCCAAGGAAGACGATAGAACAACGCAGTACCGAGAAGGTAGCCTCACCCTAGCAGGAACGGTGATGCTGGGGACTGGCGTGATGATCGGTGCGGGCATTTTCGCACTAACTGGGCAGATGGCTCAGATGACCGGCGTCCTCTTCCCGCTGGCGTTTCTGGGTGCTGCTGTAGTCGTGTCCTTCAGCGCCTACTCGTACATCAAAATATCCAATGCCTACCCGTCGGCAGGCGGCATTGGCATATACCTGCACAAAGCCTACGGTGACCGGTTGCCAACGGCCTTCAATGCACTGCTCATGTATTTTTCGATGGTGATTGCACAGAGCTTTCTTGCGCGGACGTTTGGCGCGTACACCATGCAGCTGTTCGGTGGCGATGAGAGCGGCCTGATGGTGCCCATTCTCGGCGTCGCACTCATTCTTGTAGCTTTCGTCATCAACCTGTCCGGCAACCGCCTGGTCCAGGGCGTGGCGTCCGTCATAGGTGTGATAAAAATTGTCGGTATTCTCGCCATCGGGCTGACGGGGGTCTGGATTGCAGATAGTCTGTCGGTTGATTTCTCAAGCCCTGGGGAAGCCGGCACCGTCGGCAATTTTTTGGGCGCGACCGCACTGGGAATTTTGGCGTTCAAGGGCTTCACGACCATTACCAACAGCGGCTCGGAAGTGGAAAACCCGAAACGGAACGTGGGCCGCGCCATTGTGATTTCCATTGCGGCGTGCGTGGTGATCTACACCTTGGTTGGCTTTGCCGTTGCGAGTAATCTTTCCCTCGCCGACATTATTGAGACGCAGGACTACTCTCTCGCGGCGGCCGCACGGCCGGCGTTGGGCGACTACGGTGTGTGGTTCACGGTAGCCATTGCCATGATGGCTACAGCAGGCGGCATTCTGGCCAGTATCTTCGCGGTGTCCAGAATGCTGGCGATGCTGACGGAAATGAACCTGGTGCCGCACAGCCACTTCGGTATGTCGGGCAGTATTCAAAAGCACACACTGGTCTACACCGTGGTGCTGGGGCTCATGCTGACCGCGTTCTTTGATCTTTCCCGGATCGCTGCGCTGGGCATCATCTTTTATCTGATCATGGACATCGCCATCCATTGGGGCGTCATCCGTTACTTGCGCGAGGACATCAAGGCCAATCTCTGGGTGCCCGCCACGGCCATTGCGCTCGACCTGTTGGTGCTGGGTGGCTTCCTGTGGGTCAAGATCAATACCGACCCCTTTGTGATCGGTGTAGCCGTTGTCACCATGATCATCATTGCGGTGGCCGAAACACTATTCCTGAAAAAGTCTGCGGAGTCAGCGCAATCTGACGAAGGGGAATCGCACGCACACGACCACTGATGTTTCATCACGTTATTCCGGTGGCAAAAAACGACGGGAGATCAGCATGACTGAGCAGACAAACGCCCCTACCCACACTCCTCATGTAGGCTCGGCTCAGGGAGGCTCGGCTCAGGAAGGTCAATCGGCGAACGACCCGGTGTGCGGCATGTCAGTGGACCCGCACACGGCCGAGCATCGCAGCCGGCATCGCGGCAAAACCTGGTACTTCTGCTCCACGCGCTGCCAATCCCGGTTCGAAGAGGAACCGGAAAAATACTTGAGTGATGCCCCAAGGCAGAAGGAGGCCGCCGCCCCGGGCGCCATATACACCTGCCCTATGCACCCGGAGGTTCGCCAGCAGGGTCCCGGCGATTGCCCTATCTGCGGCATGGGCCTGGAGCCCGAGCAGGTCAGCCTTGACGATGCGCCCTCAGCAGAACTCAAGGACATGACCCTACGCTTCTGGATCGGGTTCGTACTCACACTCCCGGTGCTCGTGCTGGAAATGGGCGGACACCTGACCGGCCTCAGCCACATTGTGCCTGTGCAGGTGTCCAGCTGGATTCAACTGGTACTCGCTACACCCGTGGTGCTGTGGTGCGGCTGGCACTTTTTTGTCAGAGGCTGGAAATCCCTGGTCAGCCGGAACCTGAACATGTTCACGCTAATCGCCATCGGCACCGGCGTGGCCCTGATCTACAGCTTGGTCGCAACTCTGGCTCCCCAGGTATTTCCGAGCGCTTTCCGGCTCGACGACGGCGCTGTGCCGGTATATTTCGAAGCGGCGGCCGTCATCGTCGTGCTCGTGCTACTCGGGCAAGTGCTGGAATTACGGGCCCGGGAGAAAACCTCGGGCGCAATTAAGGCGCTGCTGGACCTGGCGCCCAAGACGGCCAGACGCTTGAGTGATGACGGCGACGAATCCGATGTGCCGCTGGATCAGGTCAAGGTCGGGGAGCGTTTGCGCGTGCGGCCCGGCGACAAGGTGCCTCTGGACGGTGAGGTGCTGGAAGGCGGTTCCAATGTGGATGAATCCATGGTGACCGGAGAGCCACTCCCGGTGGTCAAAAAGCAGGGCGACCCTGTGATTGGTGGCAGCATCAATCAACAGGGCAGCTTTGTGATGCGCGCCGACAAGGTGGGTCGAGACACCATGCTGTCGCAAATTGTGCAGATGGTCGCCAGCGCACAACGCAGCCGTGCACCGATTCAGGGCCTGGCGGACAAGGTGGCCAGTTGGTTTGTGCCCGCGGTCATCGTCATCGCTATGCTGGCCTTTATTGTCTGGTCCCTTGTTGGCCCCACCCCGCCGATGGCTTTCGGCTTGATCGCGGCGGTCAGCGTGTTGATCATCGCCTGCCCTTGCGCGCTGGGCCTCGCCACCCCTATGTCGATCATGGTGGGTGTCGGCCGCGGCGCTCAAAACGGTGTGCTGATTCGCAATGCGCAAGCGTTGGAGCGGATGGAGAAAGTCGACACCGTCGTCGTGGACAAGACAGGCACCCTGACAGAAGGCAAACCCCAGGTTACCCGGCTGGTTCCAGCGGAGGGGTTCAGCGAGCAAGAACTGATGCGGTTTGTGGGCGGTCTGGAAAAGGGCAGCGAGCACCCGCTGGCCCACGCCATTCTCGAAAAAGCCAAGGCTATGGCGTTGGCGCTGCCGGATGCCGAAGGCTTCGACTCCCCCAACGGTAAAGGCGTAACCGGAAAAATAGACGGGCGCACGGTACTGGTCGGCAATCGGCTGTTGATGGCGTCAGCCGGTATCGATACCGCTGACTTCGATGCGCAAGCTGACGAGCTGCGCGAAGACGGTGCCACAGTCATTTTTGCCGCCGTTGACGGCAAAATTTGCGGTTTGCTGGCGATCGCGGACCCCGTCAAGTTGACCACTCAAGCCGCGATTTCTGCCTTGCAGAAAGAAGGCATTCGCGTGGTTATGCTGACCGGCGACAACCGTATCTCAGCCGAGGCCCTCGCCCGAAAACTGGGTATTGATGAGGTGCACGCGGAGGTACTGCCAGAGGACAAGGGCAGGATTGTGGAGGCTCTGCAGGAAGAAGGCCGGATTGTGGCGATGGCCGGTGACGGCGTAAACGATGCCCCGGCATTGGCCACGGCGGATGTGGGCATTGCCATGGGCACCGGTACCGATGTGGCCATTGAGAGTGCCGGTATTACGCTGCTGCGAGGTGACCTGATGGGCATCGTTGAGGCTCGACGATTGTCTCTCGCGACAATGCGCAACATACGCCAGAATCTTTTCTTCGCCTTTGTTTACAACTCAGCAGGCATTCCGATTGCCGCAGGCCTGTTCTACCCTGTCTCTGGTATCCTGCTATCGCCCATCTTTGCGGCAGCGGCGATGTCGCTGTCTTCCGTCAGCGTCATCGCGAATGCGCTGCGGCTGCGGTTCGTCAATATTTCGGGGGAGTAATACAAGCGCCGGGTACCTTGGGCACCCGAGTATTATTAGCTCGCCACTCAAGCTGCACCACTACACCGAAGCCGGCGGGAGATACACCGATTGACCCATTAGTGCAGACGCTCATTTTTTAAGCTGTGGAGGCATCACCGAGCATGAAAATCGAAACATTTTTTGACCTGATTGAATGGAGCCGCACACTGCATGAGACGCTGGCCAACTGCCTGTCTCATTGTGCAGCCTTGCACGATGATGAGCAGGCTGCTCTGTTGCTGGACTACCTCGCGTCCCACGAAATCGACATGATGAACATGGTTGCGGGTTTTGAGCGACAGGCCGACCCCAAGGCTGCGCGCACCTATGTTTATGACTACGTGGGGCACGACCCTATAGCCGCCCATTTAGTCTGTGATGATCACTACGCCAAACTGAATGCGGAGGCCATTAGCGCGGAAGTCTTCGCTTTTCATGAGGAAATCATCAGCCTTTACCGGTCGCTCATTGGCAAAGCAGAAATTCCTGAGGCCTTAGAGCTCGTGCAATGGCTACTGGATATGGAAGAACATGAAACCAAGCGCCTGGTACGTCAAGTAGAGCGAATGAAAGATCTGTAAGCAAGGAAGTACTTCATCCCACCATACACCGCGCCCTTCCGCAAAGGTGCCACCCAACGATTTTCCGAATTGAAGGCCACCAAGAACACTCAGCCCATGAGGAGCACCGGAGCGAACCCACCGCCAGGCGTACGAAAATTGGTGGTTTGCCCGCGATAGAGCCTTGCTGCAGCCAACAGCGGCGCTCCGCGATAGGTATACAGGCGCACGTCCACCTTGAGCATTTCACGCTCCCCATCAACCAGCACCAGGCGTTCGGAGGGCGGCACATAGGCTTGAGCAACGTACTCGCTATCGAGAATTCGGGCGAATGTACTTTTGGTGAGTTTACTGCCCCGATAGGCCCCTTTGCTGCCATGGCCCGCCACCGGTTTGAAGAACCACTGTCGTCGCTGCAGCCAAAGCTCCTCTGCGTTGCCGGCAGTGACCAGCACAGTGCGCGGAATGCCACGATGCAGCACATCGGCGTGTTCGGAGGATAAGCCCCAATCGAGAAGCGCAGCGTGATCCGCAAGAGTCGCCAAGTTGCGTTTGTCCGCGAAGAGCGCGTGTGTGTAGGGGTTTGGCGTTATTACCGCGCCGCCGTCGTTCCAGGCAGCGCGCAGGGCCGCGTGTTCAGGGGCTTCGAGCCCGAAATCCACCAACCGGTTATACACCAGGTCAATGCGTTTATTCCCCGCACACAACACCCCTGACGCGTACGTCAATTCAGCGGGTGACAGTATAACGGCGTCAATACCGTGCGCTTCCAGCAGCTGCTGTGCCAGCCGGAACTCAGGGTAAAGATACTGTTCTTCAGGCTCGTCATCGACGATCGCTATCCGCTCGGGCCTCCCGCCACCTCGCTGGGCAGACCACTCACCGATAAACTGGGCGATCACGGCGGCATCGAAGTTTTCGGCCCACGGCGGGCGTGGGTAACCATCGCAACAATTCAATTGAGCTCTTGCCAGAGCGGCGTTAAGGAACCCACCACCCGCGTTGGTGTTTACCTCAATAAGGCGCGGACCCTCCTCCCCAAGATGAAAGTCGTAGCCCATAAAAACACCTGACTGCCCAGGATTTTGCTGTGCGCTGGGTCGCGCCCAGGACAACACTTGGCGCCGATAGTCGGGAAGTTCAGCAGCCGCTTCAATGGCGCGAACAATCGAGAGCATGTCATCCAACTCCTGGCCGGGAACAAACACGGCGACCTCGGAGAAGAATTGTTTCCAGGCGGGAGCAGAGAGAGCCCCGCCACTATCTTCACCCAGCTGACTGGCGAGATGGCTGATGATTGCAGGTCGATCGAGCGTGATGCAGGCACAGTGCTGATTGAGCCTCTGCGCCTGAGTGAGCTGTGATGAGTTATCCATGTTTAGCGACACAACTGCGTCTGCTAACGACCAACGTTGGACCGGTTGGCTGAACTCTTGTCTTAAAGAGCCGCTTGAGATTCATTCCGTCTACTCCATTTCGCGCTACAGCGGGAACACCACCACCGCCAACCTATCAGTCAGCACAACGTGTATCCTAGTGATCAGTTTTAGCAAACCAACGATACAAAGGAACAAACACGACAGCGAAATACCAGCCATACAAATATACTTCGACCAAGCCAATAAAAAAGCCCGGCCAGGTAAGCCACTCAAAACCCGGCAGCAGCGGCGCCCATGCTTCATGCATGTGGAACTGACCCGGCATAAGAAGACCAAAGGCTACGCAAAGTAGGTAGCTTACTACCAGCAATAACGCGACGCTGTGACCTACCGGGGCTATGCGTAACTGACTATCCTGTCCGTTCGATTGTTTCATTTCTCATCCTACTCCTTGCCGACAATAAGAATCGACGATTTGACGTGAATTCATTCTGTGTTGGCGGGACCGTCTGGTCGATGGGCTGGACTAGCACAAGTTTCCGCCATTCTTAACGCCAGTCACCCAAAGTTGGCTCACTTAATTAACTGAGTTACTGATGCATCTCTGCGCTGCAAAAGCGCTATACCACAGAAGATGAACAAAACTCCTAAAACCTGTACGCTTGTCAGCGTTTCCTCGAAAAAAAGAAATCCTATAAACAAGCCGAACACCGGTGTTAGGAAGCTGTATACATTCAATCGGTTCAAGGTTGAGCGCGCAAGCAACCCAAACCAGACAACAATCATTAGTGCCGTTGCCAGCCCTGAAAGAATAAGCAAAGATCCAGAAAACCTGAGGGTCCACCGCACGTCCCATTGCTCGCCCGCAATCGCTGATGTAACGAGCAGCACTCCACCGCCGATAAAAAGCTGGACGACCATGGGGATCATAATAGAGCCTCCTGCCTGTTTTTTTAACAGGATATTTCCTGCCGCCGTTCCCACAGCTGCTAGCACAACCCACGCCATGCCCCAGAAATACCCAGCATTGTTCTCACCGTATCCTGGCCATGCCAACAGCGCGACCCCTAGAAAACCGGTTACAAGACCCAAGATGCCTTGGGTTTTCAGTATTTCTCCAAGCCAAACAGCGGCCATTACCGCAGCAATCAAAGGCTGAGTCCCTGCAAGCACGGTCGCCAGTCCCGGTGACAGTTTGCCGGCCCCAAGAAACATACCGCCAAAACCCATTGCTGTGTATAACAGGCCAATCAGTCCCAACTGCACCACGTTCCGGACATTCAGTTGATAAGGCTCGCGATTCCTCGCCAAGAGACACACGCAGCCCAAAAATCCAGCGGCCAAAAAAGCTCGCAAGGCCGCGAAAAGTAGTGGAGGTGCGTCAGGCAACCCAATCACAATGAACGGAAAACAGATGGCCCAAAGCAACGCCACGAGGACCATCAACGCGATGTCAGCGAGGTCTGACGATACCTTCATGGCAGACTCAGAGCAGCACGGGCTCGTAGGTCCATGACTCAGTAAGACTCTAGAAGAGGGTTCATTCGCGCAATGAAATTCAGGGTCTCCGGTCGAAGCCGACCCCACGTGTCGCGGTGTATGTGCAATGTGTTGAAAAAGATAATGAACTTCATGTCAAAAATTGGCAACGAATGTTTTCATATGATCCAGTTATAAGCACTTTGTGTTTTGATGCGAAGCGCACTGAACTCTTCCGCCAATTACTTCCAAAACATCCAGATTGCCATGCTCACCATCATGACGTTCTCCGTCAGGGAGATAAAACCAAGTGGCACTTTGCTGTCCCCTCCCACGCAGGCGCATTTGAGCTCACGCTTGTCGATATACACCGCTTTGAACACCGAAACCGCACCAATGGTGCCTATTATCAGAGCAACGGGTATCGCAATCCACATCAACACGCCTGCTATCATCAGTACACCTGCCAGCGCCTCGCCGAAGGGGTAAATGAATCCGTATCGCACCCACTTCGCAGCAAGGAGATCGTAGTTCAGGAACATGGTAGAAAAGCTGCGCACATCTTGGAGCTTTTGAATTGCCAACGCGCACATCGAAAATCCGATGAACCACTCCGCAGCTAGGATTGACACCCAACTACCCGTGGCAACGTAACCGGCCGCAAGCGCCATCAGTAGTGTCATCGCAAAGATCGCTATAACCGGCTGATAGGATGTTTCCTCTGGATCGTGGACGTTCTTTCCAAAGAAGCGTCGGAGATCGTCATGCCCACCAATCCGGCTGCCGTCAATGAAGGTTTGCGGTGTCGTTTCTACGGCATGTGTGTCTTTGAATACGTCGGTTTCTTCACGCGTTTTGAGGTGATGATCCTCGACTTCATAGCCCTCGCGTTCGAGCAAGTCTTTAGACTTCAGGCCGTAAGGACAGGTGTGATCAGACATTACCATGCGGTAAAGCTGTGCTGTTTTGCGGTTATTCATAGTCATATCCCTCCATTTTCATGATCATGAAGATATGGGAAGCAGAGCAGCTTATGAGTAGGAAGCCGGTCATTGCCTCAATCCCAGCGAGAAATTTCAAATGTCCCGTAGGCACAATATCTCCTAAACCGAGCGTCGTAAGATTTACTAGCGAGAAATAGTAAGTGTCCATCCAGCTGATCTGCCCTTCGATCTCAAACCCCCCGAGCCCAGCTTCACTAGAAATCCGGAAGCTGACTGCAAACCATGCAGCAGAAAGCATTTGTCCAACGGTCGCCGCTGAAAGCATGACAAGAAACCTCGCTATTTCCGGCATTTGTGATTTCACAAGATATCGATGGGACTTACTAAGAATGGCAAAGTGACAGGCACCAGCCAAGAGTAACGCACCAAACGCAATCACCACTTGCCAAAGCATAGCGACCCCTTTTGCGTGTATTGGCCGGATCGTGCGTTTGAGGTTAAGCGCGAGGTATGTAGCCGCTTCAGCACGGGCTATCCTCTTTTCGTATTGCGGGTTTTAGAGACGTGTGGTGCACCCGGGAAAGCTCCTTTGGAATTAGTTTCACAATGCGAGGCCTCAGCGCAAACCCGTGCAGATCGTCGACGATGGCTCGTTGCAGTAAAAGAATTACAACTGGAGCGGACACCCTTAACCATCGCAACAGATCTGCTCAGGCGCTGCTGGCAATAGCGCAGAAAACGACCCGCCCGAGGCTTTGTGAACCCAACACAAGAAAAATCTTTGCTGCGTTGTGCGCCTTCTTGCGTCCATGTTGCCATCGCGTTCACTCTACCGATCTCGAGAGAACATGCGCCGCCAATCAGGAATGAAGCGAGGAGTAACCTGAGCATATTGAAGCCACCGCTCGCCGAACTCGGCCTCAGCGGTGTGCTCCTCGTTTTTTGCTAACGTCAGGTACATGTAGACCAGTATTGGGTACATACCAAGGGTCAAAAGCGTTAGCCACTGAAACAGGAAACCTGTCATGATCAAGATAAAGCCTGCATATTGAGGGTGTTGTATCCGGGCATACAATCCCCGGGTCGCGAGCGCAGACGTTTGCTGGGCCGTGTACAGCTCTTGCCAGCCTTTCGAGATCAGCCAGAATCCTGCGCCAATCAGCGCAAAACTGAGTAAGTGAAAAGGTCCAAAATGCGGATTGCTCTCCCAGCCAAACATCATCTCCAACAAGTGGCCCGCGTCGTGGGAGAGCCAGTCGACCTGAGGGAAATGGGACTGCAGCCATCCTGAGAACAAGTAGATCGTTAACGGAAAGCCGTACATCTCAGCAAATAATGCAATCAAAAAAGCGCTGAAAGCGCTGAAGCTTCGCCAGTCCGTGTCAGTCTTCGGCTTGAAGAAGCTCAATGCAAAAAGAATGAAAATTGCCGAGTTTACGATAGCTAGACCCCACAAGCCGTAGGCCTGGATACTTTCATGGTTCACGGTTCGCTGTCCTCATCTTTTTCCATCACTTTATCAACCGCGAAATCTCGCGATTCATCCACTCGGAAGATTACGACAAGCAGTAAAGGACACAGAATCAACATCAGGTACAGCATAGAGCCCCACAAATGGGCCTTGTGTTCATGTAGAAGGAGTAATAAGGCTAAAAACGTGAAGCCAAGGAACACAAACCAGTATCGCCACTTTACGTACGCGTTCTGAACGTTTTTCTCAAAATCATCAATTCCTTTCTGTCCATGATTCATCGGGATAACCCTATTCAGCAAGCGCGTCAGAATACAAGCATCTAGACCCTACATGCGCGTATGTCTGGGCATGCGGTGACAACTCCAAGGCTCATGACTCACATTGTCTTTAACATTCTGGTCGACAAACCGGTAATACTCTTCTTTAAAACGCGTCCACCAATCACCCTTTAATCGGACACTGTACATGGCGAGAACGTCCTCCACACATTGAATACACAGTCGGGATGCATCGTAAGAAACCATTAACATTGCTCGCTTACTGACTAGCGCCACCGATTCAATACCATACAGCTGATCAATTTCGGAGACCGCGGCATTTAGCTGGTCGTCTGCTATCGGGCTCTCCAACGCAAGCCGGCGATTAACCAGATTAACTTCGGAAACCCCCAATCGATAGGTTTTTTTGCTCATCGTCTATTTTCAGACCTCTGTTTTCTTCGTCCAGCATCGAAAGCGTTGCTCTGCGTGATCACGTAAAACTTAACAGTCTTATGTTCCTACCCAAACATTTTGAAGTCACAAGCCCCGCTACTGATCAATACCGTATCTATCCGCTGACATTTAGGCTTACTCCAGCGTTGCTTCCTTCTTCTCCTTGCGACCCTCTTCTAATCCCAAACGGTAGGCCTCAGTAACATCCTGGTGCTGGTGCTTCCTGAGATCTTGCCCGCCGTGGCCTTTGTGCATGAATACATGCATCAACGGACACAACAAAATGATCATGAAAGGCAGGTAAGATAGGAAGTGCCCAGCGTGCTCTACAAAAAGAAAATACAGTGCGGCGGCAATCAAGGTGAGCGTCGTTAGCCCGTGGAGGCTAGTCCAGTAACCGGATGGGCGCGCCATGTGAATCCTCCCTTTCCATCAATTTTACGTGCTAAACAAACACCATCATTGCCATGCATCGACCACGAAGAGCACTCGGACAGAACACAACCTGACTTAGCGACTCCAATATTGCTGAAAATCAAACGCGGCAATACACCTGCAGCGTACAACCGCAGGCCTTTCAGCCGTGTGACACTCAGATTACAAAGATGTAATTGAAAGGTAATCTTGTGGTTAGCTGTGGCCCTCTATCATCCTTCATCAAGAACTTTTGCCACCCGAGGTTCGGCGTGACTTAAAAACGGGGTCCACACAGGACAGATTGATAACCTAGCGAACGCCTTCTCTCGTCAGAAAGGCGCTTGAGCTACTTATAGATACTTGAGAATAGAAAACCATGCATGCCAACAACGGGACGTACTGTTTTCAGACTGGCGATGAACACAGCGGACTGACCCCGGCTGAAATATGACATGAAGCGCCCATCCTTTTGCTGAATTTACAATCGACGATCGCAGTCAGTCGTCCAGTTTGTGAGAAAGCAGGCTGTCCATCCTTATAATTTTGGCCCGAAACTCGTTAACGTACTGCCGCAGGAGACAAACATGGAGTTGTTATCAACAGGAAAAGGCGTGTTTCTGAGTTTGATGGTGAGCATGCTGCTCGCGGCCTGCAACGCAGAATCGGATGCCCCATCCACCGAGAACTCGCCCGCTGCCTCTACGAGTCAAGCATTAACGGTCTACAAGCAACCGACCTGCGGTTGCTGTAAGAAGTGGATGTCACATATTGAAGAAGCAGGCATTGACGTCACCGGTAGACACATGACGTCTATGACTGCCGTCAAGGATCGGTACCAGATTGAACCCCGCTATCAGTCCTGCCATACGGCGACTTCATCTCAGGGCTATGTCTTCGAAGGACATATCCCGGCGCGCTATATTAAAGCTTTTTTAGCAAATCCACCCGATGGAGCCATCGGGCTCGCGGTGCCCGGCATGCCTGTCGGCAGCCCGGGCATGGAAGTCGAGAACCGCTTCACGCCCTATCAAGTGCTTCTGCTGAGAAACGATGGTGGCCATGAAGTATATGCCACTATCGAAACTGCGGCGCAGCAATAAAAAAACGGAGCAAGAAGGATGAAAATCGGTATACCCCTGCTCATTCTAATACTTGGTGCCGGTTCAGCCACTGCACAGGCACCGCGAACGGAACTAACCCTTAGCGAGGCCATCGACACTGCCCTCGCAAACGACCATTGGTTGACGGGCAGTCGACAGACACAAGCTGCATTGATCGATGAAGGTACTGCTGCTGCTACGCTACCTGATCCGAGAATGAGCTTAGTGGCAGGCAACTTTCCGCTCGACACGTTCGATATCAATCAGGAGGCGATGACACAGCTTTCTGTCGGTATCAGCCAGATGTTTCCCCGGGGCGATACGCTGGCATTGGCGCAAAGACAAAAGCTGGAGCTTGCGCTACAACATCCATTGTTGCGCGAAGATCGCCGAGCCAAGGTGTCGGCAACCGTCGAGCAACTGTGGCTCTCCGGCTATGAAGCGCAGGAGAGTATCCGCTTAATCGAGCAAGACCGGGCATTATTCGAGCACTTGGTCGACGCAGCGCGTGCAAGCTACGCAACAGCTATGGGCAAGGCGCGCCAGCAGGATGTCATCCGGGCAGAACTGGAGTTGACGCGGCTTGAAGACCGTTTGACTGCACTAAAACAACGACAGGATACCGCGCAGATGCAGCTGTCAGAGTGGATTGGCTCACGTGCCGACGGCAGGCTCACGCTAACAACCATGGCAGAGTCACCCTCTTCATCGGTCGGGACTCCGAGTTCCGAGCAGGCCCGCTACGAGCGAGTCAGTCATCACCCCCTCCTGCTGGCATTGGATAAGAAGATAGAGGCCAAAGAAACCGATGTCGATTTGGCGAGGCAGAAATACAAACCAGAATGGGGCCTGAACGCCCAATACGGTTATCGTGATCAGGATCTGCTCGGAAGGGACAGGTCCGATCTGTTTTCCATTGGAATCACCTTTGACCTACCGCTGTTTACGGCCAATCGACAGGATAAAGAAGTGAGTGCCGCTATCGCCCATGCCGAAGCGATCAGGACTGAAAAGCAGTTACTCTTACGCCGTTTGATGGCGGAGTTGGAAACCGCCAGTGTCTACTTAGACCGCCTTGATCAGCGATACGCACTCTATGCTGACCGCCTACTACCGCAAATGGCTGAACAATCTGAAGCCTCCTTAGCCGCCTACAACAACGACGACGGCGACTTCGCAGAGGCAGTGAGAGCCCGTATCGCTGAGTTAAACGCGAAAATAGAAGCGCTGGTGATTACGGTTGATCGGCGTAAGACCATGGCTCAAATCAATTACCTGCTTGTACAAGCGTCATCCGAACCCACGGGGCCCGTGAACGCTATCTGAGGTGTAAACTAATGAAAGTCCTTTACAAAACACTGCTAACGGCTGTTGTCGGCGCAGGCATTGGGGCGGGCGGCATTCTATTGCTGCCCTCTTCACACGAAGCCGCGATGCAGGCAACTGAGGACGAACGTGAACCCCTGTATTGGGTTGCACCCATGGATCCGAACTACCGGCGCGACCAGCCGGGAAAATCTCCAATGGGGATGGACTTGATCCCTGTCTACAAAGAGCAGGATGGCGATAGCGAAGCTGGCACGGTTCGCATATCACCGGATGTTATCAACAATCTTGGGGTACGAACGGCCGCCGCCACATCGGGCCGTTTGCATCTGGCCATAACAACAGTGGGTTACGTCCAATACGATGAGGACCGATTGGTAACGATTAGCCCGCGGGTGGAAGGATGGCTGGACACACTGCATGTCAAGGCGGCGGGGGACCCTGTTACAAAGGGAGAGCCCCTGTACACACTCTATTCGCCAACCTTGGTCAACGCCCAAGAAGAGTTCCTCCTGGCGCTGAAGCGGGATAACCCGGACCTGATCGACGCAGCCATTGAACGCTTATCGGCGTTGCAGGTGCCAAGAGCAAAGATCGAGCAGTTACGTCGAACACAGCAGGTCAGTCAAACGATCACGATCACGGCGCCGCAATCGGGCGTCATTGACAATCTAGGAGTACGTGAGGGCATGTTTGTGACACCCGGGTCTATGCTGATGACCCTGGGCCAATTAGAGCATATGTGGGTTATCGGGGAAGTCTTCGAGCGTCAAGCGGGGCTCGTTGAAGTGGGTGACAAAGTCGTTATACGACTGGAATACCTGCCTGGCCAAGAGTTACAGGGTCAGGTGGGTTACGTGTATCCATCCCTGAACGCGCAAACCCGTACCGTACAAATTCGCGTGCGCTTCGACAACCCGAATGGCTTACTGAAGCCCGGCATGTTCGCGCAGTTGGTCATCAATACCCAACCGCGGCCTGCTGCGCTGCTGATACCGCGGGAAGCATTGATCCGAACAGGTAGTCAGGCGCGCGTGGTCCTTGCCTTGGGCGATGGGAGATTTAAGTCGGTTGCCGTCGATGTCGGTCGTATTGGTGAGCAGGAGGTCGAGATACTCTCCGGCCTAAACGAAGGCGAGCGTATCGTTACCTCAGCACAGTTCCTGATTGACTCGGAGTCCAGTAAGACGTCGGATTTCAAACGGATGTCACACAGCGACCAAGGCAGCAACGGGCACAACAGCCACAGTCATGGGGAGAGCAACCATGATTGAGGCTATTATTCGCTGGTCCGTGGGCAATCGGTTTTTCGTATTGCTTGCTACTTTCACGCTGATTGGAGGAGGCCTGTTTGCTCTGAAGACTACGCCGGTGGATGCTATCCCAGACCTATCCGACGTGCAGGTTATTATCAAAACCAGCTATCCGGGGCAGGCGCCTCAGGTCGTGGAGGATCAGGTGACTTACCCCCTCACAACCGCCATGTTGTCTGTACCAGGCGCCGTCACCGTGAGAGGGTATTCCTTTTTCGGAGATTCTTTCGTCTACGTAATTTTTGACGAGGACACCGACGCCTACTGGGCGCGCTCGCGGGTATTGGAGTATCTGTCACAAGTGGCTCCTACTTTGCCGCCCAGCGCACGCCCGCAGCTGGGGCCGGACGCAACCGGTGTTGGCTGGGTGTACCTCTATGCATTGGTCGATCGCACCAGTCAGCACGACATCAGTCAGCTGCGTAGCTTGCAAGACTGGTTTTTGAAATACGAGTTACAGACGGTTCCCGGCGTTTCAGAGGTTGCTGCACTGGGTGGCATGGTTAAACAGTATCAGGTGAAGGTAAACCCCGAGAAACTGCGGGCCTTCGGCATACCGTTATCTCATATACAAATGGCGATCCAGCGCGGCAACCAGGAAATAGGTGCTTCCGTCGTGGAGATGGCCGAAGCGGAATACATGTTGAGGGCTACTGGTTATATTCAGAATCTTGAAGATCTCGCGGTCATCCCACTGGGCGTAGACAGTCAGGGAACGCCACTATTACTCAAGGACGTGGCGGATATCGAAATGGGCCCCCAGATGCGCCGAGGGATCGCGGAGCTCAATGGTGAGGGTGAAACGGTGGGTGGCATCATCGTGATGCGATTCGGTGAAAATGCGCAAACAACCATCGACGGTGTTAAAGCCAAGCTGGAGACACTCAAAGCCGGCTTGCCGGACGGGGTCGAAATCGTCACCGTCTACGATCGTTCCGCGTTAATCTCTCGTGCCATTTCGAGTTTGTGGAAGAGCCTTGCCGAGGAACTGGCCATTGTGGCGCTGATCTGCATCGTATTCCTGCTTCATTTCAGGTCGTCCTTGGTCGCGGTGATCAGTCTGCCGCTAGGGATACTGACAGCGTTTATCGTCATGTACTGGCAAGGCATTAACGCCAACATCATGTCACTCGGTGGCATCGCAATTGCAATCGGCGCGATGATTGACGGGGCAATCGTACTGATCGAGAACATGCATAAGCACATGGAACAAACCCCATTGACTCCCGAAAACCGCTGGCAGGTCGTGGCCGATTCGGCTGCGGAAGTAGGGCCGGCCTTGTTTTTCAGTCTGTTGATTATCACCGTCAGTTTCATGCCCGTTTTTACCCTCGAGGCCCAAGAGGGACGTATGTTCAGCCCACTGGCCTACACTAAAACCTATGCAATGGCAGCGAGCGCAGCGCTCGCGGTCACCGTCATACCTGTTCTGATGGGTTATTTCATCCGCGGAAAGGTAGTTGCAGAAAAGAAAAACCCGGTTAATCGGATTTTGATCGCCGGATACATGCCGCTACTTAAGCGGGCCCTGCGATTTCCACGATTCACGCTTCTTATGGCATTTTTGATCTTCCTGATCGGCATATGGCCAGTCAATAAAATCGGCAGCGAGTTCATTCCCGATCTGGATGAAGGCGACCTGATGTACATGCCCACGACTTACCCGGGCATATCAGTAGGGAAAGCCAGGGAATTACTGCAGCAGACCGACAAGTTGATTGCAACGTTGCCGGAAGTGGAGACCGTCTTTGGGAAAGTCGGTCGCGCAGACACCGCCACAGACCCAGCTCCGCTCACCATGATTGAGACGTTTATCCAGCTCAAGCCAAAGGAGGAGTGGCGCGAGGGCATGACCACGGAGAAATTAAAGAAAGAGCTGGATGCCCTAGTGAAGTTTCCTGGCCTCACCAACGCCTGGGTCATGCCTATCAAGACCCGAATCGACATGCTGGCCACCGGAATAAAAACACCGGTAGGCATTAAAGTGGCGGGCGAAGATCTCAAGGAAATACAGAAAATTGGTCAGCGCTTAGAGCAAATTCTGAAGGATGTACCTGGTACCGC
Organism: Haliea salexigens DSM 19537; assembly: GCF_000423125.1. GTDB lineage: Bacteria > Pseudomonadota > Gammaproteobacteria > Pseudomonadales > Halieaceae > Haliea > Haliea salexigens. Next base: position 206,105 of record NZ_AUHJ01000004.1, read on the forward strand.
CTCAGTGTATTCTGAGCGCGTGGCCGGCGGCCGTTATATCAAAGTGGATATTCAGCGGGAAAAGGCCGCGCGCTACGGCCTAAACATTGCCGATGTGCAGCAAGTGGTGGCCAGCGCAATTGGCGGGATGAACGTGACTCAGACTATTGAAGGCTTGGAGCGCTATCCTGTCAACCTGCGCTATCCCCAAGACTATCGAGACTCACCGGAGCAACTTGCGTTGTTGCCCATCGTCACCCCGGGGGGGCAGCGCATTGCTCTGGCTGATATTGCAGCCGTCTACGTGGAGGACGGACCGCCAGCCATCAAGAGCGAGAACGCGAGACTCAATGGCTGGACATTCGTGGATATCGAAGGTGTAGACGTAGGCAGCTATGTCGAAGAAGCTATGGACATCGTTCAACGGCAGCTGGACCTCCCCGCCGGCTACTCGGTCTCTTGGTCCGGGCAGTACGAGTACATGTTGCGCGCCAAGGAGAAATTAACTTATGTGGTGCCGCTGACCTTGGTCATCATCATCGTCCTGCTTTATATGAACTTCCGTAACTTTATCGAAATAGCCATTATCCTAGGCACACTGCCCCTCGCAGTGGTCGGCTCCATCTGGCTGATGTATCTGCTGAACTTCAATTTTTCAGTGGCTGTAGCCGTCGGCTTTATTGCCCTAGCGGGCGTGACGGTGGAGATCGGAATCATCATGTTGACCTATTTGAATCAGTCCTACAGGCATCTCCTAAAGACCTGCGAAAAACGGGGTACTGCGCCGCTCCGAAAAGAGCTGTTAGAGGCTGTCACACTCGGAGCAGGACTTCGAGTAAGACCTGTAATGATGACGACTGTCTCCACGATCGCCGGCTTGTTACCAATAATGCTTAGTTCTGGAACGGGCGCGGAGGTGGTTAGTCGGATTGCGGCGCCAATGGTGGGCGGAATGATTAGCGCCGTAGTACTGACTTTGCTGGTATTACCCGTCGTGTATTACCTGTGGCGCAGGCATTCATTGACAGCGTGAAACTTCAATTCATTGATAAATAATTGAACCGGCTATTGAAGTGTTTAGTTCTCTTTACTCTACCCTTCCGGAGGGCTCCAGAATGAGGCTTGACAACAATCCTGATGCTCGCAAAACTAATAAGCCGCTAGGTCGAAAGTGAAGTTGGGTTGGATACCCCTATCACTCAAATGAGGGACCAAAGAGAAAGAACCGAATGTAGACGTACTCCTAGGAAGCGGTAGTGCCTGTTGGTCACCGTTAATCGGACTGCGACAAGGTCTCAACCTTTAAGGGCGACCGGCTGTTTTTGCGGTTCACCCAGTCTATAAGTTCATTAACTGCTGATGTGACCTGCCCCGCATTTCTCGGACCACGATAAATTTGAGAAGATTGCTCCCTCTCACGAGGACGAGTCATGAAGAAGGGAAGATTCAGCGAAGAGAAGATGGTTGCGATTCTGCAGGAAGCAGAGCGATCAACGGTTGCCGAAGTCGCCAAGAGGTATGGCGTCAGCGAAGTCACTATCTACAACTGGCGCAAGCATTTTATGGGGATGCAACCGACAGATGTACGTCGGCTAAAGACGCTGGAGCAGGAGAATGCGCGGCTGAAGAAGATCCTAGCCGAGCGAGATCTCGAAATTGAGGTCATGAAGGAGATCAACGTAAAAAAGTGGTGAGCGTGCCCGCTCGCCGCCGGCAGGTCACTTACGCAACATCACGAGGCCTGTCGGTGAGGAGAGCTTGCATGCTACTTCAGGTTGCCCGTTCGGCGCTGAGCTATCAGTCGAAGATGACAGCCAAAGATGCGGCGGTCGTGGTTGCGATGAAGCGTCTGTCCGGGCTGTACCCACGCTATGGTTACCGCCGTATTCAAGTGTTCCTTGGTAGAGAGGGCCATGTGATGGGCGAGGAGCGAGCGTATCGGATCTGGAGCCAAGCTGGGCTTCAAGTGCCAAGGAAGCGGCCCAGAAAGCGGATTGCCCACAGCAGGCCGCGACCGACTACCCCTAGCCGCGCCAATGAAGTCTGGGCATACGATTTCGTTTTCGACGCTTGTGCAAACGGCCAGCAGTTGAAGTGCCTGACCTTGGTGGATGAGTACACAAGAGAATGCCTAGCGATTGATGTTGCCGGCTCAATCCGTTCTGGTAGATTGATTGAAGTGTTAAGCCGTGTCATTAGTGAACGCGGCAGCCCGAAGCATATTCGCTCAGATAATGGTCCGGAATTCATTTCAAAAGCACTGCTCAGCTGGGCAGTTACAAATGGTCTCGATCCAGCGTTAATTGATCCCGGCAAGCCTTGGCAGAACGGTACCAATGAAAGCTTCAACGGTAAGTTTCGGGACGAATGCCTGGGTATGGAATGGTTCAGAACGCGGGCCGAGGCAAAGGTCCGAATTGAGACCTGGCGACAGCACTACAATGAGGTCAGGCCACATTCGAGTTTGGGCAAACAGACGCCAAAGGCGTTTGGAATAACATGCGGCATTGCCGCTCAATCCGGAGTCATCTCTCAATGATGGAGTGGTCCGAAAAAAGCAGGCAGGTCAGATGGAGTGCGATTTTATGTTTGGAGTATATGGACCCAATAACTACGTACAGATGCCTTTAGCCACGATGTTCAAAGATGAGGTAAAGAAATCCCATTCAATTGACCCCATCAACCTTGGTCTAGAAGCGCACAGAAACGCAAACACTGAGCTTGATGCATATAGAACAGTACTAAGCTCTCAGAGGATGCGCACGCCGTGGCGGCTGCAGACATCATTGTAAGTATCCCCTGATTAGGTCCACGCATTACTAGAGTTTTCAGCCCGTTTTGCAGCCACTAGATATTCCACTGGAGTCAGGTCTCCGAGGGAATCATGGGGCCGCTGTTCGTTGTATTTCCTCATCCATTCATTGGTCAGGTCTCGCACCTCAGATAGCGAACTGAACAGATAGAGATCCAAGATCTCATCCCTGTAGGTTCTGTTGAATCGCTCTACGTATGAGTTCTGTGTGGGCTTTCCTGGTTGGATAAAGTCTAGGTGAACTCCATGATCCTCTGCCCAGCCTGCCAGGGCGATTGATATAAATTCTGGACCGTTATCGCAACGCATCTTCTCGGGGTAGCCCTTCTGCTCAGCAATCCTGTCCAGCACCCGGATCACTCTGGCTGCGGGTAGATTCAGGTCCACCTCAATCGCCAGTATTTCCCGGTTAAAGTCCTCCAGAACGTTGAAGGTGCGGAATCGACGGCCATCACGGAGCGTGTCGCTCATGAAGTCCATCGACCAGCACTGATTGGCCATATTGGGTACCGCCAGTGGCTCCGGGTTGCGGGTGGGCAGCCGTCGCTTACCTTTACGGCACTTATTCAACCGTAGAAGACAGTACACACGGTGCACGCGCTTATGATTGCAGCCGTGCCCGCGACGCCTGAGTGTCTTGTACACCTTGGGAAAGCCCCACCCAGGGAATTCCTCAACGACCGCCTGGATGGCCTCAATCACAGGCATATCCTTGGAGGTATCCGGCCGGTAGCGATAGACAGAGCGACTGAGGTTCAAGATCTGACATGCAGCCCTGAGGCTCAGTCCGTGCATCTGCCTGGCGAAGTCTACGAGCTCTCGCTTCGCAGCCGGCCTTAAAGCTTTTTTTCGACGATATCCTTCAGGGCTTCGTGCTTGAGACTGAGATCGGCGAACATCCGTTTGAGCCGTAGATTCTCTTCCTCGAGTTCTTTAAGCCGTTTGATATCGGAGACCTCCATGCCGCCGTATTTGGCCTTCCAGTTGTAGTAGGTCGCGTCTGAGATGCCATATTCGCGACAGACCTCCATGACCTGTCTGCCGCCTTCGACTTCCTTCAGCACCTTCACAATCTGGGAGTCAGTGAATCGGGATTTACGCATTGTCGTTCTCCTTGCCACATTGATTATGGCTGAGAACTCCAGTTTTGCTTGGGACTATTGGCCGGGGCACTTACATCATGACAACGCCTGTCGCGACCATCATCCCGGAGAATACAGTTCGTGAAACACTTCAACAGTTTGAAAAACTGGGGGTACTGACCTGCCTGCTTTCTTCGGATCATTCAATCATTAAGAGATGACTCCGGATTGAGCGGCAATGCCGCATGTTGTTCCAAACGCCTGTAGCGTCTGTTCGCCCAAACTCGAATGTGGCCTGACCTCATTGTAGTGCTATCGCCAGGTCTCAATTCGGACCTTTGCCTCGGCCCGCGTTCTGAACCATTCCATACCCAGGCATTCGTCCCAAAACTTACCGTTGAAGCTTTCATTGGTACCGTTCTGCCAAGGCTTGCCGGGATCAATTAACGCTGGATCGAGCCCATTTGTAACTGCCCAGCTGAAATGAAAGTACAGACCGCCCACACCACCGACCGCGTGGAACTTCGTGCACGGTGCCACGATCACGACAAACATGAACATTGAGTATATCGATATTTCAAAGTGTCACGCCGAAATCATGCAACCCCGAAGCTTTCCCCATCACCATCAGGACACAAATGAACCTCAACAGTTAAATGCACCAGTCCCAAAGAATCTGGAATGAGATCTTTGTATTGATCTGGCGATTGAGGGTTGTGGGCAACCACGGCAATCTGCGCGGAATATATCTCCGGGCCAATAGACCAGACATGCAGATCCGTAACTTGGGTATCGCGGTCGGCCTCAAGTATCTCTTGAATATTGTCTCGAAGCTCGATCGGGGCTTGCTTGTCGAGCAATATTGCACTCGTGGAGCCGAGCAAACCGTATGACCAGCGAGCAACGAGTATGGCACCGACAATGCCCATCGCAGGGTCCATCCAGATTAGTTCATAATACTTACCTGCAAGTAGCGCAATGATCGCAAGAATTGACGTTAACATGTCTGCCATAACGTGAAGGTAGGCGGATCTCAGATTATGGTCGTGATGATGGTCGTCTCCATAGGAATGATGATGTATATGCCCATCTTCATCGCTGCCCAGAATGAACACGCAAGCGCCGTTTACAATCAATCCCAGAACCGCGACGAAAATGGCCTGGTTGAATACGATTTCCACCGGATTGAGCATTCTTACAATGCTCTCGAATCCCATGTATATGGCGAAGATTGCCAATAGCACGGCTCCTGAGAAGCCACCCAGCGCATTTACTTTCCCGGTGCCAAAGCTGTAGACCTGGTTACGTGCATTTCGGCGGGCATAGATATAGGCGAATGCGCTGATGCTCAGTGCAGCAGCATGGGAGGCCATGTGAAGACCGTCCGCCAACAGTGCCATGGACCCATAAACAATCCCGGCGACAAGCTCAACGATCATCATGATCGACGTTATAGCGATCACGAGCAGTGTTTTGGATTCGCCCGGCCTGCGGTTTTCCTGACCAAATGTGTGATCGTGGCTCCAGGCTTCTTTGTTACGGCTATGCATATGGTCTCGCGCTCTATTCGGTTATGGACGTTTCACGCTTCTCTGGGCTGTTTATGGCGAGCGTTCCGAAAACTGTGTTGATTGATTCTAGAGTCTGAACATTTTCAAAACCTGCATCCTGGACCATAGCGGGAAGTTCGCCCTCTATGTTGTCCCGCGTTGTTTCGAGCACATCCAGCCACTGTATAGGATAGGACAATAGACGCATCAGAAACCCGGTCGGTTTACCCCAATCAGCTACAACCAGTCTACCACCCGGCTATATCACTCGAAAAACTTCTAACAGAGCCTGGGACTTCGTATATTTGTTGAGATGATGAAAAAACAACGTGGAGACAACTCTGTCAAAAGTCGAGTCCGGATAAGGAAGGTTGGTCGCCATCGCATTGTCAAAATCTACGCGTACATTGGCCTCTCTCGCGTTCCTCTCCGCTATCTCGAGTATCTTCGGATCACCATCTACACAGGTCACATCCACACTGGCTATGCGCCGCTTGATCATAATGGATAACGTGCCGGTTCCCGCGGCCAGATCAAGATCGCTCACCCCCTCATCGAAGCCTGCGTGTTCAATCAGGTTTCGTTTTACCAATGCATCCTTATCTACTCACGATGCAATCATAGAATACTTGGCGGCGCTTAAAAGATCAGGATGATTATAGCTTGCTACCCTCTGACTTGATTCAACTCCACGGTCACATGAGCAAGCTCTTTGCATACGCCTAAATACCGTTTGATATCCTCAGGCGCTACGGTTTCATCCACCACGAGCGACTAGATGCAGGCGTAGCTTCCCTTCCCTACTCGCCAGACATGCAAATCCAATATTGCCACCTCTACCGGCGCCGACTTGATGGCATCGTGGCTATCCATGCCATTATGATGAGCATGGTCATCTTTCAATAACCAGGGACGGGCGAGATTGACCAACAAAGCTACCATGGCTATCAAGGTCGCCTGGTCATAGTGAATGGGGCTCGGTGCCAGCAAGCGTTCAACGGATTGAAACAACATCAACCCGGCGACTCCGACCAGTATTATCGCACTGGTATCGCCCCCGAGGATTTCAATTTTCCAGGTGCCGAAGGCGGAGCGTTTGCTATGGGCCAAACGCCGTGCTGCGCCGTAAGCCAGGACCGACAAACCCAACGCCATCGCATGGGAACTCATGCGCCAACCATCGGCCAATAGCACCATGGAGTTGTAAATCCATCCCCCGGCGATTTCCACCACCATGGTAATTGCAGTGAGCCAAACGGCCCACCGGGTGTTTCGTTTCGCTAACGGATTGCCGTCATCAAAAATATGGGAGTGCTGCCAAGGCATGGTGTTGTCAAATTTTTCCACAGGACTGGTACCTTAATGCATCGCGGTATATACTATACCCCAGTATATATTTATACACTAGAGAACAGTGCTTATGGCACACACCAACAGGGATCAAAAAAAGCTCTTAACCCGGGTTCGACGCATTAAGGGGCAGGCAGAAGCCATTGAAAAAGCCCTGGATCAGGGCAAGGATTGCACAGCCATACTGCAACAGATAGCGGCCATACGCGGTGCTATCAATGGCCTGATGTCCGAAGTGCTCGAAGGTCATCTGCGTGAACATCTGGGCGCCGAAAACATTTCTCAGGCACAGCGTCAGCAGGAACTCGATGATGTCATCGGCATACTGCGATCGTATTTAAAATAAGTCATTCAACGATTAATTCCGAAATACCGGTGAAGACATTGCGAACGCGCCTGAAACGATGGGCCAGGCTTATCAGGCAGGACATGTATACGGTGTGGCTGGTTGCGCGGGACTCGCGTACTCCTCTGCACACCAAAATACTCGCCTTTGTCGTCGGTGCCTATGCTTTTTCCCCTATCGACCTCATTCCAGACTTCATCCCGGTCATTGGCTACCTGGATGACTTATTGATCGTTCCGGCGGGCATCTGGCTGGTAGTAAAAATGACTCCAAAGATTGTCATTCATGAGAATCGCGAACGTGCCAGACTCCACCACCCAACGCCGATCAGCCGGGTCGCGGCGAGCGTCATTATCGGTCTGTGGCTATCTGCTATAGCCATATCAATCTATCTATGGGGATATTGATGAGCCAATTGAATTATCACCTCCACTTGATTTCGTCAGGCCACCGCACGACGGACTCACCTAACGCCATGGGAGTCCAGTCCTTTCTATGTGGTTGCCTTTCTGCTAGGCTCTCGCTCACATTATTGGACCGCCTGCATGATTAAACGCTGTTTCATAGTCGCAATGACGCTGTTGATTGCTTTGCAGTCGATGGCATCTATTGCCTATGAGGCACAGCCGCACAACCCTGCAATGCCACATCATGATGAGCATTCACACGAATCAGCGGATTTTTTCAGCGAAAATCAGGCAACCAAGTCGTCTCCCGACAGCCCCAATCATTCAGCGGACCATTGCCATCACAGCCATAGCTGCTTCCACATGGTGTTGCTGGGAACCCTCACCAACACTTCCGGCTTAACTGCGGGAATAGTACTGTCCGACTACCAAGTCAACTTCACCACCGGGGTTCAATCCTCCCTTTTCCGCCCTCCTATCGTCTGATCCTGCGAATACCTTCCCCACCCGGGGAACTGTCATCTAGACTTTCGTAGGAGCAGTCTTATGCTTTTCAGCATGCCCGTAAAAAACGGGCGGCGCGCAATGCCGTGCCACTTTATTATCCATGCTTTTTGCCTCTTAGCGCTGGCATTCGGTTCTGCCCTGGCCCATGCCGGTGACAAACCGCTCACTCTGTCCGAGGCCCTCTCGCGGACCATGGCGCAAAACCCCGGCCTCCAGGTCTTCGATTTTCGCCTTCAGGGCCTTGAGGGTCGCCGCGTTACGGCAGATCAAAATCCTGCCCTGGAGGCCGGCCTGGAAGTGGAAAACTTCCTCGGCAGCGACAATCTGGAAGGGGTCGACGGGGCGGAGTACACCCTGTCCTTGTCATCGGCTCTCGAACTTGGCGGCAAGCGTCAGGCCCGCGTGAGCGTGGTTAACTCACGATACGGGCGGGTCGAGGTCGAGCGCCGGGCCGAGACCCTGGATCTCTTGGGACAGGCGACCCAGCGTTTTGTCGCCACCCTGGCCCTGCAGGAAAAACTCCAACTAGCCGCTGAAGCCGTGGCGCTGGCCGAGACCACCCACGAGATCGTCACCCGACGTGCCGACCGGGGCGCAGCGCCGCAGGCCGAAGTCCTGCGCGCCAGGGCCGCGCTCACCCAGAGTCGTATTGAGCAGGCCCGTCGGCAAACCGAATTCGCGAGCCGGAAAATGGCTCTGGCTTCCCTGTGGGGCGATACCAGCCCGGACTTTCAATTGCTGGAAGGCGATCTGTTCCAGTTCGGTTACTCCGACAACTTCGATGCCCTGTACCAGCGGGTCAGCGCCAGCCCAGCCATTCAAATCTACGCGAGCGAACAGCGTATCCGCGAAGCGGAGATTCAGCTGGCGCGCAGCCAGTCCGAGAGCGACATCCGTTGGCAGGTCGGCATCCGGCGCTTCGAAGAGACGGATGATACGGCCTTGACCGCTGGGCTTTCGGTACCGCTCTTTTCCGGACGGCGCAATCGGGGCGAGGTGCAGGCCGCCCTGGCGGCGCGGGATGAGGTCCGATTCCGCCGGGAGGATACCCTGCTGCGCCTCCATTCGCGCCTCTTCGATGCCTACCATTTGCGGCAACAAAGTATTGAGGCTGTTGAGCAGATTCGCAGCCAAATGCTTCCCGACCTGACCGATGCACTCACTCAGACCGGCCAAGCCTATGAAAACGGCCGCTACAGCTATGTGGAGTGGACCGCCGCACAGCGTGAGCTGCTCTCAGCACGGGAGGTACTGGTCGACGCCGCGACCACGGCGCTGCTCAACCAGGCGTTGATCGAACAACTTACGGCGCAGCCACTCGCGACTGCTCCGGGCGCCCCGGCGCGCTAACCCACGAATTCAGGACTCACACCATGCAACTGATAAAACAACTCTGTCTGATTCTGGTGGCCAGCTGCCTTGCCGTCAGTCCCTTACACGCTGCCGAGGAACAACAGGGCGAATCGCAGGCCGAGGCTAAAGGGCCTCACGGCGGCATACTGCTGCAACAGAACGACGCCACCGTCGAACTACAAATCTTTGAGCAGGGCGTTCCCCCGGAATACCGGGCCTGGGTCACCAAGGCTGGCCGCGCCGTTACCGATGCTATTGACCTCAATGTCCAGCTCACCCGCCTGGGCGGGCAAGTGGACACATTCGACTTCGCCTACCGGGGGGACTACTGGCTGGGAGATGGCGTGGTGATCGAGCCCCACTCCTTCGACGTGGAAGTGACCCTCGCGATGGACGGCAAGAACTACAGCTGGCTCTGGGAATCCCATGAGGGTCGCACCCGGATTGCCCCGGCTATCGCCCAAAAAGCGGGTATCACAACGGCCGCAGCCGGGCCGGGTGCCATCGAGCGTAGCCTCACCACCTACGGCAGCCTGACCACGGCACCGCAGCAGATTGCCCGGATCCGCGCCCGTTTCCCGGGCGTGGTCAGCCAGGTGAAGGTCAATCTGGGCGATCGGGTCGAACGTGGTGACGTACTCGCTCAGGTAGAATCCAACGAAAGTCTGCAGACCTACGCACTGCGCGCGCCCATCGGCGGAATCGTCATTAAGCGTCGGATCAGCAATGGGGAAATGGCCGGTGAGCAGCCTCTATTCGCCATTGCCGATTTGACCACTCTGTGGGGCGAATTCAAGGTCTTCCCCGGCCAACGGGCCGAGGTTGCCATTGGTCAGAAAGTCCGACTGAAGGCTGACGGCATCGAGCGGGAAGGCACCATCCGCCACCTGCTGCCGGCACCCGGCAACGCGCCCTACACTCTGGCCCGGGTCGAAGTCGACAATGCCGAGGGACTGCTGACCCCCGGTTTGCTGGTGACCGGAGAGATCGTGGTGGAAACGACGGAGGCCCCGTTGGTGGTTGACAACCGCGCCCTGCAATCCTTCCGGGACTGGACCGTGGTGTTTATTCAGGTGGATGACACCTACGAGATCCGCCCACTGGAGCTGGGCCGCAGCGACGGCAACCTGACTGAGGTGCTGGGCGGCCTGCAAGCAGGCGATCGCTATGTGGTGGAAAACAGTTATTTGATCAAGGCCGATATCGAAAAATCCGGCGCATCCCACGACCACTAACCAGGAGGCTATGATGATCAATGCCATCGTACGTCTCTCGGTAGAGCGACGGTTTTTAATGTTATCCCTTATTCTCGTGCTGGTCGGCGTGGGCGTGTGGAGTTTTCAGCGCCTGCCCATCGACGCGGTGCCGGATATCACCAATGTCCAGGTGCAGATCAACACCGAGGCACCGGGCTATTCGCCTCTGGAGGCAGAGCAACGCATCACCTTCCCGGTGGAAACGGCTTTGTACGGCCTGCCCAACCTGTCCTATACCCGGTCCCTGTCCCGCTACGGCCTGTCCCAGGTGACGGTGGTGTTCGAAGAAGGCACGGATATCTACTTCGCCCGCAATCTGATCAATGAGCGACTGGGCGCCATCAAGGGCGCGCTGCCCCCCGGGCTGGAGCCGGAGATGGGTCCCATCGCCACCGGCCTTGGCGAGATCTTCATGTACACCGTAGAAGCCCTGCCCGGCGCCACTCAAGCGGATGGCAGTCCGCTGGACGCTACGGCGCTGCGGGAGATCCAGGATTGGATCATCAAGCCGCAGCTGGCCCAGGTGCCCGGTGTCATCGAGGTCAACACCATAGGCGGCTACGACAAGCAGTACCACGTCACGCCGTCGCCCCAACGGTTGCTGGAGTTCGGCATCACGGTGGATGAACTGGTCAGCGCCCTGCGGGACAATAACACCAATCGCGGCGCCGGCTATATCGAACGCAACGGCCAACAGCTGTTGGTGCGCTCGCCCGGGCAGCTGGCCACCATTGGCGATATTGAACAGGTGGTGATTGCCAACCGGGATGGTGCGCCAGTCCGGGTAGCCGATGTAGCTGACGTGGCCATTGGCAAGGAGCTGCGCACCGGCGCCGCCACCCGCGACGGCAAGGAAACGGTGATGGGCACGGCCATGATGCTGGTGGGAGAAAACTCTCGGGCAGTGGCACAGGCCGTGGCCAAAAAGCTGAAGGCCATTCAGCCCTCCCTACCCGAGGGCGTCAAGGTGGAGGCGGTATACGACCGCACGGCGCTGGTGGACAAGGCCATCGCCACGGTGGAGAAAAACCTGCTTGAAGGGGCACTGCTGGTGATCGTGGTGCTGTTTCTGTTACTGGGCAACCTGCGCGCCGCCTTGATCACGGCAGCTGTCATTCCGCTTGCGATGCTCGCCACCATCACCGGCATGGTGCAGTCTGGCGTGTCCGCCAATTTGATGAGCCTGGGGGCGCTGGACTTCGGCCTAATCGTCGACGGCGCGGTTATCATCGTCGAGAACTGTACCCGACGCCTGTCCCAAGCCCAGCACGAGAATCAACTGGCCCTAAAGGAGCGACTGCAGCTGGTGTTCGAGGCCACCAACGAGGTCATTCGCCCCAGCCTGTTCGGTGTCGCCATCATTACCGTGGTATACCTGCCGATCTTTGCCCTTACCGGCGTCGAGGGCAAAATGTTCCACCCCATGGCGGCCACCGTGGTGATGGCCCTGCTGTCGGCCATGGTGCTATCACTCACCGTGGTGCCCGCCGCTGTGGCAGTTTTTATGGGCGGCAAAATCAGCGAAAAGGAAAGCCCGGTAATAAGTGGCGCCAAATCGCTTTACAGGCCCGCGCTGCATGTGGCGATAAGGTTCCGCTGGCTGGTGTTGGGCGGGGCAACCGCGCTGGTGGCGGTCTCTCTCTGGCTGGCGACCACCCTGGGGTCGGAATTTATTCCACAACTGGATGAAGGGGATATTGCACTCCATGCCCTGCGCATCCCGGGCACTGGACTGGAGCAATCTATCGAGATGCAGTCGCAGCTGGAAGAGCGACTGAAGGCGTTTCCGGAGGTGGACAAGGTATTCGCCAAGATCGGCACGCCGGAAGTGGCCACAGACCCCATGCCCCCCAGCGTGGCGGACAACTTCGTCATCTTGAAGCCCCGCAGCCAATGGCCAGATCCAGACAAAACCAAGGATGAACTGGTGGCGGAAATGGAAGACGCGGTAACGCAACTGCCTGGGAACAACTACGAGTTCACCCAGCCCATCGAGATGCGCTTCAATGAACTGATCTCCGGCGTGCGCGCCGACCTCGGGATCAAGGTGTTCGGCGATAACCTGGATCAGCTGCTGGCATCGGCCAACGACGTCCTCGAGGTTGTGGAGTCCATGGAAGGCGCCGCCGATACCCGGGTCGAACAGGTGACCGGCCTGCCCATGCTGTCGATACACCCCAGGCGCATGGTGCTATCACGCTACGGGCTGACCGTGGATAATCTTCAGGATCTGGTGGCAGCCGGAGTCGGGGGCGAAAACGCCGGCCTGATTTACGAAGGCGACCGCCGCTTCCAGTTGATGGTGCGTCTGCCCGAAGACATCCGCCGGGATGTGGACAGCCTCGCGGACCTGCCAGTCCCCCTGCCGGACGGTGGCTATGTACCCCTATCGGAAGTGGCCGATCTTGAACTGGCACCCGCGCCCAACCAGATCAGCCGGGAAAACGGCAAGCGTCGGGTAGTAGTCACCGCCAACGTGCGAGACCGCGACCTGGGTGGATTTGTCGAGGAAGCACAGGCGCGCATTGCGGACGAAGTCGATTTGCCCCCTGGGTACTGGCTGGACTACGGCGGTACCTTTGAGCAACTGCGATCCGCCAGCCAGCGGCTTGCCATCGTGGTGCCGGTGACACTTGCCATCATCCTCGCACTCTTGGTGATGGCCTTCGGCTCCCTCAGGGATGCCCTGATCATCTTCACTGGCGTGCCACTGGCCCTCACCGGTGGAGTTCTGTCCCTGTGGCTGCGAGACATGCCCCTGTCGATCTCGGCGGGTGTTGGCTTCATCGCCCTCTCCGGGGTGGCGGTGTTAAACGGCTTGGTGATGATCGCCTTTATCCGCGATCTGTGGCACGAGCAGGGTAACCTGATGAAGGCCATTGTCGAGGGTGCCCTGATCCGCCTGCGGCCGGTCTTGATGACCGCTTTGGTCGCTAGTCTCGGCTTTGTGCCCATGGCCCTCAATACAGGTACCGGCGCCGAAGTCCAGCGTCCTCTGGCGACCGTGGTGATCGGCGGGATTATCTCGTCTACCCTGTTGACGTTGTTTGTACTCCCTGTGCTCTATGCGTTGTTGCATGGCAGAAGCACCAGCGACTCCGAGCCCACAGGCGACATTAAACACGACTCTGATAGTTAACCAAAGCCCTACCATGGGGAGGAGTCTCCCCATGTTTTTTTTCAGCGTTCTTTAATGCGTTTTATACCCAGGAAAGACTATGAACGATCCAAGGAAGCAACGAAAAGACGACTCGAAAGAAGTTCCATCCTTTCGAACACATCGCATCCACGCCATTAACAGTGACTGGTATTTTTTAACCCGTGAAGGTCAAAATATCGGACCGTTTTCGACCAAAGAAGCTGCAGAAGAGGGCTTGGCGGAATTTCTGAAAACTGCCAAAAAGGGTGAATAAGCAATGGTCCAAAACCCACAGAGTCGCCAAGTCACAGGTAACCAGGTAACTATGTAAAGAGTAGGTTAAGTACACCAAATACATTTTTATCAATAGCCCCCAGCGAGGTTAATCCGATGAGCCACGATCATGTGCATATGCCCCCCGAGATCAAGGATAAACGCGTTGCTATCGCCATCTGGGCGAACGGGATCTTGACCCTGGCTCAAATTGGGGGAGGTATTTTTGCCGGCAGTCTCGCCCTTATCGCCGACGCCCTCCATAACTTCTCTGACATGGCATCACTCGTCATCGCGTTCGCGGCGCAAAAAATTGCGCGCCGTCCGGCTGACGCAAAGATGACCTTTGGCTATGGACGCATTGAAATCGTTGCAGCCCTCATTAATTACACTACCTTGATCATTATCGGGATCTACCTGATCTACGAAGGGGGCATGCGGATCATTGATCCTCCAGAGGTAAAGGGCTGGTGGGTCGTCTGGCTTGGTGTTATCGCTCTGGCCGTGGATACATTAACAGCGTCACTAACGTTTTCGATGCAGAAAGACAGTGTCAACATCCGCGCACTGTTTCTTCACAATCTGTCGGATGCACTTGCGTCGGTCGCCGTGGTCATTGGCGGGAGCCTTATTTTACTCTACGACATGCGCTGGGTTGATCCTGCCATCACCATCGGCATCGCGGGCTACATTCTCTACCTGGGTCTGACAGAAATCGGCGGTACTATCAGAACCCTCATGCTGGGCAGCCCGGTGGGTATCGATACCAATGCCGTCATTGTTGCCCTGTCCAACATCGAAGGCGTTATCGATCTTCATCACGTGCATTGTTGGCAGATGGGCGAGCACGATGCCTCGCTGGAGGCCCATGTGATTATCGATGAAAGCGCATGGGGTCAGCTTGAGAATATCAAGTACTGGATAAAACAGGCACTGGCGCAGGAATTCAACATCAGTCATTCAACACTGGAATTCGAGCACCCGGACCACGGGCACAAGGATGCCCACACCTATGGGCATGGTTGACAGAAACATTCTCCATAAGCACCGGCAAGAACGGAGCCGTTTTAAAACCGTCCGTGAAAGTGGGGTAGAACCCCGAGAAACAATTGACAAGCAAGAGCGGCCCAACATTCACCGGCCTTTCCGTCAATCACCGCGTCTGCCGAAATGGGTGTGTGGTTCACTCCGCCAAGACCGGCCCGCATCTCGAAGCACTTCATAGGCTGTGTGCAGAAAAACGACAGCCACAAGACTGGCGGCTATTAAGTCCGGCCAATACGAATCGAGCCAAATAACCAGAACTCCCGATATAATTACTCCGACATTCCCGATCACATCATTGCGGGAACACAGCCACACAGAACGCATGTTCACATCCTCACCCCGATGCTTCATCAGCAGTCCGAAGCAAACCAGGTTGCCAACCAGCGCCACACCTGCAACTGCCATCATCGCCAACCCAATTGGCTGTGGTTCTCCCAGCAGACTGGCGATAATCGTGAGGATAAGGCCCAGCCCAAAGGTGAGCTGAATCAACCCTTTCATAAAGGCTGCCCCGGCACGCCAGCGCACACTGCGAGCAACCACGAAGAGGCTTATGGCATAGACCAGACTGTCGCCGAGATTATCGGCGGAATCCGCCATCAGCGCCTTGGAGTCGGCCCAGATGCCAGCGCCGAGTTCCGCGGCGAACATCAGCAGATTGATCCACAGGACAACGTACAGCGTTTTACGGCGCCCCGCCGTAGCCAATTGGTCAACCGTATCGACATCGCAGCAACCTGAACTCATTATTCTCCCCAAGCATTGTGTTTTCTCTGCTACCTTAAAGTCTGTAATCGCTACAGAGTCAAGAGACACACCATGAAGATTGGCGAAGCATCACGACTGTCAGGCTGCCATATCGAAACCATTCGCTACTACGAACGGGTGGGCATTCTTTCGCCTACTGTGCGTTCGGAAAGTGGGTACCGTTGTTACGCAGACCATCATATCCAGCAGCTACGCTTTATTCTTCATGCTCGTGAGCTGGGTTTTTCAGTGGACGATATCCGAGAACTGCTGTCGCTCAAAGAACAACCCGATCTTTCCTGTCAGGCTGTGGACAGTATTACTGATAAGCATCTGCACGGAATTCGCAACCGCATCAAGTACCTTGAATCTCTGGCTAGGGAGCTTCGGCGTATATCTGCAAGCTGCCCAGGTGGTGACATTGCCGAATGCCGTATCCTGGAGGCCCTGGGCAACAGTAGTGATTAAACAGCTTCGAAGCCTTGAAAGCACCTTGTAGGCATTTACATGACAATGCACTTAGTGCCCTATTTTAGATATAGCTTGAACTGAACGGCCGTCTTCTAGGATTTCCTGAGTTCTATCCCATTTCCAAAAAGTACTGTAAGCCCTCAGGTTTTATCTCCTAAATCACCGAACTTTTCACGGTATAACTCAGCACCTAAAGCCATTACTTCCGGGCCGCACCCTCACCTTCAGTCTCGGCACCCGCAATTCTTTAGTCAAGCTGCCGCTGGCACTGTCCCTGCAGGATGTCTGACGTGCCGCTACTGTGGTAATTTTTTTGCAATCACAGGTGGAGTTGTTCGGAATGCTTGCCTATCTGCGGTGCGTTCCGGGCTACCTGACCAAAGACAACTGACTCTGACGCGCCTCATCAATCATTCAATCCAGTGAACACCGGTCTATCCCCGTGTAATGTGGTAGAGCCGTTGGATAGAGCGCCGCAACAGGTCGCGCAGTATGTTGAACTTTTTGTTGGCAAATATACCGCTACTTCTTATTAATCTATATAAATCAATAATGCGGGATGCATGGTGGCGGCGTGGGGGAGACTGTCACACTCCCGGAATAGCGGGCTGGCAAGTCTGGCGCGGCAGCTTGCCAAAATTCCCGATGCGGTCTGTTTTCGATCAAACGAACAGACCTGCATTCGGGTCACCATCTAGGTAGAGTTTGGTAACTCGTCAAAAGACCGGCTCCGAGACCTCGAGTGGCCGTGGGGATTTACGGCGGTAGTAGCGAAGCGGCGTGTTCAAACCGGATTACTACCTCGTCTGGTGCAAACATTGGACCGAGTCGTATGATTGGGCAGCCAGTGGTGAGAACATCGAACCGCAAGGGGCGGTAAAGCAACATTTTCAGGTAATATAATTTTTTGAAGTGTATTTTTATCTTATTCTATACGTTATTGTTTTATATAAACTATTGGTGCCCGGGACCTGCGACTCCGCACTGCATATCATTTGCGCACCCAGATCTAATTCACCTTCCCCTTGGATGACAGTCCTTCGCGGCAAAATCGCTCCCAATCGGCCATCAGGTTGCGGCGCTTTTCGATCAGCTCAGACCGGGCATAGGCGGCGCGGGTGGCATCGCTGTTGACGTGTGCCAAGGCGAGCTCGCAGACTTCTTCGGGGTATGAAGTGTGTTCCTGGGCCCAGGTACGGAACGTTGCCCTAAAGCCGTGCTGCGTGACCTGATGGCCCATATCCTTTAACACCTTTGTCAGGGTCGTGTTCGATAACATGTTGCCGGTCGGACTCACGAAAATCACCTCGGAATCATGGTCGCGGGAGAGTGATTTCAACAGATCTACCGCCTCGCGGCACAAAGGTACCTTATGGTCGCGACCACCTTTCATGCGCTCGCCCGGAATCACCCAGACCTTGGCTTTGAAGTCGATTTCGCTCCACATGGCGGCACGTATCTCGCTAGACCGGGCAGCGGTCAGAATAGCGAACCGCAGAGCCATTGCACCGGTGCTTTCCTTGGCAGCCAGTTCGCGCATGAATGGCGGAACCTCATCGACCGGCATGGCCGCCAAATGCCTTACCTTTCTCACCTTGCCCGGCAGCGGCAGGGATAAGTCGAGATTGCCACGCCAGCGAGCTGGGTTGTCGCCAGTGCGGAGACCCTCTGCCCCTGCCATATCGAGGATGCGCTCGACTGTGGCTCTAACCCTGGTTGCGGTCTCAGTTTTGGTCTCCCAGATGGGAGATAACATTTTCATGATGTGCGCCCGCTCGATATCCGAGACCAACAGGTTACCCAATATCGGATAAGCGTAGGTTTCGAGGTGCGAGGTCAATTTCTGGACCTGTTTGGCAGTCTTGAACTCCTTGCCTTTCTTGACGATGAACCTGTCAGCCACAGTGTGGAAGGTGACTGCCTTGGCCTGTTCGGCGACCAAAGCCGAGGCGAGCGCCTTTCGCGTCACGCGTGGATCAATGCCCTGCCTGATCTGTTCTTTGAGTTCCCGGGCCTTCTGACGTGCCACGGAAAGCGTTACTTCAGGATAGGGACCTAATCCCAGCTCAGGTATGTCTTTACCGATAGGGGTTTTCAGTATCCACGAGCGCGCAAACGTGGTGTTAGCGGACACGGGTGGAGCACAGTGCAGATAGAGCCCTCCAACGCCACCGACGGCGTGCAGTTTGGTACAGGCCGCCCCCTTGTTGCTACCCGATTGGACCCTGGCCCATTTCAGGCGGCGGACTTCGGCATCGGTCAGCTCCCGCGCGAGTCTCGGCATTGTCAACACCTCAAAGGTGATACCGCACTTTTGGGAACCGAACTCCTAGGTCCCCATTTCTATCCCTAAATAGGAGGATCAATTAGATGCTACAACATGAAACGGGGAGAAACAACGAAATTTAGGAAACCTCTTTATTTATAGCATTCTTACGACAGATTAAGACATGCTGAGACTGGCAAAAATTCATATCTCCGGCACCACCTTCTACGTGTCTATTCTCGGCGGATAGGTAACAGTTTTCTGGCCAAGGGCTGGCAATCCAGCCCGTACGGTATCAGTCCTGAATCACGATTTCCACGCGACGGTTCATCTGCCGCCCTTCCGCTGTCGCGTTATCCGCCACAGGACGGGACATGCCGAAACCTTCGGTGCTGATGCGCGTTGCGCTCACACCGGCATCGACCAGTGCCTGACGCACAGCCAGCGCTCTCCGCTCTGACAAACCCTGGTTGAAATCGGCCCCGCCGGTACTGTCGGTAAAGCCCTCAATCAAGACGGTTTTCTCCGGGTATTCCTCAAGAAAACCGGCCAGGCGCTGGATGGTACTGTCGGCGCCCGGCTGCAGGTCTGCCTTGGCGGTGGCAAAGAGCACATCACCCAGTGTCATGACCATACCGCGTTCCGTTTTCACGGCCTGCAGTGCGAGCAGTTCCCTGCGCAGCGAGTCTGCATCTGCCTGAGAGCGCTGCAGTTCTGCTTCACGAGCGTCCAATTGGGCCTCGCGAGCCGACAACAGGATCTGGTCCTTGGTCTTTCCCAACGACTTCAGCTTCTCGCTCGCGGCCTTGCGGTCAGCGATGGCAACCGCTGTGTCGGTACGCACTTTGGCAACATAAGCCAGCGACGTCATATCCTCTGCTGACGTAGCGACCGCCGCGGATTCGAGTGCCTTGTTTGCACGCTGCAATTCCGGCCCAGCGTAGCGCAAAACTGTCTCGTTCTGCTTCGCCGTGTTGTAGCTTGCCTCCGCATCCAGCAGCGCCTGGTTCTTCTGCAAGCCGCCACAGGCCACCAACATCGCCGAGGCCGCAACCAGCGCACCCATTTTTAAAACCGATAATACGTTCATGATATCTCCTGCTATCGGATAGGTAGCGCTCAGTTGCGCTGACTGCGCTCAATTTCGCTGCGTAATGCCTCAATGCTCGATTCCAGCTCGCTGAGGGCAGTTTCTGCACGCGTCTTGCTGGCAAAGGCCTGGGCGTACTCGGCGTCCGCGGCAGCCTCGTCAGACAAGCGCTTTGCCTCCGCATAATCCTTCTGCTGCATGGCGAGTTGTGCCCGGCGCAACTTCTCTTTTGCCCGATCCATGGGCACCGGCGCATGCGCGGCCGCCTCATTGTTCTCGGCGCTGACCACGGCGGTGCGTGCGCTGGCCAGTTCCCCCTCGGGGCGTGGTGTGCTGCTGCAGCCTTGGACCATCATCAAAACGCTGCCAGCGAATACGGGGGCAGCGAGCCGCCACCATCGGGGTTGGGTTAACGTCATCGTCGCTTTACTCCTCTGCGGGTAACTGCCGGTTACCCAAGTACATTCGGTGATAGGGGTGAGACGCGCAAATAGTGCGCTCGACCCGGCGACTAAACAAGCGGCGAACACGTTACAGAAGCGGTATTATTACAGCCTGCCTGAAAGCTCTCACAATCAGCCCCGACAGGAGTAAACGCCCATGGTTAGCGCGTACACCAAGGCCCTGGTCACACTCGCCGTGCTGCTGCTCGCACCCGCCAGCCTTGCGGTCAATGACGGGCTCGACCACCATGCCGACAGCAAGGTGCTGAAAGACTTCACGTTCGATGATGGCTCTGTGCTCGACCTGCGCCAGCACTACTACACACTGGGCAGCCCACGCCGCGGCGACGATGGCCGCGTGAACAATGCGGTATTGATCATGCACGGCACCACGGGCAGCGGCGATGGGTTTCTCAGCGACCATTTCGCCGGTGTTCTGTTTGGTGAGGGGCAGCTGCTGGACGCCAGCCGCTATTACATCATCCTGCCCGATGCCATCGGCCACGGCCTGTCCAGCAAACCCAGTGATGGGCTCCGGGCGCGTTTCCCCAAGTACACCTACGATGACATGGTGCGGGCGCAGTACCGGCTTCTCACTGAACACCTGGACGTAGACCACCTGCGTCTGGTCACTGGCACCTCAATGGGCGGCATGATGAGCTGGGTGTGGGGCTATACCTACCCGCAGTTCATGGACGCCCTGCTACCCCTGGCCAGCCTGCCGGTGGAAATTGCAGGGCGCAACCGCATGACGCGCAAGATGATTATTGACGCGGTCACTGACGATCCGGCGTGGAACGGTGGTGATTACGAGGAACAGCCCCCGGCCCTGAAGGAGGCCATGTACGGCCTGCTGTTCATGGTGTCCAGCCCGCTGCAGTACCAACTGCAGGCCCCTACCCGGGAATCCGCGGAGGCATTGATGGACACGCTGGTGGAACGCTACCGCTCGCGCATTGATGCCAACGACCTCATCTACGCGTTTGATGCCTCGCGCTTCTACAACCCTGCACCGCATCTGGAGAAAATACAGGCCCCGGTGCTGGCCATCAACTCCGCAGACGACCAGGTGAACCCACCGGAACTCGGCATTCTGGAGCGCGAAACCGCGCGCATCCCCGGTGCCCGCGCCGTGGTATTGCCGATAACCGACATGACGCGCGGCCACAGCACGCACTCACGGCCCACCATCTGGGGCCCCTATCTGGCGCAGCTCCTGGCGGCCACGGCGCCGGAGGCACCACGCGAAAAAGCCCCCCCACCGGCTCTGCTGGACACAACGGACAATGCCTGGGACGTTAAAGCACCCGCGCAATTCCAGGCCCGCTTTGTCACCACCGAAGGTGCCTTTACGATACAGGTGCACCGCGAGTGGGCACCCAGGGGCGCAGACCGCTTCTACCAGTTGGTGAGAAACGGCTTTTACAACGGCGTACACATCAACCGGGTTATGCCCGGGTATATCGCCCAGTTCGGGCTCAGCCCCTACCCCGCCGTGACAGCAGCGTGGAAAGCGATCACGTTGACCGACGACCCCGCAAAAGCCAGTAACACGATCGGCCGCGTCGCGTTCGCCATGACCGGGCCAGATACCCGCTCAACCCAGGTGTACATTAACCTCGGCGACAACGCGCAGCTGGATGAAGAGGGCTTCGCGCCCTTTGGCGAGGTGGTTACCGGCATGGACGTGGTGGAGCGGTTGTACCCGCTGTACGGCAACAACGCGGGTGGCGGCATGCGCCACGGCCGTCAGGGGCCACTGGAACAGGGCGGCGCCGACTACGTGTTCACGCATTACCCGCTGCTGGACTACATCGTGAACGCGAATGTGGTCGGCGAATGAGCCAGCTCCCCGGCACACACTGGCCGCTACGCGTCAGGCGCCACACAATCGCGCAGGGTACGCTCACCGAGTTGGGCGCTCACGGCCTCGTCGATACCCGTCAGCAGCTCATCCACCGCGGCGGTTGAGACCACACGCTGCTCCATCAGCGCCTGTTCTTCATTGGGGCTGCGGATTGCGCGCAGTAACTGGGTAATGGTGACCGTTGCCGGGTCGCGCGCCACCAGATATTCGGGTGGCTCGCTGCTGGTTTCTACCAGCAGATCCCGGCTCGCGAGCAGCTCCACCGCCTCGCCCACGCGATCGGGCGGGGCCTGGAGTACGTCGGAAAGCGCATCCACCGTCAGAGGCGGCGCCTTGCTCACAAACGCCCGGGCAATCTGGAAAATCACCAGCAGGGTCAGTTGCTCGCGGAAGCGACCACTGAGGGCCACACGCTGGTCGGAGAGACGAATACGCTCGGGGTACTGGTGGTAAAACGCCACCTGCGCCCCTATCAACAGAATCAACCAGCTGACGTAAAGCCAGATCATGAACATGATCAGGATGGCGAAACCGGAATAGATGGCCGCGTACTTGGTGGAACCCGCCGCAAATTCGGCAAATACCAGCCCGGATGCCTGCCACAGCGTCCCTCCGACCACGCCGCCGACAAATGCCGAGCCGAAACTGACCCGGGTGTTGGGCACAAACACGTAAGCGAAGGTAAACGCGAGAATCACCAGCAGCAGAGGGATCAGGCGCGAGAGCAGCACCAGCAGGCTGCCGAACGGCTCAATGTTCAATACGGCCTGCACGATGCCGCTGTTCATCATGGACGCGGTAAGGCCCATGGCAGAAAAAACCAGCACCGGCCCGACCATGATCACACTGAGATAGTCACTGAAACGCCGGGAAATGGGGCGCGAGGACTTCGCCCGCCAGACGTAGTTAAAGGATACTTCGACTTTCTGGATCAGCGACACCACGGTGTACAGCAGCAGAGCCAAACCCACAGAGCCCAACACCCCCACTTTCATATTCTCGACAAAATCCAGCAGGTTGAGCACTATTTCGTGCCCCTGGTCGCCCAACGGCGCCACCAGGTTGTAAAGCAACGGCTCAATCTGGTTGTGTACGCCAAAGGCCTTGAGTACGGAAAAACTCACGGCCAGCAACGGCACCATGGACAGTAGCGTGGTGTACACCAGGCTCATGGCGCGCAGGGTCAACTGGCCCTGGGAAATCTCCCGCACCAGCACGAACAGGAAGCGTATGGATTTGTAGGCCCACCGCTGCACACTGGAGAGCTGTTCGAGATCGACCCGCCACAGTTCATTGAGCAGAAAGCCCCTGATGCTGCCGTATATCCCTGTCGGGCCTTGCATGACGTCTCCTTCTACCTGCGAGGGTTGTGCCCGTCATCATAGCGCAGATTGAAAAGCCGGGGGCATGGGCCGTCTGCACGATTTCGGCTATCCTGTTGCCCGGCCGCTTATAGCCGCTCACCCTCAAGGAGACACCACATGATTGGATATATCACCATCGGCGTAAACGACATGGTCAAAGCCAAGGACTTCTATGGAGACCTGCTGGCCGACCTGGGCGCCACGATGACCATGGATATGGATCGCATTGCCTTTTTCGGCACCGGAACGGATCAGCCCATGCTGGCCGTCTGCGTCCCCTTCAATGGTGATGCCCCGGACCCCGGAAACGGCAACATGTTTGCGATCAATGGCGGCACCAAGGAAACCGTTGACGCGCTCTATCACAAGGCGATTGCATTGGGCGCCAGCTGCGACGGCGAGCCGGGGCAACGTATACCTGACATGTTCTACGGCGCCTACGTGCGTGACCCGGATGGCAACAAGATCGCTTTCTACGTCTTCGGATGACCTACCACGGCCGGCGTTGCATACCCCAAACAAGGTATGCAACGCCGGCCCGCTCGGCCGTACTCTCTGCGCCCGCAAAAACCGCACAAGAAAAGAGGTAATCTTCATGTACGCACGCAAGCCCATCACGCTGCTGGTCGCAGCATACCTGTCTGCCGGCAGCGCCAGCCTCATGGCACAGGGCCTCGAGGAAGTGGTCGTCACCGCGCAGAAGCGCGAACAGACGCTGCAGGACGCCCCCATTTCGATTGCCGCCTTCAATGCTGACCAGCTCGAGCAGAAGGGCGTGAACACCATCGACGACCTCGGCACCTCGGTACCCAACGTCAAGATCACCCGCTCGCCATCCAACACATCGGCCGCCACCATCGCCATTCGCGGTTCTGCCACTATCAACCCGGCCATTACCTGGGAGCCCACCGTCGGCATCTACCTCGACGGCGTGTTCATCGGCAAGAACGTGGGTGGCATTTTTGACATCGCCGAATTGGAGCGCGTGGAAATGTTGCGTGGCCCACAGGGCACACTGTACGGCAAGAACACTGTGGGCGGCGCCGTCAACCTGATAACCACCAAGCCCAGCGGGGAGTTCAGCGGCAAGCTGCGCGCCGGTGTCGGCAACTATTCACTGGGCACTGTTTACGGCAGCCTGGATCTTCCAGCGTTCGACCTCGGTGGCGCCGGGCAAGTCATGGCCAAGGTGACCGGTTCATACCGCGAGCGTGACGGCCTGTACGACAACGTCGCCGACCCCTTCGGCAACCCACTCGCAAACCCGATGCTGATCGATGAACTCAACAACATCGACAACACCGTGGGGCGCTACGATATTCTCTGGGAAGCGAGCGACCGCCTAGAACTGCGCTACACGTGGGACTACAGCGATCTGGACCTGGCTCCCTCCAAGAACCAGCTCACCTACCTGGACCCCAACGATCCGGCGAGCGTGAACGCGTTGCTGGCGCCGTATGTCACCGGCGAAAATGAAAACCGCGACAGCGTAAGCCTCGACCAGGCCAAGTTTGAGCGTTCAAAGTCGATTTCGCGGTCTCTGTTTGCCGATTATGATGCGGGCAGCTGGGGCGCGCTGGGAGACGTCACGCTGCGCTACATCGGCAACGATCGTTCACTGGACTGGGACGACGACATCGATATCGACGGTTCACCGGTCAACCTGTTCACCTCAGCGCGCTTCATCGACTACGATCAGGCGTCTCATGAGGTGCAGATGATTGGCACCACCGACCGCACCAACTACGTATTCGGCCTGTATTACTTCGAGGAAGAAGCCGCGGTGTACAACCCGATCAGCTTCTTCGGTGCCTTCGGCTCTCCCACCTCACAGAACCGCTACGGCTTCGACAACGACTCGATTGCGGTATTCGGCCAGGTTGAGTGGCGCCCGGCAGCGGATATCTTCCAGGACCGCCTGACCCTGACCCTGGGTGCGCGCTGGACGGAAGAAACCAAAGACACCTACATCGATCACCCGAATGACGTCGATGCACAGGGCAACCCTGCTCCGTTCTCTGGCCGGGCCAAGAAGAGCTTCGATAACGTGTCGCCCACCTTCGTCGCCGCCTGGGACGCCAGCGACAACGTGAACATCTACGGCAAGATCGCCAACGGCTGGAAAGCCGGCGGCTTCAACGGTGAAGCGCCGTTCGAAGCGGCTTTCACCACGCCGTATGATGCAGAAGAAATTCTCTCCTACGAGGTCGGTATCAAGTCGCGCTGGAACGACAACCGTCTGCAGGTCAACGGAGCCTACTTCTACAACGAGTCGACCGACATGCAGATGTCGATTTTCGTTGCCGGCAGCAGCGCCGCCTCCATTGTGCAGAACGCGGGTGAAGCGACCATCCAGGGCTTCGAGGTGGAACTGGTTGCCCTGCCAATTCCAGAGCTGGAACTCGCGGCCAGCTATGGCTACCTCGATACCACCTACAACGAGTTCATCGAGAACGGTGTGGACGTGAAGGACCAGAAGGACTTCCCCTACGCACCACGCAACAGCGCCAGCCTGTCGGCGGAGTACACCGTCGCCACTGGCAGTTGGGGTGACCTCACAGCACGCCTTGACTACGAGTTCGTTGACCGCCACGTGCCCTACATCGAGCCCAGCCAGAACGCCACGTCTGAGGTTCGCCCCTACGGCTTGCTGAATGGTCGCGTCACTCTGGCCAACGTGCCGGTGGGTGACGGCCAGGCGCTGAAGTTCGCCCTCTGGGGCAAGAACCTGGCGGACAAGGAATACCGCATCAACACCATCCCGTTCGGGCTCTGGACCGCCAGCTACTTTGGTGACCCGCGCACCTACGGCGTCGAAGCCACCTACGAGTTCTAGAACTCGCACTTGCCAATGGCGCCTGCGGGCGCCATTGTTCTTTGTAGCACAGAGAAAATAACGAGACTGCTCAAGGAGCCACACATGACCCCGGATATGGAACAACAGCTACAGGCGCTGCTGGACAAGCAGGCCATCATGGAGCTGATCAACGCCTACTGCAACGCGGCGGATCGCCACGACAACGAGAAATTCCGCTCGCTGTATCACGAGGATGCAATCGACGACCACGGCTCGTTTTTCAAGGGCCTGGCCATGGAGTTCATCGATACCCTGCCGGACATCCAGGCCAACATGGAAATCCTGCACCACAACGTCACTACTGTGAACATCAAACTCGACGGGGACCGTGCGGAGGGTGAGGTGTACATACTCGCCTTCCACAAGATCAGCACTGACGAGGGGCCGCTGGATCTGCTGATCGGCGGACGCTACTTTGACAAGTACGAAAAGCGCAACGGTGTCTGGAAATTCACCTACCGCGCGGTGGATGCGGATTGGGCGCACCTGCACCAGCCTTCGCTGGTGAACCTGAAGAACCCGATCATCGACGGCGCCCACATCGGGCAACCCGGTCGCAAGGACCCTTCCTATTCCATTTTCGAACTGTTGCAGTGGGGCAAACGCTAGCCTCACGCAGGCACTATTGATAAGGACACACATGACTAAAGCCGACAAGCTGAAAAATGCCAACGCGCATATCCCGCCCTGCTTGCAGGTGCTGAACGGGCAGTTGCTGGACTTTGACGAAGCTGAAGGGACTGCGGAAATGCAGTTTGATGTCAGCGAACAGTTCTGCCATTCAATCAACGTCGTGCAGGGTGGCAATGTTACCGTGATGCTGGATGCCGCCATGTCACATGCGCTGTTCATGCAGCAGGCAGACGTTGCCGCGCTGCCCACGCTGGAGCTCAAGGTCAGTTTTCTGGAGCCCACGCTGGCGGGCAGGATTATTGCCCGGGGCAAGGTTGTGAAATGCGGCAAGAGCATTTCCTTTCTGGAGGGCTCGCTGATAAACCCGGCCGGCCAACTGGCCGCCGTTGCCTCCGCCACGGCGAAAGTTGTGCGCCACAAGAGGGACTGACCATGTCGACCCGACGCTCACTCGGTTTTGCCGCTGCCTTCGGCGCAGCCTGTTTACCCGCACTGGCACAGGACGCGGTGGAATGGCGCAGCTACGGCGGCGATGCGGGAAACACCCACTATTCCAGTCTTGAGCACATTAATCGCGATAACGTAGGGGAACTCACGCTGGCCTGGCGCTATGCCAGTGCTGCTGGCGCGCCGTTGCCACACAGTTCCGAGCTGCAGGTCAATCCGATTGTGGTAGACGGTGTGCTCTACGGTCGCAACCCGCTCTACAACGTGTTTGCCATTGATGCGGCCACCGGGCGCGAACGCTGGACCTTCACACCTGGCGAGGAACATGCGGGCATGTCGAACATGCGCGGGGTTACGTTCTGGCAGGATGGCGACGACCGGCGCATCCTGTTCACCACAGGGCATTTCCTGATGGCGCTGGATGCCAGTAACGGCAAGTTGATTCCCGGCTTTGGCGCACAGGGCCGAGTGGATTTGCGCGAGGGCCTGGGGCGCAAGCCGGAGCAGGTGAGTATCAACGCCCCCTCCCCCGGCGTGATTTTCGACAACCTGATCATCATGGGTTCGGCGGTGACCGAGACCGCGGGCTCCGCGCCGGGTGATATACGCGCCTACGACGTGCGCTCAGGCAAGCTTGTCTGGTCCTTTCGCACTATTCCCGCGGCCGGCGAGTTTGGCGCCGACACCTGGCCGGAGGGCGCGCGTGAAACCAGCGGCGGCGCCAATGCCTGGGCCGGCATGAGCGTGGACGCTGCGCGCGGCGTCGTCTATGTGCCAACCGGCTCCCCCGCCCCCGATTTTGACGGCTCTGCCCGCGCCGGCGACAACCTGTTCGGCAACACGCTGCTGGCGCTGGACGCTCGCACCGGCAAGCGCCTTTGGCACTTCCAGACTGTGCATCACGACCTCTGGGACCGCGACCTGAGCTCCGCACCCACTCTGGTGACCGTGACTGAAGACGGTAAATCGCGCGATCTGGTTGCCCAGGCCGCCAAGGAAGGCGTGGTCTACCTGTTCGACCGCGACAGCGGTGAACCGGTGTTTCCCATAGAGGAAGTTGCCGTTCCCAAATCGGACATTCCCGGGGTTTACAGCGCAGCAACGCAGCCGCGCGTCACTCTGCCGGAACCCTTCGCACGCCAACACATGACCGTCGATGACCTCACGGACCTGTCACCGGAAGCCAATGCGGCGGCACGCAAGGTGTGGGACGAGGCACACGAACTTGCCTACCTGCGCCCCGCAGGCCTGCGCAAAACCCTCTTGCTGCCGGGATTCTACGGGGGCGCCAACTGGGGTGGCGGTGCGTTTGACCCGGAAACCAACCTCTACTACATCAACGCCACCAATGCCCCGAATATCCTGCAAATGGAAGCGGTGGAGGTGGCCCGCGGGTCCACCATGGGTGTTGGCGCGTTCCTGTTTCGCCAGCAATGCGCCGGCTGTCACGGCGTGGACCTCCAGGGTTTCTATCCTTACGCACCAGCACTTACCGGGGTTGAACAGCGCATATCGCGCCGGGAAGCGCTGGACGTGGTAGCGGCTGGCAAGGGCCGCATGATGCCGTTCGGGCATCTGTCGCGCCACGAGCGAGATGCCGTGGTGGACTACCTGTTTGCGCTCAGCGCCGGTGAACTGAAACCCGCCGTTGACGACGACGCTACCGAGAAGGAAACGGTGCACGTATTTGCCGGTTACCGCGACTTCGTCGATGCCGAATACTACCCTGCGATCAAGCCACCGTGGGGCACCTTGACTGCCATCGACTTTGTGTCCGGCAAGATCCGCTGGCAAATACCGCTCGGAGAATACGCGGCACTGACGGAGCGGGGTATCGCTCCAACAGGTACGCGCAACTTCGGCGGGCCGGTGGTCACGGCGGGGGGGCTGCTGATTATCGCCGCGACCTCGGACGAAAAGCTGCGTATCTTCGACAAACGCGATGGCCGTCTGCTGTGGGACTATAAATTACCGGCCGGAGGTTATGCCACGCCCGCCACCTACGCCATCGACGGCCGACAATACATTGTCATTACCGCCAGCGGCGGCAAACTGGGCACGCCCACCGGTGATGAGTACCTCGCCTTTGCCCTGCCTGAGCCAACGGCTGACTGAGGCGCGACTGCAAAGCGGCGGTTGTCTTGTGTGGGAGCGAGTGCGACTATCGTGCTTCGTTCGCAACGAGAGCCGCCCATGACCGTCATCAGCGAATTCCAGGTCAACCGCGACAATTTTCGCGAGACCCACCTTGCACAGTACGAGAGCCCCGCACTGACGAACGACCAGTTGTTGGTGCGTATCGACCAGTTCGCGCTGACATCCAACAACGTCAGCTATGCGGCCAGTGGGGACATGATTGGCTACTGGCAATACTATCCGGCACCGGCACCCTGGGGAAACGTCCCGGCCTGGGGCAGTGGCACCGTGCTGGAGTCGGCGCATCCGGACATACCGGTGGGCGAGCGGATCTGGGGCTTCTTCCCGATGGCCAGCCACACCCTGCTGACGGCAGGCCGGATTCGGCACGATCAACTCACGGATGTCGCCGCGCATCGACAGGCGTTGCCAGGGCTGTACAACAACTTCCGCCGTATGACTGCCGAAGCCGACTTTCTGCAGGCCATGGAGAATCAGCGCAGCCTGCTGTTCCCCCTGTTTTCAACGGCTTTTGTGCTCTGCGACTACCTGCAGGACAACGCCTGGTTTCAGTCCCGCCAGATCATTATTGGCTCCGCCTCTTCCAAAACCGCTTACGGACTCGCCTGGCTACTGCACCAACGTGACGACGCCCCGCCCGTCGTGGGCCTGACATCCTCCGGGAACAGCGAATTTGTCCGCACGCTGGGTTGTTACGATCAGGTGCTTAACTATGGCGCAGAAGCGGATATTGAAAAGCAGGCCAGCGTCTATGTCGACATGTCGGGAGACGCTGGTGTCATCAGCGCGGTGCACCGCGGCCTCGGCTCGCAGCTGAGGGCCAGCGTCAGTGTCGGTCTCACGCACTGGGATGCGCCGGCCAACAAAGAAACGCTCCCAGGCCCCAAGCCAGAGTTCTTTTTCGCCCCCGCCCAGATCGCCAAGCGCGAGCAGGAGTGGGGGCACGGCGTTATCATGGCGCGAGCAACCCGGGCCAGTGCCGAGATCGCCAACGCGACTGCACAATACACTGTGATTGAACACCAGCACGGTACCAGTGCCCTGCATACAGCCTGGCTGGAACTTCTCGATAACCGCGCACCTGCCCAGCGCGGATTGCTGCTGTCACTGGCTGAAAGGGCGTAAATCGCAGGCTTCAAGCCTGCCAGTGTTCCGGGCCGGGGCCCAGCACGGCAAAGGAACCGATATGGCCACGGTTGTGCTTGCAGCGGTGGCGCAACAGCCAGCACCCATCAACCAATTGCCATTCGTCGTGGTAATCGCCCAGGGTGCAGAAGGTCTGTCCCTCGCTCGCACCGCTGCCCAGGTGCATGTCACTCACATAGGCGCGGCTGCTGGCGCGGTCACCCTTAACATCGATCAGCACGTTGCCCAGCAGGTGTTGGGTTGGGCCGCAGGCATCCAGAAATGAACGCAACAACGCGACGATCGCCTCTGCCCCCTGCAGCTCACCGGTACCCAGGTCTGCTGTCACATTGGGCATGAAAAGGCCCTTGAGGCCGTCCCAGTCGCGGCTATCCATGCCTCGCGCCACCGCAACCAGGTTGCGGTAAATTGCGCGCTCAGCAAGCAGTGTCGTGAGCGTCGGCTCGCTCATGGCTTTTCCCCACGCGGCAACAGCACGGCGCGTATGTTATCAGCCATCTGACGCAGGGCATCGCGACGCGGCATGCCGAGCAGCGCATCAAACATGGCTTTGTTCTGCTCCCCGGCAATATACAGCGGGCCATTAGCCAGGTTCAGCAGCGCGAGTTCGGCAACTTCCCGGGGCGACATCATGCCCTCCAGCGTCGCGGGATCAATGCCCTGCAGTGCATGCGCCTCGGTATCGGTGCTCCCGGGGCACAGGGCAAGCACGTCGATACCCGCAGGCTGCAGCTCGCCCCAGAGCGATTCCCCCAGGCTGTTGGTGAAGGCCTTGCTCGCGGCATAGGCGGCAGAGAACGGAATGCCCATAAGGCCTTCCACGGAACTGGTAAGAATCACTCCGCCTCTGCCCCGTTCCAGCAGTGCCGGCAGGAAGCAATGGGTGAGCTGCATGGGCGCCGCGCAATTGACCTGCAGCAGTGCCGCCATGCGCTCCGGTTCGTTGTTCTGGTGCGGCCCCTTGAGCCCGAAGCCCGCATTGCTGACCAACAGGCCGATGTCCACGCCCTGCGCCGCTTTCGCGATTGCATCCACCGCAGCGGGATCGGCCAGGTCCGCCGCGCACACCGTCACCTTGACGTTGTGCGCAGCAGTCAATTCGCCAGCCAGGTCGTGTAGCCGGTCGGCCCGCCGTGCAACCAGCAACAGGTCAAAGCCTGCCTCGGCCAAAAGCCTGGCGAAGGCAGCGCCAATTCCGGAGGACGCGCCGGTGACCAGGGCCGCGGGGCCGTAGCGGTCGAGAAAGTCTGTTGTATTCATGCACGGTACTCCATAAGGTTGATCGCGACACTGTTGCGACTACAGCGTGCAACCGTCGATCATGGCTGAGCGGCACCATTGCGCGGCAGGTAGAACTGCTCGTACCAGCGGCGCAACTTGTTAATCGGACCATCGCCATCACAGAGTATCGGGTCGGCCCGGTACACCTTGTCTTTCCAGATTTCCACATCCTGGCCGAACGCGGCGTGTGCCCCTATGGCGTATTGCTCGGCAAATTCTTCGGGCACAGCTTCCCCGTCCAGCCCACTGACGATAACCGCGCTACACAGGTCCACTTCCTCGCTGTTGACCGGTGTATGGTAGTTCACCCACCAGCTGCGGTAGTCGACAGCGCCACCGCGGGACTCCGTGTAGTAGTACATGATGGACGGGCCGTGGTAGGTGGCATCGCCCCAGGCATCCGCAGGGTTGTCAACGTTAAGTGCCCGCATCGCCTCCATGTCGAACGGCAAGCCAGGCGGAATCACACTGCGTGCGGATGCAGTCTGCTGCACACGCGACACCTGGGTGACCGTGCGCTCGCCGAAACGATTCTCGAATTCGCGCACCTCGCCACCGTGTACATGCGGGAAGTGTGCAATGTCGACAATGTTTTCGATCACGTCGCAGGGCTGCGCACGAATACGCGAGCGGTGAAAACGCCAGTCGCCCCACCCTGCTTCACCGTGGCCCCACTCTTTGATGACGGGCAGGTAGTCCTCCGGCGCCCCACCTTCGGGATCGTGCCACAAGGCAATGAAGCCGTTGCGCTCCAGTACCGGCCAACCGCGCAGCGCATGGCGCGCCCGCTCCGGTATACGCGCAGCGTAGGGTATGTCGACACACTCGCCATCGGCGGCAAAGGTCCAGCCGTGGAAGGGACAGGCCAGCGCATCGCCAACGATCCTGCCGCCGTCGCTGGCCAGATGCGCACCCAGATGTGGACAATGCGCATCCAGCACAGCCGCCACGCCGGACTCCCCGCGAAACAGCACCAGATCAACGCCGAAATAGTGCAGGCGCTGCACCGCGCCCGGCTCGAGTTCGCTGGAGAAGGCGACAATATGCCAACCGCGGGCAAAGCGCCCCGGCTCCAGAAATGCGTAGCGAGAATCACTCATCTGCAGGCTCCTGATCGGTCAGTGCGTGTTGCGCCGCCAGATAGGCAAAGGTCATGGCAGAGCCAATGGTGGCCCCTGCGCCCGGATAGGTATCACCCATGACCGCGGCACTGGTGTTCCCCGCGGCATAGAGCCCCGGAATGACGTCGCCAGACTCCTTCAACACGCGCGCGTGCTCATCGCAAAGCAGCCCACCTTTGGTATCCAGATCGCCGGCGTCACAACGCAGCGCATAGTAGGGCCCGGTTTCCAACGGGCCGAGACAGGGGTTGGGCTGTACTTTCGGGTCAGCATAGTAGCGGTCGTGCTCAGAGTCTCCGCGCCCAAAATCGGGGTCGCGTCCGGCACGGGCCTGCTCATTGAAGCGCTCGACGGTGGCGGCTAGGCCGGATGCATCAATATCCAGTGCCTCAGCAAGCCCCTGCAGGGAGTCTGCCCGGGTCAACAGCCCCGAGCTGAACAGTTCACCGGGGAGCTGGGAATCGCCCACCATTTTACCCGGCTTGATATGGCCTACCGGGTACTGCTGGCGAAAACGCGCGTCAAAAATCAGGTAGCAGGGTATAGCGCCCTCCCCGCGCGCTTCCGACGCGTACTGGTCTTTGACCACGTCTTCATACGGTTGTGCTTCGTTGGTAAAGCGCTGGCCTTTGCGATTCACCATGATGGAACCCGGATAGGCCTTGCCAGCGATCAGTGCCAGCACGCTGCCATCGGGCATACGGTAGCTCGGCGACCACCATGCGCTCTGCATGAACCCCAGCGCCGCACCCAGCGCTTGCCCCATGCGGATACCATCGCCGGTAGCCCCGGGCGCCGCAGCTGTCCAATCGGACCCAATCGGAGCCTGCTGGAAAGTTTGTCGCATGGTGGCGTTGTGGGCAAATCCGCCCATAGCCAGCAGCACCCCGCGCCGCGCGCGCACCCGCTGAGGCACGCCGTCTTTCACCACCACGGCACCGCTCACCCGACCATCCTCGAGCAGTAGTTCCTGCAGCGGTGCGTTCAGCCAGAGCGGGATGTCGCGATCCATCAACGAACGCCGCAAACGCGCCACCAGACCAGCGCCCAGCGTGACACGCTGATCACGCTTGCCACGCAGGCGCGCAGGAAGATCCAACCAGTAGCGTGCGTACAATCGGGCTCCCAACCAGATCGCTGCCGGGCCCATGGCACCCAGCTGACGCCCTTCCGTTACGGTAATATTACAACGCAGGATCGAGGAATAATCATCCCGTATGCGCTCAGCTTCGGCTCCCAGCTCGCGCAGGGAAAAGGCGCCAGGGTCCATGGAGCGCCCACCGGACTTGTAGCCGGGTTGTGTGGGGTAGTAATCCATGTATTCCGGGAGCGGGGTAAACTCTACACGGCTGTGGCGCATCATGAACGCCAGCATCTCGCCCGCCCGCATGGCGAAGGCGCGCAAGCGCGCCGGGGAGACGCTTTCGCCGATCAGCGCATACAGATACTGCCAACCCTGTTCCGCGCTGTCATCGATTCCCAGTTCGGCTTGCCGATGGTTGCCCGGCAGCCACGCCACGCCACCGGACTTGCAGGTCGTGCCACCGTAGCGCGGTTCCTTTTCCACGACCAGAACACGGCCGCCCAACTGGTGTGCCGCTATTGCTCCGGTCATGCCCGCAGCACCGCTGCCGGCGACCAGCCAGTCAACCTCCTGATCGTATTGCACTACCTGACTCGCTTCTGATTGTTATGCATTGGCAACGAGGATACGGGTGCAACCTGCCGGCCGAAAGTCGCATAGCCGCAAAACGAGTGCTGGTATGAATGCCTGAACGGCGGAAACGTGCCCGCTAAACGCGAACAACCGGGCGCCTTATCCGTCGCGTGCCAACCAGTCATCCACGAGTGTCAGCGCGCGCTCGTAATCGTAGGTGGCCAGTGCACGCTGCAGTGCCCGATAGCGGTCGTGCGCTGCGCTGCGCAGAAGAGACGCCTGGTCCTCCAGCACGGGCCGGGCAGATGCATCGTCGTCGGCCAACAGGGAACGCAGAGTCAGCAGCACCGCGCTGACACTCGCCGCGGACTTCTTCGTGGAGGCACTGTCTTCTGCCTCCGCTGGCGCAAGCGGTAGCGCCTGCAGGGCTTCCAATAAAGGACGTAGCTGGCTCTCCACCGTCAGCAACGCAGCCTGTAGATCTCCCGAGCCCTGCAAATCCGGATGGGTGACCGACTCCAACTCCGCCGCCGCCTGAGCCAATTGCGCTGCACCCAGCGTGCCCGCCAGCCCCTTCAGCGAATGCGCGCGCATTTTCGCCTGTTGCCAGTCTTCTTCCTGCACCGCTGTGCCGTAGTCGTGGACGAACTGTGCCTGATCTATCGCAAACCCGTGGAGGATACGCCCGTATAACCCTTCGTTGCCCTGCAGTCGGGCAAGCCCCGCCGCGACGTCAACCCCCGGCAGCTCGTGCACGGCGGAGGACAAATAGGCGCGCAACTCGCGGGGGCGCTCGGGGCCGGCGTCTACCTCATCCACTGGCCGCGCCGGCACAATCCAGCGCGCCATGGTGGTCAGCATCAGTGCCACATCAAGCGGCTTGCCAATGTGGTCGTTCATGCCCGCGGCGAGCACCTGCTCGCGGTCCCCGGGCAGCACGTTGGCCGTCATGGCGATGACCGGCAGATCGGCAATGCGGGGGTTGGCGCGCAACCGACGCGTCGCCTCATACCCGTCCATGACCGGCATCTGGCAGTCCATCAACACCCCATCGAAACGTTGGGCCTCCAGTAGTTCCAGCGCCTCGCGACCATGGCCGGCAATCGTTACCTGTATGCCGTATCCTTCGAGCAACTCCCTCGCCACGTCCTGATTGACGAGATTGTCTTCAACCAACAGGACATGAGCTCCACGCAGGCTCGTGAGCGCCACCTGCATATCCCCGGCTACCGAGCTGGCCGTCCGTCCATTCTGGCGCTGCCCCTCGACTGCCTGCATGATGGCATCGAACAGAGTCGATGGTGTCACCGGCTTGATCAGGAAAGACGCGATGGAGAGATTACCGGCTGCCTGCTCCACTTCCGCGGGGCTGAATGCCGACATCATCACCACGGGGGGCAGCTCTGCAATACTCCCATCGTCTTCGAGCTGTTGTACCAGGTCTGCACCCGTTATCGCCCCCAGCTTCCAGTTTACCAGCAGGACCGTGTACGGGTTTTCCGGCGCGCTGCGTTGAAGCTCCTCCATTGCTGCCGTGCCATTCGCGGCATATCCAAGCTGGAAGCCCAAAGCAGTCAGGTAGTTGCCGAGAATTTCCCGCGCACTGGCATTTTCGTCGACTACCAATACTCTGACGCGATGCTGGGGAGGCTCCAGGACAGCCGGCGCCTCCTGCACACCGCAGGGCAGCGTGAAGTGAAACACCGAACCTACCCCATATTCGCTTTCGACCCAGATATCCCCGCCCATCATGTCCACCAGATTCTTGCAGATGGCCAGGCCGAGGCCGGTGCCTCCGTATTTACGGGTGGTGGAAGGGTCCGCCTGGCTGAAGGCCTGAAACAGCATCGACTGCTGCTCCGCCGTCAACCCGATGCCGGTATCGGAGACACTGAAATGCAAAACGAAATGATCGTCGCTATGCTCCAGAACGTCCACAGCGGCGATGACTTCACCACCCTCGTCCGTGAACTTGACCGCATTACTGCAGAGGTTGACCAGAATTTGCCCGAGACGCACCGGGTCGCCCAGTACAAGTCGGGGCAGCTCCGGCGACAGCCTGAACAGAAACTCGATGTGCTTTTCCGCAGCACGCATCCCCGTGGTATTGGCCAGGCGATCGAACACCTCTTCCAGTGAGAAGGCAATCGTCTCGATGCTCAGCTTGCCAGCCTCAATCTTGGAGAAGTCGAGAATGTCGTTGATGATCGCCAGGAGTGTTGTGGCCGAAAGTTCAATTTTCTCGAGGTAATCGCGCTGTCGATCATCGAGTCGGGTACGCTGGACGAGATGTGTCATGCCCATGATGGCGTTCATGGGCGTGCGAATCTCGTGGGACATGTTTGCAAGGAAACTGGACTTGGCCGCTGTTGCTGCCTGCGCTTCGTCGCGCGCCGTTTCCAGCTCCTGGGTCAGCAGGCGTTCGACGTGGTGGTTGATGCGTACACCGGCGATACGTGTCATCCGTCCATTGTCGTCGCGCTCCACTACCTGACCCACGTCAAGAAACCAGCGCCACTCGCCATCGGCGCAAAGCTGCCGGTGTTCACAGCGATAAAGGTCCATGCGCCCTTCGAGACAATCGCTTGCCACCTTGAGCGAGCGGGGCAGATCATCCGGGTGTGTCAGGCGCACTACGGTATCAAGGCCGTGTCGCAGGGGGGACCAGGTATCAGCGCTTTCACGTAATTCCAGCGGTTCGTACCGCATCAATCGGGTGAAGTTCACGTTGGTGATAAAGCGGTCGCCCTCCCTCAGGTACTCCCACAACCCCAGGTCGGCGGCCTCGGCGATCAGCAGCAGTCGCTGCTCACTTTCCTGCTGTTGTTGTTCGGCGCGCATGCGCGGTGTAATGTCGATCAACGTACCGACCAGGGTGTCGCTTGTGCCCCCATCCCCGTGTTCGGAACGTCCGGTCTCAAACAGGTAACGCACCTCACCGCGGCCGTCGATGATGCGGTACTCGAGTGCAAACGTGCGGTCCTCGGCAACGGCAGCAAGGATGGTGGAACTGACGTGTTCCACATCGTCGGGATGGATGATGCTGGCATAGCTGCGCACCGCGTTGTTGATAAATTCACTCGCGGGATAACCCGTCAGGTCTTCCACAGCGTCGTTCATGTACAACATGGTCCAGTGCTCATCCGCACGCGCGCGGTAAACGGTTCCCGGGATCGTTGAAACCAGCCTGCTGTACTCCTGGTCGCGCAGGGTAAGGGCTCGCTGCATGGCCTTGCGGTCGGTGATATCGCGCAGTGATGAAATAATACGTAAACCCGTACCCTGCCCCATCGGGTTGAGACTGATCTCGACGGGAATAAGATGTCCGTCTCGGTGCGCTGCAAGCAGTTCGCGAGCGTTGCTGTTGCGAAGTGCGCCCGCGCGCGCAGCGTTGACAAAAGCGTCGCGCATGGCCACGTCCCCCTGGCGCTGATCCTCGGGCATGAGAATTTCCACGCTTTCGCCGATCATTTCACCAGGGCGGTACCCAAACAGTTCCAATGCACGCCGGTTAACCAGCGTAATAAAACCGTCGGCGTCCGTTATCACCAACGCATCCGGCGCCGATTCCAGCAGTGCCTCAAACTGCTGTTGCTTTTCCGCTTCCTGTCGCCGCGCCAACTCCAGTTCGGTCACATCAAAATTGACACCGGTCATGAACACGGATTTGCCCGTATCATCGCAGCGTACCTGGCCGCGGGCGTGCACATAGATAACACTGCCATCGGGATGTAGCAGACGGTAGTCCGCCTCCACAGGAGCGGCTGTTGTCACGCCGCGCTGCAGCGCTTGTAACAGCACCTCGCGGTCGTCCGGATGTACCAGAGACATATACCACTCGCCGTCTGGCTGGGCATCACCGGGGTCAATACCCAGCTCACGAAGGAATCTGTCTTCCCAATACCATTGGTCAGCGAGGATATCCCACTCCCAAATAGACGCCCGTGCAGCACGCAGGGAGTCGGTTCTATTCCGCTCCGCGTCATTCAACTCGGTCAGCAATCGACGCGTCTCAGTGACATCTTGCAGCAAGCCTACATAGTGACTGATGCCACCTGCCGGGTCGGAGACCGGCGCGATGACCTGATCACACCAGATCAGGCGCCCTTCACGGGTAACATTGGCGATCTCGCGATGCCAGACTTCGCCCGCAGCAATGGTCCGCCAGAGGTCTTCATAGAAGGAGGGCTCCATCTCGCCACTCTTCAGCAGGCGCGGGGTCTGCCCGACCGCCTCTGCGGCTGGATAACCAGTGAGCCGCGTAAACGCCGGATTGACATACTCGATACAGCCGTTGGTATCGGTGATGAGCACCGATACCGGACTTTGCTCTACCGCCGAACCAACGGCACGCATTTCCTCGC
Organism: Haliea salexigens DSM 19537; assembly: GCF_000423125.1. GTDB lineage: Bacteria > Pseudomonadota > Gammaproteobacteria > Pseudomonadales > Halieaceae > Haliea > Haliea salexigens. The sequence continues at coordinate 245,117 of NZ_AUHJ01000004.1, forward strand.
TCTGTTCGCGCAACTGACGCTGCAGGTAGCGGCGTCCGCGGTCGGAGAGCCGCAGCACGAAAGCCAGCATGCTGATAACCAGGATGGTAATGGCCAGCGCCACCGCATACACCAGACGCTCCACCAGCCGGTGCTGCTGCAGCACTTCCGCAACGTCGATTTCAGTTGCCACACCCAAGTCCAGCAACGACGACCAGGCCCAGGCACCCATCACCGGCACACCTCTGTAGTCGCGATAGCCCTGGGTGTCGACTCCCTCCAGCCCGGAGCTGGCCTGGCCAGCCATCCGGGTGAGTGGCCAGGTATCCCTCGGCGTCGCAGGCGATTCACCCTCGAGCAGGTTTACTCCGGGGTCCGTGAGCAGCGGGTAGCCGCGGGGCGAGCTGATCCCCGGATAACGCTCGCCAAGCCGGCGGAAGTCGGCGAAGAAGCGCGAGCCGCCAAGCACCTCTCCTCGGCGATTGAAAATGAAGCTTTCACCGGTCTTGCCCGCTCTCGCCGCGTGTAGCAGCGAATCCACTTCCGCGCGATTTCCCGATTCAATCAGCAGGAATGCCACGGTATTACCGTCGGCATCGGACACCGCTTGTAGCAGCGCCAGGTGGTGGTCATGTTCACTGACATCGTGGTCGATGGCCAGCAGCAAGTGACCGCTGCCAGCGGCAACTGAGTCAATATATTCCGCGATAGATTCCAGCGCATACAGCTTGCCAGGCTGGACACCCTCGCTACCGGTGATCACCTTTCCCCGGGGACTCAACAGGACGAAGTAGGGACTGTGGTTGTTGGAACGCGCCGAAATTAGTTGCTGCAGCGCTCGCGCCGAGACTTCTGGTTCACCAGGGGTCCCACTGCGAGCCAATGCCGCAACATGGCCCCGTACGTCGTCAGCGCGCAACAGCTCCAGCAGAAAGAGCACCTGTCGCTCAAACCACAATTCCAGCCCTGACTGCACCCCGCTGTTGATGGAGTTCAGGATGAGCGCCTGATTGGACCTCGCCTCCGACTCCAGACGATTCAAGGTGGCCTGCGCGGCGAGCACAGTAATACTCAGGAACAACAGAGCAACGGCATAGACGACAACGCGAAAACGCACGCCCGAGAACAGCGTCAGCTGGCGCTGGGGACTGATACCACGCAACAGAAACAACAACGTGGCAACAACCAGAGCAACAATAACCGCAAGCCCTACAAGCACTTCCAGAGATTCGCCCATCAGGACCGAGCCCCCGCGGGCAGCAGGGCGCAACGTCTGGTCGGTGACTTGCCATCGCCCGAGTATCTCGGCGCGCTCGTGGCGGGAGATGGTATCCAGCGCCTTGCGCAGCAGTCGGTCAAGGGCCACCTGGTCCTTGCGCACTGCGAGCCGCAGCCGGGTCAGATCCGGATCGGGCAGACGATAATCGCCGGTGATCGCAAGTCGACCGAGCAAATTGGCGGTAATCTGTTGGTGTAGTACAGGATACACCCCTACAGTCGCATCTGCCTCGCCGAGGGCTACTGCCATCAGGGATTCTACCGTGCCATCGGCAATCACCAGCTCGATGTCCGGGTGCAATTCAGGCAACAGGCTCTCGGTGAAAAAACCGCGCGGCACAGCAACTCGCAGGGTACTCCCCGGCGGGAGTGAGGTTACCGGTGCATCGAGGTGGCTCGCGATGCCTACGGGCGCTGAGCCATAAGGAGGAGAAAACAGCATCGACTGCTCACGCCCTGGCGTGCGCACGGTGTTGAGCAGAACATCAATACTGCCATTCAACAGCCGGTCTTCGAGCTCCGACCAGTGCTCAGGACCGACGAATTCGAGCTCGACACCAAGGCGCTGCGCGACCCGACGTATGACATCAACAGAGAAGCCCTGCGGCCTGCCATCTTCGTAAAAATTGTAGGGAGCCCAGTCGACCTCGCTGCCCACACGCAATACAGGGTGCGCCTGGAGCCAGGCTTCCTCTTCTGCGGTCAGGGTCAGCTGGTCGCTGGCCGCGGCACTGACTGCGCCCGAGCAAGCGCCCGCGAGACACAACGCCAGTAGCGACAGAATGCGAATCGCCTGGCGGGAAAGTACTGGCAGCAGGGCCGCTAACCGCAGGACGCGTGCTTGCACCCTAACTGTCCAGGCCCAGCTCGTGGGGTGGATCTTCTTCCCGGTAGCGGCTCCGCACAATCTCCATCTCGGGAATGCACTTCAGGAAACAATCGACAAGATGCGGTTCGAAATGCAGCCCCGACTGCGAGACGATCCAGTCAACCGCCTTCTGCACCGGCCAGGCCTCCTTGTAGGGGCGCTTGCTGGTGAGCGCATCGAACACGTCCGCGACGGCAACGATACGCCCCACCCGGGGTATCTCCTCGCCGGCCAGCCCGTGCGGGTAGCCACTGCCGTCCCATTTCTCATGGTGCGACAAAGCAACCACAGAGGCCATGGTAAGCAAGCCGGACCCTGCGGTCTCGCCCAGGATTTCGGCGCCGATGGCCGCATGGGTCTTCATGATTTCCCATTCCGCCGGCGTGAGTTTGCCGGGCTTCTGCAGGATACGGTCGGGTATGCCAATCTTGCCGATGTCATGCATGGGCGCGGCGTCGAGCAGCAACTCCGCTTCCAATTCGTCCATGCCAGCCGCCAGGGCGATCAGGCGGGAATAGTGGCTCATGCGAATGACGTGTAGGCCGGTTTCGTTATCCTTATACTCCGCAGCCCTGCCGAGCCGACGGATAATCTGCAGCCGGGTGTCGTTGAGCTGCACCGTGCGCTGACGCACCTTGCGCTCGAGCTCCTGGTTCTGGTCGTGCAGCGCAAGATGGGTGCGCACCCGAGCCAGCACCACCGGCGGACTCACCGGTTTGGTGATGTAGTCCACTGCACCCATCTCCAGGCCGCGCAGTTCATCTTTCGGGTCGATACTGGCGGTGGCGAAGATTATGGGGATGTGGCGGGTGGTGTAGTCTTCCTTCAACGCCCGACACACCTCGAACCCGTCCATCTCGGGCATCATGATGTCAAGCAGAATCAGATCCGGCGGCGTTTTGCGCACAATCTCCAGCGCCCGACGCCCGCGTGTGGCTACCTTGACCCGGTAGGTATCGCGCAGGACTTCAGACAATATGTCGATATTCTCCGGCATATCGTCAACGACGAGCACTGTCCTCTTATGATTCTCCATTGACGCATCGCTCCATCGCGCATTGCCAGTAAGACCCACCGAGAAGTGTAGACGATGTAAGCGTCCGCGCGCAGGTATGTGCCCTACACTAGCGCTGCGCGAGCTCGCGTGCAATCACCACGCGCACCAGTGGATTGAAGGGAAAACCGATATGGCTGGCGGGCACGGCAACATTGCGCACCCAGCGCGCGTCCGCCCCACACTGGGCAATGTCGCGCCCCACAATACCATCTGTCTTGCTGTACAAAGCCAGCACCGGCAGCTGCAATTCACCCTGATAGGCGTGCTCTGTCCAGCGGCGAATGCCCTCTTCGTCCGCCGGGCCCGGGTTGCGCCCGCTCATCAGACGGTAGAGCGCGGTGCCACGGGGGTCACCATAGGGCGTGCCCAGCGTAATCACGCGCTGCAACCACTGCGGGTAACGGTGCGCCAGGGCGACGGCCACCAATCCACCCAGGCTCCAGCCGATCAACGTGACCTTGCGTCCGGTGCGCTCAAACTCCTGTTCCACCCGCTCCGCAACGCGGGCCTCCGTTTCGCTGCGCGCAGCGAGGGCAGCCTCCAGGCTCGCCGCCCGATCCCCGCCGCCGTGGCGTCCCAGCCCCCAAGGCAGTGCATGATAGCCCTGTTCATTGAGAAACCGGCGCAGGCCTGCCGTAGACGCATCGGCGGCCATGAACCCGGGAAGTACGATAATGCTGTGGCCATCCCCTCGCGGCAGGCGCCGTAGCAGGGGACGCAGTACAGCACTGCCACCCATCTCCAAAAAAACCCGCCCCACCTCGGTGACGCTGTGGCGAAGCAGCGGTGGCTGTGGCGGCACCGGGGTGCTGGCTGCTGACATCGTTCTATTCCTCACACTTGAGCAGAATATACGGCGGACCGCAGGGCCGGATCACCGCGTTCACAGATCAACCGCGCGGCCCGCCTGACGTCGCGTGATGTAGCCCGCCCGATACAGCCACGCCAGAGTATCGTGAAGACTGTCCTGCAAAGGGCGGAACTGGAATTCCAGCTCCTCTTCCACCCGGCTATTGTCCAGCGGCACCCAGCGCGTGGCGTATTCCATCGCCTCCAATCCGAAGGGCAGGTCCACTGGCAAGTGGCGGCTGACACGGTCATACAACTGGCCTCCGAGACGGGCCGCAAGGCCGGGCAGGGGCAGTTTCAGCAAGCGCCGCCCGGTAACGGCTTCCAGCGCTTCGGCGAGCGCCTGCCAGTCGAGGTAGTGGCCTCCCATGACATACCGATTGCCGGGCGTGGATTCTTCCAGCAACCGCCTGTGCACCTCAGCCAGATCACGCACATCGACGTACTGGGTGCCCGACGAGGTGCAGGGAACAATGCCCTTCAAAAGCAACTGCAGCCCCTGGTGCGGCTCGGTGAAGCCCGGATCATCAGGCCCGATCACCTGCGCCGGGTAAGTGATCGCCACAGAAGCACCCTGCGCCTGTAAGTCGCGCACGTATTCCTCGCAGGCCACCTTGGAGCGCCCGTAGGCATTGCGCGCCCGGCCCGGCGGCGAGGCTTCGGTGAGTACGCCGGCGTGCGGATCGTACAGCGCAGTCACACTGGAGACGTGCACAACACGCGTAAGCCCCCGCTCGACCGCACCCCCGACGACCCACTGCGTACCCTCGACATTGGTTCGCCACACGCGATCCGCATCCGCTGCGTGGGTGGAAACCATGGCTGCGGAGTGCACCACCGCATCACAGCCATCGAGCGCTCGCGCCACCTGTTGCGGGTCGGTCACGTCACCTCGCACAACCTGGTGCACCCGGTTCTCACCAAACAGGTTGAGCAGTTTGTCTACGCTGCGCACCAGCACACTCACTTCGTGCCCCGCCGCCAGCAGCGCCTGCGCAGTGTGATAGCCAACGAAGCCGGTTGCCCCGGTAATCATGACGCGCATATCAACTGCCCGCCTTGGGGGTAATCCTGGGCGTAGCCTTAGGTTTAGCCTTAGGTGTAGCCTTGCGCGTGGCCTTACGTTTGCTCTTCGGGCCTGCGCTCGCCTTCCGGGCAGCTTTCGCTGGTGCCTTTGCGCGTCGCCTGGCTTGCGGTTTCGCCGCTGCAACGGACGGCTTTGCCGCCTGACGTTCCGCTTCTGGCAACAGTGCCAACAATTCTGCGAATGCGGCCTCCAAGCAGGTGACATAGTGTGCCGGATCCGGCAGCATCTCGCGGCAAGCCGTAAACGACAGGGTTATTGTGCCCTGTTTGTTCTGCACGGCACTGTATACAACATGGAAAAGGCCGATATTGGGCAGCAGCGGGCCTAGGCTCAGCGCATCGACAAGCCTGGCGCCGCAGAAATACTGCTGGAATGGCGGACCAGGGACATTGGTCACCACCGTGTTGAACATGACGGAGGATTCGGTAAGGCCGGTGGCCGAAGCCAGCCGCAAGCCCAGCGCCACCAGGTTGCCCGGCAACAGGTCGGTCAGTTCCAGCGCCAGCTTGGGGCCCACAGCCGCGGCGTAGGCCTTGGCCTGCTGACTTTCCTGGTGTATGGCGCGCAGGCGTTGCACCGGATCCGCCATGTCGCTGCACAACCCCACGCCCATGAAGCCCACCATGTTGCCACCGGCCATCTGCTCCTGCGGTGTACGCACATCAATCGGGCAACCCGCCACCATGCCGTTGCTGGGCAGTTCGTCGCGGCCTTCCAGATATCGGCGCAAACCACCCGAGACCACGGCCAGCATGACATCGTTGATGGTACTGCCCGGGCACAGCTGACGAATACGGCGCACTGACTCAAAATCGAAACGCGCCGCATCGACCGCGCGGTGAGGCGATATGCGCCCCTGAAAGCGGGTTCTGGGCGCCGGTGGTCGGGGCTCAAAGTCGTGTTCGGCATAGCCCTTGCGCAGGCGCAGTGCGATGGGTATTGCCTGCCGCGCGAGGCCGAGTATCTTGCCGGGCGCCCGCCAGACATCGCCATAGGCCTTGGCCAACATACTGGTGCGGGAGGGCACATCAGGCTCCCACGGAGGCGCCTCGGGCACGTCTGCCACCAGCGGCGAGGTATCCAGCATCAAACTCATGAACCGCGAGCCCGCAGCACCATCCATAGCCGCGTGATGGACCTTCAGCAGCATGCCAAAGCAGCCCTTGGGCAGGCCATGCACGTTATCCAACCCTTCGATAATGTACATTTCCCAGAGGGGCTTGTCGCGCGCCAGCGGGCGCGAATGAATACGTGCGGCCAAGATGCACAGCTGACGCCAATCACCCGGCTTGGGCAGCGCGATGTGGCGCACATGGTACTCGAGGTCGAAATCCGGATCGTCCGCCCAGTAGGGCTGACCGAGGCCGAAGGGCACAGCGACCAGTTTGCGGCGGAAAATGGGGGAGAGATGCAGCCTGGACTTCATCAGGGCCAGGATCTGCTTGAACCGCACCTTGCCACCGCGCGCGGTACCCTGGTCGTAAATGCTGATGCCACCGATATGCTGCGGCATGCCCTCCAGCTCGGCGTGCACGAACATCGCGTCCTGGCCTGATAACTGCTGCATAAGCGTTTCTCCCCTGCGCCGGTATCCCTGTCAAGCTACGCGCCTACAGTAGCGCGTGTTACCGCTGGCCGGAACAGGCTTAACTGTATTGTTGCACACAGAATGCCTGTTTTTTGACTCAGCACATAGCGTTGCCGGCTACAGCGCGCGATAGAGCGCGGCGACGGCGATACCCAGCGCGATGGCGGGCATGGGTTGCTTGAGCCACAACATCAGGGCACCCGTTGCCAGCAATGCCAGCCGTCCGCCCGCGTCAGCATGCAGGGCGATCGGCACCAGCACCGCAATCAGCACCGACCCCGCCATGCCGTTGATAAATCCCTCAATGCGACGGTTGAGCGGAATCAGCCCCATGATGAACACGCCACCAAAACGCGCCAGCAACGTGACCAGCGCCATGCAGGCGATAATCAGCACTGGCCCATAGCCTGAGGTCGAAATCACTGGTCTCGCTCCAGCCAGAGCGCACCCACCAGGCCGCCCGCGAGCCCGCCCGCTACCACGTGTGTGTTGGCGGGCAGCCACATCCACGCCGCCCAAGCGGCAGCACCCCCGGCGAGCCAGGACGCCACGCTGCGCGCGTTGCGCCTACCTGCCAGGGCTATGCTGAGCATGAAACAGCCCAGCACCATATCCACCCCGAAGGCGCGTGGATCCGCAATGAGCCCACCGAACAACATGCCCGCGAGGGTGCCGGCCAACCAGGTCAGCCACAGGGCAATGCCACCACCCACCAGCGCGCCAAGGGTATTGCGCCCCGACTGCAGGTCGTTCAGCGCCATGGCCCAGTTGACATCCGAGAGCGTGACAAGGGAGGCATAGCGCCGACCAGACGGCACCAGGGCAAGCCAGGGGTAAAGCGTTGCCCCCATGAGCAGCATCCGCGCGTTGATCGCCAGCGTCGTCACCAGCAGCGGCAGTAAAGGCACCTGCGCGCCCCACAGGTCCAGCGCCGCGAACTGCGCCGTGCCGGCAAACACCGTGGCACTCATAAACACGATTGCAATGGGCTGCAAGCCGGTCTGCACCGCCGCCAGCCCGAAAGCCGCGCCAAACGCTGCAACAAACAGCGACAGCGGCAGCAAACGCCAGAAACCTCGCCGGCATTCGGCAAACGAGAGTGTCGGGGCGACCGTGGGGCGCATGACCAAACCACCTGTGAACGTTGTGGGAGAGCCATGATACCAGCATACTTGCGAGCCTCGAGCACAGGCGATCACACAGGGCCGGAAACACATGGCAGAACTCTACATTGCACACGAATACAGCATAGCCGCCCTGCAGCTGATTCTCGCCATGCTCGGCATGGGAGCCACGCTGACCGGCCGGGATTTCCAGGACATTGCCCGCGGCCCGGTGCCAATTGCCGCCGGTACCGGCGTACAGCTGCTGGTGGTGCCGCTGCTGGCATTCCTGTTCATATCCTGGCCCGGTCTCACACCGGGCGTGGCTATTGGCATCGCCCTCATCGCAGCGATTCCCGGCGGTACCGTCTCCAACATCTTCACCTATCTGGCGCGAGGGGATATCGCACTGTCGATCAGTGTCACCACCCTCACCACCCTCGCCTGCCTGGTGACCACCCCGCTGATTCTCGACCTGCTGATCGGCCAGCAACTGCCTGCGGATTTTGTCATGCCCAGGCTCGGCATCGTGTTCGAAATCGGGCTCACGCTGCTGTTGCCCCTGTTACTTGGCATGCTGTTCCTGCGCTACTACCCGCGCAGTGCGCCCACATTTTCGCTGTGGTGCATCCGCGGTTCGCTGCTGGGCGTGCTGCTGATCGTGATCGGCTCCCTCATTGCCGGGCGCCTCGACCTCGCGGCTTTCGGTGCCGGGAACGCCGTGCTGGTTGCTTTGTTCGCCATCGCGCTCGCATTCGCGGGGTGGTTGGTACCACGGCTCACCGGCATGAACCGCCGCAAGGCAACCGCTATCGAAATCGAGGTGGTTGTGCGCAACATCAATCTCGGCGTGCTGCTGAAAGTCTCCATCTTTCCTGCATCCGACCCGACCCTGGCTCCCATTGGCGACCTGGTGCTATTCACGCTGTTGCTCTACGGCGGCCTGCAATTGATCATCGGGGCCGCGCTCATTCGCTTGCGTCGCAGCAAGAACGCGACACAAACCACAACGGCGAGCGGTAAGAAGCCATGAAACCCGCGGCACTGCATCAGGAGTTCACAGCGACCGTGCGCGATCTGGGTACCGATGGTCGCGGTATTGTCGAGCATCCGACGGGGCAGGTGTTCTTCGTCGCGGGGGTCTGGCCCGGCGAAACGGCACGCTTTCGCGTCACCGGGTTCAAACAGCGATTCGGATTTGCCCGCCTGGTGGAGCTCGTCACCCCCTCGCCTGACCGCGTGCCCTCCCTCTGCCCACATCACGGGCTGGGAGAGCGCGATTGCGGTGGCTGCCCCTGGCAGTTCATGCGCTATCCGGCGCAGCTAATCGCCAAGGAACAGCGGGTGCGCCAGGCACTGGCACGGTATGCGCTCGATGACCGCATTGCCCCGCTACACGGTGCACCACAGGCGTTTGCCTACCGTAACAGGGCGCAGTTCAAAACCGATGGTCGCCAGCTGGGGTTTGTTGCGGCGGGTTCCAACCGGCTTGCGCCTATCACCGACTGCCCCGTGCTGACAGCACCGAACCGCGCCACACTGCACGCCCTTATTGAGGCGCTGCCGGTGCCCGCGTGGAAACCGTCGCGCAAGCACACCTGGACCACACTGGATGTTGACGAAGATGTCACAGCGACTGAGGTGGTGCCCAACCAGCGCAGGCCGTTCCGCCAAGGTAACGACGCCCAGAACAATTTCATGCGCGAATGGCTGGCTCATCGGCTGCAAACGCTGGACCCATCGCGCACCGTGACTGAACTGTTCGCGGGCTCCGGCAATTTCACCGAGGTGATTGCGGCACGCGGTTTCCAGCAGATATACGCGGTTGAGGGCGTGGAGGACAGCGTTGCCACACTGAACGCCCGCGGCTTCCCCGCGACCACAGGGCTGTACCACAACCTGTTTATCGCGCCCGAGTGCGAAAAGCTGCAGGCCGCCACAGCACCGGCCAGCATTCTGGTGCTGGACCCACCCCGTGATGGCTGCAAGCACCTCCCTGCGCTACTGCCGAAAAAACACCGCTATCGCGATGTGTTCTACATCGCCTGTGACGTGGCAACCTTCAGCCGCGATTTACAGGCGCTGATCGCGGCCGGACTGACCGTGAAGGAACTGCAACCACTGGACCTCTTTCCGCAAACCCCACATGTGGAGCTACTGTGTTGGCTCACACGCTGACCCAGCTGCCAGCCCATACTGACTGAGACTCAAGCATTCGCCTGCGCCGCTGCAACCTGCGTGTTCAACTCCGCCAGCAGCTCAGGCGGTAATTGCAATTCGCGCCCCAGGGCGTCCAGATAGCTGCGCTCCATGAAGCTCTGGTCGTCGATCACCAGCACACTCGCCAAGTACATTTCCGAGGCGATTTCGACGTTACTTGCCGCCGCCGCCACCTCCACCGGGTCCAGCGGCTTCTGCAGCTCGCGGTCCACCCATTGAATCAACTGCGGATCAGACGTCATACCGCGCAGGCCCTCCTCGATCAGCTGGCGCTCGCGATCGTCGACATGGCCATCTGATTTGGCAGCAGCAATGATGGCTTTCAAAACCGCCGTCGAGTGCTGCTCAAGCGCTGGACCAGTGACGCGGTCCACTGTCTGTGGCAGTGCCGGGGTCTGCGCTGGAGTGCGCGCTGGAGTGTGTGCTGGACTCTGCGCCGCACCTTGCGAGCCGTTGGCCTGCCAATTGCCGTACGCTTTGTACGCCATCATTCCCAGCGCAGCCACGCCACCGTACTTCAGGGCTTTACCGCCCATTTTGCGCCCTTTCTTGCTGCCCAACAGCAGCCCCATGGCACCGCCGGCAAGCGCAGCGCCACCGCGACCGGACAGGAAGCCACTCACACCGCCACCGCCAGGAGCGCCAGCCTCCTGGCCAGCCCCCATGCCGTTTGTTTGCTGGCCACCGGCAGCCCCGAGCAACTGATTGAGCAGGTTTGACACATCCATAGCTTACCCTCTAAGTCTGAGTAGTCTTACGCACACGGGAATTTCTGAGACCACACCAGAAGCCAATTGGTTCCTGCGCGCTCTAGCCACCGACACGCCGACACCCACAAGCCGCAAGTTGTGATTGGATAGCTCTGGTTGAGGAGTCGCCGACAGGGCTATCATTCCCCCATGACCCTGTCCGCACAACTGATTCCCGCCTACCTCAGCCTGCCGCTCGCGGCGCTCATGGCACTCACCTGTGCCGCCTGCCTGTGGTCGGCCAATTGGCGCGCCATAAGGCGGGTACCCAGCCGGGGCCATCTGCTGTTCGGTGGCGCCTTCGCCTGCCTCGCCCTGTGGCTGATTTCCTTTACCGTGATCGAGGGCGTGCGGGTTCACTTCCTGGGCGTTACGGCACTGACTCTCGTCGTCGGTTGGCGCTTCGCCATACTTGCCGGGAGCGCTGCGGTGTTAGCGCACACGCTGGCTATCGGCCAACCTCTGGCTTCGGTGCCGGTTGCGTGGCTGCTGACCGTTGCGGTTCCAGCCACGGTTTCGCGTTGGTTGGTCTACCAGTTGCGCGCCACGCGCGCGCAGAACCTGTTCATCTACATGCTGGGAGCCGGTTTCGGCGGCGGCGCCCTGTCGTCACTGGCCGTCACAGTGACGGCGGTGGGGTTGCTCTGGCTCGGGGGGCAGGCACAGCTGGTGACACTGGCGCTGCAGAACTGGCCGGCTGCACTGCTGGTGCTTTTCCCCGAGGGATTTATCAACGGCATGATCATCACGGCCTTTACCGTGTACTACCCCGACTTACTGAAAACCTTCGATGACCAGCATTATCTCTCGGGCTGATCACGCCCACAGCGTTCACCGGGGTAAACGCTGCTTCTGGCGCGGAGTTGGCCGCTGCAATCAGGCGAAATCCTGCTTTTCCATCCAGGGGATGAGGCGCCGGAAAGCTTCCTCGATCTGCTCAATGGAGGTGGAGTAACTGATGCGCAGGGCGTTGCTGCAGGAGGGGCCAAAGGTTTCACCCGGAATGGTACACACGCCCGTTTCCTTCAGTAGCCGCAGGGCGACATTGTTGCCATTGATGCCCTCTGGGAGTGCGGGGAACAGGTAAAAGGCACCTTCCGGTTTGTACCCTTCCAGGTAGGGGGTCTGCCGCACCAGCTCCACCACCCTGTCGCGCCGGCGGGTATACACATCGAGCATATTATCGACAAAATGCCGTTCTCCCCGCAGGGCGGCCACCCCCGCCCATTGACAGGGCGTATTGGCCACCGTGGTGGTAAACATGTGGTAACGGCGCAGCTTCTTGATCGCACCCTGGCTGGCGATCAACCAGCCCACGCGCATGCCCGCCATACTGAAGGTCTTGGAAAAACTGCTGATCACCATCACGTGGTCAAGGTCGGAGCAGCAGGAGAGCACGCTGGGATAGGTCTTGTCGTCGTAAACCAGGTGGTCGTAGACTTCATCGCTGATCACGTACACACCGCGGTAGGCCGCTTCCTGCACAATCGCTTCAATGGTTTCTCGCGGGTACAGCGTCCCCGTCGGGTTGCTGGGAGAATTCAGGACAATGGCGCAGGTATTGGCGTCAATGGCATCAATCACGTCCTGTGGATCGAGCTGGTGATTGCTCTCAGCGCGGGTGGGAATGGTCTTGACCGTGCCGCCGTTCATGCGCACCAGCGGCGCATACAGCATGAAGGACGGTTCGGGGATGATGAACTCGCGCCCCGCCGAGGAGGTTGAGGTCAGCGCAAGATAAATCGCTTCGGTGGCGCCGGTGGTAATGAGGATGTTGTCAGGCGTGAGTTCGCGGGCATAGCGCGCCCCGTAATAGTCAGACAGGGCCTCCAGCAGCTCAGGCAACCCGGCGTCCATGGTGTAACCGGTCTGCCCGGCCTGCAGCGCGGCGATGGTGGCATCCACGACGTGGGTGGGCGCCGGCAGGTCCGGCTGGCCGATGGAGAGATGAATGACATCGTCCATGGTCGATGCCAGGTTTACCATCTTGCGAATACCCGGCATGGGAATGGTCAGCAGCGCCGGGTTCCAGACCGGGTCCTCGCTCTCGTAAAAATCGCTATCCAGATCGCCCATATCGCCTCCTCAGCGCTGCTGGAACATGGGGGGCCGGCGGTCGGTCAGGGGCGCGGCGCGCTGGTAGGCATAGCCTGCCTGCAGCACGCGGGCATCATCGAATTTCGCGCCCACCAGCTGCAGGCCGATAGGCAACCCCTCCGCACAGAATCCACAGGGCACCGACAGGGCCGGCTGGCCCGTCATGTTGAAGGGGTAGGTAAACGGCGTCCAGGTGGGCCAGCGGGTGCTGGGCCAATCCTCCGGCACTTCGCGGTTGGTCTTGAATGCGGTAATCGGCAACGTGGGCGTGAGCAGCAGATCGTATTTCTGGTGGAAGCTCGCCATGCGTTCACAGAGCGCCGCCCGCTCGTTCATGGCGCCGAGATAATCCAGCATGGACAGCTTTGCCGCTTTTTCCGCCACGCTCACCAGCTGCGGGTCCATCAATTCGCGCTTGCGTGCGCCCAGGTCGCGCATGGCGTTGGCCGCACCGCCGTAGAACAGATGACCGAACGACCCCAGCGGATCGCTGAAGCTTGGATCCACCTCTACCACGGACGCACCCAGGCTGCTGAATACGCGGGCGGCCTCACGCAGACTCGCCTCCACCTCACGGGTGACTTCCACATGCCCAAGATTGGGACTGAAGGCTATTTTCAGACCCGCCACCCCGTCGCGCAACTGCGCGAGGTAATCGATGTGGCGCCGCGGCACGGCATTGGCGTCCCGGTGGTCGGCTTCACACATTACGTTCATCAACAGGGCGCAGTCCTCCACCGTCCACGCCATGGGACCTGCATGCGCCAGTGTGCCAAAGGGGCTCGCCGGCCAATGCGGCACTTCGCCAAAAGACGGCTTGTGCCCGACAATGCCACAGAACGCCGCGGGGATACGGATGGAGCCCCCCGCATCCGTACCGAGGCCAATGGGCCCCATTCCGAGCGCTACCGCAGCCCCCGTGCCGCCACTGGAGCCGCCCGCGGTTCTCTCCGGGTTCCACGGGTTATTGGTGGGACCGCAGAGCGGGCTGTCGGTCACCCCCTTCCAGCCGAACTCCGGCGTTGTCGTCTTGCCTAGAGGCACGTAGCCGTGGCGTTCGAGTGCGGCAACACAGGGGGCGCTTTTGCCGAGTGTGCTGGCTGGATCAATGGTGCGAGAGCCCTTGAGCGTGGGCCACATCGGTGTGAGAAAGACATCCTTGACCGCAACCGGCACGCCGTCAAGGAGCCCCAGCGGCGCGTTATTCTGGTAGCGCTGTTCCGCTGCCCGCGCCCACTCAAGCGTGGTGTCCTCGTCGACCAAGCAGTAGGCGTTCACCTCTGAGTCCAGCGCCTGAATCTGCGCCAGCATGGCGCGCGTTACCTCGACCGGAGACAGGCTGCCGTTACTGTAGCGCGACAGCAATTCCGTGGCGGTCATGGCGACAATCTCGTTGCTCATGCGACGCTCCCTCAACAATAACCCAGTGGGCGCGTGATGCCCCGAGCCTTGACCGTATGCCCCGGGCTACGGCACTGTCAACCAGTGCCGGCTAAAAACACGCCAGATTTGGCGCGACGTCGCCCCACATGGCACTGCCGCGCTGCCAGCAAGCCCAATGCGCTATACCAGCTGCTACCACATGCCACGAAAATGGAGAGCAACCGGCCCCTGGACCGGAAGCCTGGTTTACACTTTGCGCTTCACCGTAACCCGCAGTACAGAGGAAAGAGTTCATGAAACGACTGGCAGGAAAAACCGCGATCATCACGGGCGGCGCAAGAGGTATGGGAGAGGCGACCGCACGCCTGTTCGTGGAGCACGGGGCGCAGGTCGTGATCGGCGACGTGCTTGAAGCCGAAGGCAACGCACTCGCAGAGGAACTGGGGCAACATGCGAAGTTCGTGAGGCTTGACGTGAGCAGCGAAGCCGATTGGACCAACGCGGTGGCAGCGGCTGAAAAACTCGGCGCCCTGAACGTGCTGGTCAATAATGCTGCCATCATGCGCATGTCTGCCATCACCGACACCACAGTAGACGATTTCATGCAGATTGTGCAGGTCAACCAGCTGGGTACCTTCCTGGGCATTCGGTCCGTCATTGCGCCCATGAAGGCGGCGGGCGGCGGATCGATCATCAATATCTCGTCGATTGATGGCCTGCATGCACAGGCCGGTGTGTCCGCCTACTCCTCAACAAAATGGGCCGTGCGGGGACTGACTAAAACAGCAGCGATTGAGCTTGGACAGTATGGGATTCGGGTAAACAGCGTCCACCCGGGGGGCATATACACCGAGATGGGCGGCTCCGCGTTCATGACAGAGGAACAGCTCAACGAGTCTGTTTACAAGGAATTCCCCATACCGCGTGTGGGCCAGCCCAAAGAGGTGGCATACGTCACTCTGTTCCTGGCGACTGACGAGGCGACTTACAGCACCGGTGGTGAGTTCATTGCCGACGGCGGCTGGTTTACCGGCATGCGCCGGCCGGGAATGCCCTGCTCCTGATGACAAACCCTGCTGACCGGTTGGACGGCAGGGACTCTCGATAACGCTGAACGGGAGCGTTAATCTGATTTTAATCTTTCCGACAGGTGTTTTTTAGGCACTCTCTTTACGATTCGCTCTGGTTAAACGTGACCAGTAAAGGGAGCTTATGAAAAACTTCAAACTCGGATTGATTGCGCTTTCTGTGGCGGCAGCGGCACCAGGTGCTTACGCATTCCAACAGGGTGATTTCATCGTGCGCGCCGGGCTTACCAACGTGAGCCCGGACGACTCCTCATCCAACATCTTTGTCGGCAGTGACCTGGGCTTTAATCTGTCAGTAGGGGATGACACCCAGCTCGGCCTCAACATCGCCTACTTTATTACTGACCGACTGAACATCGAAGTACTGGCGGCCACGCCGTTCACACACGATGTGAACTTCGGTGTGAGCGACCCGCTGGGCACCGGTGACCGCCTGGGCGAGGTCACCCACCTGCCCCCAACCATAACCCTCAACTACTACTTCAACAATCCGTCGAGCGCTTTCCAGCCCTACGTTGGCGCCGGCATCAACTACACCGTGATCTTTGACGAAGATTTCACCTCTGCCAACGACGCAGCCGGCCTGAAAAATCTGTCGCTGGATAACTCGTTCGGCTTGTCGGCACAGCTAGGTGTGGACTACATGGTCAACGACCAGTGGTTTATCAATGGCTCGATACGCTGGATCGATATCGATACCGAAGCATCATTCAACCTCAATGGCACTCCCGGGAATGTCAATTCCATTGAGATAGACCCAATGGTGTACACCATTTCGCTCGGGTATCGCTTCTAAGCGCAGCTTCATCCAAATCAACCACAGGAGTTAACACATGAAATTCAACGCTATCGCAGGCTTTTCCGCACTCGCTCTGGTATCCAGCCAGGCGCTGGCCAATGCCGTCGTCGTGAACCAGGGACTGTCTGAGCAGGAAGTGTTATCGGCACAGCAGGGCTGGTGCAACGCGCTTGTTCAAATCAGCGAAACGCATGAGGAGAATGGCCAGGCTGCGGCGAAAAACCTCGCCAAACAGGTGATTGATGCCGCGTACGGCTATCAGATGGGCGCCGTGTTGTTCAAACCCACGTTGACCGTGAAGCCGCAAACCTTCCGCCCTACCAGTGAAGGCGCGCTATCTTACTTTGTGGGCGGGGACCCGAATTTCGCCAGCGACTCAGGCTTTGCGCTGAAAGGGTGGACAAAGTGTGAAGTTGACAACAATGCCGTGTTCATCGCAGGCGACAGCGCCTCGACCATCGGCAAAGTGCACTTCACCGGCCCGGACGGCACCGTCACATCCGTGGATAAAACCTGGGGCTTCGTGAAAGATGACGCTGGAGACGTACGTATCGTGCTGCACCACTCGTCGCTTGAATATCAACCCTGAAGTTTGGGGGCACCCCCCTGAACTGAATCACCCTGAGTTACGCCAGCGCCCGGCCCGAGCCGGGCTCTGTCTTTTCGACCCGATCTGCCCCTGGCATTTAAACATCGAGACAATGACACTCAGCGGTCGGGGCCCTCGCTCGTGGCGAGCCGATATCCATTGCCCCGCAAGGTTTGTATGGTCATGGCAGAGTCTCCTGCCAGCTTTCGTCTCAACCGGCTGATGTACACATCAACAATGTTGGTTTGCGGATCGCTGTGCGTCTTCCAAACGCGGTTCAGAATGCGCTCCCGCGATAACACTTTCCCCTGATTCTCCGTCAGGTACAACAGCAACTCAAACTCGATCTTCGTCAACGGTATCTCGACGCCCTGCAAGCGCGCCACGCGTTCATCCAGGGCCAGCTCCAGCGCACCGAACGCAAGCCTGCTGTGGCTCTCCACCAGCTCAGGCACACCCGCACGCCGACGGAGGGCCGCAATGCGAGCCAGGAGCTCATCAAAATCAAACGGTTTGCACAGGTAATCGTCAGCGCCCTCCTGCAAACCCTTCACCCGCTCGCTCACGTCGTCCAGGGCGGTCAGCATCAACACCATCGGCGCGTTGGGCAGCGCCTTGATCGCGTTGATGATTGCCAGGCTGTCTTGCGAACCGAACAACCGGTCAAGCACAACAATATGCGGCGAATGTTTGCGGATGAAGGGAATCACTTCATGCAGCTCCGTGAGCGTTGTACAGTCATGCCCTTCCGCACGCAGCCCGCGGGACAGGAAATGCAGCAGGGGCTCTTCATCATCTGCAAGTAGAATCTTCATACCAGTCGCTCAGCGGGCAGGGTGAACGAAAAACACGAGCCTTGCCCCTGCACTGACTCAACCACTATCTGCCCCCCGTGCGCCTCAACGATGGCCTTGGCGATAGACAAGCCGAGGCCCAAGCCTTGATTATGCTTGCTGAAACGCACAAAGCGTTCGAATATGTTTTCGACCTCAGCCGCCGAAATGCCACCACCAGAATCACTGACCGACACCGTGATCAGCCCCGCTGCACAGCTGGCGTTCACATCCACGGACTTGCCCTCCTCTGAATATTTGGTCGCGTTATCCAGCAAAATGGAGACGACCTGCTGAATACGTGGCTTGTCGACCAGAACGGAAACGTTGTCGACCTGCGGATCAACAGCCAACGTATAGGCACGATCAGGGTTCAGCTTTTGCCACTTGGCGATTTCAGTTTCCAGAAGGGGAGCGACCTCAACCGTTGTGAACTCCAGGTGGAGCTGACTCATCTCCGCCCGCGTCAACAACAGCAGGTCATCTACCAGGCGGCTCAGCTTGACCGATTGCTCGAGGATAGCGCGCAGAGTTTCCTTGAAATCGCTTTCAGATGCCGCCTGGAGCCGCAGCGTCACCTGTGCCTCGCCGCGGATAATCGTCAAGGGGGTGCGCAACTCGTGGGACACATCGGCGATGAACTGACGCCGACGTGAATCAATCTTGGTCAACTGCAGGTTCGCTTCGGTTAGCTCACTTGTTCTCTGCTTGACGTCGAACTCGAGTTTTTTTCTCGATTCCGCTTCGTTCACCTCGTGCTCCTGCAAACGAATCGCCAGCTGGTTGATTGACGATGCCAGCGCCTGAAACTCGTCATCCAGCGGCACCGCTATCGGGTTGTCGTAATGTCCTGAGGCAATCGCGTTGGTGGCTCCCTGGATCAATACCAGCGGTTGATAGAGCTGATTGAACAGCCAGTAACAACCGTAAATGATCAAGGGCAATGACAGGCCGCCAAGGCCGATGGTGAACCAGACGATAACGATATTCAGCGTATCAATTCTGGCATTGATGGCGGCCACCACGCGGCTCTGGCGCGACACAGCCGAGTTGATCGACTCCCGGAACTGGTCATCGATCGTGACCTCAAGCAGATTGCGCAGTTTTTCCTGCTGGTTGAGGGGCAAGCTATTGTTGCTGACGACCACAGCTTCGAATTCACCGATAATCTGGTCAATCAACTGCACAAGCTCGTCGGTGTCTTCAACACTACCCTGTGTGATATCGATGCCCAGCGCCTCGCGCTGCTCAAGCTCCAACTGCCTGATCCTGTTCAGAGATTCCTCGATCGACATCTGTTTTTTGCGCACGAAGGCCTGATTGGCGTTGCGACCGAAAATCACTTCATCGGTGAGCTGTTTGAACAGGCGATAGGACGTGCTCGACAGTTTTTCATGCTCAACCAGCAGCGATTGGGCAATGGTGCTCTGACGCAGGTTTTCCCGGGTGAGGTGTGCCGATATCGCCGTACTTATAAGAGCCACCAACAGAATAAAGGCGGTGGTAAATCCAAAGTAGAACAGCTTCCGTTTATACATGACTCGGTATTCTATCGGGTTGAAAATATGATCGCGCCAAACCATGCGCCCGGCATCATTCTACCCCACTTCCACGCCTGCGAAGCTTTGAGGAACTTGAGTCTTATACCGACCAGCAACTGTTCAAGGCGCTGATCTACGTCTTCAACCGCCAGAACATTATCGACCTGAAAGCCCTCAGCGACCATCCCGGGGAGCGCCGCATTGAAGCTGAGTCACTGGCTACCCGACTCTCGGTTGATGGGCATTCAGCAGTTTTTCCGTCGGCCCATGCGGTTTTTTATCTTCATTCTGATTGCGCGCATCCGGATCGACAAACTCGGCCTGTCGATGACCGCCAGAATATTACTGGACTCCTCCGGCATTGATTACATCGCGTTTATATTGGGCCAAGCAGGCCGGCTACGACATGTCGACTATTCTGGCCGCCGTTCGCGAGCTGCTGAAGAGCCAAGAGCAGGTTCTGGACGATACCGTCAACCTCCGTCCAAGGCAGTATGCGCACGAACTAAGGCCGCCTTGGGCAGGCCGGTGGTGCCGGACGTGAAAATGTAGAAGCAGGGTCGCAGGTTTCCGATACCCGCGCGCAGGGGCTTGAAGCTGTCCATGGGGGCCGCTGCCGGCGCAACACTATCAGATCCTGTGCCAGGGGCAACGCCGCACTGGTTTACTGAGGCATAATTTATTAGTCTGGCGCACCTGTGTTGGACCACCCCGATTTTGTATCGCCACGAGAAGGATATCGCCATGAGCTACAACACCCTTCGCTACGAAGTGGACGACGGCCTACTGCTGTTGACCCTGCAGCGCCCCGACCACATGAATGCCTTCACTGTGGAGATGGCCAACGAGCTGGTGGATGCCTACCGGCGCGCCAGCGAGGACGACAGCGTGCAGGTGATTGTAGTCACCGGGGCTGGCAAGGCCTTTTGCGCGGGCATGGATCTTTCCACCGAGGGAAATGTCTTCGGCCTCGACGAGAGTCGGCAGCCGACCCTGGTCGATCTGCGCGAGCGACTGGATGACCCCGCCATAGAGACCGGAGTTCGGGACACCGGGGGCCGGGTAGCCCTGGCAATGCTTGAGTGCCGCAAGCCCATTGTCGGCGCCATCAACGGCGCAGCCGTGGGCATCGGCGCCACCATGACCCTGCCGATGGATTTCCGCTTCGCTTCGGAAAAGGCGCGCATCGGCTTCGTGTTCGGCCGCCTGGGCATCACCCCCGAGGCCTGCTCCACCTGGTTTCTGCCGCGCATCGTTGGCATAGAACAGGCCCTGGAGTGGCTGTACCGAGCCGATATCTTCGATGCCGCCGAGGCCCGCGACAAGGGCCTGGTACGCGAGGTCACCAGCCCGGAAGCCCTGCTCGAGACCGCCTGCACCTTCGCCCGCAGCCTGATCAACGACCGCTCGCCGGTCAGTGTGGCCCTGATCCGCCAGATGCTCTACCGCAATGCGGCAGTGGAGTCACCGTTGGAGGCGCACCGCATCGAGTCCCTGTCCATGTTCTACGCCAGCATCGGCGATGGCAAGGAAGGGGTGCAAGCCTTTCTGGAGAAGCGCAAGCCAGCCTTCGCAGCGAAAGCCTCGGCCATGCCGCCCTTCTACACGGACTGGCTGAGGGAAGAGTAAAACACCGGAATCGCAACAGCGGACTGCGGGATCTGTTCGGGGTGTAAAAACGGAAACAGGCGCTAATCCGCACCCACAAAATGAGGAAGCAGCATGCATAGACATCCTTCAACGCTGCCCGGCACCGAACAGCTTGCCGAGCAGTTTATCCAGGAGGAGCTGGTCCCGGGAGTCGCCCTCGCCTGGCCCCTGGGCGATGGCGAGATCCACTACCACTGCAGCGGCACCCTGGCACGAGACAGCCAGGTGCCGGTTCAGCCGGACAGCATCTTCCGTATCTTCTCCATGACCAAGCCGATTACAGGCACCGCAGCGATGATGCTGATCGAGGAGAGAAAACTGGGCCTGGACCAGCCCCTCGCCGAGCTCCTGCCGGCCTTTGCCGACATGCAGGTCATGGTTGACCGCGACCCGGCACAGACCCGCCCGGCAAAACGCGCGATCACCATTCGCCACCTGCTCACCCACACCGCCGGCTTTGGCTACCACAATGCCGGCGATCACATGGCCGAGCTCTACCTGCAGCACGGCCTGGTACCCGGCACTCGCAACTGGGGCCCCGCCCAGGGGCAACTGCCGCCGGCGGCGACCCTGGAGGAGTTTGCCGATCGCCTGGCACCCCTGCCCCTGGCCACCGACCCCGGCAGCCGCTTCGAGTACAGCCTGGCAATCGACCTGCTGGGCCTGATCATCCAGCGTGTTTCCGGCATGCCCTTCGAGACTTTCCTGCAACAGCGCATCTTCCAGCCCTTGGGCATGGCGGATACCGGCTTCCAGGTACCCGAAAACCAGTTGCACCGCTTCACCAGCCTGGCGGAACAGGGGGAGCAGGGCCGGCAGCTGGTGGATGACCCGCAGGACAGCGTGTACACGAAACCTGCCCTGCCCTCCGGCGGCGGTGGCCTGGTCTCCACCGCGCGGGATTATGCCCGCTTTGCCGCCGCGCTGATGAACGACGGCGAATTCGACGGGGTGCGCCTGCTGCAGCCAGAGACTGCCCGCCTAGCCCGCTCCAACCTGCTGCCGGAAGGGGTTGATCACATCGAACTGCCGCTGGGCTACACCTGGCCCAATGTGGGCTTCGGCGCCGCCATGTCGGTGCAGACCGGAGACGGCGAAGCACCGAAGGGTGTGTTTGGCTGGCCGGGTGCCGCGGGTACCGCCTGCTGGATTGATCCGGCGCGGAAGTTCTTCCTGTTGTTCCTGGTGCAGTACTGGCCGCCACATATCAATATCGACATGCGGCCGCGGATGATCGCCCAAGCCTACAAGGATCTCGGGGGAAGTGAGGCGGACCTGTCTACGTCTCCCGGTGCTTGACTTGACTTGCCAGTAAATCAATACCATCGGGTGCTCTCGGGCAAAACTGCCAAAGATGTACCTCGCGAAAAATTTCTCGATGGGGTGGTGGGCGACCCGTTTGCTTCCATACCCCCGCCATGCGTCCGGACCCGATGAACCTGGTACTGGCGTTCGTTCGCGAGAGCCAAGAGCACTTAATGCACGCCGAATTAATGAACTTGCATTTATATTAGTAATAAGCTAATACTGCACAACTGATTTTCAGTTACACGATCACATTCACTTGTATAAACGCTTGTTACTTTTTTCAGTCTGCAGGCGCGCCGCGGAACGCGACATTCCCGCGCTCGGGCACATACAAGAATCGCACGAGAGGCTATTTGCAATGACGACGCAGGAACGCAAAGAAGCACTGGCCCGGGTGCTGCGCCCGGCCTCCCCACCGCGGGAAATCGACAATGTCTACAGTCAGGACCAGCTGGAACGACTGCTGGGGGTGGTCCGCGATCACGGCCCCTGGAAGCTGATCCTGGCCCAGCACTTCGCCTCGCCCCAGGAGCTGCTGGCCACCATGTCCGGTGGCTCCCCGGAAGGCCAGGACATCAGCCTGGACTGGTTCATGACCCCCACTTTCCGCGGCTTCTACGCAAACTATTCGGCGGCGCTCTACCCGGAGATCCAGGACTGCTTCTACAACGAGCGCTTCCTGGACATGGCCAAGGACTACTGGGGTGCAAAGTACGCCAAGCCCCAGATGATGCTGTTCAATGTCAACGGCCCCTGCGGCAACACCGACCCCGGGCACCTGGACAGCCCCAGCTTCCGCGGGGTCCGCTACGAGAACTCCCCCACCTGGCTGTGCAGCGTGATGGGTAAATCCGGCCTGTTCAAGGACTACCTGATCAAGATGGCCCAGGTCATCACCTGGTTCTCCCACTGCCCGGACAGCGGCTTCACCTTCTGGCCCCAGGGCCCCATGCAGCCGCCCCAGCGCCTGCAGCCACCGATCTACAACCGCGGCGTGGTGGTGCAAAACGAAATGATGTTCCACCGCGGCGAAGCCAACGGCCCGCTGGCGCAGCAACGCCCCGACGGCCTGGCGTTTGACAGCATGTTTTGCGGCGATCCCGCGGATCGCGACCACTGGCTACTCAAGACCGGCGATCGGGTCATCGCCCGCCACCATACCCGCGAACTGCGCTTTCTGGTGCACTGGTCCGCGGAGGTGTTCGAGGACTTCGACGAGCTGAAGAAGAACATGGACGGCAGCGACGACCTGACTCAGGAGCGCGCCATCGAAATGATGATCGATGATGTCCGCGCCCAGGGCATCGACATCAAGACCCCCTCGGACCCATTGCACGACGCTGAGTTCATACAGGCCCTGAATGCCGCTTACGATACCGGTGGCCCGACACAGTACCCGGAAGATGCGCCGGTAACCCCGCTGTACATAGATGCCGCCTGAGCGGCGGCCAGCCACAGACAGAACAACCGTGGAAGTCTCGGAGACCCCGAAATCACTGGCTAAGTGCGGCAATACCGGCTGTGGAGCTATCCGTGGATCTGCCGCCGCGGTTTGCGGGGGTGCTCCCGATTCGTTTGGCAGGTCGTATACGCAGGATATAGCCCTGCGCGCCTAGTTGTGCGCCAGCATTTGCACGTTCTCGGTCAACGCTCCTTCGGGGTCCTCGGCGAACAACACGCGCACGCCGTGGTCAGTCTGTTCAAAAATATCGCCGAGCGGTTTGCCACCGTTGGCGATAATACGTGCCTTGAGGGCATCCAGGTCATCCGTCACAAAGCCCAGGATCACTTGCTGGTCGCGGGGTTTGGGCCGATCCAGGAACTTGAACATGACCAGCGTTTGCCCCCCGTCCATCGCCTCTCCGGTACCCAGGATGACCTCGCGGAAAGGCTCGCCCATGCCACCCGCATCGCCGCCCACGCGCGCGACCACGTTGAGGCCGTAGACGGCACAGTAGTAATCAGTCATTTTCTCTTCGTCGTCGACGATGAGCTTGGTAAACAAGGACGCGAATGCATTGTCAGTCATGGTGTTACTCCACACAGAGAAATATTATCGAAATGCTGTCAGCAACAGCCCGCAGTATTTCGGGCACCAAACCTGCTGGATACCTCCGGCACCGCAGTGCACATTTAATGACAGATAAGTTATTATTGGAATATATTACACATAAATTTACTACATAAGAACCGGTGACCCGCATGAACACAGAGCAGCAGGCCATTGCCAGCCGAATCCGCCCCGTAGCCGAGCCGCGCATCCTCGATGATGTCTACCGTGAAGACCAGTACCAGCGCATGCTGGGTGTGGTCCGCGATCGCGGCCCCTGGCAGCTAATCCTGGCCCAGCACTTCGCTTCCGCGCAGGAGGTAGTGGCAACCCTGTCAGGCGCACTTCCGGAGGGTGTCGAACCCAGCTTTGACCACTTCCTGACCAGTAATTTCCGCGGCTACTTTGCCAAGCACGGCACCTGCCTCTACCCGGAGCTGGAAGACTGCTTCTTCAACAGCAAATTCCTGGACCTGGCGCGGGACTACTGGAAGGCCGAGTATGCGCGCCCCGACAACATGCTGTTCAACATCAACGGCCCCTGCGACAGCCATGATCCGGCACACCTGGACGCCACCCAGTTCCGTGGCATCAACCAGAAGAACACCCCGATCTGGCTGATGAATACCATGACCAAGTCCGGCCTGTTTGACCACTGGCTGATGAAGCGTGCCCAGGTCATCACCTGGTTCTACCCGGGGCGAATCGGCGGCGGTTTCACCTACTGGCCACAGGGTCCCCTGGAAGCTCCCAAGCGGGTCTCGGCCCCCATGCGGAACCGCGGCGTGGTGGTGCAGAACGAAATGATGTACCACCGCGGAGAAGCCTGCGGGCCGCAGCCCGAGCGCAAGCCAGCCGGACTGGCCTTTGAGTCCCTCCTCGGTGCCGACCCGCAGAGCCCCGACGGCTGGCAAATCACCACGGGCGATCAGGTGGTGCAGCGCATACCCGCTGAGGAACTCCGCTTCCTGATCCACTGGAGCGCCGAGATCTACCAGGACAAAGAGGAACTGGGGATGGTGATGGAGCATACCGATGATCTCAGCCACGAACAGGTCTTCGACATGCTGGTCACCGACCTGCGCCGCCAGGGCCACCAGTTCGACCCACCCAGCGACCCGCTGCGAGACACGGTTTTCATCAGCCTGCTGACCCGCGCATACGATGTCGGCGCACCTCGCATCTATCCACCGGAAGCACCGGGACCGGGCCAGGAACTGGCCGCCTGATACCCGCAGCACGGTGCGCCACCGCCGCGAGTAATACCCCATTTACCACAAGGAGAACGGCTTGAGCACGATACACATTCTGGACGAAATCGTCCTCGCACCCGATGCCATCGCGCAGGTGCTGCAGTTGCTGGAGGAGCACTATCTGCCCGGCCTGCCCGCACGCCAGACGCTCAGCCTGCAGCAGCGCTGGGTATCGCCGCCGGTACAGCTGGAGAATCAGAACAATACGCTCTGGCTGCTGTGGGAGGTCACCGACGCCTACTGCTACTACACCATGCGCGGCACCGCGGATGAGGGCGTGATGCGCT
Organism: Haliea salexigens DSM 19537; assembly: GCF_000423125.1. Lineage (GTDB taxonomy): Bacteria > Pseudomonadota > Gammaproteobacteria > Pseudomonadales > Halieaceae > Haliea > Haliea salexigens. The sequence goes on from NZ_AUHJ01000004.1 coordinate 270,773, forward strand.
TCTGGGCGGAGGTCGATCAGCTCTGCCAGGAGCGCCGCCGACATGTCATGGGTGACGCCACCCAGCCACTGCCACAGCCACTGGAGGACGCATGAGCATCTGCGAGACCCTACAGATCCACCTGAAGCCAGGCGCCGATACCACACAGGCTGATACTGCCATCCGCGAGCACATCACAGGTCTACCGGGCCTGCAATCCTGGCACGTGGGCCTCAACCTTGAGGGCTGCTGGGGCGCAGGGCAGCTGACCGTCGACCTGCTGCGCGAGGCCGACAGCGCCGATCGCCCCATCGACTTCAGCGGCGTACCCGGCTTTGAACGCACCGACGGTGTGCAGTACCAGACCATTGAGCAGGGCCTGCGCCAGCCCGACATCCAGGGCGGCATCTGGCGCACACTGATGCTGCAAATCCGCGATGGTGCAGCGGCGGAAGAGGTCGCTAAATTCGAACAGGAGACACTCGGAATGCCACGTTACATGCGCGGCATCCGCAACTGGCGGCTGGGACGGGTGACCTCCCCGGGCACGCACTGGACCCATGTCTGGCAGCAGGAGTACACCACCATCAATGACCTGATGGGCGAATACCTGTTGCACCCCTATCACTGGGGCTGGGTGGACCGGCGCTTCGACCCGGAGTTTCCGGACGTGTGGGTCGTGGATACGGGGCTGTGTCATGCCTTCTGCCCACTGGAATCGACGATCGTCGGCCGCGACTGATCTTTGCCACCGCCACTCATCACATAGCGAGGAGTCTCTCATGTCTGCAGCCAACACCCTGCAGGGCCGGGTTGCCCTGATCACCGGCGCCAGCCGTGGCATCGGCCGGGCCATTGCCCAACGACTGGCCAGCGCCGGCGCCACCGTTTTGGTTACCGCCCGCAGTGTCGACCATTCGGCGGAATTTCCCGGCACGCTGGCGGAAACCGTAGCCCTGATTGAAAAGGCCGGTGGCAAGGCGATTGCCCTGCGCGCCGACATCGAATCGGTTGAGGATCTGGAAACCCTGGTGCCACGCACGGTCGAGGCTGCCGGCCGCCTGGATATCCTGGTCAACAATGCCGGCATCGCCCATTACGCCCGGGTCGAGGACATGCCCCTGGACACCTTCGATCTCACCGTACAACACTACTTGCGGGCGCCCTTCATCCTCTGCCAGAAGGCCATCCCCGTCATGCGGGAGCAGGGCGCCGGCTGGATCGTCAACATCGGCTCGGTCACCGCCCAGCGACCGATTCAGCCCTGGGGCGACTGGGAACGCCTGGGTGGTGCAACTGTCTACGCGGCGATCAAACTGGCGCTCAACCGCTTCAGTCAGGGCCTGGCGGCCGAGCTGGAGCAGGACAATATTGCCGTCAACGTGGTCGGGCCGAGCACCGCGATCAGTACCCCGGGCGCAGACCGCTTTACACCGGAGGATTACCCCACCGAGCCGGTGGAATACCTCACCGAGACCGTCCTCGCCATGAGTCACCTGCCGGCGGCAGAGCGCACCGGGCTGATCACCCATAGCCTGCATTTCCCCTACCGCGAGAAGCTCCCGGTCTACAGTCTCGACGGCAAGGAACAACTGCCACCGCCACAGATCCCGGAATACGCTCACCCGGATATCTGACAGCCATCAAGCAAGGAGAGTGTCATGCGTGCTGCGGTGTTTCACAAGGCCGGCCAGCCCCTGTCGATAGAGACGGTTGCCGACCCCCGACCGGCAGCGGGCGAGGTGGTGTTGCAGGTGGCCCGAGCGGGCATTTGCGGTTCCGACCTGCACATGACGGAATATCCGGATGTCATGCCGCCCGGACTGATCATGGGGCACGAGTTCGCCGGCACAGTGGTCGCCCTGGGCGACGACATCGCCGGCCCCTGGCGCTCTGGCCAGCGGGTGACGGCGCTGCCCCTGCATGTCTGCCACCACTGTGAAGCCTGCGACGGTGGCCACCACGCCCTGTGCCCGTCGGTGGTCTTTGCCGGCACCTCCCTCGACCACCCCGGTGCCTATGCGGAGTATGTGAGGGTGCCCGCCAGCATGCTGCAGACACTGCCCGAAGGTGTCAGCTTTGAGGAGGGTGCCATGATCGAACCCCTATCGGTGGGCTACCATGCGGTGCGCCTGGCGGAGTCGATCAAGGGCGCTTCAGTGCTGGTGCTCGGAGCTGGCCCCATCGGTGCCGCGGTGACACTCTTCGCGCGCATGGCCGGGGCCCGGCAGGTAGTCGTCAGCGAGCGCTTCCCCACCCGGCGCGAACGCGCTCTGGAGGTCGGTGCCACGGCAGTGATTGATCCAGCCGAGCAGGACCCGGCTGAGGCCTTCACCCGGCTTACCGGCGGCAACCCGCAGGTCGTCTTCGAATGTGTGGGCGTGCCGGGGATGCTGCGGGAAGCCGTGCGGCTGGTGGGGATTCGCGGTCGCATCGTGGTCGCGGGCGTGGTGCTGCAGGACGACAGTTTCTCGCCACTCCCCGCGCTGCTGAAGGAAGTTTCCATCCGCTACAGCCAAGCCTACGACGAGTCGGATTTCGAGGCTGTCATCCGCGCGATTGCCAGGGGTGAAGCCCGGCCACAGCCCCTGCACACCGCCACGGTCAGCCTGGACCAGCTACCGGAGACCTTCGAGTCGCTGCGCGCTGCGTCACCCCACTGCAAGGTGTTGATCGACCCGGCGATAGGCTGAATAGCGTCTTTTCTCGCTGCCCGCGCTGGGCCAGCGAGGCCTGCTTTACTGTTAACAGCAGGCCCCTTGGCAAAGTGATCTGACCCATCAGCCCACGCCTAGCCCCGCCAGCACCTCCGGCGGCAACGTCGGATCCGCCTGGCTGGACAGGTGCTGCGCCCGATTGGCGGCAAACTCCGCGGTGATTTCCGGGTGGGTGGAGACCCAGAACTTGCCTTCGGCCAGCTGCGGCAGGATGCGCTCGGCAGCCTCGTAACCGCTGATACCATCGGCCTTCAGCATGTTGCGCATGATCTCCCGGTGGTGGGCATTGACCGGGTCCTCACCGGTCTTCGAATCCTCGAAGATCCGCGTGGCCACCGGACCCGGCAGGATCGCCGAGACCTGGATGGGCGCCTTCTTCACCTGCATCTCCAGGTAGAGACACTCGCTGAAGGACAGAATGGCGTGCTTGCTGAGGACATAGGAGGTCTGGATCGGCATCATGCCCAACCCACCGATGGAAGTGGTATTGGCGATCCAGGCGCGTTTGCCCGCCTCGAGCATGCGCGGAGCGAAGGCCCGCACCCCATGAATGGCGCCGTGGATGTTGATGTTGAGGGTCTTTTCCCAGACGGCCGCTGGCAGCTCCCAGCAAAAGCCCAGGGTCTCGATGCCGGCATTGTTCACCAGCAGCGTGACATCACCAAAGGTCTCGTGGGTGACCGCGGCCAGGCGGTCCAGGGCTTCGGGCTCGGACACGTCCGTGTGCACCGCCAGGGCTTCGGCGCCAGCCGAGCGAATCTCCTCCGCAACGCTCTCCGCACGCTCCATCGCCACATCAGCCAGCACCACGCGCATGCCCTGCCTCGCCGCCAGCCGGGCCAGGCCCTCGCCAATGCCGGAGCCGGCGCCGGTGATGACGGCAACGCCGCCCTTGAATACACCCATGTCCTGGGTCATTTCACTCCCTCCCGATTGTTATTCCGAAGGGATTATCTTATCACTAAATATTCAGGGGGACCCGCGTTCTGTTCAGCCAGTCGCTGTCACCCGCAGCAGCGCTCGCTACGGGATCCCACATAACACGCGGGCAACCAAGCGCCTAGCGTGCCGTTTCCATCGTCACCAGCTCCCGCTCCACATTGGCGATGATGCCCTGAAACCCCAGCTCCAGAACCTCCTCACTGGCGATGTCGGAATGGTAGCGGCGTAACATGATCAGGAAATCCTGCTCATCAGGCTCCAGTTCGTCGATATCCGAGAGGGAGATCGGCGAGCGAAAAATACTCCCCTCCCGCTCGTTGAATACCAAGGCAATGGCGTTGCTGCAGAACATCCAGGCGTGCACCGCGAGTTTGTGCTCGCGGAAACCGATCTCGTGGAGCGTGCGCGACACCGTCAGGGTGACCCGCAACCAGCCCGGCGAGCTCTTGCCATCCACCCCCATCACCTTGAGCACGAAGGGGTATTCGTCGGAAAGCTTCTTGAAGGTCCACAACCACTGCCAGAGGGTGTCCTGCCAGCTCTGGTGGCGCTTGCGCGGGGGCATCTTGAAGCGCAGGCAGATGTGGTCGGCCACCGCCGCCAGCAGGGCCTTGCGGCTGGGAAAGTAGTTGTAGAGCGCCATGGACACGGTATCCAGGGAGGCCGCCACCCGGGCCATGGTGAAATCCTCCACCGGACCTTCTTCGAGCAGCTGCATGGCCTTTTCCAGCACCATCTTGCGCGAGAGCCGCGGCGGCCGACCCGCGGCCGAGCGTGCGCGGCCATTAGCTGGCGCAACCTTGCTCCGTGCGGCGGCGTGCTTTTTCCGGGCGGCAGCTTTTTTTCCGGTTGCGGCCTTTTTAACGGGCGCTTTCTTCGCCTTGGCCGCCTTGCTGGTGGCCGTCTTGCCTGTGGACGAAGCCTTTCCCGTTGCTTTCGTCCCGGCCGTGACTTCTGCCTTTCGCTTGACCGTGCGCGGGGCGCGACCGGTGTCTTTCCGGGTAGCGCTGCCGTCGACTTCAGTGGATCTGGATGCCATGGTTTCCCCAATTGGAATTCGCTGCCGGGCGCAATGTTGGCGCCCGTTACCTATAGGATTTCAATATAGCGTTGGCCGCTAGTTTACAGCAAGCGAACCTGGCCCCAAACTTGCAAACGAACTCACACAGAAGCTTGCACACGCCCCACGAAAGACGGTACTTTGCATTTTTTTATGTATAAGCAAGTGCACTGCAGGAAAGCGCGTGGTAACCGGTCCAGCGAACGCCTGCAATGCACCAACGAGGAAGCCATCATGAAAGCCGTCCGCTGCCACGACCACGAAATCCACGTCCACGAGGTTCCCCCACCCAGCGGTGAGGGTATCCGCGTGCGGGTTGCCTCCGCCGGCATCTGTGGCAGTGATCTGCACTTCTGGCAACAGGGCTTTCCCATTCCCTTCACTCTGGGCCATGAGATCGCCGGCATCGCCGCCGATGGCACCCCGGTTGCCATCGAGCCGACCGTCTACTGTGGCCACTGTGAGCGCTGTGTGCGCGGCGACTACAACATGTGTGTGCGGGGTAGCGAAGCGGTGATGGGCGTGGGCCGCGACGGCGGCATGACCGAGGAATTGATCGTTCCGGAGAAATGTCTGGTTCGTCTGCCGGGCGGTATCCGCGCCGAGGACGCTTGCCTGGTCGAGCCCCTTTCGGTCGCCGTGCGCGGCATCGCCCTGGCGGGCATCAGCGACAAACACAAGGTCGCCGTCATCGGCGGCGGCACCATCGGCCAGTGCGCGGTGGCCATCGCCCGCCAGGCAACCAGCAAGGTGCACCTATTCGCCCGCCACGAGGCCCAGCTGCGGGCCGGCGAGATCCTCGGGGCAACCCTCGGCGGCGAAACCGAAGACTACGACCTGGTGATCGACTGCGCCGGGACCGACAGTGCCATGGAACAGGCGGCCAATCTCTGCCGACCCGGCGCCACCATCCTGATGCTGGCCTCCTACTGGGGTGGCCTGACCATGCCCGCCATGCAAATGATGATGAAGGAACTGCGCACCGTCACCTCCATGGCCCAGGCCCGGCAAGGGCTGGTGCGCGACGTGGAAATCGCGGCCGCCACCCTGGCCCGCAATCCCAAGATCGCACCGACCCTGATCACACATCGCCTACCTCTGGAGGCGGCGTCGGAGGCTTTTGCGATTGCCGCGGACCGCAAGCAAGGCGCGATCAAAGTCGCCTTCAATCCCTGAAATTGCGGAACCCTGTGCGGCCCGCAACGGTCCTTTCCCCCGGAAAGACTGACCACACAATCAGCGCAGGCCGTCGTTGCCCTGCACCGCCTCTTTGAGCAACCCGCCCAGACGCGAGTGCACGCGCCCCCCACTGCCCATCACCAGGGCAAAGAGGATTTCATTGGGCCGCGGCGCGTCCTGCAGACCCACGTCCATCGAATTGAAGTGACTGCGCACATAGGCTGCGTGGATGTAATGGACCGGCACCATCATGCGGTAGCCGGCGCAGGCCACCGCCTTGTTAGCGGGCACCATGGCCTTGGGCTGCCCCAGCACCTCACGCATGGCCCAGCCTCCGGCCTCGTGCCACACCGCGCCATGCTCCAATTCACCATTGATGCCGATGATGGCCGCCTTGCTGTAGACCTCGACCCGGTCGGTGCCACCCAGCGCGTCCACCAGCTCCTCCGCCAGCTCGCGTCCCAGGCTGCGCAGTTCTGCCATGAAAGGCATCAGATCCTCTTCGTAGCGACCGGCATAGGGGTTGCGCACCACGGCCATGGCCGCGGCCATTTTCAGCGGCACTTCGGCAACAGGCCCACCTTCGTGGTAGACGGTTTCAATGCTCAGGGCACGCTTGCGGATTTCAATCAGGGGATTCACACGGACTCCATGCTTGCTTGCAGGGTTTCCAGGTAGCGGTAAATGGCGGTGTTGTCAGCCTCCGCGGGCAGCACGGCCACCGCGTCGGACCAGAGAGACGCAACACGCGAAAGCTGGGGCATATCCAGGCCGGCGCTGTCGCCCAGGCGTCTCGCCGTGGCCAGATCCTTGGCCTGCAAGGGCAGGGAAAAGCCCCCGGAAAAACTGCCGGAGAGAATGAACTGGCGCAGCTTGGTTTCCGTGGCGACATTGCGGCCACTGGATGCATTGAGGATATCGACAAAGGTGTCCGCGTCCAGGCCCATCGCTCGCACTGCGAGCAGTGCTTCGCAACTGGCCAGCAGCCCCGCCGCGTAGACATAATTGTTCAATGCCTTCATGGCATGGGCCGAACCCACTCGGCCGGTGGGCAGAATGATTCTGCCCATCACCTCGAGCAGTGGCCGCGCCCGCTCGAGCAGATCGCTATCGGCGCCCACCATGATCGAGAGCTGCCCGCTTTCCGCCTTCGCCACGGAACCAGATACCGGTGCATCCACCAGCTGGATACCAGCAGCATTCAACAGGCCGGCCAGACGCGTGGTTTCCACCGGATCCGAGGAGCCCATGTCGATGACCAGGGCATCAGGGCGCAGGACGTGAATCAGCGGATTCTCACCTTCGGCCAGCACCTGGTTGGTCTCGCGACTGTTCGGCAGCATGGTAATCACCGTATCGCAGCCGACCAGCTCACCGAGTGACGCTGCTGCACGCAGCTTGCCCGGCCAGTCGGCCGCCAGAGACGCCAGCCGCTTACGGTCGCTGTCGAAGGCCGTGACCGCCAGGCCGCGAGTCAGCAGGTGGCGCAGCATCGGCGCTCCCATCTTGCCCAGCCCGACAAAGCCGACCCGGGCGATACCACTCACTGGCACGGCTCAGGCAACCGCACGGGGCGGTGCGATCAGGCGGTAATCCTCCGGCGCTGGCTGCCGGGTCATGTACCAGTAGTCCACCAGCCGGTAAGGGCAGGACATGAATACCCGTCCCTTGCTGTTCTTGTAGTAGCTTTTCGCCTTGGGGTGAGACCAGATCAGGCCCTTGATGGTCTCGTCCACCCGCACGTTGAACGCTTCCTGCGCCTCTTCCGTGGGTTCCAGAGCCGCCATGCCCTCTTGGTTGATCCACTCCAGGCATTCCAGGATGTAGTGGACCTGCGTCTCGGACGTAATGTTCTGGCCACCGGCATGGTTGGGAGCACTGTTGGGCCCCACCGTCAGAAAAAAGTTCGGATAGCCGGCGACAGTCACCCCCAGATAGGCACGCGGGTCATCTTCGCCCCACTCCTCCTTGAGGTTGCGACCGCCCCGGCCGATGATCTTCAGCCCACCGGTCATGTCGGAGATACTGAAGCCGGTGGCGCAGAGGATCACGTCCACTTCCACCTTACTGCCATCCTTGAGCACGATTCCGTCCTCAACAATGTGATCAAGCGTGTTGTCCTCCAGCGAGACGTTGTCGCGGCACAGCGTATCCAGCCAGTTGATGTCCATGCAGATACGCTTGCCGAAGACCGGGTAGTCGGGCACCAGTTTCTCCAGCAGATCCGGGCGATCCTTGAGCTTCTCCCGGTAATTCTGCATGACGTACTGGCGGACCCCCTCGTTATAGGCAGAGACCGAGGTACCGTCTTCGCTCTGCCACTCCGGGTCCAGCTTGATGTTCTCGTACAGACCATCGGCGGCGAACCAGTAGGCGCGGAAGCGGAACCACTCGGCGTAGTGGGGAATGTTCGCCTGGGCCCAGCGCACCGCCGGGGGCACTTCGACGAAATGATTAGGCATGACCCAGTGCCGAGAGCGCTGGAATACTGTCAGGTGCCCCACATCGGGGGCGACTGCCGCGCCCAGCTGCACGGCACTGGCAGCAGTGCCGATCATCGCCACACGCTTTCCTTTCAGCGCCACCGAACTGTCCCAGCCTGCCGTGTGCATGACCGGTCCCTGGAAATCGCCAATGCCCGGTATGTTCGGCAGCTTCCAGCGATTCAGCGGGCCGTGGGCATTGATCACCGCATTGGCACGCACTTTGCGCTTGCCTTTGGCGTCCTGCAGCTCCACCTCCCACTGGCGGGTGGTGTCATCCCAGACCATCCCCAGCACCTTGGTCTCAAAGGTCACATACTGGCGCAGCTTGTATTTGTCCGCCACCCGCAACAGGTAGCGCTGGAACTCCGGCCCGGTAGGCGTGTAGTGGGACCACTCCGGATTCAGCTCAAAGGAATAGGAATAGAAGTGGCTGGGCGTGTCGACCGCCACGCCGGGATAGGTGTTTTCCCACCAGGTGCCACCCATTTCGGGGTTTTTCTCGATCACCTCGAAGTTGTAGCGCGCTTCGCTGAGCTTGATCGCCGCCAGCAGGCCCGTGAGGCCGGCACCTATCACCAACACCTTGAAATCCGGGTCCGGTGCACGACGCCCAGGGCGCTCGCTGCGCTGCTCGGGGGGCTCGAAGCCCATCTGCTCCTTGAGCATGGGAATGAACTCGTCTTCCACCGGCTCGCCGACATCGGTGCTCAGCATTTTGCGCCAGAGGGATTCGTCCGGCGACTCGTCGGCAGGCGGCGGGTCCTGGGTCAGCACCTGGAACAGTCGATCCCGCAGCTCTGCGAGCAGTTCCTCGGGGATGACCGCCTGCTCCTCGAAGATTGAGCCGATATAAGGGTGAAAACGCTCCATGAAAGCCACGTCTCCCTCGAAATGGGTCAGCACCATCAGCAGGGTGGGGACATCCCCTTGCTCGAGCGCCTCGCGCAGGGCGTCGTGATCGCGAATGGGCAGTGTCGGGCTGTGATCGAGAATCTGTGCGTTCATGGCTGTGCCTCTTATCAACCGGGCCGCGCTGCAGCGGCCAGAGCTTGCTGCGTAGTATATTTATCTTATATGTAAGTTTTATGTAGTGCAAGTGGCGTACGGCCGGCAACTGCTGCCAACCCGGCCCACAAAGCAAAGGGCCGCCATGCACCTGCGCACATGGCGGCCGCGAACACCTGCTGCCTTCAGACCGCTCAGTCGCCGAAGCGGTAACGCAGCGACATGCCGTACATCCGCGGCTCACCGTAGACCGTATTGGTAAAGCCGGATGACTGTGAAAAGCCCACGTATTCATTGACCGAATAGGTTTCATCGGTCGCGTTGGTGACGAAAGCCCGGGCATCCAGGCTGCTGCCCAGAATGCCGTTCCACTCCAGCGACAGGTTGACCACTTCATAGGAATCCACCCAGGCAGTCGGGTCCTCCCGCTCAGAGGTGGTCGCGGACGAATACGTCTTGCCCTGGTGATTGATGCTGCCGAAGAACACCAGCTCCCCCAGGTTGCCCAGTGGCAGATAGTAACGAACGTTCAGCGCCGCAATATGCTCCGGGGTGTTCTGGAAGGGAATGCAGGAATAATCAAGGCTCACCGATGGCTGACCAAGACCCGGCCAGGTGGTAGGGCCACTGCAGGGATAGAGCGTGGTGCCGCCGCGCAACGGATCGGCGTAGATGGTAAGGTCGTAATCTTGGTATTCCGCGTCGATATAGGAATAGGACAGGCTGATTTCCAGATTCTCCACCGGCGCGATGGTCGACTCGATCTCGATGCCGGAAATGCGCGCAGCCTCGGCGTTGAAGGTAATTGCACCCTGATCGAGACAGGTAGCGCTGGCGGCAAAGTTCTCCCCGTTTGGCCCGGTACAGACGAACTCGCTGGTGTCGCCATTACCGTTGAAATCGTTGGTATCGGGCAGGAAGCCACCAATCGGGAAGTTGTCCGCCGCCGCGCGCTGAATGTCATCATAATCCATCGTGTAGACATTCACGTTGGTGCGGGCAGGCATGCCGGCAACAGCAAAGTCGGCCTTCACGCCCAATTCATAGCTGGTCACGAATTCCGGCTCGTAGGTCAGCGTGCGCGGCGCCGCATAGTTGAAGCCGCCGGCCTTGTAGCCGCGGGTCACCTTGCCGTAGAAGAGCGTATCCGCGTTGTACTGATAATCCAGGCCGACGGTCCAGGTCCACTCCTTAGAGTTCTGGTTAGCGGATCTCACCTGCCGCTCGAATTCGTTGGGGCTGCTGTAGACGCGGTCCGAATAGTAGTTGTTGCTGAGGCGGCGGCCCTCGGTTTCATCATCGGTGTGCCGCACACCCAGGGTCAGGCGCCACTGGTCCCAATCCGGATTCAAGGCGGCCAGATTCAGGGAGCCCTGGGAATAGAAAGCCAAGGCGGTGATCTCCTGCTCGAAGAATAAGCCACTGTTGAATGAGGCAGCATTGAATGAAGCGGTGCCCTGCAGCCCCTCCGGCTCCACACTGGAATAGTAGGTGCCCACAACCCAGTCAAGGTTGTCGTCCAGCGCCATGCCTTGCAGTTGCAGCTCGAAAGTGGTCTGGCTGTTATCGGAGATCACACCGCGATCACCCGGCTCGCCAAAGACATTGTCCACTTCATTATCGCCAATAAAAGGCGGCAGCTGTCCCAGCATGGGCAGCAACGAACCGTCCAGATCCCAGTCGTAATTCAGCTGCATTTCCTGATAGGAAACGATGTTCTTGAGCTGCAGGTCATCGCTGAGCTGAATGGACAATGTATTGATGTAAGCATCGTGGTCGATGTTGGTGAACTGGTCATGGTTCATGGCCGTCTTGCGTGGGCCGAGCTCACGCGCACGCTCCACCACGCTCTGCGTGATGGTTGGATCGAAGACATTGCCGGTGAAGAGGTTGTTGACACCGTAGGCAAAATTACCCGCCAGGTTAGCGACGTTGGCGCCCGGGCCGGCACCACTGAAGATGAAGCCAGTGCCGTTGTCCTTTGACTCCGACCGCAAGGCCATAAAGTAATTGTCGATGGTCTCGGTAGGCCGCCAGAGCACCCCGAGGCGCAGGTGTGACCAATCCTTGTTGTCATAGTCCTTACCGGCAAACCCTGGCGAGCGGGCATCGGGTGCAAAGGCGCCGCACAAAGGCTGCAGAGTTGGCGCGCAGATATCGCTGAAGCCAAAGCCCTCGGGGCCGACATCTTTGGTAAAGCCGTCGCGCTCCACACTCTTGTAGGACAGGCGTAGCATCAACGTGTCGTCGATCACTGGCAGGTTGAAGACACCTTCAAACTCGCGATTGTCATAGTTGCCACCCTGTACTTGGAGGTAGCCGTGGAGCTCTTCGGAGGGTTTCTGCGGGTCCAGCAGAAGCGCTCCCCCAGTGGTGTTGCGACCGAACAGTGTACCCTGGGGCCCGCGCAGCACCTCCAGGGAACCCACGTCAAAGAAGGTGCCCGGGGCGCCCTGGTTGGCGATGATGCCGGATTGGATAAGCGGGACCTCGGCAAAATAGTTCACTACCCCCACCGGGGCCAGGTAGGTCGCACCCTGGCCGCGGATGGTAACCACCTCGGCATTGCGTGGGTTACCGGCACTGGTAACTGTCAGCGAGGGAACCTTGCCCAGAAGGTCGAAGGCGCTGCTGATGCCCTGCTGGCGCAGACTCTCGGCACTGATGGCACTGATGGCGATCGGTACGTCCTGAATACTCTCCTCGCGGCGCTGCGCCGTGACAATGATCTCCTCGAGACGGGCGTTATCCTGAGAAAAGGCGGGCGACACGCCCAAGGGCACCATACACACAGCGGCGGCGGCAAGGGCCTGAACACCACGGGCAATCGGAGTGACACGGAAAGAACTCACGGACATGATACACCTCTTGAATTTCTGTTAATTAGAATTAATATTCGAATTATAGTATGCATAAGTTTAAGCACATGGAAAGCACTTATTGATAAAAATATTCGTCGACTCATGACTGTCGGGCGCGACCAGTAGATCCCCCATGAAAAACGTCATGATTCTCGATATGCACACATCCGCCAAAGTCGCCAGCATACAGCGGTGCTGATGTCGGCTTGCTGCGACACGGCACGCTCGCGAAAGCCCTGGCCATCGCCTAGATGGCCAGGGGCGACAGACGGAGCTCGGGCTGAGCGACTGCAAGGCAGGAGCATCGTGTCGCAGGCCTGTTAAAACTCCTCGACCCGGAGCACAGTCTTGCCGCGGTTGTGCCCCCCTTGAATGATGCGGTGTGCCTCGGCCACTTCCAGCAGCGGGAATTCCCGTAGCGGCGGCAGCAAGATGTCACCACTGTCCAGCAACTCACCAATTTTCTGCAGAGTTGGGCCACACCCGACATCGTCCATGGTCGAAAAAACTCGCTTTACGCCCTTCACCGCACCTGCCGCCACCTGTGAGGGAATGTCTCCGTCATCCACCAAGGTCGGTATGGAAACGAGAGTGCCGCCTGGCTTCACCAAGTCGAGCCCGTTAGGCAAGGAGCTTACGCCCACGGCATCCATGAGGTAATCCAGGCCCTCGGGCGCCCAGGCCGCCACCGCATCGGCAATATTCTCCGTGCGGTAATCGATCACGCGCTCTACCCCCAGAGATTTCAGGTAGTCCACATTAGGGGTTGAACATGTGGCTGCGACCCGCGCGCCAGCCCAGCGAGCAAACTGCACGGCAAAGCTGCCCAGGCCACCGGAGCCGCCGTGAATCATCGCCAGTTGCCCCGCCTCTAGCCCGCCGCGATCGAACAGGCCCTGCCAGGCGGTGAGCGAGGCGACCGGCAGCGCTGCTGCCTGGGCAAAGCTGAGACCATCAGGAATGCGGGCCACGCGATCGGCACTGGCAATCGCGAACTCGGCGTAACTGCCCTGCCCGCCCTGGCCGTGATTGGTAGGCGTAAACACTCGCTCACCCGGCTGAAATTCCGTCACGCCCTCTCCCACCGCAGCGACGATACCGGCTGCATCAAAGCCGATAATGTAGGGAAAAGTATAGGGCCGGTATTGCGCCAAATGACCCTCGCGGTTCTTCCAATCGGCCGGGTTAACGCCGGCGTAGGCGACCTGTAGCAGCACCTCACCCGGTCCGGGCGTCGGGGTCGGTAGCTCGGCGTACTTGAAAACCTCGGGGCCACCGGTTTCCTCAATAATCATCGCAAACATGTCGCACATCCTTTTTGTTGCTGAGAAGGGATTCCTTTGCACCGGCTAGACTAAAAAGGCGACGCTACTGCCATCGGGAGCCACAATCGATCCAATGTCAGGCGGCGAGTTCGTCGTCGGGTTCAGGCGGAAAATACAGCGGAGCACCCACGTTATACACGCCAGTCAAAAGACCGATGAAGGCGCGATCAGTCAGTGGGTCACCCGGCTCCTCGAATTGAATGCCTCGGCGTTTCAGATCCTGCATGAAGATATCGAAGACCTGCTGGTGGGAGATGTCGTCGGTATGGTCTACGGTGCGCTTGAGCTCATCCAGGTCCATGTAGACATTCGCCCCCCAATGCACCAGGAAACGGAACTCCTCCTCCGGAATCTGCTGAATGACCTGCTCACCGGTACGAATGCGCCAGCCACCGGCAACCTGCGGATCGGCTTCCATCACCGATTCAAAAGCCAGCCCCTCCGGCTTGCGCAAAGCGCTCGGCCCGTTGCTCTGGGCAGTGTGGAACATCATCTCGTTCTCCACCACCACGGCGCGCCCCCACATGGGTGCGTGAATCTGTTTCGGCTGCTCGTGGGGGCCATCCGGCCAGTAGGTGAAGCCACCGCCGACCTTGCCCTTGTAATACCAGGCAATCACCTGCGCCTTGCGCGCCTGCCAGTGCTTGAACAGGCCCGACTTGACCATGGTATTCATCAGCCAGATCGGCGTATTGTCCAGGGTCAGCCCGCGAAAGCGCGTGGCATCGACATGGGGGTTGCCGGCACCGCCACAGGGGCCCTGAATATTGAACAGCATGCTGTCGGGCTCGGCGTATTTCGCACCCCAGTAGTCGCGCACCAGCTGCAGAAACTTAGGGTTGTAGAAGCAGCCCTCGATTTCCGGCTGGCTGCAGACACCACCGTAGGAGTAGTAACCGCGGAACACCGGGCTGAGGAACATGTCCAGGGTGGGCTCGACACCTTCCGGCAGGGAGCCGGAGGTGGTGGCAATCAGCTCCTCGGCGGACTTGAAGTGCTGTGAGATGATCAGTGACCAGGGGCCATTGTTACGGACAACCTCGAGCAGGCGGCGGTGCTGGTCCTCGCTGTAGGCACCCTCGATCACCCGTGGCTCGGCCACCGGGCGGAAAATTTTTGCGCGTTCGATATCCATGTGTTCTACCTCATCGCTACCCGGGACTGTGGCGCCGGGATCCATGCGACCCTCAGGCCAGTTTGCTGTTGAAGAAACGCACCATGATGTCCAGCGCCTCGCGGGTCTCGGGCAGGTGCAGCGCATACCAGTGGGAATGCGGCAACGCATCGAAGACCACCAGCTCCGCCGGCCGCCCGGCCCGCAGCAGCGCGCGGTGAAACATCGTGGTGGAACTGAGCAGGGCATCCCGGGTACCCGACACCAGCAGCGTGGGCGGGAATCGGGACAGGTCGGCACGGTCCGGTGACACCAGCGGATCCATCGGGTCAGCGCCTCCCAGGTAGTTGTGGACCTCGCTCAGCTCATGGTCCAGAGGGAAACTGTGGGCGCCGTAAAAGCCGCTCAGGGTAAAGATGCTGCGGGTATCGCCGAAATCGTAGAGATTGCCTGCGGCGGAAAACACTCCTGCGCAAGCCGGCAGGGGCAGGCCCTCCTTTTCCAGGCGGACTACCGCCTGGCCGGTAAGAATGCCCCCGGCAGAGCTGCCAAAGATCCCCACCTTGTCCGCCGGATGATGTGCCAGCACCTCACGATAAACCGCTACCACATCGTCCACCGCGGCCGGGTAGGCGTGCTCCGGTGCCAGGCGGTAGTCCACGGCAATCACCGGCACACGGGCCAGGTGGGCAATGGGAATGGCTTCGACCAGGGCACCCGAACCGACCACGAAACCACCCCCGTGGAGATTGATCAGCACACGCCCTTCATGCTCCGCGGGTATGTCCAGAGGCCGTATCAAGTGGCAGCGGACGCCGCCGAGCTGTATTTCTTCGATGTCCACCGGGTACAGGGACTGCGCCTGTTGATTCAGCGCCTCAAAGGCGGCCGCCATCGGCTCACGGAACGTCCACATGGGCACCGGCTCGTCCGGCATGGGGGCATCGCCCCACGGGTTGCCCGCGAGGTAGGCACGCGCTTCATCACTGATCGAGGTGGGTACCGGCACCGGGTGATCGCCGAGCCAGGCAGTGCCACTGTCATCAATTCTGTAGGCCATGGTAACCACTCACATCCAATTAGATTTATATTACAGGTAAGTTTAATTAACAAAGGGGGCGGAGGTCAAGCACTCAGCTGCGGCGAGGCGAGCGCGTGCTCAGCGCGGATCCAGGGCGAGTCCGGCGGGGGACATGGCGAAGCGCTGCAGCATGAAATCAAGCGCCAGCCGCCACAGCATGCCATGCCCAGAGGCCCCGGAGAAATCAGGCGGCGCTGTCCAATGGGGCCTCGGGCGGGAAACGGGCAGGTTGGACAACGTAGGTTCTGCTCAGCGTATCGATGAATACCGGATCATTGAGCGGGTCACTGGGCATATCAAAGGACACACCCCGTAACCGCAGATCATCCATCAACATGTTGAGTGCCCGGTCCGGGGTCAGGTCATCGGTGTGGTGTGGTCAAAGTAGCGTTTCAGATCAGTCATGTCGTCAAACACATGAGCGCTGTAGTGAATCAGGAGGCGAACCTCCCCGGCAGCATACCGCGCCATCACCTTGTCATCATCGACCACTTCCCAGTCATTCTCACCCACGGCGCGAATGCGGGATTGCAGGCTGAAGCCGGACGGGAGGTCACGGCGATCCCTTGGCCCACAGGCCTCGCCGCGGTGAAACATGCGCTGGTTGTCGGTCACGATGCCACTGTTCCAGAACGGGGGGACAAAACGATGCGGTTCTCCCTCGGGGCCATCGGGCCAATAGGTGAAGCCGCCGTCAATACTGGAATCGTAGAAGTAGGTGATGACCTGGCCTGCCTTGACACCCCAGTGATCAAAGAGACCGGATTTGGCCATGACACTCATCAGCCAGGCCGGTGTATTGGTGGGATCCATGCCGCGCCAGCTGCGGCCGTCGAAGTGACCGCCATCAAGGCCATGGCTGGGCCCCTGGAGGTTGAACTGGAACAGGTAGGGAGCTCCGTAGCGTGCGCCGTACATCTGCTTGACCGAATCCAGAAGCTTGCGACTGTAGAATATCTCATGCAGGTCGTCGTAGTAGCAGAGTCCATTGTTACCGAGTATGCCGCGGAAGGCGGGGGTCAGAAAATCCTCCAACTGCGCCTTGTCAGCCGCAACATCCGCGCGACCGCTGACAGCCAGCAGCTCGTCCACCGACCGGAAATAGATCCCCGCAATCAGTGGCCAGGGCCCTGACGTGCGCAGGACCCGGAAGAGCTGCGCCAGCTCCTGCTCGCTAAAGACATCCTGAACAAGGCTCGGGGGAACCGCCGGTATGAACGCAGACGACTCAGGCATGATGCAATCCCCCTGGGGCCGGACAACTCAAAGAAGCCAACCCGGACCGAAAAATTTACTTATACATATTTTATTGTTAACTTATATCCTCCCCGGTCACGTGTCAAGCCATGTCATCGCAGCTCGCCCCTTCCAGCCCCGAGGACCGCCCCCTCCAGCCCGGAAGTCCCGAAATGCCCGGTCTGCGGCTGGCAATGTTCCTCTGTGGTTTCTGCTCCGTGTCGGTGCTGCACGGTACCCAGCCGCTACTGCCCGAACTGGCCACCTACTTCGACGTGACCTCGTCTACCGCCAGCTGGGCACTCTCGGCAACCATGCTCGCCCTGGCCTTGATGCTGCTGCCGGCGGGGCTGCTGTCCGACCGCTTTGGCCGTCGCGGATTCCTGCTGGGTGGCCTGGGCCTGGCCTCTCTGGCAACCGTCGCCGCAGCCCTGGCGCCACGTTTCGTCGACCTGCTTTTCTGGCGGACACTGACCGGCCTGGTCCTCGCCGGCGTGCCGGCGATTGCCCTGGCCTACCTGACAGAGGAAGTTGCGCCTGGCTTTGTCGGTCGCAGCATTGCCCTGTACGCCGCAGGTAACGCCCTGGGTGGCGTGAGCGGGCGCCTGATGGCGGGGGCCCTGGGCGAGTGGCAGAGCTGGCGCCTGTCCCTGGCGGTGATAGGAGGGCTGGGTCTGCTGGCTACGCTGGCACTGTGCAAGCTGCTACCGCGCGAACGACAGTTTCGGCCTGTCCGGCACAGTCTGGCAGCATCACTCCACACCGTACTCGCGCACTGGCGTAATCCGGAGCTGCGGCGCTTTTTCGCCATTGGTTTCCTGCTCATGGGCTCCTACATTTCCCTCTACAGCATCATCGTCTTTTATCTGATGGCACCGCCCTTTTCGCTGTCACTGGGCACCACCAGCTTCCTGTTCCTGCTCTTGCTGCTGGGCATTCCCGTGTCGATGCTAAGTGGCCATCTGGTGGACGGACGCGGACCCTGGCTGCCCATTGGCGGCGGAACGGCACTGATGTTGCTGGGGCTGATGGGCACACTGCTGCCCCACCTGGTCTGGCTGAGCCTCGCGCTGGTAGTCTTCACCCTGGGCTATTTTTTCAGCTATACCGCCAGCAACGGCAGTGTGACCCGGCGAGCGCCCTTCGCCCGCGGAACCGCGGCCGGAATTTATCTCAGCTGTTTTTACAGCGGTGGTGCGCTGATCAATGTCGCTGCCGGTTTTGCCTGGGAATGGTGGGGCTGGCCGGGCGTGACAGTACTGTTGGGAGCCTGCCTGCTGCTGATCTTCTGGCTTTGGTGTCGAATGCCGCGCAAGGAGCAAGCCCTGTAGCGCCAGGTCAGGCTGATGACCAGGAGGGCCTGCGGGCCAAGTCCGGCACTGGTAATGCTGCAACAGAAATGGCCTACGAACAGCGAGGTCGACCGTAAGGGGTGTTGTTTCACTCTGACCATGACCGATACTTCCGGGCGGCAACTATTCGCTCCGGCTCTTCCAGCGATTTACGTGTTGGATTCAGGGCGCACGCGCGGAAAGAACCTGGCCTCCGCCTCGGCGAGCTCTGCGCGCACAAAATCCCTAAATACCCTTACGCGGGCGGGTGCCCCGTGCCCAGCCAGGCTGATGGCGTAAAGCGTGCCCTTGGAAATACTCCACTCTGGGAGCACGGGTAGCAGCGCGCCGGACGCGACGGAAGCCGTTGCCACCAGACTCGGGATCGGCCCAATCCCGCCGCCCGCGACAACCAGACGCAGCAAGCTGGCGTAATCGCTGGTTCGGATTACTGGAGACACAATGATTTGGTGCGAGCGGCCGCGTTGATCGGTCAGCAGCAGTTGTGTGGCTTCGGGAAAGGCTCGCGACACTATCATGGAATGCGTGGCGAGCGCTGAAGGCACGTCCGGGCTGCCGTCATTGGCCGCAAGGTAGTCCGGCGCCGCGTACAGTCCGATATGAAAATCCGCTAACTTCGACGCCCGATAGGCCATATCCGGCAGGCCCCCCACGTTTGCCCTGAGTGCGAGATCAATTCGGTTGGCGGCGAGATCGAGGGGCGAGTCGGTAAGCAAGAGTTCGACCTTGATTTGCGGGTGCACGCGCCGAAAGCGCACCACGAGGTCGGGCAGCACGTCCATGCCCAGATCGATGGGAGCGGTTACACGCAGGTGCCCCCGGAGCACATCCTGTGACTGTCGTGCCCCCTCTGCGGCATCATCCATCCATTTCAAGGCCTCTCTGGCCTTGGTATAGAAGGCGGTTCCCTCCTCGGTCGGCGAGACTGCCCGTGGGGTACGTGCCAACAGCCTCGCTGCCAGGCGTTTCTCCAGACGCGACAATCGCCGGCTGATGCTGCCTTTGGTCTCCTGAAGTTGCCGGGCGGCGGCAGACACCGTGCCCAACTCCACAACCGTACAGAAGGCCCGCACATCTTCAATGGCACCACCTATGGTTTCCGTTTTATCAACCATGAGTTCCAATCCTGGAGTCTTACGCCTTTGGGGAAACTACCCTATTCTGTCCCCTGTTCCAATACATCGCGTCACAACCCAAACAGGAGCTCCAGCATGAACGCCACCACAGACAAGCGCATTGCCTCAACGCCCTTCCTCGAGAAGGTCAGTCCGCTGGCCTATCCATTGATACGGGTAACCACCGGACTTCTTCTGATGCCCCATGGCGCACAGAAACTCTTTGGCTGGTTCGGTGGCTATGGACTATCCGGTACCGGAGCGTTTTTCGGGGACACCCTGGGCATGCAGCCTGGCGTTCTGTTCGCCCTCTTGGCCGGGCTGGTCGAGTTCTTCGGTGGCCTGGCTCTGGTGATCGGCCTGCTGACCCGGCCGGCAGCCGCTGCGGTCGCCGTGCTGCTGGCCGTGGCACTCAGTGTCCATTGGGCGAACGGCTTCTTCTGGACCAACGGCGGTATCGAGTATCCACTGATGTGGTTGCTGCTCGCAATCGCCCTCATGCTGCGCGGTGGCGGGGAGTATTCACTGGACCGCCGCTTCGGCTTGCGGTTCTAGACCCTGATTCAGCTAACAGCCGGGAGTTCGTACACTATGACCCTTTCTAATTTGCCCACTCTCTTCGTGCCACACGGCGCCGGCCCCTGCTTCTTCATGGACTGGGAGCCCGCGGACACCTGGTCGAGAATGGCCAGCTGGCTGCGCAGCGTACCCGAGCTGATAGGCGCGCGGCCGCGTGCGCTGCTGGTAATCTCCGCGCACTGGGAAGCGCCGCATTTCAGCGTCAACACCCAGGCGGCACCATCTCTGCTGTACGACTACTCCGGATTTCCGCCCCACACTTACGACCTGGAGTATCCGGCGCCTGGATCGCCTGAGCTCGCGGCCGAGGTGCGGGCACTGCTCGCTACCGCGGGCATTACCAGTGAGGCAGAGCGTGCCCGGGGTGTAGATCATGGAGTGTTCATTCCCATGAAGGTGGCATTCCCGGCGGCCGATGTGCCCATCGTCCAGCTCTCGCTGAAACATGGCCTGGATCCCGTGGAACATCTGGCTCTGGGCCGGGCGCTGGCACCTTTGCGTCGAAACGGTGTATTGATCATCGGCAGCGGCATGAGCTACCACAACATGCGCCGCTTCAGCGTCAACAATACCGACCCGGATCCGGACTCGGTACGGTTTGATGCGTGGCTGACAGAGACAGTCGGTTTACCGCCAGACATCCGCGAACAACGCCTGACCGCATGGGCCGCCACCCCCGGTGGACGCGCCTCCCATCCGCGCGAGGAACACCTTCTGCCTTTGCACGTCGTTGTCGGTGCCGCCGGCAATGATGCAGGGCAGCGCGTGTTTCAGGATCGTGTGATCGGCAGCACCCAGTCCGCGTTCATGTTCGGAGGTTGATCACGGCTTGAGCCGTGACAACAACGAAATCAATTCGAGAGTACTGAATGCCGCCCAAAATTGCCCCCCCCCTGAGCCTCCGGCACTGGTTATGCTGAAACAAAAAACGGCTGGCACGTGATGGGCCAACCGTTTGATAGTTTTGGAAAAATTTGGCGCGCCTGGCACGATTCGAACGTGCGACCGCCTGGTTCGTAGCTCAACAAATGAAATTTAACGTATTGTTTTAAATAGCTTTTCTGGCGACGCCCGTTGCCGACCAAGCACGACAACGCACCACTGAGCACGCTGATGTCGGAAATTTGTCGGAATTGTAAACGTTGTCGATCGAGCTATTTTCGCAGGCTCAATGCACCGTAAAAATACTGACTTTACAAGGTCCATCCCCAGTATTAATATTTAATACATAGTTTTTCAGGTACGCGCACATGGCCAGAAACACCTCCGTCACCCTCGGTGATCATTTTGAAGCGTTCATCACCAGTAAGATAGAACAGGGTCGCTTTCAATCTGTCAGCGAAGCAGTCCGCGCCGGGCTGCGAAAGCTGGAGGAGGATGAAGCCAGGCTTGATATGTTGAGGACTCGACTAAGGGCGGGGGAGGACAGCCCCGTTGCTGAAAACTTTGATAGCCGGGAATTTCTGGAAAAACTCCATAAAAAGCCTCTTGGGTGAAGAAGCGCTATTTCATTCGCGAACTCGCTCTAAGAGATTTGGAGGAAATTTGGCTCTTTACCCTGTCGGGGTGGAGTCTAGAACAGGCTGATGCCTATACCAGTTCTATCCTTGCCCGCCTGAATTTGCTGGCCGACAACCCCAGCGTTGGCTACTATCCATTGAACAACTGGTTCGTAGCCACAATTGTGGCAATTTAGACCCTTGTAAATCGATCACCTGGATACGGCCCGCCCTCATTACACCCCGTATCGACCCGTGTTCTCTAGTAGATACCCTACGGTTAAGCTTGAGGCCCCTCCTTTCCTTGGCACTTCTTTCAAGCCATTGTCGGTGGCGAGCTCGCTTTGAATACAGATAGGGAATCCTGCTGAGCTGCCGATGAGAATGTCACATCAAGCCGCAACTACCCCCTACTCCCTCTTTGACTGCATCCTCCATAACAAATCTGCTCGTAAACTTTTTGGGAATTTCATAAAGACGCCGCTGTATCTTATGCGACGAGGCACAAGGCATACACGAAGTGCTGCAGAATAGCTGTCTGTGAGCAGGGTAGCTGAAGTATTACCCTGCCCATGGGAGGAGGTGGTATTACATTGAAACTTTGCAATATCCGTCATGACGCCACTTCAAGGGCCCCGACATCAACAGACATCGGTAGCTTTACCCAGCCGCTAAGTATCGGGACAGGAATTCGTTTACCATTCTCAAAATCCAGTTTCATATGAGGAAGTAGATCGATGAGCCATTCGAAAGCGACCTTCGCTTCAAGCCGTGCCAGCGCGGAGCCCATGCAAAAATGTATACCTTTCCCCAACGCTAGGTGATCTTTGTTGCGTCGATGCAGATCAAAAGTCTCTGGGGCTTCATAAGTATCAGCATCGAGATTCCCGGAGGAGAAAAGCAACCAAAGCGTATCACCCTTACTGATGTTTTTGCCTCTGAACTCAACATTTCTGGTTGCAATTCGAAAAAGGCCCATTACAGGGCCGTCATAACGCAACATTTCTTCAACGAAATCAGAAATCAATGTCCTATCATTTCGCAAGTCCGCCAGCACATCGGGATGATTCAATAAGAACACTACCCCGTTGCTGATCAAGTTGGTCGTTGTTTCATTCCCTGCAAGCCACAGCAGTTTGCTTAAACCTAGTGGGACGCTTGATTAATTAGGTAACGCATTCTTTGCTCTATCAACGGCTGCGAGGATACCCTTCGCATCCTTGGTCCATTTGAACGGTTTGGCCAACGTGCGATTGTGGACTTTAATAAAGTCGAGTAATGCTGCTTTGAGCTCTGGGACGCTGGTGAAAACTCCGCGGTAGAGGGCGCGCCGTTCAAGCTGGGCAAACCAACCCTCTACTGCATTCAGCCAGGAGGCACTGGTCGGCGTGAAATGGAAGTGAATGTAAGGCCTGGCCTCCAGCCAATCTCTGATCTCTTTCGTTTTGTGGGCGCTGTGATTATCGAGAATGATGTGCAGGTCCTT
>NZ_AUHJ01000005.1 GCF_000423125.1 Haliea salexigens DSM 19537
CCTAGATCATAATCCATAAAGCTGGGGTCCGGCCTTCCGGCAAGCCAGATCTCGTCAGCGATCTCTCTAATCCCTACATACTGGCCCGCAAACACGGTACTGAAGTTCACCTTGCGGCTGCCTATGCATATCCGCCCACACTGGGTGACCTGGATCGTACGGTCATGAAACGGGTACTCAGGCGGTTCCGGGTGGAAGTATTCTCGGGCTGAGGGTGTATACACTTCAGCAGGATACCGGCCTTCAAGCGCCTGGTGGGGCCGGTCGTTGTTGTAACCCTCTATGAAGTCATCAAAGCGCGCTTGCTGCTGCAGGAAATTATAACTGGGCGGCTTGGTGGCCTCATTCTTGAGGGTCAGGTGCATACGCTCATGTCGGCCGTTCTCTTGGGGGTTGCCCGGTTTGATCCGTTCTATACCGATTCCCAGGCGTAGCCACCAGACCGAGAGCCGGCTCAGGCCAAACAGGGCATGAGGACTGGAGAACGGCACGCCATTGTCAGAGCGAATAGCAGCTGGCAGACCGAACTCCTTAAATACCCGCTCAAATACGGGGAATGCGCCGCTTTCCTTGGTGGATTCCAGGCTCTCACAGGCCAGCAGATAGCGCGAGCGCTGATCGGTGATTGTCAGGGGATAGCAGTACTGTTTGTTGCCCAGCAGAAACTGGCCCTTGTAGTCAGTACACCACAGGGCATTGGGGCTCAGGGCGATGCTGAGGCTTGTGCCCTGGGCTTTGTGGCGCCTGCGCTTGCGGCGTTTGACCAGTCCGTGTCGATCGAGGATCGCATGGATGGTGCTGGGAGCCGGCGGCTGGATCACCGGGAACTCCTTGATCAACTTGTCCCGGATCTTGGGAGCGCCCCAGGTTTTATGTTCCCGTTTGATTTTCAGGATTGCTTTTTCCACCTGAAAAGGCGTTTTGTTCGGGTGCCGGTAGGGGCTGCGGGCCCTGTCCTCCAGCCCTCGAATACCGGCGTCTTTGTAACGATTGAATATCTTGTACCCGGTTTTGCGGGAGATCCCGAACTCCCGGCACATGACGGCCATTTTCTCGCCATCCAATAGGCGGGCCACAAATCTGAGACGTTCATCCATATGATTACACTCGTTCCAGGGCATCTGAGGCTCCCCCCAAATGCCTAATTGTGTAACCTATGTGCCCGGAATAAAGTGGTACCTATGTGTCGGGAAGCTCACAAAACTGATTCAGTACCGATTCGGTGTAGAGCTGGATGCACTGCCAGGCGCGGTCAATCGGAATGCCCCCGGCCAGGGGATGCAGCACCATGTTGCGCTCCGGGTCATCGTGCAGGCGCTGCCGGCATACGTCGGGGGTCAGTATCTCGTACTGGCCGCTGGCGCGGATTGCCTCTACACCGGTACCTTGCGTCTCCATTGGGCGAACCAGGCCCGACATGCTCCAGCTGTTATATTCCTGCACCTCGTTGAGGAAGCAAGGGCCGATCTCGGCCCATGCCGCTTCTGGGTCAGGGTCGACGAAGATCAGGGAAAAATCTGCGGGTGGTGCGACGACAAAGCCCTGCTTGCCATGTTTTTTCAGCTGCTGGTGATAATAGGCCTCCAGTTCATCGTTTTGCGTTGGAGGGGAGAAGGGGAGACCGAAACGGGCCGCCCGGCGCGCAGCCGGCCGGCTCATGCCGCCGACCATGAACGCCGGGTGTGGCTGTGAATACGGTTTTGGTGTCACATTGATAAGCTCTCCCCTGTACTCGAAGGGTTCGTTCCCCCATGCCTTCAGCAGCGTTTCGAGAACATGGTCCATCCAGGCCCCGCGGTCTTCGAAGGGTTTGTTGAGCGCCTGAAATTCCAGCTTCCGATAACCCAGACCGGCAATAAAGCTGAGGCGGCCTTTGCTGAGCAGGTCGATTACGGCAATATCTTCCGCCAGCCGGACAGGATCGTAGAGAGACACCAGCAGGGCCATGACTCCGATGTTGATGTTATCCGTGCGTGCGGCTATGGCGGCCGCCATGGTCAGCGGTGAGGGCAGCCAGCCGTTTTCGGCACAGTGATGCTCCTCGACGTTGACGTAGGTAAAGCCGTGTCGGTCTGCGTAAGCTGCCATGTCGATGGCCGTACGATAACGCAGGGCACGTTGTTCGGGGTCCTTTTCGGCCCCGGTCATGTTGAGTCGCAGGCTGGTGGTTGTCATATTGTCACTCTCTGTTACGACCTTGCCGCGGCAGGTGGCTTAGGGCCTTCAACCCGGGATCTGCAGTCGCGCCAACCCCGGTTTGATCAGCGACTCGTAAGTGTCTATGAACGCTTCGGGTTCCTCCGGCACGGAAAAAATAAAGCGGCGCGCGCCGGCATCGACGAAGGCCTGCATCTGTTCGATAAAGTCCTCAGGACGACCCAACAGGCAATATTTACGTGCCGCGTCGCGGAAGGGGCGGTTATAGATCATTTCCAGCATGGCAGCGGCACGGTCCAGCGCTGCCTCGTAGCTCTTGTCAGGGAAGGTGAAAATGAACGCAGATGACTCAAAGTCAACGGCACTTCGACCGAAGCGCCCGGCCTGTCTATCGATCTCGCGCATGTTTTCCGCGTATTGCTGCGCCGAACACATATGGGAGATGTAGCCGTCCCCGTGTTGGCCCGCGCGACGGAAGGTAGGACCTTTACGTCCACCGATGAGTATTGGGGGCCCCGCCTTCTGCAGCGGCTTGGGATCCAGCGATACAGGCCCGAACGAAAAATGCTTGCCCCGGTGCTCCGCTCCATTCTCAGTCCACAACTTGCGCAAGACCTCAATGGCTTCGTCAATTCTCGGGCCGCGTTCTTCCAGCGGCACACCGCAGGCCTCATATTCGGGCGGGAACTCGCCACCCACCCCAACCCCGAGGGTGAGGCGCCCGCCAGACAACAGGTCGAGCGTAGAGGTGATCTTGGCCACCGGTGTGGGATGCCGCAATGGCAGCAGATAGACGCTGGTGCCCAGACGCACCCGCTCGGTGATCGCGGAAACAAAGGTCAGTGCAGTCAATGACTCCAGCAGCGGGATGTAAAACGACACGTGGTCGCCAACCCAGATTGAGTCGAAGCCCGCCGCCTCCATTCTCGGTGCCAAACGCAGCATATCTGCCCGGTTTTGTGCGGGCAGTACCATGCCACACTGTATGTCCTGTGGCAGTTTGAGGTTCTCGAACATGGTTGCTCCTTGTTTCTGATTTATCCGGGGCAGGCTACGGCACGAAGGCCGGTCGGGTACCGATCACGCCCGCGGTCTGCAATTGTTCCAGCTCATCAGGCTGCAGACCCGCCAGCTCACCCAGCACCTGTGCATTGTGCTCTCCCAACATCGGGGCCGGGGCTCGTAGCGGAAACCTCTGCCCGTCAAACTGAAAGGGAAAATTGGGGTAATCCAGTTCACCGGCCACCGCGTGCTGTAGCCGGGTAAAAAAGCCATTTGCGCGCAGCTGGGGATGATGTTGCAGCTCACGCACATTGCGCAGAGCGGCCGCAGGCACACCTGCTGCCAACAGTGTATCGAGTGCATCCGCAGCGTCTTGTGATGCGCACCACTGTGCGACCGCAGTCTCAATGCCGGTCTCTTCTGCCCGGCGTCCGGCTCTGTTCGCTAGCGCCACCGCTTCTGCAAACCCCTTGCCCAGCAGGCGAGCCAGTGCCTGCCACTGCGCGTCGGTTTCTACTGCAACAGCGATCTCAGCGCCAGCCCTGCAGCTGAAGACGCCCTGCGGCACCGCGTGTGGGCTGCGGTTACCGTGCCTGCCCAGGCGCGAGCCGTAGGCCGTGTATTCTGCGATCTGTTCGCTAACCGCGTAGAGGCCAGCCTCCGCCAGAGGTACCTCCACCAGCTGCCCGCCGGCCCCCGCATCCCTGAGGCGTAGCGCTGCCAGTGTTGCGATGACAGCATGCATGCCGCCGAGTGGGTCGACGCAGCCCCGGGGGACTACCGGCGAGCGGTCGGGATAGCCGGTTTGCCAAGCCAGGCCCGAAACCTGCTCGATCGTCATGGCGAAACCGGTGCGGTGACGCCAGGGGCCTTCCAGCCCAAAGGCCGGCATGCGGACCATCACGGCCTCTGGATTCAGTGCGCTGATTTGCGTCCAGTCGAGGCCAAATTGTTGCATTACCCGGGGCGAGAAGTTCTCTATGACGACATCACATTTCGCGATGAGCTTTTTTATCGCGGCCAGACCGCGGCTGTCGTTGAGATCGAGGGTGATGCCAAGCTTGCCGGTATTCGCGCCGTGCGTTATCGGCGAGCATTCCCAAAGTGGTTTGTCTTTGGGGAAAAAACCAGCGGCGAAACGCATGCCATCGGGATGCTGTGTCGATTCGACCTTGATGACCTCCGCACCGAACAGGGCGAAGCAGGCCCCGGCCACTGGCCCCGCCCAGAAAGCGGTAAGATCGAGCACGCGCAGGCCCTGCATGGGCAGGGTTGCATCTCGCTGCGGGGCTTCATCCCGCGGTGTCCAGTCAGTTGACTGCGCGCCGCGCCGGGGCGCGGTGCCGGGGCGACGTAAACGTCCTTTGCCCAGGCGGTAGGGTGGACGTGGCTGCTGATGTTGGTCCGGATGCCGCCAGAAGCTTTTCCTGGCGACGAACTGGGCCATGTCCAGCACTGTGGCGCCATCTCCGACGGGGGCCACAGGAATTCGCCTTCGCTCCGCTTCCTCGATGATCTGGGCGACGCTGTGGCGTTGGGTCCAGGCGTGGATTGCTGGCTGCACCCTGTCAATGTGTTGGAAGCGCATGAAGCCGGTGCGCAGTGTGGGGTCCTCGCCCAGATCCGGGCGGCCGATCATTTCCGCGAAACTGCGCCATTGCTTTTCGGTGATCGTGCAAAGTCCCACCCAGCCGTCATTTGCGGGTTCGATGCTAGGTACATCCACTGACGCCGGCATGGGCGTATTCGGTTCCAGTTGGCCGTGCAGGTACTGATAGGGCTGGAAACTCAGCAACATGGCCTCAAAACGGGACACTTCCGCGCGGCGACCTGGCGTCATGCGCAGCGCAGCCATTGCCGCCACAGCCGCGAAAACGCCACAAATATGGTCTCCGATATGCCCGCCTGCGGCAAAGGGCGCACGATCCGGGTAGCCGCGGTAGGCGGTGGCGCCCACTTCGGCCTGCAGTGTGAATTCCGTGGCCGGTCGACCTGACCATGGCCCCTTGTCGCCCCAATCACTGATACTGATGATGGACAACTGCGGGTGTTTCGCCAGTAGCTCCTGGGCGGACAGACCCACGCTAGCCAGCTGTCCTTCCTCGAGCAGCAGGTCTGCCTGCGCCAATAGTGCTTCGAAAGCGGCGCGATCCGGGTCGGTTGACAAGTCCAGGGTGGTGCCTTGTTTACTGGCGTGCAGGCAGTTGAACAGTGCTCCAGTGTCCCCCGGTGCCAGTGGGTCGCCGCCGTCGAGTTCCGCGGATGCTCGCCACTGGCGCAGCGCCGCGCCACCCGGGGGTTCCACTAGCATGACCTCGGCGCCGGCCTCGGTCAGTATTTTACCCGCGGTCGCCGCACTGGTGCCGCCGGCCAGCTCAAGTACGCGGATGCCCCCAAGGGGAAAAGCCTCGCTTTTCATGGCGCTGTGCACCTGCCTGTCGTTATGAATAGTGTTGGCATAGCGCCCTAGTATGCACAGCTCGACCTGTTACTGCATCCGGATACGGCAGTGCTTGTGCGGTTTGCGTGTGTTGCCCAAATTCTCGTACTCGGAGGGCGCCCGTGTGGTGAGCCGGTCGGTGTCCGTAAGGCGGCGAGAATGGTTTATACTGATTCGCAGTTTACAGTGCAGGTGTGCTCGCGCTCCTTGTCAGTACAACATCCATAGCCGTTTTCTATATGCAAGGCAGGGGGAGCAATGGATAGCTTTCGCGTGAAATACGAGATTTCCAACCATGGACAGCCCAGCCTGCTGCCGGAAATCGCTTTCGCGCCGGATGGTCAAGCGTTTGCTGTATCCGTACAGGAGCAGAATGAAGTTCGCCTCTACGAGACCGCGACCGGGCGGTTGCTGCGGTGCTGGAAGAACCCGGAGGCCGGTTTTGGTGAGCCTCACGGGGTGCTGCTCACAGAGCGGCATCTTTTGGTGTCCAACCGGAATTACTTCAAGGCGCCGAGTGAGATTCGGGTGTACAGCCTCAACAGTACGGACGATTATGCCATGCATCGCCTGGTCACACCCTTCAGTGAGCTGGTTGAGGCTCATAGCATGACGCTCTCAGATGGCCGTTTGCTGGTCACTTACTGCGAGGGCGAGGGGCGTACGGGGGGTGTGGTCTGCTACGCGTATGACGACGAACGCGGCCGCATAGGCGAACCGCTTTCGATGGTGGATGCGTGTTTTCACCGTCTCGGTGATCCCAAGGGCGTGACCTTTTTCGATCAAGGTCGACGAGCACTGGTCTCGTTCAATTCGTTGAAGCCAAATCCGCCGTTACAGCGGCTGATCGTGCGCTCCCTTCGGCGCTGGTACAAAAAAATGGCCGACTCCACAGGGAACGTGTGGCGCAGCGCCTGGAACGTGCTGAGAGAGGGGCAGGGCAAGCAGAGAAAACCGCCGCCGATTCTGCACAACGGGCTCGCTGTTTTCGCGATTGATGCGACGGGCAATCTGTCACCAGAACCCGAGCGTGTTTTGCTGCGCGATGAATTTTGCCGGCTCGAAAACGTCCACTGCCTTGATGGTACCTGTGCCGTTGCGGATACCATTAACGGGCAAGTGCTGCTGTATGACATCGTCGCAGACCCGAATCTGGAACGCCCGCGGGAGATCGTGCGGGAAGCACTCTCCTTGCCCCACGGCGTCAAGCTGTCGCCGGATGGCAACACCCTGGTTGTGAGCAATTACGGCCTGCGGGCCTGGCGACAGGAGATCATCTGGTTCGGCTGGAGCAAACCCCGCACGGACACCGTGGCAATCTACCGGCGTGAGGCCCGCACGCAGCCAGCCTAAACGCGGCGCACCGAGGGCCGCAGCAAACGGTTGCGGGCCCTGATGACGAGAGTGGTGAGCCGCCTTTGCGAGGTGTTTGAAGCGTGTGTATACAGGTCTGTATGACGCAGTCGGTTGCGCAATGTGCGTCCACTCAGAAATCGATTGTAGTTGTCTTCGATGATATCAATCTCGGCGTTCTCGCGATCCGCCACCCGCGGCGTCACGTGCGGTGTAATAAGCACATTCTGCTGCCGCCAGAGGCTGTCCCACGGAGGTAACGGTTCGGGGTCGGTAACGTCCAGACCGGCGCCGGAGAGGGTGCCCCGTTTGAGCGCAGCTTTCAGCGCGGCGGTATCTGTCAGGCGCGCACGGGCGACGTTGACCAGCATCGCGCCGGGTTTGAGCAGAGCGAACTGGCGCTCGCCGAGCATGGCATGGCTGCTGTCGTTGAGAGATGCCGCCAGCACAACAATATCGGCGTGCGGCAACAGGTCGTCGACCGAGTCGCCTGCCGCGAGGCTTGAAACAGGAATGCCGAGGCCTTCGTCTCCCCCCGCGCTGCGCCGGAACGCGGACACCTGCAGCCCCAGCGCGAGGCAGCGGGGAACGAGGGCTTTGGCGGTGCACCCCAGGCCAATAAGCAGCACGCTGCGGCCCTCAAGTCCGCGCATTTTACCGGCGCCGCTCAAACCCCACACGCGGTTGCGTTGTGCCTTCAGTTGCTGCGCGCTGTTGTAGGCCAGTGCCAGCATGAAAAACAGC
Organism: Haliea salexigens DSM 19537; assembly: GCF_000423125.1. Classification (GTDB taxonomy): domain Bacteria; phylum Pseudomonadota; class Gammaproteobacteria; order Pseudomonadales; family Halieaceae; genus Haliea; species Haliea salexigens. The sequence continues at coordinate 7,697 of NZ_AUHJ01000005.1, forward strand.
GCGTGCTCGGCCAGCACGGCTGCAGAGCGCCCGGATGCCGATGTCACCGCGAAGGGGGCATTGATTATTTGCCGAGTGGCACAGGCATCCAGTCCGCTGCGGTTACAGTGGATCCAGCGCAGCTGCTGATGCTGGAGATAGGTTGCGTCAGGCACCGTTGGCAGCACGGCAATGTCAGCTGTGCGCAACTCCCGGCGCAGGACCGCGCGCGCGCCGGGGGCAAGGAAAACCGTCTGGGCGGGCTGGAACAGCGCCTCCAGGCGCGCGCGGTGGTGTTCACCGTAGGCCGATGCAATGACAACGCGGTTTGGCGCAGCGACGGCGGTTCGAGGTTCGGAACGGTCGCTGTCGGTTGTGGCTGGATTCATCTTCCTGGTTACCCCTTGCCCCGGTGTTTAGCGCAATCACCTCAATGTGAGTAGTAGCACGGGAGGTGTGCAGCGTCCATTCTGGCGACGCACACGAAACTGGTCTGGAAATCTTTCCTTGTGTACCCTGTGAGGTTACCTGACAGGCTGGGCGCATCGCGCTGTTCATCGGCCAAACATCGAACAACGGAGCCCCGGCTATGCGATCTCCTTCACGTCCCCGTGTTCTGGTCACAGGCGGGGCAGGCTTTCTCGGCAGTCACTTGTGCGAGCGTCTTCTCGCCGATGGCCACGATGTACTCTGCGTGGACAACTTCTTCACCGGCAGCCGCGACAATGTGCTGCACTTGCTCGGCAACCCCCGCTTCGAATTGTTGCGTCACGATGTCACATTCCCGCTGTACGTCGAGGTCGACCAGATCTACAACCTCGCGTGCCCTGCATCGCCGATTCACTATCAGGCGGACCCGGTACAGACGACCAAGACCAGTGTGCATGGCGCCATCAACATGCTCGGCCTGGCCAAGCGAGTCAACGCCCGCATTCTGCAAGCCTCTACCAGCGAAGTGTACGGTGACCCGGAAGTCCATCCCCAGCAAGAGGGCTATTGGGGGCGCGTGAACCCTGTGGGCCCACGTGCCTGCTACGACGAGGGGAAGCGCTGTGCTGAAACACTGTTCTTCGACTACTACCGCCAACACGGGTTGCGCATCAAGGTGGCGCGCATTTTCAATACCTACGGGCCGCGCATGCACCCCAACGATGGCCGCGTTGTTTCAAATTTTATTGTTCAGGCACTCAGTGGCGCACCCATAACGCTCTATGGCGACGGTCAGCAAACCCGCTCTTTCTGTTACGTCGACGACCTGATTGAAGGGTTGATTCGGCTCATGAACACGCCGGATGACGTAACAGGCCCCGTGAATCTGGGTAACCCGGTGGAGTTCACTATTCGCGAACTCGCACAGCAGGTGCTGGCAAAAACCCGGTCTTCCTCCGAGCTATTGCAGGAGCCCCTGCCGGAGGACGATCCACGTCAGCGTCAGCCCGATATCGGCCTCGCTAAAACGCTACTCGATTGGGAGCCCGTCGTGCCCCTGGCCGATGGGTTGGATCGCACCATAGATTACTTCAGGCGTATTGGTTCCGAAGTATGACGCCGTTTGTGCTGCCATGAGTCGGGTGGTACATCTCAGGCACGTGGCTGCGCGACTGAAACAAAAAGCGAATGGCAGTCGTGTGTTGCGCGCAGGCTTCCTGGCCTCGCTGGTGCGCGGTACCGGGCTGCTGATAACGTTTGGGTTGCAGCTATTGCTGGCACGCCTGATAGGCGACGCCACCCATTACGGGCTCTATGCCTGGGGGCAGAACCTGCTGTTCCTGCTGGGCGCTATCTTTGCCATTGGTATTCCACTCGCCAGCAGTCGTCTCATTGCGGTGCATCACGCCCGGGGTGACCTGGCCACTGCCTCGAGAGTGGCCTGGCACAGTACAGGCTGGTTGCTTGTGACGTGCGCCTTGGGCATCGCCGGAGTGACTGCGCTGGTACTTGCCATGCCGGCTGAGCTGTTTGTCGACTTTCCGCGCGCGCTGATCCTGTTGGCCGTGTTTGCCGCTCCCCTGGTTTCGTTTACCACCTTGCTGCAGGCGCATGCCAGGGCAAAGGGTCGGCTTCTGCTGGCTTTCGGGCCGACACAAGTGCTGCGCCCACTTTTTACCGCGCTTATCGCTGGCGTAGTCGTATTCTGGGCGGGCTTCCAGCTCGGGGCAATTGAAGCGATGCTCGCCCTGGCTGGCAGTTTGCTGCTGGTGCTTTTGTTGCAATGCGTACTGGTTGCGCGCACCGGGCGCCGGAATGCCCCCTTGCCCGCCAAAGAGCCATTGGCAGAGGAGGGGAACTATGCGCCTTCGCAGCTCATGCACAATGCACTCCCGCTGTTTGCGACGCGCTGCGCCACCTTGACCATGCAATACAGCAATACGCTGCTGCTGGGTATTCTGGGCGGGCCAGCGATTGCCGCGAGTTTTTTTGTGGCAGATCGCCTGGCGCGCCTTGGGGCGATACCGGGTACCGTTGTCGCGGCAGTGGTGCAGCCCTGGCTCGCCAGCGCGTATGCCGAGCGACAGCATGAAAAACTGCAGGCGGTAGTTACCGAAGCCAGCCATGTCAGTCTCTGGCCCACTCTGCTCGGCTGCGTTTTGCTCTATCTCGCTGCCCCGTTTCTGGTAGGGTTGTTTGGCGCCGAGTACCAGGGTGCGCTGGAGGTGCTGGGCATTCTGCTGCTTGGCTACGTTGCAGGTGCAAGTCTTGGTCCCAGCCAGCAAATGCTGGTCATGAGCGGCCATCAGAGAGTGCTCATGCACATCATGACGCTTTCGGCCCTGGTGCACATCCTGGCGCTTATACTTCTCATTCCTAATTTTGGTGCTACCGGTGCCGCGGCCGCCACATTGTTCAGCACGACCCTCGCGCGTTCGCTGTGCCTGGTGATTGTGCGCCGACGCCTGGGTCTGCAACCATCGGCGCTCGTCCATCTGGCGCAGCGATTGCGAAACAAGGAGCCATTGTCATGATCAGTGAACCCGTCCCCGCGTCGCCCGGAGGCAAGGCTCGGCGGCGCGTTGCGGTAGTAGTGCGGCGCAGGTTGCGGGCGTACCGTATGGATCTCGCCAAGTATTACCGCAGGGACTGCGTGTTACCAGACTTTCTGATTATCGGAGCGATGAAGTCGGGCACCACGACCCTGTTTCATATGTTACGACAACACCCGGGTTTTTTGCCGCCGCTAGCGAAGGAACTGCAGTACTTCCATCAACCCCGCAATTTTCGCCGCGGCGAGGCCTGGTACCGTGCCCATTTCCCGCGCCAAAGCCAGTTTGACGCGGCTCGCGCGCAGCTTGGATACAGGCCGGTAACGGGAGAGGCAACGCCGGCCATGTCAGCGCCCGGCTATGCGCGACATGCGGCAGCGCTGGTTCCCCATGCCCGCCTGGTAGTGACCTTGCGCAACCCGGTGGACCGCGCCTGGTCGCATTATCAGCACATGCGTCGCAACATGTTGCCGGAAAAACTGGACTTCGGCCCGGCACTCGCAAGAGAGCAGGACTGGTATGCGCGCGGGCTGGAGCTCACGACAGACAACTTTGCAACGCTCGGGCCCCGCCTGCACAAGTTGGGCTACATCAAGCGCGGCCAATACGCCGAGCAGATTGAAGAATGGTTGCGTCATTTTCCGAGGGAGCAGTTCCTCTTCCTCAACTTCGATGCCTGGAAAAGCGAGCCTGTTGCCGCTGCAACGCGTATTGCAGAGCATCTCGGCCTGCCCGCTCACAGTTTTCACGCGGCTGCAGCGAATACTGGTGGCTACGGCAAGGCCATGCCGGAGCAATGTCGGGAGTATCTGACGGAGCACTTCCGGCCATGGAACGCGCGTCTGTTCAATTTGCTCGGCGAGGACTGGGGGTGGCCGTGCTAGCTTCAATGACGCTACGTCCGTCACTGTCCATCGTGGTGAATAATTATAACTATGCACGCTATCTGCCGGAGGCATTGGAGTCAGCGCTTGGTCAGCTAGGAGAGCGGGACGAGATCATTGTTGTCGACGATGGCTCGACTGATGACTCGGCGGAGGTGTTGTCGCGCTACGCGGAAAACCCACATATGACCGTCATACTGCAGCGCAACCAGGGGCAATTTGCCGCCGTTTTGAATGGGCTGGCTGCCGCGCGTGGTGACCTGTGTGTGTTGCTCGACAGCGATGACTATCTGCTGCCCGGGTATCTGTCCCGCTTGCGCACCACTGCGGAAGCGCGGTTGCAGGAAGACTTTTTTTTCAGCGCTGCCGAGCCCGGGGGGGACAGTGTATCCGCGGCTGAGATGACGCGTGCAACACTCGCCAGAATGGCCCTGCCCGAGGGGCCGACCGGGGCCAGCCGGTGGGGAACCTGGGTCGCGGGTGAGTTTCTGGGTACCCCCACATCGGGCCTGGCGCTGCGGGCAAGCCTGGTGGAAACCATCCTTGCGATGCGTGAACAGTTGGATGATCGGCTGGCTTGCCCCGCCTGGGCGGTGCACGTATTCCGCATGAATACCTCGAGTCACATCGTCAGTCGACTGTCGGCTGATGGCATCATCGTGCGCGCGAGCTCGCTGCTCGGTGCGCGCAAGTACTGTATGCGAACGCCCGGATTCTTCTATCGCATCCACGGCGGCAACGCGTTCGCTGGGCTCGGGACGTTGGCGCGATTGTATTTACGCTTCAAGCGCGGCAAACAGGTGGTGCGCATGGTGGGCGCAGCAATGGACATACCCTCAAGGCCGACCGTGCGGCAGGTTTTGCTGGAGGCGGGGGGGCGCAGCGCGCCCTTACGCGTCAGGCGTCGCATCACACTCTGGCTGAACTACAGCCGGGCCCTGCTTTGTACGGCGGACGCTATCCCGATGCGTTTCACCGCGCTGCTGCAACTACCGTGGCGTCTCTTTAGACACAGCAAGGCGTAACCGCAAGAGGGGTGCGAGCAAAAACCAGGGTGTCAGCAGGTAGCGGCGCCAGAGCCGTCTGGGGTCGTGTAACAGGCGGTATAGCCATGCCGCGCCATGCCTCGACCAGGATGCGGGTGGTTGCGCCTGCTCACCGCTGTAATAGTCCAGCGTGCCCCCCGCCTGAAGAATAATTCCGGCCGTGAGCGCATCGCGGTGCTCAAGTATCCACTGCTCCTGCAGAGGCATCCCGAGCCCGACCAGCAACAGGTCCGGGGCGAAGGTATTGATGCGCTCAATGACCCGTTCGCTGTTCGACTCATATCCGTGGTGCAGGCCGATGGCGAGTTCTTGCCAGGATTCTCCCAGCCAGTGGCGCGCCCGCTCAACACTTGCTGGCGACCCACCCAGGTAAAAAACGCGCAGAGAGGCGCGTTCCGCCATGGTGAGGAATTCAGGCAGACAATCCATCAAGGAAAAGCGCTGCATTCCCGCGGTTTCGACGCCGGCAACCCGTAACGCCCACAATGCGCCCATGCCGTCGATGTAGCACTCGCAACTCGTCTGGTAAAAGCGGCGCACCTGCTCGTCGGTTTGTACCAGATACAGGCTGTGCAGGTTGTGGTGGGCGAATATCAGGCCTTCTGCGCCCTCTGCAAGGCGGGCCGTCAGTTGCAGGAAAAAGTCGGGCAGGCTGCGTGCCCGAATAGTGCAGCCGGCAAACGCTGCCAGTGCAGGACCGCTGGAGATGTCTTCATTCATCCGGCAGCCATTCGCGCAAATTGCGGTTGGTGACGTTCATGAGCCCCTCAATTTCAGCGCTGAACTCGCGGCTCAATGCGTTGCGCTCTGCTCTCGGCAAGGGCGGCAGGCGGCGCAGATTGGATTGATCGATACGCTCCTTGGTCCAGCTTACAAAGGGCAATGGCAGCAGGCGACGCGCTGTGCGTTTGATGCGAGGAGAACGCACCAGTCGATACAGCGCGCGGCTGCGCGGCAGGCCCGAACGGTTTTGTCGGTGTGCGGCGGGGGCTCTGCCCGTTGTTTCCAGCTCAAGGAAATTGCAGCAGCCCCGCCACAGGCATTCTGGCCTGTCGCGCAAGTCCTCGTAAAACATGATGTGTACGCGGTCCCTGCCAAACTGCTTGATATAGTCGCGCACGGGCGCCAGGTAGTGACTCATTTCCCGATACCGCAACAGGTGTGACGGGTTTTTTCGCTCGGGCTCCGCCTGCAGCGCCTGTGCAAACTGCTCATACGGTTCTTCGTTGTCGCGCCGGGCATGACACCAAGCGGAATAAGCGCGGTCGGCGGGTTGGCGCAGTATGATCAGAATCCTCGCCTCGGCATTGAAATTGTGCAGGCGCGCCGCCATACCTGGCTCGGAAAGGTACCAGGTGCTGGCATCGCCGAGGTAGCGGGCCTGCGCAGGGGCGTCCTGGAACAGGTCGAGATACTCCGCGCGCGACGCGACGACCCATGAGCTTGCCGCTGCCGGGCGTCCATAACCGTCCAGTGCCCGGTAACCCGCAGCGCCGAAAGCGAGGTAGCCCGGCTCCTTCGGCTGGCACATGTAGATTTCAGGGTGCTGACTGAGCATGACTGCGAGGGTGGTGGTGCCGCTCTTTTGCGCGCCAACCAGAAACAGGTTGGGCAGGCGTGGCTCAGTAGGCATTGCGGCCGCTCCAGCCCAGTAGCGCCGTTTTCGCCAGAATTTTGATATCCAGCCAGATCGACCAGTTCTCGATGTAGTAAAGGTCGTATTCGAGTCGCTTCTGCATTTTATCCAGGGTCTCCGTGGCACCGCGACAGCCGTTGATTTGTGCCCACCCCGTGATGCCAGGCTTCACCCGGTGGCGCTGCATGTAGGTGTCCAGCCTTTTGCGGTATTGATCGTTTAATTCCAGCGGGTGTGGCCGTGGCCCTACCAGCGACATGTCTCCCTGCAGCACGTTGAAGAGCTGCGGCAGTTCATCGAGGCTGCTGCGCCGCAGGAAGCGTCCAATGCGGGTCACGCGTGGGTCGTTGCGGCTCGCCTGTCGCGTGTCAGCGTTTCTGGCTGTGTGCATCGTACGGAATTTGAATACCCGGATGATCCTCCCACCACCCCCGTGACGGGGTTGTTTGAAGAGCGCAGGTCCAGGGGAGTCCAGGCGCACCAGCGCCGCAATCAGCACCAGTAGCGGTGACAGCGCCAGCAGCGCAACGGCGGCTAGTGTACGGTCCATCAGCGCCTTGACAGCGCCCTCGGGCCCGTCCAGCGGCGTGGCGTTGAGTTCAATCACCGTGAGGCCATCCACATCGTTGATGCGGTGCTGCAACATCCGCAGCACGGTGAGGTCGGGCACGTAGCGCACAGGCAGGCTGCTCTGGCTCAAGCCACTTTGTAAAACCGTGTCGGGAATGGCGCTGGCGCCATCGGGCGCGAGCCAGAGCTCGTCCACATGACTGTCAGCGCCGCTCAGGAGTTCGTCGAGTTCGGCGAAGTGTCCGAGAAACGTGGCGGGTAGCCGCAGGCCTGCCGTTTCCGGCTCGCCCGGTAGCGCCAGCATGCCAATCACCTGGTTTTGCGGTTGCCGGCTTTGCAGATGTGACACTGTCGCACAGGCCAGTGGACCGGTGCCCAGCATCAGTATCCTGCGACTGGCTGATGTGGGCAGCGTGCTGGCAAACAGGCGCCAGACTGCCATGCCCGGAATACTCAATATGACCCAACCCAGCATCCACAGGCGGGAGAAGTCCGCAGTGGACTTGGTCAGCATGGCGATTGCCAGCAGGCTGGCAAATACCAGCAGTAAACCGGGAACCGCCGCGACCACGCCGCGCACCGGATGGCAGCAGTGCGGGTGGCGATAGGCGCCGGTAAGCGGGAGCAGGACGATCGCGAGCAGAAAGGCCAGTAGCAGGGCAATAGGGTAGGGGGCGCCCATGTTGGCATCGGGGAAGCGCAGCAGCCAGCTGATTCCCCCTGCCGTTACCAGGGCGAGAGCATCCAGTGGCGGCGCATAAGCCGTCAGGCGGGTGTTGGTTGATGCTGCCACTAGTGCGCCTCTGCTGCGCGGTTGGCATGCCAGAGCGTCGCCAGTTGCGCAAAAGCGACGTAGACCCCCAGCGGTACCACGTAAAGCAGCGCTCGATCCAGTGTGACGCCGTTGGCGGCCTGACGGAAATAGTGGGTGAGGCCAAATACTGCCAACAGAACGCCCAGACCACAGACAAACACCACGAGGGCGATATTGTGCAGGGTCTTATAGCCGCGTAGCCACAGGCCCGCGAGCAGGCAGGTGAAGAGCAATAGCCAGAACAGGTGCCAGTTGGCGGTTATAAAAAAGCTGTCCCAGAGTAGTGGTAGCAGCGGCGCGGGCGCGAGCTGCAGTGTGGGCAGCGCGCCGGGCAAGGGGATTGTCAGGTGGTCGGCGCCAAATTGTGCGGCGTCGGGGTGCAAACCCAGTAGCAGGCCCACAGTGGTCAGCGCCAAGGCGCTGCCCAGAAACCAGCCAACCCAGCGGGCCGGGGGACGCCACAGGAGCAGCCCTGCAGCGGCGAGCAGAATCGCCGCGTAGGCGAGCCCGGGAACCTTGAAGAATGCGCAGCATAGCGCCAGTAACGCGGCGAGCACCCCCCAGCGCCACTGGCCAGAGGCGTGCCATTCCGCCAGGGCCATGCCGCCAAGCCCGAACGCCACCGCAAGCCAGAGGTCCGCATACCCGGGTAGCGCTGTGTGGGTGTTGGCCAGCGGCTGGCTAAGCAGTGCAAACACCGCGAGTGCACAGACGGCGCGAGGCAAACTCAGTTGGCGCAGGTGCCCCCAGAGCGCGAGCCCCGCTGCGGCTGGTAGCAGCAGCCAGGGCAGGTACAGGAGGTTGTGGTCGTAGGTGCCGCCACCCAGCATGGGCCAGAGCAGCAGCAGAGGCACGCCGGGCGGATAGACATTTGCCCGCGGATTGCCGAGGGTGTAGGGCGCGGGGTCTGTCGTGGCGGCCAGCCATTGCTCGGGCATCACAAAGGTGGCCAGTGCGCCCTCATGGAACCACACCACCGCACGCGGCGCCCAGTTCATCCAGGCATCCCATGCGAACAGCGGCCGCATTGTCACTTCCCCTGCGAGGCTGAGACCGCGTTCCGCGAGAAAAGCGAGAAGTGGCAACAGCCACAGTGCATCACGCCAGCCCACTGTAAATTCTGGCCCTGGCGACGGTGTGTTCCGTCTCCACGCCAGTACCAAGAGTGCTGTCAGTGCAGCCAGGACCCAGGCGAGAGGTGCGAACGCCAATCTCAGGCCGAGGGCGTCCCATGCGAGCAGAAGCAGAATGATCAACAGCTGCCCGACCATGAATCCATGCCCCAGCAACAGTGTGAACCGGAGTGGCCCGAGCAAGGCGCGAACGGCGACCACGCCGGCCAGCCAGGGCAGGGCCAGGGCGAGCATGAGGCCCGTCGCGTCAAGTTCGGGAATCATCGTCATGGTGTCGTCGGTACCCCCAGGTAGCCGGACAGCAGATACAGGTTGCCTCTGGCATGTGAGTCCACCAGGCGTGCCCGATAGGCGTGGTGACCATCGCTGAGTATTTTCTGTTGCGGCAGGTACTGGATCTGCGGCATTGCGCCCAGAGTCAGGACGTAATCGCCCCGGCGCATTTGACCGGGCGGCAGCAGCTCGGCGCCGTAGTTGTAGGTGTTTGCCGGAAGCATGTGGAACTGCAGGCGCAAGCGATCAAAATTCTGACCCGCCGCCGTGTTCAAGAGGAACACCCGCGCATCCTGCGAGTGCAGCCGGCCCTGTATGTGCCCGGCGTAATCGTAGAGTTCTGCGTGGCGACTCGCGGCATGTTTCTCGGCCTGGGTTTTACCTGCGAACGCTTCGCCAGTGAGGAGGGACTGCCGATCGAGCTGTGCCTGCCACAAACGATCCAATAACAACCAGGGTAAAAACACGGCGAGCAATCCTGCGGCCAGCAGAGCGCGGGACCCAGGCCGGCGCCAGACCGCCCAAAGTGTAACAAACGCCAGCGCCAGTACCGCCCAGAGTCCGATGAGTCGCGCGGGGGAGTGGTCGCTACCCGGGGGTGCGCCAAGGTAGCGATTGATGGCGAACGCCGGCCAGCTGCCGCCTGCATGCCAGTGCGACCAGGCCGTCCCCAGGTTCGCCGTACGGGAATCCGGGTGCAATGCAAGCTCGCGCAATGCGACCGGGGCGGCTGCATCGGCACTGAATGCGCCCAGTGCCAGGTGTGTTGTCGTACCTCGCCAGAGTTCCGAGGTGGACATCCGGTGCCAGCTCACCCCATTGCCCGCCGCCTCAAGTGGTGCGTAATACTGTTGCCCGGGATTCTCCTGTGTGCGCCAGAAAAGAAAATAGCGCAGCGATGGGTTGCTCCCCGCCGCATCGAGCCGAATGTAGGGATAGCGTTCCAGTGGCAGCCGCGCCTCAACGGAAAACACCGCCTCGCCGCCGGTCAGCTGGCCAATGATCTGGGTGTTACCGTCGATATAGGCGCCGTCGCCCCGCTCGGCCCGAAAGTCGCTTCCCGCAAATACGCGGCTGGCAGCTGTGCCTGATACCGCAGCGCCATGCCCGGCATCCAGTTGCGGCAATAGCGCCCACAGCGTGAAAGCGGCAAGCAGCAGTGCGCCGCCCGAGGCCAATATGCCCCGTAGCACGCTCCCTGCACTACCATCGGACGCCATAACGGGGTCTGGTGGGGGGGCGCCAGGCCCCTCTGGGTTTTGCCTGCTATTCATCAGTAAAGGGGATTTCACCGCTGAAAAAACTGCAGCTTAGCGCTTGGCACTCCACAGGCCAAGGTCCGCACAGGGCTTTGCGCCGCGTTTTAGCCGGCAGAGCTCCGCGTTGTGCACGCTACAGGCCTTCTGGTTTAATGCAGGCCTCATAGCTCCGGGAGGTTCACATGGTCTGGTTTATTGTCGTGGTGCTGGCACTCGTGCTGTTCAGCCTGCTCTATCTGCGCGGCGCTGACATGTCGCGTTTTGACGGGCCCGCACTGCCTGCACCGACATCGCCGCCCAGCTCGGGGCATGCGGACGTCTTGCAGCGCCTGCGTGAACTGCTGCCGGCAGGGCAGGCCAGGCAGCGCGGGCGTGCACAGCTTGTGCATATGCGCAGCCTGATGGATGGCTTGAGCGCCGGCCGTGACTTTACCTGCAGTTTTGTGCCTGTCAGCACGGCGGACGTGCGCGGCGAATGGGTGCTGGCGCCGGCGCACGATGCCAGGCGTCGCCTGTTGTACATACACGGCGGCGCGTGGATTGCCGGTAGCCCGCTCAGTCATCGGGCAATTACGGACCGTCTGGCTCGCCTGACCGGCGCGGCGGTGTTTTCACTGGACTACCGTCTGCTCCCGGAAAACAGGCGCATAGACGGTATCCACGACTGCCGCAACGCCTGGCGCTGGCTGTTGGAAAATGGCCCCGATGGCCCGACGCCGCTTGACTATGCCATGGTGGCCGGAGATTCTGCGGGGGGCAGCCTCACCCTCGGCTTGATTGCCTGGATCCGCGACGAAGGTCTGCGCCAGGCCGATGCGGCTATCGGCTTTTCGCCGTCGACGGATGTAACCATGAGCGGCGGCAGCCTGCGCACTAATCTGGCGACCGACCCGATGCTGGGTCCGATGTTCAGCTGGATGGCGAAGGTGCCCGCGCTGCTGCTCCTGTGGGGTACCTGGTTTACCAATCGCCTGCCACCCTCGCACCCGGATGTGTCTCCGCTGCGCGGCAATCTGGCCGGCCTGCCTCCCACCCTGCTGCAGGTGAGCGAGCAGGAAATGCTGCTCGACGACTCCCGCCGCTATGCGGCTCGCGCGGAGGAGGCAGGGTCGCCGGTGGTGCTGCAGACCTGGCCGCACATGGTACATGTTTGGCAAATGTTCACGCCGGAGCTGGAGGAGGCGGAAGAGGCCTTCGCCAATATCGCGGAATTCCTCACCAGCGCGGGTGTCCCCGTTGCGGAGGGCGGCGACCTGTGAAAGTGGTGCGCTCTCTGCTGGTTTTCCTGTGGATGGTGGTGACGGTAATTCCGGTTGGCCTGGCGCTGGTAGTCATGTCGCTGTTTCTGAACGACACCCGGTTGTGGTGGTGGTTTGCGGTTCCGTGGCTGCGCGGCGTGGTCGAAGTGGCGCGGCTGATCGCCGGTGTGCAGTACCGTATTCACGGCATGGAGAACCTACCGGCACCAGATGATATGCGCCGCATCGTACTGTGCCCCAAGCATCAGTCGACCTGGGAGACCTTTTTCTTTCCCAGTATGACGCCGCATCCGTTGGCCTATGTCTTCAAGAAAGAGCTTCTGTACATTCCCATTTTTGGCTGGTGTCTCGCGCGGCTCAAGATGGTGCATATCGATCGCAGCAAGCGCTCTGAAGCCTGGACCCGAGTGGCCGCCCAGGGCAGGGAGCTGATGGACCGTGGCAAGTGGGTCATCATGTTCCCCGAGGGCACACGCACGGCGCGTGGCAGCAAGGGACAGTACAAGAGTGGTGCCACCCGTCTTGCTGTTGCCACCGGCGCCAGCGTTATTCCCGTTGCCGTGACCTCTGGGCGCTGCTGGCCACGACGCACATTCCTGTTTATCCCCGGTGTCATCGATGTGTCGATCGGCACGCCGGTTTCCGCGCTGGACAGGGACCCGGGAGAACTCATGGACGAGGTGGAGCGCTGGATAGAAGCCGAGATGCATCGGCTTGACCCACTGGCATACCAGACCCCCGCGAGCTGAGCGACCAACACAGGAAACCGCGATGCGAGAACCTCAGGTGCACGTTGCGATCGTCAGTGGCGACCCTGTGTTCGCGACTCGCTGGGTGGATGAGTTGACCCGTTGCGCGGCACTGGAACAGCGGGCTCTGCACAGCGGTTTTCACTTCCGCGCGCTGAAAACGGGCGAAGACATGCTGTTTGCGGCAGGCGAGGATGGCCTGTTGCAGGCGGTGGTGGTGGACGCCAGCACGCTGCCGGATGCCATCTCGGTACTGCCTGTGCTTGCCCGGTTGCGCCCGGAGCTGGACCTGTTCCTGATGCCCAATGGGGATACGGTCCCCGATGCCGTCGCGGTGGAGTTGTTGCACCGGGAGGACACCCGGCCCTCGCAGCTCTTCCGTCAGTTGGTGAGTGCCCTGCAGCGTCGGTCGCGTACCCCTTTTGCCGACACCCTGCGCGATTACGTTTACAGCGCCAAGGATGCCTGGCACACCCCCGGTCATTCCGGGGGCGACAGCCTGCGTGACAGCCCCTGGGTGGCGGATTTCTACGAACTGATGGGCGAGCATATATTCAATACCGATCTGTCGGTGTCGGTGCAGACACTCGATTCACTGCTGGAACCCCACAGCGTCATTCAGGAAGCACAGGCACTTGCTGCGCAGGCCTTTGGCGCACGCCATACGTTCTTCGTCACCAATGGTACGTCCACCGCGAACAAGGTCATCCTGCAGCAGCTTGCCGGTGCCGGTGGCAAGGTGATCCTGGATCAGGCCTGTCACAAATCAGTGCATCACGCGGTGGTTCTGTTCGGTGTCGAGCCCGTCTACCTGCCGGCCTCTATGAATACACGCTTCGGATTCTACGGCCCCGTGTCGCAGAAGGAGGTGATCGCGGCGATTGACACTAATCCGGATGCGCGCCTACTGGTGCTGACGAGCTGCACGTATGACGGCTTTCGCTATGATCTGGCGCCGATCATTCGCCACGCGCATGCAGCAGGCATCAAGGTGTTGGTGGATGAAGCCTGGTATGCGCATGGCCGCTTTCATCCCGAACTGCACCCGTGTGCACTTGATTGCGGCGCGGACTACGTGACCCAGAGTACGCACAAGATGCTGTCCGCGTTTTCCCAGGCGAGCATGATTCACGTCAGCGACCCGGATTTTGACCTGCACCGGTTCCGGGAAAATCTCAACATGCATACCTCAACCAGTCCGCAGTACGCGATGATCGCCAGTCTTGACGTGGCGCGGAAACAAATGAGTATGGAGGGCTTTGCGCGCCTGCAGGACTGCTTCAGGATCGCCACACAGCTGCGCGAGGGTATTGATCGAACGGGAGTGTTTCGAGTCTTGACCCTCGATGACATGCTGCCGCATGCATTGCGTGACGACACGATACGGCTGGACCCGCTCAAACTCAGCGTGGATGTGTCGGCGTCGGGGTATTCCGCGCGTCAGTTACAGCTGTTGTTATTTGAAGACTACGGTATTCAGATCGAAAAGGTGACGCACAATACCCTCAGTATTCTGGTCACCCTGGGTTCCACCGAAAGCAAGGTGTTGCGGTTGCTCAACGCACTGCAGGCACTGGGGCGCGCGGCGCCGGGACAGGCAGGTGCCAGCTCGCCGCGGCGCGAGGGCGCGGGGTTGCCGGCGCTGACCGATTTCGCCTGTCTGCCCCGGGAGGCCTATTTTTCGCCTGCGCTGCTGGTGCCCCTGCAGGGGGTGGAACGGGGCGTCAACCCGGCCCTGGTGGGCGCTGTCAGTGCCGAGCAGGTGGTGCCGTATCCTCCGGGTATTCCGGTATTGGTGCCGGGGCAGAGGATTTCGGAGGAGATTGTGATTTTTCTCTGCGACCTGTTTCGCGCCAACGCCGGTATTGAAATCCACGGTCTGGTGACACAGGGTGATACGCCCTGCCTGCGTGTGGTGCGGGGGCTTTCCTGAGCCGGCGGCATCGTCTAGGCTAAGGGTTTTTTGGAACGAGGGAGCAGCATGTCCATACAAACCCGTTTTATCGAGTATTCCCATGCCGGCGCCACCTACGAGGGGTTTCTGGCCTGGGACGATAGCGCAACACAGCCCCGGCCGGGCGTTGCGGTGGCCCACACCTGGGCCGGGCGCGGCGCGTTTGAGCAGGATAAGGCCGTGGCACTGGCCGAGGCCGGCTACGTGGGTTTTGCCCTGGATATGTTTGGCCGGGGGGTCTACGGCGAGGGTACTGAGGAGTGCCAGGCCCTGATCGCTCCCCTGTTGGCCGACCGGGCGCTGCTACAGGCGCTGGTAAACAAGGCCGTGTCGGTGCTGGGCGAGCAACCTGAAGTGGATGCGAAGCGCCTGGCCGCGATGGGCTACTGTTTTGGCGGTCTCACCGTGCTGGACCTCGCTCGCAGCGGCGCGGACGTGCGCGGTGTAGTCAGCTTCCACGGGCTGTTTAATGCACCGGAAACGAGTACGGGGGCCAGTATTCGTGCCAAAGTGCTGTGTCTGCACGGTTATGACGACCCCATGGTGCCACCGGAAAGTGTGCTGGCCCTGGCCGCCGAGCTGACCGCCGCCGGCGCCGACTGGCAGATCCATGCCTATGGCAACACGCTGCATGCCTTCACCAATCCGGCAGCGAACGACCCCGGGTTTGGCGCCGTGTACAACGCCGATGCCGACCGTCGCTCGGCGCAGGCCCTGAACGACTTTCTTGCTGAGGTGCTGGCCTGAGGCCCGCTCGATCATGGCTTCTGTGCGGTTATATGATTACTGGCGGTCGTCCGCAGCGTTCCGGGTGCGCATTGCGCTGCACCTGAAAGGGGTTGACTACACGGTCATTCCCGTCGACCTGGTAGCAAACGCGCAGTCATCAGACGAGTATCTGCAGCAGAACCCGCAGGGCCTGGTGCCCGCGCTGGCAGCCGGGCAAGGGCCGTTGTTGACTCAATCGCTTGCCATCCTGGAGTGGTTGGAGGAAACACGGCCAGAGCCACCCCTGTTGCCGCGAGACCCCGTCGAGCGCTGCCGTGTGCGCGCCATGATGCAGTCTATTGCCTGCGACATTCACCCCCTGAACAACCTGCGTGTGCAGCGGTATCTGGTGGGCCCACTGGGCGTTAGTGAAGCGGATAAGCTGGGCTGGTATCACCACTGGATCGCGCAGGGCTTCGGCGCCCTGGAACAGCAGGTTACCGGCGTTCAGTACTGCTTTGGCGAGGGGCTAACGCTGGCCGATGTGTGTCTGGTTCCGCAGATGTACAACGCACGGCGTTTCCAGCAGGATCTCGCGCCGTACCCGAAGCTGGTCGCTATCACAGATTACCTTGAACAGTTGCCGGCCTTCGCCGCTGCCGCACCGCAGGGCAACGCCGAGGCCTGACTCACCCGACATGCCAAAAGGCTAAAGAGACCACATGAATGACGATCAACCGATACTGATTGCCCAGGCCCAACGTACCTGGCGTGACAGGGACCCGGCGCGCAGCCTGGTCGATGCGCTGGAAAGCGTGTCGCGTGCAGCGCTGGCGGACGCGGATGCTCCCGGATTGCGCGACGCTATTGATACCGTGGCAACCGTGCCCTTTCTGGCGGCTCAGGTGCCCGACCTGGCCGGCATGCTGCCCCCGCACGCCAGCGATGCGCTGTGCCAGCGGCTCGGTGTCGAGGCCAAAACGTTTGCCGCCGACGTGGGTGGCAACACACCGCAGCTGCTGGTGAATTACTTTGCGGATCGTCTGGTTGCAGGCGAGTCGAAAGCGGTACTTATCAGCGGTGCAGAGCTGATGTACACCTTGTTCGGTGCGCTGTCTTCCGGTGCTGATATCAGTCACTGGCAACAGGGTGGGGGTCACACGTCGGTGCAGTTGGGCGATAACCGGGCCGCCTGCAGCGACAGCGAGTGGGCGCACGGTCTGGTGGAACCTATCCGCACGTACCCGCTGTTCGAGAGCGCCTTGCGCCATGCAGCCGGTTTGGATCAGGACGCGCATATGCAGCGGCTCGGTGGCCTGGTGAGTCGCATGAGCAAGGTGGCCGCAGCCAACCCGCTGGCATGGCGTCAGCAAGTACTCTCTGCCGAGGAGGCCATTGATACGGGTGGCGGCAATCGCATGATCACCTGGCCGTATACCAAGTGCATGAACGCCATTCTGGCAGTTGATATGGCAGCGGCGGTTGTTATGACGACCGTGGGCGAGGCGCGCCGGCTCAAGATTGACCCCGCGCGCTGGATCTTTCTGCGCGGTGGGGCGGCCGCCTGTGATATCTGGAACTTCAGTGAGCGCCCGGTGTTGCACGAATCTCCCGCGCTGGCAGCGTGCGCGCGCAGTGCGCTGGAGCAAGCCGGACTGTCGCTCGCAGCCATTGACCTGTTTGATCTCTACAGTTGCTTCCCCTCGGCTGTGCAGGTGGCCTGTAACGCCCTCGGCCTTGCCCTGGATGACCCGCGCGGCGTGACGGTAACGGGTGGCCTGACCCTGTTTGGTGGCCCTGGCAACAACTATTCGCTGCATGCCATAGCCGAGGTGGTTGCGCAGCTTCAGGCGGAAAAAGGCAAACATGCCGTGGTGACCGCTAACGGCAATTACCTCACCAAGCACGCGGTGGGCGTTTATTCCCGCGAGGCTGGCACCCAGCCCTGGGCGTTGGCGCGCCCGGACTTGCAGACCACGATAGACGCATCCCCGCGGCTGGAGGTAGACAACCGGCCTCGGGGTCGCGGCACGATCGAGGCCTGTGCGGTGGCTTTCGACAAGGAGATGCCCAGCCGTGGCATCGTGCTCGGGCGCATGGAGGACGGGCGGCGCTTTCTCGCCAACACCCCGCGTGATGACAGTGCGGCGCTCGAGGCGCTGATAAACCAGGACCCGGTCGGTCTGCAGGGGCAGGTGACACCGGGTGACAAGGTGAATCGGTTCGAATTCTGAGCACCCCTCTGACTGCGCAGGGTCATCGCCCGTCGGGTTAATCCGCGATTCGCAGGGTGACGTGTCACCTCAGGTCAATTTTTTTAGTAGCTGACGTCATTGCCACAAAGCCAGGCAACTTTCACTATGTGCGCTGACTGAATATGCACAACCCTGAGATGAGGAGTCCCATGACACACACGGCCTATATTTTCGATGCGCTGCGCACACCCCGCAGCAAGGGCAAGGCGGGCGGCAGCCTCAATGAAGTCAAACCGGTGGACCTCGGTGCGGGATTACTGCGTGAGTTGCAGGCCCGTCACGACCTGGATACCGCGTATGTGGATGATGTGGTGATGGGCTGCGTGACGCCGGTGGGTGAGCAGGGGTCTGACATCGCGAAAATGATTGTGCAGAACGCCGACTGGGATGAGTCGGTCGCCGGGGTGCAGCTGGACCGGTTTTGTGCGTCAGGCCTGGAGGCGGTGAATATCGCTGCCCAAAAGGTTGCCTCCGGGTGGGAAGATCTGGTGGTTGCTGGCGGCATTGAATGCATGTCCCGCGTGCCCATGGGTAGCAACGGCGGCCCGATGGGCGGCGACCCGGCTTTCAGCCTTAAAAGCGGTTTTGTGCCGCAGGGTATCGGTGCGGATACCATTGCCACCCTCGAGGGGTGGAGCCGTGAGGATGTCGATGCCTTTGCCCTGGAATCGCAGCGCCGCGCTACCCATGCGCGTGACAGCGGCTACTTTGATCGTTCCGTGGTGCCGGTGAGGGACCGCAATGGCCTGACCATTCTGGAGCGAGACGACTTTATCAAGCCCAATACCACACTGGAGGGGCTCGCCGGGCTCAAGGCATCATTTGCGATGCCGGGGCAGATGGGCTTCGACGACGTCATTCTCGCCAAGTACACCAAGCTGGACCGGGTGGACCACGTACACACGCCGGGCAACTCGTCAGGCATCGTGGACGGCAGCAGTGCGGTACTTATCGGCAGTGAACGCGCGGGCAAAGACCTCGGGTTGACGCCACGCGGGCGTATTGTGGCAACTGCTGTACTCTCCACCGACCCCATCATCATGCTCACAGGGCCCGGACCTGCTGCGGAAAAGTGCCTGCGCAAGGCAGGGCTGCAGAAATCAGATATCGACCTGTGGGAAATCAACGAGGCTTTCGCTTCGGTGGCAATGCGCTACATGAAGGACTTGGGTATTGACCACAGCGTAACCAATGTCAACGGCGGCGCGATCGCCATGGGGCATCCCCTGGGTGCTACGGGCGGCATGCTGGTGAGCATTGTGCTGGACGAGCTCGAACGGCGCGGCCTCAAGCGCGGGATGCTGTCGCTTTGCGTGGGCGGTGGCATGGGTATCTCCACCATTATTGAACGTATTTAAGCCCGCGGCGAACAGGAAAAGGATCGAAAGACAATGAGTGTATTCAAATACGAGAAAGATGCCGACGGCATTGTGACGGTCACCATGGACATGACCGGGCCGGTCAATGCGATGAACGAAGAGTACCGCCTGGCCATGGACGAGACGCTGCAGAAACTGGAAGCGGAAAGCGGGCTGACTGGTGTGGTGATAGCCTCGGCCAAGAAAGTGTTCTTTGCCGGTGGCGACCTCAATGACCTGTTGGCTGCAAAGCCGGGTGATGAGGCGGCTTTCATGGCAGAGGGGGAGCGAGTCAAATCAGGTCTGCGTCGTCTCGAGCACCTGCCGGTACCGGTTGTCGCTGCGATCAATGGCGCTGCACTGGGCGGCGGCTTTGAACTGTCGCTCGCCTGTAACCACCGTGTCGCGTTGAACGACCGCAGCGTGCAGCTGGGTCTGCCCGAGGTCAGCCTGGGTCTGCTGCCTGGTGGAGGCGGCGTGGTGCGTATGGTGAACCTGCTTGGCCTGGAGAAGGCCCTGCCGTATTTGCTCGAAGGTACGCGTATTGACCCTGCCGCGGGTCTTGAGGCGGGCCTGATCAATGAGCTGGTGGAGAGTCGCGAGGCGCTCGTGCCGGCCGCCAAGGCGTGGATAGCAGCACAACAGGGCAGTGCGGAGGCAGCGCTGCAGCCCTGGGACCGCAAGGGCTTCCGTATCCCCGGCGGTAACGCGTCCAGCCCGCATATCGCCCAGCTCATTACCCTGGCGCCTGCCATGCTGCGTAAAAAAACCCGCGGCCTGTTGCCGGCCCCTGAGGTGATTCTCGATTGTGCGGTGGAGGCATTGCGTCTGGACTTTGACACCGCGCAGCGGGTGGAGTCACGTGGTCTGACCTATCTGGCGATGACGCCGGTGGCCAAGAACATGATCTCCACGTTCTTTTTCGGCATGAACCGGGTCAACCGGGGCGGCAGCCGGCCGCAGGACGTGCCTCCGCAGCAGGTGAAGAAGCTGGGCGTGCTGGGCGCAGGCATGATGGGGCAGGGTATCGCCTATGTGGCGGCCATGGCGGGTATCAACGTGGTGCTCAAGGACGTCAGTGAAGATGCTGCCAGCCGCGGCAAGGCGTACAGCGAGCGTCTGCTGGACAAGCGTATACAGCGCGGCAAGCTCACGGAAGAGAAGAAACAGGCAATCCTCGACCTGATACTGCCGACCGTCAACAATGACGACCTCGCAGGGTGCGACCTGATCGTGGAAGCGGTCTTCGAGAACATGAGCCTGAAGCACAAGATTACCCGCGAACTGGAAGGGCAGCTCGCAGCTGACGGCGTATGGGGGTCCAACACGTCCTCCCTGCCGATTACGCAGCTGGCTGAAGCGAGCGCGAACCCGGCCAATTTCATCGGTATCCATTTCTTTTCACCGGTGGATAAAATGCCCCTGGTGGAGATTATCTGTGGGGCTGAAACGAGCGACGAGACACTTGCCAAGGCCTACGATTTTGCACGGCAGATCCGCAAGACGCCGATTGTGGTCAACGACTCGCTGGGCTTCTTCACCTCCCGCACATTTGGCACCTATCTCGATGAGGGGGTGCGCCTGGTGGCCGAGGGGCTGCATCCGGTGCAGGTGGAGAACATGGGCAAGGCCATCGGGATGCCCGTCGGCCCGCTGGCGGTGTATGACGAAGTCAGCCTGGAATTGACACGCAAGGCACAGGAAACCTGGGCAGAAATGGGCGTGCTGGACAAGTTCAGCGACGGCACCATCACGCGCGGTGTGATCAACACACTTGTGGGTGAGCATGGCCGCGGTGGGCGCCACCACGGTGGAGGCTTCTACGACTACGCGGAAGACGGCAGCAAGGCGATTTGGCCCGGTTTGCTGGAGCTCTACTATCAGCCACAAGCCAGCGTGCCGGAAGCGGATATGCGGGATCGTCTGCTGTTTCGTCAGGTTATCGAGGCACTGCGTTGCCTGGAGAGTGGTGTCTTGCGCACCGTGGATGACGGCAACATCGGTTCCATCATGGGCATCGGCGCGCCGCCCTGGACCGGAGGGCTTATCCAGTTCGTCAATACCTATGGGCTGGAGCGTTTCGCGGCACGCTGTGCGGTGCTGGCTGAACACTACGGCGAACGCTTCCTCGCCCCGGCGATTGTGCAGCAGAAACTGGCGGCCGGCGAACGCTTCGAGTAGCGCGTAACCGGCTATTTTCTCCGGGCAGGGCAGCGCGTATGATGCTGCCCTGTTTTGGCTGGATGGCCGGTTTGCTCATGAAGTGCTTTTCTGATTTTCTGCGTGTCTCGCTTGTGGCACTGGTACTAGGCGGCTTTGCGCAAGCTGGCGTCGCCGCCCCGGAGGCCGCCGCCAGCGGTTTCTACCCGATTCCGGAGCCCGACGACCACCTGGTGGGTGGCCTGGTCACAACCACGGCCGCCGAAGAAGATACCCTCGTCCTGATTGGCCGGCGCTACCGCACGGGCTATGGTGCCATTCGTGCTGCCAACCCGGGTGTCGATGCCTGGTTGCCGGGCGAGGGCACCCAGGTGCTGTTGCCCACCTGGCACATTCTGCCGGAGGCTGCGCGCAAGGGTATTGTGATCAACACGGCAGAGATGCGGCTTTATCATTACGAGCCCGCAGTGGCCGAGCAGCCCGCGCGGGTGGGGGTGTACGCGATCAGCATAGGTCGCGGTGGGCGTGAAACGCCGCTGGCGACTGCACGCGTGACGCGCAAGGCTCAAAACCCCACCTGGTATCCCACCGAGTCGATTCGCAAGGATCGTGCGGAACGTGGTACACCGGTGGCGGCGGTAGTGCCACCGGGGCCGGATAATCCACTGGGTACGCGCGCGCTGTACCTGAACCTCCCCGCTTACCTGATTCACGGCACCAACCGCGAACTGGGTATTGGTATGCCGGTTACCGCTGGCTGTGTGCGCATGTATCCGGAAGACGTTGAGTACCTCTACGAGCAGGTGCCTGTCGGCAGCCAGGTGGAGATTGTCTATCAGCCGGTGAAGGCCGGGTGGATGGGGGATACGCTCTATGTGGAATCACACAACCCGCTCGGCGACCTGCCGATCACGGTAGACGAGCGTGTACAACAGTTGCGTGCGGCCATAGCTCGAACGCTGGGTGAACGCAGGGATTTTACGGTGGACTGGAGCAAGGTGCGCGTTGCCGCCGAAGCGTCGACGGGTTTGCCTGTACCGGTGGGACCGATCTGGCTTGAGCACCACAGGCCGGATGAATCGAACGACAGCGATGCCGTTGGTGAATAAGGTTGGGACGAAAGTAAAACGGCGGGGCCGAAGCCCCGCCGGAAAACGTGCGACGTCTTACTTCTGCATGGAAGTCTTGAAGGCGCGGTCGATTTTGCTGTTGGCTTCATCGGCGCTGCGCTTGGCTTCTTCAGCGATGCGCTTGGCGTCAGAGGCTGTGCGCTCTGCGCCAGCTGCAGATTGCTTGGCTTCGTCAGCTGAGCGCTGAGCGGCTTCCGCGATGCTGCGTACTTCGTCGATTTGTGACGAGCTGGCACAGCCTGTGGCCAGTGTCGCGAACGCGGCGATTGCAACAGCCTTGATGAGCGTGGATTTCATGGTAATACTCCTTGAGCAGGGTTGGCCTGTCAGAACTAGGAAGCCACAAAGTGGCGAAACGTGCAAACTTCGAACTCCCGTCTGGGGCCCTTGGTTCGAACGCGCGTAAAATATCACTCCCGGAGCATGGTAAACCAGTGAGCGTAAGAGCGTTATTGGCGTTTTGTGCATTTTTCCTGAATTTTATCTTGCCAGAGGCTGCTGCGGCCTTCAATCCAGCCGTTGATCAGGTGGTTGTGGTCAAATCGGAGCGTGTGCTGTATCTCAAGGCCAGCGGTGAGGTGGTGCGCCATTACCCGGTGGCCCTGGGCCCGGTGCCCTGGGGGCACAAGGAGCGTGAGGGGGATGAGCGCACCCCGGAGGGGCGCTATATTCTGGACTACAAGAACGCCGAGAGTCGCTTCTATAAATCAATTCGCGTGTCTTACCCCAATCAGCGCGACCGGCAACGGGCGCGAGCCATGGGTGTAGACCCCGGTGGTAACATCATGATCCACGGACAGCCGGAGACACCGCAACCCGGGGCGGAGCTGTTCAACTGGACTGACGGCTGCATTGCCGTCAGCAACGAACATATGGACGAGATCTGGCGGCTGGTGACCGTGGGTACGCCGATCGAGATTCTGCCCTGAAAAGACGTCGCGCAAGGCCCGGCACGCCATGGCTGCAGCCGCAGTAGTCGGTATGCGAGGGACCGCCCCGCGTATGGGGAGCAGGACTCGCGCTCTGGTCAGTTTTGGGGCGATGCGGTAAGCTGCTGCTTTAGTTGAGGAATAAGCACAATGTTGGGGCGCGCCAGTTGTGTTTTCGTCATTGCCGCCGGGCTGTGCCTCGGCGCCTCTCTGCCGGCCGCCGCGGCGGGTGGCACGGAGCTGGTGCGGGCCCTGACCGCCGTCGCTCCCACCCTCGACCGCAGCGTGCTGCGCCGCGCCGTTGCGGCAATGAACTGTGCCCTGGATCGTGGGCTGGAACGCGCAGAGCGCCTGGCTATTATCGATTTCTCCCTGCCCTCCACTGAGCAGCGGTTGTGGATTTTCGACCTGTCCCAGCGCGAGCTGCTACTCAATGAACTGGTGGCTCATGGGCAGGGCTCCGGGCAGAACGTAGCCTCCCGTTTTTCCAACGTATCCGGCAGTCACCAGTCAAGTATCGGGCTGTTTCGTACCAGTGAGAGCTACCGGGGCCGTCATGGCTATTCCCTGCGTATGGATGGCCTTGAAGCCGGCATCAATGATCTGGCGCGGGAGCGGGCTATCGTAATTCACGGCGCGGACTATGTGGATCCGCAGTGGATAGACCGACAGGGCCGAATCGGGCGCAGCCAGGGTTGCCCGGCTGTCCGTCAGGAGGTCGCCAGCACCGTTGTCGATACGCTCAAGGACGGCCAATTCCTGTTTTCCTGGTACCCGGATCCCGACTGGCTGGCCAACTCGGACTTTCTCAATTGTCCCGCGGGGGGGCTCGCCAGCCTCGACTGAGCCTGGCGAGTGCTTCGCAGCCGGCGCTTGCGTTCGCTCAGCTGGCCATGGTCATGAGTGACGCATTGCCGCCCGCGGCCGTGGTGTCAATACTCACCGATTTCTCCCACAACGTTTGCTTGAGCAGGGTTTCAGGCGCCACACAGCTGATCAGCGGCAGTACCGGCCCTTCACGTGTTGCCAGTGCCCGCGCCGCAGCCCGCAGATAGCGGCTGCGCGCGTGTACCATCGCGCCGTGGATGCCGTCTTGCTTGAGCAGGGTGTCTGCACTCTCCAGTGGCAGCAGCTGGAACAGCCCCGCGGGCAGGCCAGCGGCATGCAGGCTGGCCAGGAGTGCCTGCCATTCATCCACCAGCTCAGGCGCGGCCATACCGATAACCCCGTTGCCTGTGGCCAGGGCCGAGATGATCGCCATCAGGTACTCGCCCTGATGTTCCCGGGTGTCCAGCAGCAGCAGCAGGGTGCCGCGTGGCTCGTGCTGCAACTGATTGGACTCTCCGGTCGGCCCGGGCAGCTGTTGTGGTGATGCCAGCAGGGTAGCCGCGTTGTGCAGTTGTTCCCGCGCGGCGCCCAGCGTGTTTTCAAGGATGGCCGGGTTGTCATCGGGGCGGCTTGCATAGGATGCCAGGAAGCGTCGCAACACCGATACCCGATCACTGACCGGACGGCGCGCCCAGCCCGGGGTGGCCTTGCACGCAGCGACAAGCGCGTCAGCCGTTGCCGGGGGTTCGCTACCTGCGTTCGGCAGCGCCAGTTGGCCCGCGGCGTTTTCTGCTTCTTCGCCGGTGGTCACCAGCCGCGACAGGTATTGCGGGCCGCCGGCTTTTGGCCCGGTGCCGGACAGTCCGCGCCCGCCGAAGGGCTGTACGCCTACAATGGCGCCGATCATGTTGCGGTTGACGTAGATGTTGCCCGCCTGCACACGCTCAGCCGCGCGTTGGCAGGCCTCCTCAATCCGGCTATGAATGCCAAAAGTGAGGCCGAAACCGGTCGCGTTGATCTGTGCTATCACGTCGTCAAATGCCTCCGCACGATAGCGGATCACATGCACAATGGGGCCGAATACCTCGCGTTCCAGCAGTGATACATTGCTGATCTCATAGAGGTGGGGCGGAAAAAACGTGGCTGCATGCCCCGCCGGGCGCTCGCCGGCGTAAAGCAGGCGCCCGGTCGCCTCCAGGTAGCGCACGTGGTCGGCAAGTGCCTGCTGCGCACGTTCATCAATCACCGGTCCGATGTCGGTTGCGAACTCAGCGGGGTCCCCCAGACGTAACTCCTGCATGGCGCCGATGATCATGTCGATCACTTTGTCGGCAATGTCCTCTTGCAGGAACAGCACGCGCAGGGCGGAGCAGCGCTGCCCCGCACTCTGGAAGCCGGATGTCACCACATCGCGCACCACCTGCTCGGGCAGTGCGGTGGAGTCGACGATCATGCAGTTCTGGCCGCCGGTTTCGGCAATCAGGGGGACCGGAGCGTCGCTGCGCTCGGCCAACTTGCGCGCGAGCCAGTTGCCCGTTGTGGTGGAACCCGTGAACATGACAGTTTTTACTCGCAGATCGGGGATCAGCTGCTCCCCTACGGCGCGCCCTTCGGCGACCAGTAAGGCGATGGCACCCTCGGGAAAACCACACGCCGCCATCAAATCCACGGTGCGCTGGGCAATCAGGCTGGTTTGCTCTGCGGGCTTGGCAACTACCGTGTTGCCCGCTGCCAGCGCCGCACTGACCTGGCCGATGAAAATCGCCAGGGGGAAATTCCAGGGGCTGATGCAAAGCACCACGCCGCGCGGCTGCAAGCCGTGCTCGGCAAAGCGGGCCTCCACGGCGCGTGCGGCGTAGTAACGCAGGAAATCCACGGCTTCGCGCACTTCCGCGACACCATCGCGCAGTGTTTTACCCGCTTCCTTGCAGCACAGTGCGATCAGCTCGTCGCGGTGGGTCTCCAGGGCATCTGCCAGCCGCTGCAGGCACTGTGCGCGTTCATTCACGGGCAGCGCGGACCACTGGGGAAACCCCGCGTGGGCGAGCGCCAGCGCGGACTCGATGGTAGCGGCATCGGCCAGTTTGATGTGGCCGATCAACTCACTGCGGCGTGCGGGGTTGCGCACTTCGCTCACGCCACCGGTACCGACGGCCGCGATGGGCAACGAGGCCTCCCAGGCCTGCATGTTTCTGCGTATCGCCTGCAGGGTGGGGCGGTCATGCAGGTCCACCCCCTGTGCATTGCGGCGTTCCTCCCCATACAGATCGGGTGGCAGGGGAATCAACGGGTTGCGTTTCTGCTTCCAGCCGCGGGCGGCCTCAACGGGGTCTTCCAGCAGGCTTGCCACCGGAATGTCCTCATCCACGATATTGTTGACGAAGGAGCTGTTGGCGCCGTTTTCCAGCAGCCGGCGCACCAGATAGGCGAGCAGGTCGGCGTGTACACCGACCGGCGCGTACACCCGGCAGGGCACTTTTTCGGCATCGACAATCTGGTTGTAGAGTGTTTCGCCCATGCCGTGTAAACGCTGGAATTCATAACCGCTGCGGTCGCTGTCCATCTCCAGGATAGTGGCGGCGGTGTAGGCGTTGTGTGTGGCAAACTGCGGGTAGAGGCTGTCGCGATAGGCGAGCAAGCGCGCCGCGCAGGCCTGGTAGGAGACGTCGGTAGCGGCTTTGCGCGTGAACACCGGATAATCCTCCAGCCCTTCCACCTGTGCCAGCTTGATTTCCGTGTCCCAGTAGGCGCCCTTGACCAGGCGTACCATCAAGCGCCGCTGGCAGCGCAGGGAAAGTTCGCGCAGCCAGTCGATCACCAACAGGCTGCGCTTCTGGTAAGCCTGCACGGCAACTCCGAATCCCTGCCAATCGCCCAGCTCCGAGTCGCTGGCTACGGCCTCAATCACGTCCAGGGATAGCATCAACCGGTCCGCTTCTTCAGCGTCCACGGTGAAGCCGATGTCGAAGGATTTCGCCGCCAGTGCCAGCGCTTTCAGGCGTGGCACCAGCTCCGTCATAACCCGTTCGCGCTGGGCGAATTCGTAGCGGGGGTGGATGGCAGACAGCTTTACCGAGATGCCGGGGCTGTGCTCCGGGCCGCGGCCGTTGGCAGCTCGGCCGATGGCCTCGATCGCGTTGCGGTAGCTGTCGTAGTAGCGCTGGGCATCGGCTGCGGTGCGGGCCGCTTCGCCCAACATGTCGTAGGAGTAGCGATAGCCCCGGCGTTCCGCCTCCCGCGCGCGCTCCAGCGCCTTGTCTATGGTGGTGCCCATCACAAACTGGGTGCCCATGATCTGCATGGCATAGCGCACGGAGGCGCGGATAACCGGCTCCCCCAGGCGACCCATGGTTTTCTTCAACAGGCCGAATTGGCGCGGGTTGTCTTCGTCGTTGTAGTTCACCACCTTGCCAGTCAATAGCAGGCCCCAGGCAGAGGCGTTGACGAACAGTGACTCGCTGTTGCCGAGGTGGGAGCTCCAGTCACCATCGGCGAGTTTGTCGCGTATCAACCTGTCCATGGTGAGGTGGTCCGGTACGCGCAGGAGTGCCTCGGCGAGGCACATCAGCACCACGCCTTCTTCCGTCGATAGCGCAAACTCCTGTAGCAACGCATCCACGCCCCCTTTGCCCACCTGCGCTTCGCGAATATTCACCACCAGCTGCCGCGCCCGCTCCCAGGCGCGGCTGCGAGCGGCCTGGCTCAGGGTGGCGACAGGCAGCAATTGTTCCAGTACCCGCGCCTCATCGTCGCGGTGGGTGGCTTCCATGGCCTGGCGCAGCGCGTCAGTGGAATCGAGTCGGCAGTCGTGCAGCATGAGGCGGGCTCTCGGGCAGGTTGAAAGTGAGAATTGTAGTCAGTGAGCGGCAGAATGAGCTGTTTTTTTTCCACGTACTCTTGAATAATATTCTTCTGATTTATAAAATTATAGCATATTGTGTGGTGTTTAGAGGCTTTGAGGGGAGGATTTGGATGGTTTATACCTTGGATAAGACAGATCTACGCATTCTCGCGTTTCTGCAAAGCGAGGGGCGCCTGTCCAATGTGGAGTTGGCCCGGCGGGTGAATCTCAGCCCCAGCCCCTGCCTTGAGCGGGTGCGTCGGTTGGAGAGTACGGGTTTTATAGAGGGTTACAGCGCTCGCCTCGACGCCGCGGCGCTGGGGTTCGGTACCAGCGCCTTCATTCAGGTAACACTGGATCGCACAACGGCGGAGGTGTTTGATCGCTTTCGGGACGCCGTAATCCTGATTCATGAGGTGGCGGAGTGCCATATGGTGGCAGGCGGTTTTGATTACTTACTGAAACTGAGGCTGACCAGCATGGATGCCTATCGCGCCGTGCTGGCGCGTATCGTGGACCTGCCTGGTGTCGCACAGACGCATACCTATGTCGTCATTGAAGCGATCAAGCAGGATGCCGGATTGCCCCTCTTACGCTGAGGTGACTGCTTCAAAGCGGTTTGCCGCAACGTTTTTAACGACGTTGTCCGCATCGAATACTTCACCGTTCATGGCAATGTACACGCCGGGCGGCTTGCCCTGCAGTGCCCCGATGGCGCAGCCGATATTGAAGATGGCGTCGGATTGCGCGAATGCCGCCGGCTGCAACGCACCGGTGAGCACGATGCACTTGCCGGGGATGTCCTGCAGCGCGCGTGCCGTGGCGACCATGCCGTCGGTGCCGTGGGTGATCAGAACACACTGTTCGGGGCACTGGATTGCGGCGCGACGGATCAGATCCCGATCCGCGTCTGTCATGTCCAGGCTATCCTTGCGCATGGCCGATTCCACGCTGTAGTCGAACCGGGCTCCCATGCGCTGCAGTAATTCACCGATAACCGGCTCGCCCACCTGGTAGTCACTTTTGGCATCGAAGTAGATCTTGTCGATGGTGCCACCGGTGGTGATGATATGCAGTTTCATGGGTTTGCGTCTCTCGGCCGTGAACGGTGGGGCAGTATAGCGCCGGGGCTTACGGCTGGGTACCGAGTGCCTGTTCCAGCCGGTCACAGAGGGCTCGCAGGATCTGCACGCGGGCATAACGCTTGTCGTTGGCCGCAACCAGTATCCAGGGTGCGTTCGGGGTGGATGTCAGCGCGAGCATGTCCAGCACGGCGCGCTCATAGTCCTCCCAGCGTTCGCGATTGCGCCAGTCATCCTCGGTAATCTTGTGCTGTTTGTGTGGAGTGGTTTCTCGCTGTCGAAACCGGTGCAGCTGTTCCTCCGGCGAAATATGCAGCCAGAACTTGAGAAGCACGCCGCCATGCCCGGCAATCTGCGCCTCGAAATCATTGATTTCCTCGTAGGCTCGCTGCCATTCTTCGGTGCTCGCAAACCCCTCCACACGCTCGACCAGCACGCGTCCGTACCAGGAGCGGTCAAACAACATGGTGCGACCGCGCCGTTCCAGCGCGCGCCAGTAGCGCCACAGATAATGCTGGGCGCGCTCTTCGTCCGAGGGCGCGCTGCTTTGCACGACGCGATAGAGGCGGGGGTCCATGGCTGCTGTAACCCGGCGAATAGCGGAGCCCTTGCCCGCTGCATCCCAGCCTTCGAAAACCGCCACTAGAGAGCGTTGCGCCTCGTGTGCACGCCAAGCGAGTGCCTGCAGGCGCTGCTGTTGTTCCACCAGTGAACGACGATAGGTGGACTTGGAGAGCCGCAAGTCGCTGGGTACCGCTGCCAGTGCCGGTGTTGTCGTCGCATGCGCGGGGGGCGGGCAGGGCATGCTGCTTGCTCCGTTGCCGCCACGGGCTACCGCGGCTCGCTCCGTCATCATGCGCAGAAGCGTTGCGCCGGCGTCCAGGTCGCGCTGGCGCGGGTCCGCTGCCGTAATCAAGTGCCAGGGCGCCGTCGCGGAACTGCTCTCTGCAAGCACCTGATCGGCTGCGCCCTGGGCGGCCGCGGGGTCCTCAGCCCATTGTGCTGCCGCAGCCGGCAGGTGTTGCAGGCGTATTCGGTCTGCGGCGAGCCGTTTTTGCTGGGTGTCGCGATCCACATGCAGCCACAGTTTCACGAGCAGGGTGCCATCGTTGTGCAGCATGTGCTCAAAGCGCTGTATAGTCGCCAGCCTCTCACGCTGCTCCGGGGCGGTGAGCTTTCCCGCCGCGCTGTCGTGCAAGAGGCGGGTGTACCACGAGCCGAGAAAAATGGTGGTACGGCCCTTCCGCGGCATGTGACGCCAGAAACGCCAGAAATAAGGCCGATCCTCTTCTTCGTCCGAATGCCTCCACTGGGCACTGGTGTCAACGAACCTCGGGTCCAGCCACTCGTTCAGCCGGTGCACCAGTTCGCTCTTGCCGGCGCCCGGCAAGCCGCCAATCACGATGATCATGGGATAGTCGCGCTTTCCCAGGTCCAGTTGCGCCTGTAACAAGGCGCTCCGGAGTGCTGTTTCCCGCGCCTTCATGTCGGCGCGGGCTGGCTTGATGAAACTCGAGGAGTGTTCACGGGGTCTACCTCGGTACGGTGCAGTCGAATTCGCTTGTTGTTGGTGCATAGGCTAGTGGAACATAGGCCGGTATAATCATACGCAATTCATGGAGATTAGCAGAATGGGATTTTACGAACGGAGGATCCTGCCTCACGTGATCAATTGTGCTTGTGCCAGCAAGCCGATCATGCGCCAACGCGAGAAGGTTGTGCCACTTGCGCGTGGCGAGGTGCTGGAGATAGGTATTGGTACCGGGCTCAATTTGCCCTATTACGACCCGGCGAGGGTCACGCGGCTGATTGGCCTTGATCCTTCGGAAAAGTCCTGGGAGCTTGCCGGCAAGCGCGCGGCGGCCTTGCCCTTTACCGTGGAGTTTGTCGGGCTGCCGGGCGAAGCCATTCCACTGGCGGATGAGAGTGTAGACACGGTTGTTGTGACCTTTGCGCTTTGTACCATTCCTGACCCGGTAGCGGCATTACACGGCATGGCTCGCGTGTTGCGGCCGGGGGGGGAATTACTGTTTGCTGAGCACGGGCTCGCACCGGATGCCGGTGTGCAGCGTTGGCAGAATCGGGTCAACGGGTTCTGGGCCGCCGTAGCCGGGGGTTGCAATCTCAACCGCGATATTCCTGGCCTACTCGCTGCAGGCGGCTTTGAGGTAAGTGAGCTGCAGACACAGTATCTCCCGGGTACGCCACGCATTGCCGGTTATAATTTCTGGGGCCGTGCCCATCGCGCAGCCAGCGCCTGATCCGGGTAAAGCCCGCTGTGCTGCGACATGCTCGCTTTCTGCTGCTGTGCTGTTGCGTCCTGCCCTGGTCTACCGTCAGGGCAGACGCCCTGCTCGAATACCGCCTGGAGGGTCTCGACAAAGCACAGCGCGCCAATGTTGAAGCCTGGTTGGGCGCTCTGCCTGAAAGCGAAGCCGCGCGCAGCAATTTCCTCTCCTCGGCCAGGGAGCGTGTGGCGGATAGCTTGAAGGCGCTGGGCTATTACCGTGCCGATGTCGACCTCACAGTAGACAGAGCCACAAGCCCCTGGGAGCTGCTGATCGTTGTTACGCCCGGCCCGCCGGTCACGGTGGAAGAGCTTGATATTCAGGTAACGGGCGCCGCGCAGGACGACCCGGCGTTCCAGCGCCTCCTGGCTGATCCGGGCCTTGCCGTGGGTGACACACTGCACCACGGACACTATGAGTCACTGCGCAATTCGCTGTTGCAGTTGGGGCAGCGCAGAGGATACTTTGATGCCCGATTGCTGCAGCGTTCGGTGGCAGTGGAGCCTGCCGCGAACACTGCGCGGGTGCAGCTGCACTACGCCAGCGGTGACCGCTATCGGGTGGGGGAGTTGCGTTATGCCGAGGATATCGTCTCCCCGGAGCTGCTGCAGTCGCTCAGTCACTTCAAATCGGGAGCGCCCTACGACGTTGGCGCGTTGCAGACACTGCAGGCGGAGCTGCAACGCACGGGCTACTTTTCCGGAGTCACCCTGCGCCCGCTGCTGGAGCAGCGTGCTGATGGCAACGTACCGCTGCAGCTGGAGCTGTTTCCCGCCAAACGGCATACGGTGGATGTGGGTATAGGGTACAGCACTGATACCGAGGAGCGCGTATCGGCCACCTGGAAAACACCGCGTATCAACCGCCACGGGCACAGTCAGGAAACCCGCTTCGAATATTCCCGCATAAACCCGAGTGGGCAATTCACGTACAACATCCCGCTGACCCACCCGCTGGAGGACATGTTGCAGTTTTCGCTGCGCGTGGAACAGAATGAGTTCGGTGATCTGGACAGCAACCAGCATGAAGCGCAGGTGCGCCGGGAACGACGCTATGGCAGATGGGTGCTGAGCTATCACCTGCGAGCACTGAATGAGCGCTGGGATGCGGCGACCGTGCAGGGCGACGAAGACTATCTTTTGCCAGGTTTCACGGTTTCGCACAAGTCGCGAGAGGGGTCGCCGGTCAACCCCGACCGCGGTTTCAGCCAGTTCTATGAGGTGGAAGCCACCTCGAGTCAGCTCGGTTCCAGTATCGATATGACCCGGCTCTACGCCAATTGGGTGCATGTCATGCCACTCGGCGAACGGGGCCGCCTGGTCAGTCGTGCCGAGGCCGGTGCGGCGCTCATTGGGGAGGGGCAGCGGGACGACCTGGCACCGTCGCTGAGCTTTTTCGCCGGTGGCTCACAGAGCCTGCGCGGCTACGGGTATCAATCCATTGGCAATACGGTCCCCGTCATGTTGCGCAATGGAAGCGAGGTTGACTACGTGCTCGGGGCCGATCGCCTGGCACTGGCCAGCCTCGAGTACCAGTACCGGTTCCTGCCGGACTGGCGTGCCGCCGTGTTCGTGGACGGGGGTGACGCCTTCGATGAGGGTGAGTTCGAGGCGGTGATCGGCGCGGGCTTCGGGCTGCATTATCTGACCCCCGTGGGCGCCCTCAAGCTGGAAATCGCCAACAGCGTCAGCGAGGACAACCCGGACTGGCGTTTCCACATCAATATCGGAGCTGAGTTTTGAAGAAGCTGGCGGCTGTATTGAGCGCTGTCCTGCTGATGCTCGTCATCGCGGTGCTGCTGCTGCCGTTCAGTGCCAGCGGCACACGGTTTCTGGTGACCCTTATCCCGGCGAGCTCGCCGCTGCAGGTGACCTATGCAGGAGGGCGCCTGGCCGGTGAATTAGAGCTGGCGAATCTGCGTTTGACACTCGATGGACTGAAGGTCGAACTTGCGGGTGTGCACACAGAGCTTCGTCCCGCCTGCCTGTGGCAGAGTCTATTCTGTTTTACCAGGCTGGATATTGATCGTCTGGATGTGGTTGTGGAGCAAGACGATACGACCGATGAAGCGGCTACCGAAGCACCCTCCACCGAACCAGTGCAGCTCCCGGTGCGCTTGCGAGCACCCGGCGTGCGTATAGCGCAAACCCGCGTGCGCTGGCCCGGAGGTGTGTGGCAACAGGCCGCTTCCGAGCTGGATATTGAACTGACCCCGGAGGGGGTGTACCTGGGGTCGGCAATCCTGCGCAACGCCGAACTCGCCCTTGAGACAGCAGCGCCCTCAGCGCCTGCAGGAGAGCCCTCAGCGTCTGGAAAAGAGCCCTCAGCGTCTGGAAAAGAGCCCTCAGCGCCGGCAGGAGAGCCCTCAGCGCGGGTAGCCCTCAAGCTGCCCGAGCTGCGATTGCCGCTTACGCTGGCCGTCGATGCGCTGACGCTGGAGCAGCCGCGCCTGCGGCTGGGCGATGAGATCACACAGTTCGAAGCCGTACGTGCCGCCGCCCGCTGGCGTGGAGAACAGCTCGAGATCGAAACCCTGGAGCTGGTCCAGGCGGAGCTCGGTCGGCTTGCCGCCAGCGGCCACGTCAACATGACGGGCGACTGGCCCCTGCAGCTGGCCTTGCGCGCCGATCTTACCTGGGCGGAGCTGCCCCCTCAGTTCAGCGCACGAACGCTACAGCTCGACCTGTCCGGCGATGTGGGTGACCTGCAGCTTGAGCTGCTCTCACCCGGGCAGCCGCGCCTGGCGCTTTCCGGTGCAGTCGACCTGCTTGCACCTGAGCTGCCTTTCAAACTCTCGGCTGTGCTCAATGGGGAGGAGCCACTGGGGCTTGCAGAGGTTGAGGGGGTCCCAGCAGCGTTCGCCGAAGCTGCGGTGGCGTGGCCGCTGGAACTGACTGCCACGGGTAGTCTTGAGGCCCAGGCGCTCACGCTGCGGGCGCAGCTGCATGAGCTGGGCTACGAGTCCCTGGATATCATGCTGTCAGCACGTCACACCCCCGGTAGCCTTGAGGTCGACAAGCTGCAGCTTGACGGGGCGAGTGCCGGCAACCTCTCTGCCTCAGGTGTGCTGGACTACGGCGAGGCAATCGCCTGGCGGGCCGTTGTGGAGACGCCCGGCCTGCAGATGCCGCGCTGGAGCGATTACCTGTTCGGCTCACTGTCGGGCGGTTTCGCAACGAGCGGTCAGCTAGAGGCGCAGAACTGGCGGGTCGTACTTGATGATGTTGACTTGTCGGGCGACATCAATGGGCTTCCGGCGCTGGTTGAGGGGGGGCTCACACTGGATTCCGCTACGCTGGTGCACAGCGGTGCGCTGCGCGCACAGGTGAATGGCGGAGAGATCGATATCACCGCAGACGAGGGTACCGCCGGTGAGGTTCATGCTGAGCTGGGTATAGCCGACTTGAGTCGCTGGTCACGTGACGCGGGTGGCAGTGTGCTGTTAAACGCCGACTGGTCGCAGGCGAGCAATCGTCTGGCGCTGCGGGGGAGCGTGCAGGGTGTTTACTGGAACAGCCTCCGCGCAGACCGCGGTGTGCTGGAGGGCAGCATGGATCTGGGCGAGAACCTGGGCGCGAGCCTGCGCGGTGAGGGCCAGTTGCGCCTGGACCAGATGGAATTGGCCGGCGTGGCACTGGAGGGTTTAGGGCTCAAGTTAACAGGTGGACCCGAGTCCGCAGAGCTTGGCCTGAGCATTACGGGTGACATCACCGGTAAGCTTGAGGTTGCGGCGACTGCCGTTGACGACGGTTGGCAATTGACGGTGCCGCCGACCGAGTTCGCAACGCCCCTCGGCCCGCTGTCACTGGGTATGCCGATTGAGGCGCGTGTGACACAAGCCGGCGGCAGCGTCAGCGCGCACTGCTGGTTGTTACCGGAGAGCGAGTTGTGCCTGGCTGACATTGCGCTGGGCGCCACGGGCGGCTTAACCGGCCAACTGACCGGCGACCTGGCACTGGTGGACGCAGTATTGCCGCAGCAAGTTGAGGCCCGTGGGCCGCTGCAGGCAGAGGTCTCGATTGCCTGGTCTCCGGATGCCGCGCTGCAGGCCGAGGCGCAGCTGACCAGCCCGGGGGGCGCAATTACGCAATTCCACCCCGAGGGTGAGTCTGCCTCGTTCACTTGGGAATCCCTTGCTGTCACTGTCGAGCAGGGCGCTGATGGCCTGGCCCTGGAAGCCGGGTTGCAACAGGACGGCCGCCAGCGTCTTGCCCTCAATGTGGCACTGCCATCACGGCGCGACGGTGCCCTGCAGGGCCTGTTTGCCGTTGACGCCTTGCAGGTTGCGGCCTTGCGACCTTTTCTGCCGCAGTTGACGCGCATCGATGGTGAACTGAGCGGGCGCATCGAACTGTCAGGTAACCTGCAGAATCCACAGGGGCAGGGCGAGCTGCGGTGGCGCAACGGCCTGGTGCGGCTGGAGGCCAACCCCACCGAGGTTGACGATATCGATGTGCGTATCGCCCTTGATGGCACCACGGCAACGCTGGCGGGCGCTGCGATGGTGGGTGGTGGGCAACTGGCGTTGAGCGGCGATGCCCAGTTCGGTGCCGAGCCAGCACTGCGCCTGGATATCAAAGGCGACAACCACCGCTTGCTGTACCCGCCGAGCACACAACTGGAAGTGTCGCCAGACTTGCGTTTGCGCATTACGCCTGCCGGTATTCACGTGCGTGGCGAGGTGCGGGTGCACGAGGGGCTGCTCGCTTACGAGGAGTTGCCGCCAGGTAGTGTTACCCTTTCTGATGATGTGGTGGAGGTCGACTTTGCCGGTAATCCACTCGATGCGCACAACCCCTTCGGTCTCGATGCCGATTTGCGGCTGCGCATTGAGGACCGCTTCCGGATACGCGGCAAGGACCTGAACCTCACCGTAGGTGGCGACCTCAATCTGCGTCAGGCACCGGAGCGACCCCTGCAGCTGTTTGGCAATCTCAACATCATCGGCGGGGAGTTTCGCGCCTATGGTCAGCGCCTGTTAGTGCGTCAGGGGCGAATTGCCTTCAGCGGTGCCCCCGAAAACCCCGAGCTGAATCTGCGCGCGGAGCGTGAAATACCGGCGGAGGACGTGCGTGCCGGGGTTACGGTCACCGGCACTCTGGAGCAGCCGGAACTGACTGTGTATGCGGAACCCTCCATGTCGCAAACCGAGGCGCTGTCGTATTTGTTGCGCGGGCGAGGGCTGGACTCCGGCGCGGGTGCGGACGGCACCGCCATGGCCCTGTCGCTGGGTACCAGCCTGGTGAACCGCAGTGCCCTGGTGGAGGAACTGAACAAGTTGCCGGGTTTGCGCAATGTGGAGTTCGGCACAGACGGCTCCGAAGACGACACAGCGGCGACCGTCAGCGGGTATATCGGTGAGCGGATTTACCTGTCCTACGGTGTGGGATTGTATGAGCCGATCAACGTACTCACGGCGCGCCTCTATCTGCAAGCGCGCCTGTGGCTGGAGGTGGTCAGTCGGCTGGAGAGCTCGGTAGACCTCTATTACAGCTTTGACATCGACTGATCGTCAGGCCTTTGGCAGGATCATCAGCTCTACCCGGCGGTTCTGACTGCGTCCCTGCTCGGTGTTGTTGTCAGCGATCGGCTGATCGTAGCCCACGCCTTGCACCAGCATCCGCGAGCGCTCCACGGCGCGGGTTGCCAGATAGTCGGCGACACTGCCAGCGCGCCGCTCGGACAGGGTCTGGTTCAGGGCCCGCCCGCCGGTGTTGTCCGTGTGTCCGGTGATACGAAGGGTGGTGTCGGCATACTTCGCCAGTACCTGGCCGACGGAATTGAGCGCCGGGTAGAAGTCACCGCGCAGGTTGTAGGAGTTGGTTTCAAACGTGATGCTGCCGGGCATGATGAGGCGTATATTGTCGCCTTCCCGGGCCACCTGCACACCGGTCCCCTGCAATTGTTCGCGCAGTTTGGCTTCCTGTACATCCATGTAGGCGCCGACGCCAGCACCGACGATGCCGCAGCCCAGGGCCGCGTTGCGCGCGTGTTTCCCTGAGTCGATGGCACCCACCAGCGCGCAGACGGCGGCCGCGCCGGCACCATAGGTGGCAGCCTTGCTGGCCTGCTGTTGCCCTGTGTAGGGATTGGTCGTACAGGCGCTCAGCAACACGCTGGCGGTGATGGCGGTAACAAAATTCAGGCGCATGGGGTAATCTCCTCGTCCACTCGGGGCATTGCAGCGTAAACACGCTAGGTCCGACCTGCAAGGCCGGTAAAAGTTGCAGTGCGGTCCGGTTGCTTACGCAGTTTGAAGAGGAACAGAATGGATCCCTTAACCCAGGGCGCCTTGGGCGCTGCGCTTCCGCAAGCGGTCGCCAACCGGCGCCAGATCGTCACCGCCGGACTGCTGGGGTTCCTGTCGGGCATGGCGCCGGATCTGGATGTGCTGATTCGCTCTGCCGAAGACCCTCTCCTGTTTCTGGAGTATCACCGCCAGTTCACGCATTCGCTATTCTTCATTCCGCTTGGCGGCCTCATTTGCGCGCTGGTTCTACACCGGCTGATTGGTCGCCGTGGGGGGCTGTCACCCGGGCAAAGCTACCTGTTCTGCGTGCTGGGCTATGCGACCCACGGCCTGTTGGACGCCTGCACCACCTATGGCACCCTTTTGCTGTGGCCTTTCAGTGACCAGCGCTTCGCGTGGAATACCATTTCCATCATCGACCCGCTTTTTACCCTGCCAGTGCTGGTGCTTATCGCTTACGCGGCGCTGCGTCGCCGGCCCGCGCTGGCGCGTGTGGCACTGGTCTGGGTACTGGTCTACCAGGGCCTTGGCGTTTGGCAGCGCGAGCAGGCCGAGGCGCACGGCTGGAAGCTCGCAGAGTCGCGGGGCCATGTGCCGCTGCGTCTGGAAGCCAAGCCCAGCTTCGCCAATATTCTGGTGTGGAAGATTGTGTACGAGACAGACAGTCATTTCCATGTGGATGCGGTGCGCACCTGGCCATCGGTCGTTGACTACCCCGGGGGCAGCATCGCACGTCTCGACGTGGCCCGTGACCTGCCGTGGTTGCAGGACGACTCCCAGCAGCGCGCGGATGTCGAGCGTTTTCGCTGGTTCAGCAACGGCTACGTAGCGCTGGACCCGGCAGTGCCCGGGCGTATCATTGATGTGCGCTATTCCATGTTGCCCAACGAGATCAACTCGCTGTGGAGTATTGAAGTACGACCGCAAGCCACGGCCGATGACCACGTGAGCTACCGTATGCATCGCAGTGGTGGCCGCGAGCAGGCGAGTGAGTTGTGGCGCATGCTGCTCGGTGAAACGGCATCCGCCGCCCCCACCGAGCGCGGTGGGTCAGGCCTGGAGTACGGCGTCGGCGGCGACTAGCGCGGCACCCGTATCGGTCGCAAGGCCCTGTTGTTGCAGGGCCGTCGACAGGGCGGTCAGGCACAGAATGACGTTGCTGCGGTTGCAGGCCTGGCCCATCAGGCCGATGCGCCAGGTCTTCCCGGCAAGGGCGCCGAGGCCGGCACCGATCTCCAGGTTGAAATCCTGCAACAACGTCTGCCGCAGGCGGGTATCGTCGATGCCCTCGGGAATACGCACCGCGTTCAGCTGCGGCAGCCGATGTTCGGCTGCAACCGCCATCTCCAGGCCCAGGGCGCCGAGACCGGCGACGAGCGCCTGGTGGTGCAGCCGGTGCCGCGCGTGCGCCGCCTCCAGGCCTTCTTCCCGGAGCATCAGCAGGGCTTCATGCAGGGCGTAGAGCAAATTGATGGGCGCCGTATGGTGATAGGCGCGTTTACTGCTGCCGCCCCAATAGCCCATAACCAGCTGCATATCGAGAAACCAGCTCTGTACCTTGTGGCTGCGGTTCTGAATGCGCTCCACCGCACGCGGGCTGAAGGTCACGGGCGACAGGCCGGGTATGCAAGACAGGCACTTCTGGGTGCCGGAGTACACGGCATCGGCGCCCCAGGCATCGACCTGCAGTTCAATACCGCCGAGGCCGGTGACGGAATCGACAATGCTCAGTGCGCCGTGTTTCCGCGCCAGGGCACAGAGTGCGGCAACATCACTGCGCGCGCCCGTAGATGTCTCGGCGTGCACGAAAGCCAACAGCGAGGCTTCCGGGTGGGCGGAAAACGCGGCTGCAACCTTGTCTAGGCTGACGGGCTGTCCCCAGTCGTCCTCGACCATGATCGCGGTCGCCCCGCAGCGCTCGACGTTTTCCTGCATGCGGCCGCCAAAAACGCCGTTGCGGCAGACGATGACCGTATCACCGGGCGACACCAGGTTGACGAAACAGGCCTCCATGCCCGCGGAGCCGGGTGCCGAAATCGGCAGTGTCAGCGCGTTGTCGGTTTGAAAGGCGTACTGCAGCAGGCCTTTCACATCGTCCATCAGGTTGACGAAAAGCGGGTCGAGGTGGCCTATCGTGGGCCTGCCCAGGGCGCCCAGTACACGCGGCGACACGTCGGACGGGCCGGGGCCCATTAAAACCCGGTGGGGCGGAAAGAAACTTTGGGTCATGGTGGATTTACTCCTTATCAGCCGCGCCGACTTTCGGTTTCGCGGCGCACCTTGGCCTGGGCGGCGGCAATGCGCGCCACGGGTACACGGAAGGGGCTGCAGGATACGTAGTCCAGCCCCAGGTCGTGGAAAAACTGTATGGAGCGTGGATCGCCGCCGTGCTCGCCACAAATGCCGTACTTGATACCGGGCTTGCGCGCGCGACTTTCCTGCACCGCCAGTTCCAGCAGGCGCCCCACGGCGCGCTGGTCAAGCGAGACAAAGGGGTCGCTCTCCACCAGCTTTTTCTCCAGGTACATGGGCAGGAACTTACCCACGTCATCGCGGGAGAAGCCGTAGGTCATCTGGGTGAGGTCGTTGGTGCCGAAACTCATGAATTCCACTTCCGGCGCCAACCGGTCAGCACCGAGGGTTGCCCGTGGCGTTTCCATCATGGTGCCGATCTTATAGGGCACGGACACGTGTTTTTCCTTCATTACCGCCTGAATACCGCGGTCAATGATTTCGCTGATGAGGCGAATCTCGCGCACGTTGACCACCAGCGGAATCATGATTTCCGGCAGTGGCTTGAGCCCCTCTTCAATGGCCCGCACGGCGGCGCTGATGATCGCCTTGACCTGCATTTCGGTAATTTCCGGATACACGATGGACAGCCGGCAACCGCGGAACCCGAGCATCGGATTCACTTCCTTGAGGCTCTCGGTCATCTCGCGAATTTTCTCCACGGGCTTGCCGATGCGCTCTGCCAGTGCCTGCATATCGGCCTCATCGTGCGGCAGGAACTCGTGCAGCGGTGGATCCAGCAGGCGCACGGTCACCGGCAGGCCATCCATGACCCGGAACAGGGCCAGCATGTCCTCTTCCTGGTAAGTCAGCAGGCGCTGCAGGTAGCGCTGCCGCTCTTCCTTGTTTTCAGCGAGGATCATGCCGCGCATCTGGTCAATGCGTTCTGCGTCGAAGAACATGTGCTCGGTGCGGCACAAGCCGATGCCTTCGGCGCCCAATTCGCGTGCCTTGGCGGCATCCTCTGGCGTTTCGGCATTGGCGCGCACCTTCAGGCGACGGTGCTGATCGGCCCAGGAGAGCAGGATCTGGAAGTCCTCGCTACTGCTCGCTTCGGTTTTCGGCACGTCGCCCAACATCACCTCGCCAGCCGTACCGTCGAGGGTGATGACATCGCCGCGGCGCATGACAACACCGTCGGCTGTTGTTGCCGTGCCTTGCGCATAGTTGATACTCAAGCCGCCGCAGCCGGTGATGGCACAAACCCCCATGCCTCGCGCAACCACCGCGGCGTGCGAGGTCATGCCACCTAATTCGGTGAGAATACCCGCGGCGACCTTCATGCCGTGGATATCTTCCGGCGTGGTTTCCCGGCGCACCAGAATCACGCTGGCACCTGTAGCCGCGACCTCAACCGCTTCCTCGGCAGAGAACACCACGCTGCCGGTGGCGCCGCCGGGGCTGGCGGGCAGGCCGGTGGCGACAATATCCGTTTTCTGCGCCGGGTCGACCATCGGGTGCAGGAAAGACTCGACGTGTTCGGGTGACACCCGCATCAGGGCCTCACTCTCCGAAATCAGCCCTTCGCGCACCATGTCCACCGCAATCTTCACCGACGCCCGCCCGGTGCGCTTGCCGCTGCGCGTCTGCAGCATGAACAGCTTGCCTTCCTGCACGGTGAACTCCAGGTCCTGCATGTCGCGATAGTGCTTCTCGAGCAGGGCCTGAGTCATGAACAGCTCGTCATAGACGTCCGGAAGCCTGTCTTGCAGGGCGGACACCGGCAGCGGCGTGCGAATGCCGGCCACAACGTCTTCGCCGGCCGCGTTGAACAGGAACTCGCCAAAAAAGTCGTGATCACCGTTGGAGGGATTGCGTGTGAACGCCACACCGGAGCCGGAGGTGTCACCGAAGTTGCCGAACACCATGGCCTGCACGTTAACGGCCGTGCCCAGTGTTTCGGGAATGTTGTTCATTTCCCGGTACACGTAAGCGCGCGGGGTATGCCAGGACAGGAATACCGCTTCCACGGCAAGCTTCAACTGGACAAACGGGTCTTCCGGGAAGTCCACCAGCGTTTTGTAGATACGGATGATTTCCTGCCAGTCTTCGGCGCTCATGTCGACGTCGTTGGGTTTGCCGTGGGCGGCCTTGTATTGCTCGATTTCGTGCTCGAAGCGTTCGCCATCGGCCTCCAGAACCACATCGGCGAACATCTGGATGAAGCGCCGGTAGCAGTCATAGGCAAAGCGCGGGTTGCCGGTTTTCCGCGCCAGGCCTTCAGCAATTTCGTCGTTCAGTCCCAGGTTGAGAATGGTGTTCATCATGCCGGGCATGGACACTGGGGCCCCGGAA
The DNA here is from genome assembly GCF_000423125.1 of Haliea salexigens DSM 19537. Lineage (GTDB taxonomy): Bacteria > Pseudomonadota > Gammaproteobacteria > Pseudomonadales > Halieaceae > Haliea > Haliea salexigens. The sequence continues at coordinate 49,650 of NZ_AUHJ01000005.1, forward strand.
CGCACCGAGAAAAGCAGGGGGTTTTCCGGGTCGCCAAAGCGCGCGCCCATCTTCTTCTCTACCAGGTCGAGGGCGACCCGGTATTCCTGCTCCAGCAGCGGCGGTAGCTTGTTGCCGGACTCGAAGTACTCGCGGCAGGTGGGGGTGGTAATAATGAAACCGTAGGGTACCGGCAGGCCCAGTGAGGTCATTTCACAGAGGTTGGCGCCCTTGCCGCCGAGCAGGTCTCGGTCATCCTTGCTGCCTTCATTGAACAGGTATACGCGCTTGGCCATGGGCCCTCCGGCTTGTTAAGGGAGTTGCTGTCTGAATTCGCGCGCGAGTATAGCGGAAAAGGGGGAGGGCGTCCCGGGCGGGAAAGCGCCGGGCAGGTCAGCCCCGGCGCAGGTAAATACCGGGGCAGGCCAGCACCGTGCGGGTCAGCCGCGGCGCAGCAGCAGGTCTCCGAGGCGGTCTACCTCAGCCAGATCGGCCGTGGCGGGCACCAGGAAAAGCTCCTCGCAGCCGGCCGCCTGTGCATTGTCGAGCGCTTCAAGGACCGCATCCTCGGAACTGCGATGCACCGATTCGGCCATCATAGTGGCAATTTCCGGACCCGCGATGGCCAGGTATTCATACACATAGTCGTACAGCCGCTGCGCGCCATTGTCCGCCAGTGAGCACCAGAACCCGCCCAGTCGATAGGGTTTACTGTCGCGCCCGGCGGCTTCCCAGGCGTTGTCGGCCATCTGGAAGGCGTTGGCCAGTTCGCCTTGTTCGCCATTGCCGGACCAGGCGTAGAGGCCATCGGCCCATTGCGCACAGCGGGCGATGCTTTTCGGTCCCAGGGCGCCGGCGAGCAGCTTCGGGCCGCCGGCCTGTGTGGGCGCGGGGCCAATCACGCCGCCGCCGGGGATGACTTCCTGCTGGTTCCATACCTGGCGCAGCGTTTCGACCTGGGTGTCCATGCGGCCATAGCGGCCCTTGAACGGCGCTTCGAGTGCCGCGTAGTCCTTGTCCCTGCCGCCGTAGCCGACACACACGTGCTGTACCCGCCCGCCGGAGAGAATATCCAGGCTGGCGACTTCCTTGGCCACTTGCACAGCGCTGTGCATGGGCAGCACGTAGAGCGTGGGGGTGATCATGACTTTGCTGGTGCAGGCGGCCGCAGCCGCCAGCAACACACGCATGTCAAAGGTCGGGCCATGCACGCGCTCGCCGCAGGAAATACTGTGAAAGGGGCCAGCGTCGACGCGCTGGAACCATTGCAGGTAGTCGTCGCGGGTCAACCCGGCTTTCATGTACGGCAGACAGATTCCAACTTTCATTTTTGTGGTGCCTCGGAATTTAAAAGGGGCATTATGACGCAGACCCGGCAACCCGTGCCCGCCCGGGTGTACACCTATGTGAACCAGCGCGCTTGAGCAGTGGTCCGCAGCGGATGAAGCGGGCACAGGAACATGGGCAGACACCCCCTTAACTGGCCAGTGCGTTTATGCTGTGCATCGGGTATCGCCGAGCCACGGAAAAGGAACAGAGTCGATGTCGATAAAAATAGATGGCCCGTTTTATGCCCTGTTGAGTGGCGCCGCCGAGGAGGCCCGGCGGCTGGCACAGCTGGGCTACGACGGTGTGTACACACTGGAAGGCAGTACCGACCCGTTCCTGCCGCTGGTGCTGGCCGCCGAGCACGCCCCGGGGCTTGATCTGGCAACGGGTATTGCCGTGGCGTTTCCGCGTAATCCGTTGCACCTCGCGTACCAGGCCTGGGACCTGCAGAAATTCAGCCAAGGGCGCTTCATGCTCGGCATAGGCTCCCAGGTGAAAGCGCATATCGAGAAGCGTTTCGGCGTTGAGTTCAACCCTCCGGCGGCGCGCATGCGGGACTATATACTGGCCCTGAAGGCCATCTTCGCCTGTTGGCAGGATGGCGAGCCGCTGGCTTACGAGGGTCGCTTCTACCGCCACACACTGATGACGCCCATGTTCAATCCGGGGCCGAACCCGTTCGGTGCACCGCCGGTACTGTTGGGGGCTCTGGGACCGCGCATGACCGAGGTGGCGGGGGAGGTTGCCGATGGGCTGATCGTGCACCCCTTCAATAATCCACGATTTCTGCGCAATGAGGCGCTCCCGGCGGTACAGCGGGGGTTGGCGCTGGCGGATCGACAGCGCGAAGACTTCACCCTGCAGATCAATGCCATCGTCATTACCGGTGAAGACGACAAGCAGTTTGCTGCGGCGCGCAAGGCCGTGCGCGGCTTGTTGGGTTTTTACGCATCCACTCCGGCGTATCTGCCGCCCATGGCGGCCATGGGTTTCGAGGAGCTGCAGCCCGAGCTCAACCGTCTTTCCAAGGCGGGTGACTGGGAGGCCATGGGCGAGCGCATTGATGACGATTTTATTGCGGCGTTTACCACCAGTGGCCACCCCGGCGATATTGCCGCTGCGCTATTGGCGCGTTACGGCGACTGCGCGGACCGCCTGGCTATTTACGCGCCCTACGCGGCCCCCGATGGCATGTGGCGCGACATCATTGCGGATCTGAAGCGCCTGCAGAATGCACAGTGACCGCTTTCGCCAGAAAGTCTGGCCTGTTCCCACCCTGTATTGGCCGCCGGGTGGCGCTATGATCAAGCCTTGCGGCAGGGGAGACGCCAATGAAAATCCAGTTCACTGAGGCTCAGGTTGCACTGCGCGATGAGCTGCGCGCTTACTTTCGCGAGCTGATGACGCCGGCGCTGCAGGCAGAGTGCGAGCGCGACATGGGCGAGGGCGGCGGGCCGCTGTGGCGCGAGGCCCTCGCGCGGATGGGTCGCGACGGCTGGATAGGGCTCGGCTGGCCGGAGGAATACGGTGGCCGCAATCTCTCGCCGATGGAACAGTTCATTTTCGTCGAAGAGGTGATGCGAGCAGGCTATCCCTTCCCGTTTCTCACCACGGAATCGGTGGGGCCTACACTGGCCGAGCACGGCAATGCCTGGATGCGCGAAGAGATCGTGCCGAAGATTCTGCGCGGGGAACTGCTGGTCTCCATTGGTTATTCGGAGCCGGATGCAGGTACCGACCTTGCCGCGCTGCGCACCTCGGCGGTGCGGGAGGGTGACGACTGGATCATCAAAGGGCAAAAAATGTGGACCTCACTGGCCCACTTCTGCGATTACACCTGGCTGGCCGCCCGCACCGATCCCGATGCCGCGAAAAAGCACAAGGGAATTTCGATGTTCCTGGTGCCCAACAGCGACCCGGGCTGGAGCTGTACGCCCGTGCACACGCTGGGTGGTGTGCGCACCAACGCGACCTTCTACGACAACATCCGCGTCAGTGACGCACACCGCGTGGGTGAATTGCACGGCGGCTGGAAGCTCATCACCAGCCAATTGAATCGCGAGCGCCTGAGCCTGATCAATTTTGGCCCCATCTCCGAACTGTTCAATCAGGTGGTGCATTGGGCGCGAGCCGAGCCCGGCGAAACCGGAGGCAGCATCGCCGAGCTGCCCTGGGTGCAGGCAAACCTGGCCCGCAGCCGCGCGCTGATCGAATGCATGAAGTTGATTGTGTACAAACAGTCGTGGGCCATGACCGAAGGGACACTGGCCATGGCGGATGCCTCAGCGGCCAAGGTGTTCGGTTCCGAGGGGTTCATCGAAGTCTACCGTTTGTTGGGCGAAATTGTGGCAGAGCGTGGCCTCCTGCGCAGCCATTCCCCCGGGGCTGCTGAGCAGGCTGCGCGTATCGAGCGTCTCTATCGCACAGCGTCCATCATCACTTTCGGTGGCGGCGCCAACGAAATCCAGCGTGACATCATTTCAGCGGCGGGGTTGTGGATGCCCCGTGCCAGTCGCTAAGGGGAATTCGCCATGGACTTTGGTTTTTCAGAGATTCAACACGACCTGCGCGGTTTGGCGCGCAGGATTCTCGATGATGCAGTGTCGGCCAGCACACTGGCGGCCTACGACGAGTTTGCCGCGCCGCGCTTTGATCGTGTCCTGTGGCAAACCCTCGTGGACAGCGGTTTGTCGGGTATTGCTGTGGCGGAAGAGCACGGCGGTATGGGGCTGGGATTCATGGAACTCGGCCTGTTCATTGAGGAGCTGGGTCGCAGCATCGCACCCGTGCCGGTGCTGGCGCATTGCGTGGCCGGCATGTTGCCCCTGCAGCAGTTTGCCAGCGCTGATCTGCAATCCCGTGTTCTACCCCCCGCCGCGCGGGGTGATATTCTGCTGACGGGTGCGTTCTGGTCCGGCTCGGCAACACCGGAGCTGCGTGCGCAGAACACACCCGAAGGTCTGCTATTGACGGGTCACTGCCGCGCCGTGCCATTTGCCCAGCAGGCGGACTGGTTGCTGGTGCCGGTTCAGGTTGCCGCCGGCGTTGCGGTTGTACTGGTGCCCACCGACGCCGTCGGGGTGCGCAGCAACGCCTTGCAAATGACCCATTTCGAACCGCACGCAGACATCGAATTCAATAATGTGCCTGTGCCGGAGGCCGACATCGTGCTGGCTTCCGGCGGCGAGGCACTCGTGACCTGGACCCGGGAGCGCTGCACCGCCGCAGTGTGTGCACAGCAGTTGGGCGCCGCGGATTGTGCGTTGCGTATGGCCGCCGGTTACACCAGTGAGCGCAAGCAATTCGGCGTGCCGGTGGCGACCTTTCAGGCAGTGGGCCATCGCATGGCAGATTGCTACATCGATGTCGAATGTTTGCGGCTGTGCACCTGGCAGGCGCTGTCACTGCTGGGCGAGCAGCGTGCGGCAACCACCGAAGTACAGATTGCCAAGATCTGGGCGGGGGATGTCGGACACCGGGTCAGCTATGCCTGCCAGCATGTGCATGGCGGCACGGGTATTGACCGCGATTATCCACTTTGGCGCTATTGCCTGTGGCTGCGCTTCAATGAGATGACCCTCGGGTCCAGCGCGGCCCAGGGGGCGGCGCTGGGGCAGCGTCTGGCGCGAGGGGAGGGGCTCTTCGACTAGCGCCGGCGAGGTGGTACCGAAACGCAGAATGTGCTCCGGTTGTTACGCGCCTTGAGTTACACTGGCAGTCATGTTGCTGCGTTTCTCTACGGTTCTGCTTCTGGTGTCGCTGGTTGCCTGCGGCAATACGCCGTCGCGTGAAGCCACCGCCAGCAGGGTCGGTGTCGATTTTGGTGGGCAATGGTCGCTGGACTACGGCATGAGCGACAACCTGCAGGTTAGCCTCAATGTGCTGGTGCGCGAACTGCAGCGCCAGGCCGACCGGCGCGCACAGGCGGCCGGCTCCGATACGCGCGCTGCCACAGCCGGTGTGCTCTTGGGGGGCTCGGGCAGCGACAGCGGGTCCGCCATTATCGGGCTGGCACAAATGGCCGATCTGGTCAGCCGCAGCCCGCTGCTGGATATCACCCAGGATCTTCAGGGCATCCGCGTGCGCCGGGAGGATGACTTTGCCCTCGACTGCGATTTCCACGACGGACGCCCACAAGCGGTAGAAACACCCCTGGGCCGCGAACTCTGTGCCTGGGACGGTCACCAACTGGTTTTCGTCCTGTCCCTGCCCGACGGTCTCGGCATTCGGCATCGGCTCACACTCGGCCCGGATGGCCAGTTCCTGAATATTGCCAGCACGGTGAGTTCGGACCGTGTATCCCAACCCTTCACGCTGAACCGCGTCTATCGCCGCATGGAGCCGGGCGCGCAGGGCTTTACCTGCCAGCAAACCCTGACACGAGGCACCGTGTGCACAACCGAAACCGAGTGAAACGGGCGAGCCTGCTACTGTCTGTTGCGCTGTGCCTCTGTGCTTGTGCCACGGCGCCACCTGAGCCTGCGCCGGGCGCTGAACCCGCGGCCGCGGGTGATACGACGCCCGCCGTGGGGAACGTCACCCTGGAAACCGTGTCATCGCCCCTCACACCCGCACTCGCTTTGGTGGTCGCGAGTTTTGACCCCGGTCTACCCGCATCCACCGTGGGGCTCAGCCGAGCAGGAATTTTCCCTGAAATCCGCAGGGCCGAGGCGCGCTTCATGCCGGTACTGCTGCGCCAGGTGCTGCAGACCAGCAATGCCTGGGGTCCGGTGCGCGTGCTGCCGGAGCCGCAGGCCAGCGCCGAGCTGCAGGTAGACGGGCGTATTCTGCACTCTGATGGTCATCTTCTGGTTTTGCAGGTGCGCGCTGTTGATGCTGCGGGCAGGGTGTGGCTGGACCGGCGCTACCGGGATGAGTCACAGCCGGGGGACTTTACCGCCAGCGGCACCGAGGACCCGTTTATCGATCTGTATCGCCAGGTGGCAAACGATCTGCTGGCCGCGTACCGCCAGCGGGCGAGTACGGAATTGGCACAGCTGCCGGTCATTGCCCTGTTGCGCCAGGCCCGCGATCTGGCGCCGGCCGCGTTCACCGGCTATTTGGGCGAAGATGAGACGGGGCTCAGCCTGCGTCGCGCGCCGGCAGAGGACGACCCCATGATTGCGCGCGTGCAGCGCATCCGCGATCAGGAATACCGTTTTATCGATGCGGTCGACCAGCAATATGTCGATCTGTTTGAGACCATGCAGCCCACCTATAATCTCTGGCGGCAGTTCGGTCGCGAGCAGGCAGAGTACCGCGAAGAGTACGCGCAGCGCCTCGCCCAGCGCGACAAGGCCGGACCGCGCGGCACCTATGCCGCCATGGAGCAAACCTACAACGCCTTCAAGTGGAGCAAGATCCAGCAACAGGATCTCGAAGACCTCGCCCGCGGCTTCAACAATGAGGTGCAACCCACCGTGCTGGAAGCCAGCGGCAGTGTCTACCAGCTGAGCGGCAGTCTCGAGAACCAGTACGCGGAGTGGCGTGATATTCTCGGAGAAATTTTCCGCCTTGAATCCGGTCTGCCCTGAACCGGGCGCATCGGCAAAACCCGGAGGGTTGCGCTAAGCTTGGGCCATGAGCGATAGAAAATCGAACGATGAAGCAGAAAGCCTGCTGGCAGGCTTGATGCGATTCACCGGGCAGGTGGCGGGTGGCACGCTGGAGATCGCGCGACACACCGCCACCATGACTGCCATGTTCGGTGAGGGTTGGGTGCGGCAGATGTTGCTGCACAGTATGGAACCGGAGCGTCTGGAGGCGATGGCAGACGCCGGGCATTTCCTCCGCGATGCCAGAGAAACGGCGGGGCTGTCGTTGAAGGAGCTCGCCGACAGCCTCGGCCTGTCTGACAAATCCGTACTGGAAGAGGTGGAGCGCGGTGACAAGATCATGCCGCTCGAGCTGGTTTTGCGTAGCGCCAGCCTGCTTGCGCGGCACGATCCGGTGCCTTTCCTGATCAAGTTTCTACGCACCTACAACCCACAGCTCGAGCAGGTGCTTGAGCAATGGGGCGTTATGGCGCTGCCCCGGCAGTACGAGCGTGAACGACGCTTTGTGAATCTGTACCGCCAGCACGATGCCCTGCGTGGGTTGAGCGATGACGAGCACGACCGCTTTATCCAGTATATCGATGGTGCAGCGCAGCTTGTGCTGGACGTGATGCAGAAAGAAAAGGCGGCCAACAGCCCGCCAACGCGGGTACCCAAACGGCCGTCGCCCGCGCGCAAACGCACCCCGCGCAAGCGCAGTTAGCCGCGCTTTCCGGTACACTGTGCAGCTCGCGGACACCCCCGGAATATTGCATGCCTAGCCCCACCTCATCCTCTCCCGCTTCGACAGTGCAGCCGGCCAGCGCCAGTCGCCAGTGGTTCGCCACTTGCCCCAAGGGCATGGAAGGCCTGCTCCGCGACGAGATGCTGGCGCTGGGCGCAGACAGCGCGCGCGAGACGGTTGCGGGGGTATATTTTGCAGGTCCACTCGCCATGGGCTACCGCGCCTGCCTCTGGTCGCGGCTGGCCAATCGGGTGTTGCTCCCCCTGGCGAAATTTGAGGCGGGGGACGCCGACGCCCTGTATCGCGGTGTAAGCGCGCTGAACTGGCGCGACATCTTTGCCCCGGAGCAGACCTTCACGATCGACTTCACCGGGGAGAACGCACAGATACGCAACACCCAGTTTGGCGCCCAGCGCAGCAAGGACGGCATTGTGGACTGGTTTGTGGCGCAGGGCTTTGCGCGGCCGTCGGTTGACCGGCGCAATCCCGACCTGCGCTTTAACGTTCGTCTGTCGAAACACGGCGCGCTGCTGGCGCTGGATATGTCCGGAGGTAGCCTGCACCGGCGCAACTATCGCTTGCAGGCGGGCGCAGCACCGCTGAAGGAAAACCTCGCCGCGGCCATTTTGCTGCGTGCTGATTGGCCGGGCATGGCAGCCCGGGGAGGCGCGCTGATCGACCCCATGTGCGGCTCTGGCACCCTGCTGCTGGAGGCGGCCATGATGGCCGCTGACATCGCGCCCGGCCTGGGCCGTGAACGCTTCGGGTTCGAGCGCTGGCAAGGGCACAACGCGCCGCAATGGCAAGCGCTGTTGACCGATGCGCAGGCGCGCGCCCGGCGCGGCAGGCAGGTGCAGCTGCCGGAAATACGCGGTTACGACGCAGATGCGAGCGTGATTCGTCGCGCGCAGGAAAACATTGCACGCGCCGGCCTGCAGGACGCCGTGCGGGTCAGTTGCAAGTCCCTGGCGGAGCTCAGCAAGCCCTCGCACCGTCCGCTGCCGCACGGCCTGGTGGTCTGTAACCCCCCTTACGGCGAGCGGCTCGGAGACCGCGAGAGCCTGCCTTATCTCTACCGACAGCTGGGGGAGGCGTTAGTCCGTGAATTCAGCGGCTGGCAAGCGGCGATTTTTACCGGGGACAAGGGCCTGGGGCGCGCCACGGGTTTGCGCAGCCACAAGCAGTACACCCTGTGGAATGGCGCGCTTGAAGCCTCTCTGCTCTTGTTCGACCTGACCGACAACCGTCTCAGCGAGCACTCGCCGGGTGCGCCCGGCCAGGCGGCGTCACCGGCTGGCCGCGCGGAATCGGCAACGGAGGAGGGCGAGCTGTCCCCCGGTGCCACCATGTTTGCCAATCGCCTGCGCAAGAATCGACGCCGCTTTGCAGCCTGGGTGAAACGTACGGGCATTGAATGCTACCGGCTGTACGATGCCGACATGCCGGAATACGCTGTCGCGGTCGACCTCTACGGCGACCGGGTGCATGTGGCGGAGTACCAGGCGCCAGCAGGAGTCGACCCGGAGGCCGCGGCTGCGCGTCTCGCGGAGATACAATCAGCGGTGCCGCAAGCACTGGGCGTGGCGGCGTCCGATGTCGCCTACAAAGTCCGGCAGCGCCAGCGAGGCGACGAACAATACGGTAAGCAGGGTGCGCAGGGTGAATTGTTGACCGTGCGCGAAGGGGCGGCAAGGCTGCTGGTAAACCTGCGAGATTACCTGGATACCGGGCTCTTTCTGGATCATCGGCCCCTGCGGCTGCGGCTGGGGAGCGAGGCCGCCGGTTGCGACTTCCTCAACCTGTTCTGCTACACCGGCACGGCTACGGTGCACGCGGCGTTGGGCGGGGCCCGCAGTACCACCAGCGTGGACCTCTCCAACACCTACCTCAGCTGGCTGCGCAAGAACCTGGCGCAGAACGGATTGGACGAAAGCCGCAACCATATTGTGCGTGCCGACTGCCTGGCCTGGCTGCAGGACTGCAAGAAAAAGTTCGACCTGATCCTGCTGGACCCACCGTCCTTTTCCAATTCGCGCAAGGTCGAGGCCAGTTTTGACGTGCAGCGTGATCATGCACCCCTGGTCCGGGCGGCGCTGGCCTGCTTGCGTCCTGGTGGCACGCTGTACTTCTCCAATAACCGCCGCGGCTTTCGTCTCGATGCCGAATTGGCGCGCAGTTTCACCTGCGAGGATATCAGCCGCGCAACGCTGGACCCCGACTTCCAGCGCAACCCCAGGATTCACCAGTGTTGGCGTATCACCCTGCCGGAAACGGCGAAGACAGAAAACCCATGGGCTCGCCGGTAAGTGCCTGCAAACACGAAAATTTTTCTGTCCACACGCCTTGACTCAGATCGTAGCCTTTGGTAACGGCAGTGCTATTTCTCGAAATAACTTTATTAATCATAACTAACGTTTTGATATATATAGTTTATCTAATAATTTCTATTGCAGGGTTCGGGTGGAGCAGGTCAGCCCGGCGGTTGCCGTCGCCACAGAGTGTCCCCAGAGTTATCCACAGGCCCTTCTGTGGATAACCTGTACGCAACGTGCCGGAACAGGCTCGGGCAACGTTGCAGCGTGTGTCTCCGGGGCGGCCTTCGAGTGGATATGCAGGGGAGGTGCCTGTGCCCAGAGTGCTGATTGTTTATCACAGCCAGAGCGGAGCCAGCGCCCGCCTCGCGGCGGCGGCTCGCGCGGGCGCGGAGGGCGCGGGTGGCATCGACGTTGCGTTGTGCAGAGCCTGGGACGCCGGCGCCAGTGAGGTGCTGGCCGCCGACGGTTTGTTATTGGTGGCGGCGGAAAATTCGGGCGCCCTCAGCGGCGGTATGAAGGACTTTCTCGACCGTACCTTTTATCCGGTGGGCGAGCAGGGCAGAGTGTTGCCCTGCGCCCTGTTGCTGAGCGCGGGTAACGATGGCCGGGGGGCTCGCCAGCAGGCCCAGCGGATACTGTCGGGTTACCCCATGCGCGAGGCGCTGGAGCCCTTGATATGCCGCGGCCCGGTGACCGCCCGGCTGGAAGCGCTGGCGCGGGAGTTCGGCGAGGGCTTTGCCGCCGGTTTGGAGATGGGAATATTCTGACGATGAGCGTGGTGGGAGAACAGGGATGACACGGGAAAACGGGAGCGACGCCCAGATACCCGAGGGCTTCACGCGGCTGCCCGAGGGCCTGGGTTACACGGACACACTGCAGCCCTGTTATCGGCGTATCAGTGACGCCGGGGTAAGTTTCGGCCTGGTCGTGGCACAGCAGCACTGCAACGTGATGGGTATCTGTCACGGCGGCGTGCTGTCAACGCTGGCAGATATCGCTGCAGCCACCGGCGTGAATCATGCGTCCGGTCGCAGCGCGGGAAGCCCGACCATTAACCTTGCGCTGGATTTTGTCAGCGCGGGTAAACTCGGGCACTGGTTGCAGGCCGATGTGCTGCAGGTCGACGTGAAACGGCGTTTCGGGTTCAGCAGCGGCCTCATCAGGGGCCCCGGTGGTGTCGTGGCACGCTTCAACGGAACCTTCTATCTGCCTGAACATGAGGGTATCTGGAAGCGCCCGGCGCCCGCTGATGGCTTGTTGCCTGCAGAATGATTCGCGCAGTCAAGCGCGTGCGTCCCCGTCGCAGCCTTCCAGGATAGAGATAAAGGCCTGCGCCGCGCGCGAGAGGCTGCGTCCGCGGTGATAGACCAGACCCAGGGTGCGCTCCAGCGCAATCCCCTGCACCGGCAGAACGTGTAGCTCATCGCTCAGCATGGTCGCGGGCAGGACGGTCCACCCCAGCCCTACCGCCGCCATCATGCGAATGGTTTCAAGATAGTTGGTCGCCATCGACACCCTGAGCGCAAGACGATGCTCGGCAAACAGGCGTTTCACGATCTGCCCCGTGTAGGTGTTGAGACCGGGCAGGATGGCCGGATGCAGGGCCAGGTCGGGCAGGCTGCAGTGCTTTGGGTCACTGGCGAGAGGATGATCGGCAGCACACATGAACACCAGCGGATCGCGCCAGACCGGGCGCGCCACCACGCTGTCGTCGACCTCGGGCGCCAGGGTCACGACCGCGAGCTCCGAGCGGCCCTGCATGATGAGGTCGTAGGCCTGTTCGGAGTCTGTGAATTCAATGTCGATGTGGGCACCCGGGTGCGCTTTGCTGAAGGCGCTAAGAACCGGCGGCAGCCGGTGCAGGCCGATATGGTGGCTGGTCGCCAGGCGCAGCTCACCTGCCACCTCGCCCGACAGGTCGCGCACCGCGCGCTCGGCGCCTAGCAGTTGCTGCGTGATAGCCCGCGCATGAGGCAGCAGTGCCTGGCCGGCTTCCGTCAACGAGGTGTGTCGACCAATGCGGTCAAACAGGGCGCTGCCCAGGCCTTGCTCCAGCAGGGCGATGCGCTTGCTGACGGCAGGCTGGGTCAGGTGCAGGCGCTCGGCCGCCAGAGAAAACGACCCTTCCTCGGCGACCAAGAGAAAAGCCTGGAGGTTCTGCAAATCCATTTGAATTCCTTTTGGGAATGCTATGGATAAAAATAATAAATTTGAGTAATCGTTCAGTCAACCTTATGCTTGTCCCCTCAATTCGATTTCTCTGTGGGGGCGGGCATGGCCGGGCTGACACTGTACGACAAACTCTGGCGCAATCATCTGGTAGAGCAGCGCGAGGACGGCTCTGCCCTGATCTATATCGATCGTCACCTTATTCATGAAGTGACCTCACCGCAGGCCTTTGAAGGGCTGCGCCTGGCCGGGCGCAAGCCCTGGCGGCTGGATGCCAACCTCGCGGTGCCGGACCACAATGTGCCGACCTCACGGGAGGAGCGTGCCGGCGGGATTGCCGGTATTCGCGACCAGGTGTCGCGTTTGCAGGTGCAGACACTTGACGACAACTGCCGCGACTTTGACATTGTAGAGATACCCATCAACGACGTGCGCCAGGGCATTGTGCATGTGGTGGGACCGGAGCAGGGCGCAACCCTGCCGGGCATGACAATCGTTTGCGGCGACTCGCATACCTCCACCCACGGTGCGCTGGGAGCCCTGGCGCACGGCATCGGCACCTCGGAAGTCGAGCACGTACTCGCCACGCAGTGCCTGATTCAGCAGAAAATGAAAAACCTGCTGGTACGTGTTGACGGCGCGCTGCCAGCGGGCGTGACCGCCAAGGATGTCGCGCTGGCGATTATCGGTCGCATTGGTACGGCAGGCGGCACCGGCTACGCCATCGAGTTCGCCGGCGAAGTGATTCGCGGTCTCAGCATGGAAGGCCGCATGACGCTGTGCAACATGTCTATCGAGGCGGGCGCCCGCATGGGCATGATCGCCGTGGACCAGACCACGCTCGACTACGTGAAGGGCCGAACCTACTCCCCCAGCGGTGCGCTCTGGGATGCGGCGCAGGCCGCATGGGCTGACCTGCACAGCGATGCCGACGCGGTGTTCGACAAAGTGGTGACACTGCGCGGGGAAGACATTGTGCCGCAAGTGACCTGGGGCAATTCACCGGAGATGGTGCTGCCTGTTGATGGCCATGTGCCGGACCCGCAAGGCATGGACAACGCGACACAGCGCAGCGCCGCGCAGCGCGCCATTGAGTACATGGGGCTGACGCCGGGCATGGCGATTACGGATATCCACCTTGATCGCGTGTTTATCGGCTCCTGCACCAACTCGCGTATTGAAGACCTGCGTGCGGCGGCCGCGGTGGTGCGCGGGCGGCAGGTGGCTTCCAGTATCAAGCAGGCGTTGGTTGTGCCCGGCTCCGGCCAGGTGAAGGCACAGGCCGAGGCCGAAGGCCTGCACGAGATATTTCTCGCGGCGGGCATGGAGTGGCGCGAGCCGGGTTGCTCGATGTGCCTGGCGATGAATGCGGACAAGCTGGGGGCGGGGGAGCACTGTGCCTCCACCTCCAACCGCAATTTTGAGGGGCGTCAGGGGATTGGCGGGCGCACGCACCTGGTCAGTCCGGCGATGGCGGCGGCTGCCGCCATCGCCGGGCATTTCGTTGACGTTCGCACCTTGCAGGAGTCCACACAATGAAAAGTTTCACCGTGCTGGAGGGGCTGGTCGCGCCAATGGATCGCGCCAATGTCGATACCGACATGATCATCCCCAAGCAGTTTCTCAAGTCGATCAAGCGCAGCGGTTTCGGGCCCAACCTGTTCGACGAAATGCGCTACCTCGATGAGGGGCAGCCGGGTGAGGATTGCAGCAACCGGCCCCTGAACCCTGATTTCCCCCTGAACCAGCCCCGCTATCATGGCGCGACAGTGCTTTTGGCGCGGGAAAACTTCGGCTGTGGCTCCAGCCGCGAGCACGCGCCCTGGGCGCTTGAGGATTACGGCTTTCGGTGCATCATTGCCCCCAGCTTTGCCGACATCTTCTACAACAACTGTTTCAAGAACGGCATTCTCCCGGTGGTTTTGCCCGCTGCAACGGTTGAGCAGCTGTTCACGGCGCTTTATGCACAAGCGGGGTATCGCCTGGAGATCGACCTGGCTGCTCAGGAGGTGCGCACGCCCGCAGGCGAAGTGCTGGGTTTTGAGGTGGATGTCGCGCGCAAGCAGTGCCTGCTGAAGGGGCTGGACGACATCGGCGTGACGCTGGAAAGCGCTGCGCATATTCACAAGTTTGAGAATCGCTGGCGGGAGCAGTCCCCCTGGTTGTTCAATGTGATTGGTAAAGGACAGGGCTGAGATGAGTAAACGTATTCTGGTTTTACCCGGTGATTACATCGGTCCGGAAATCATGGCCGAGGCGGTGCAGGTGCTGGAAACGGTGAACCAGCGTTACCAGCTCGGGCTGTCGCTGGAACACGGCCTGCTCGGTGGCGCCGCGATTGATGCGCACGGTGTGCCATTGCCGGATGCCACGTTGCAGGCGGCGCGGGACGCCGATGCGATTCTGCTCGGCGCTGTGGGCGGCCCCAAGTGGGACGCCGTGGAACGGCATTTGCGCCCGGAGCGTGGGCTGCTCGGTTTGCGTTCGCAGCTGGGGCTCTTCGGCAACCTGCGTCCAGCCATTCTCTACCCGCAGCTGGCTGAGGCCTCCAGCCTTAAGGCAGAGGTGGTCGCCGGTCTGGATATACTGATTGTCCGGGAACTGACCGGCGGCATTTACTTCGGTGAGCCCCGCGGCATTCGCACTCTGGAGAATGGCGAGCGACAGGGCTTCAATACTTATGTCTACAGTGAGTCCGAAATCCGCCGCATTGGCCACCTGGCGTTCGGTCTGGCGCGCCAGCGCGACCGCCGCGTGTGTTCAGTCGACAAGAGCAACGTGCTTGAAGTGACTGTGCTCTGGCGGGAAGTGATGGAGGAGGTCGCTCGCGACTACCCGGATGTCGAACTCAGCCACATGTATGTCGACAATGCGGCGATGCAGCTGGTGCGAGCGCCGAAGCAATTTGATGTTATGGTAACCGGCAACATGTTCGGCGATATCCTGTCGGACGCGGCGGCCATGCTCACCGGATCGATCGGCATGCTGCCCTCCGCGTCGCTGGATAAAGACGGGCGCGGCATGTACGAGCCCTGCCATGGTTCTGCACCGGATATCGCGGGGCAGGGCAAGGCGAATCCGTTGGCCACGATCCTCTCGGTCGCCATGATGCTGCGCTACACTCTTGACGAGGCCGAGGCTGCGGAGGCCATCGAGCGGGCGGTGAGCAGCGTGCTCGACCAGGGCCTGCGCACACCCGACATCGCCGCTGCGGGTCAGCCGGCGGTGTCTACCCGCGAGATGGGCGCCGCCGTGGTCGCCGCGCTTGGCGGTTGAACGTTCACTTTTTCAATTGAGGTTGTTATGAGCAAGCAGTATGACGTTGCCGTTGTCGGTGCCACGGGCGCCGTAGGCGAAACCATGATGTCCATTCTTGAAGAGCGCGACTTTCCGGTACGCACACTCTATCCGCTGGCCAGTGCACGGTCGGCGGGCAAGACCGTGAAGTTCCGCGGCAAGTCGGTGCGAGTCACGGACCTCGCGGAGTTCGATTTCAGTCAGGCCCAGATCGGACTGTTCTCGGCGGGTGGCAGTATCTCCGAGGAATTTGCGCCGAAAGCGGCGGCTGCGGGTTGTATTGTTATCGATAACACCTCCCATTTCCGCCGTGATGCCGATATCCCACTGATTGTGCCTGAAGTGAATCTGCCGGCACTGGCGGGCTATACCCAGCGCAATATCATTGCCAACCCCAACTGTTCGACAATCCAGATGCTGGTTGCGTTGAAACCCATTTATGACGCCGTGGGTATTGAGCGCATCAACGTGTGCACTTACCAGGCAGTGTCCGGTACCGGCAAGGAGGCGATTGAAGAGCTTGCGGGACAAACTGCGCGGCTGTTGAACGGGCAGAGCATCGAGTGCGAGGTCTACCCGAAGCAAATCGCCTTCAATGTGCTGCCGCACATTGATACTTTCCAGGACAACGGCTACACCCGGGAAGAAATGAAAATGGTCTGGGAGACCCACAAGATCTTCGGTGACGAGAGCATCCAGGTGAATCCTACCTGTGTTCGGGTGCCGGTTTTTTTCGGTCATTCCGAGGCACTGCATATCGAAACACGTGACAAAATCTCTGCGGCTGACGCGCGCAAGTTACTCGAAGGATCTCCGGGCATTACGGTGGTTGATGAGCGTGCAGACGGCGGCTATCCCACAGCGGTCACCGAGTCGGCGGGCAAGGACCCGGTGTTTGTCGGCAGGATTCGCGAGGATATCTCTCATCCCCGTGGCCTTGATCTCTGGGTTGTATCAGACAACGTGCGCAAGGGCGCGGCGCTCAACAGTGTCCAGATTGCCGAGGCACTGATCCGGGGTTATATTGATTAACCCTTTGCGTTACAACATACTTGCGGTATCTTCGGAGTCGTCATGAAGGGGCTCGAGCCGCAATAAAGATGGCTCAGGGGATGGCAGGGGAGCATAACAAGGCGTGTTTATGGCTCGAAAGAAGCGGTTGGCAGTTGCACTGGCAGCCTTGGGGTGCCTGCAAGCAGGTTCTGTTTGGGCATTGGGGCTTGGCGAACTTTCGCTGAACTCGTTTCTGAATGAACCGTTGCGAGCGGAAGTGGGGCTGCTGGATGTCGGCAACCTCGACCAGGATCAGATTCGCGTTCGGCTCGCGACCGCGGACGATTTCGATCGGTTGGGCATTGATCGTGCGTACTTCCTGACGGGTATCAGTTTTGAAGTTCGCGTCGACAAAAACGGCGGCGGCGCGATCATCCTCACCTCGGAAGATCCGGTGCTCGAACCGTATCTCGACTTTATCGTCGAGGCCCGCTGGCCGTCCGGCCGTCTGTTGCGCAATTACACGGTACTGGTCGACCCGCCAGCATTTGAATCGCAGAGCACTACTGTGTCTGCTTCACGGCTGGTGGCCGAAGCGGAGGCCAGTGCTGAAGTGCCGGCGGAAACCGTCGAGTCATCGGGCGAAGGTACGCGGGTGGGCATGCGCGAATCCGAGCTCGCGCCCGGGGCAATGCCTGAGCGAAATTTTAGTGCGGGCACCGCGTCCGATCCGGCGCCGGGTGCCCGTTACATGATCCGTCGCGATGAGACTCTGTGGACGATTGCCCAGCGTGCACGCCCTGAGGGTGTCACGGTGCAGCAGGCCATGCTGGAAATCCAGCGCCTGAACCCCGACGCTTTCATCGACGGCAATATCAATCGCATCAAGGCCGGTTACATTATTTACCTGCCTGACAGCAGTGACGTTGCCGGTGACGCAGATGTCGCAGCCGTGCTTGCGGAAGTGCGGCAGCAAAATGAAGACTGGCGCGCGGGTCGTGCCTCAGCGCCGGCGTCGGCGGGTCCCGCATTGCGCATCTCGGCCGGAGCCGCCAGCGAACAGGGCGACACGGATACGCGTGCGGATGCGGTGCCTGACAGTACCTCCGCAACCGAAGTCGCGAGCGCAGCCGCAGAAGACGCGATGGCTCCGGCAACAGATTCTGCAGCCGATGCGCGCGAGCGCGCCGCATTTGGCGAGCAGCTCACACAGTTGACCGATCGTCTCGATGCGCTTGAGCGCATGGTTGAGGTCAAGGACGCGGAAATTGCAGCTCTGCAGCAGGCTCTCGCCGAGGCGGAAGCGACGCCGGGCAGCGCTTTACCGGCCGAGGACGTCGCCGCTGACACGGTGGTGGCTCCTGTCGTTGCACCGGCGCCCGCTGTGGTCGTGCAGCCAGAGTCGCCCGCGCCGCAAGCAGGCAGCAATAGCTATTGGCTCTATGTCGCAGGTGGTGCAGTCCTCGCGCTGCTGGCAGGTCTGTTCGTGTGGCGTCGCCGCCAGGAAGACGACACCGGTGAAGAAGCCTTGGCAGTGGTGCCCGCTGCGCGTGCGCCGCGCCAGAAAGAGGCCGACGCCTTCGCGGATATTCAGCTGCAGGACCATGCAGTCGAGTTTGACGAAGACGAGAGCAGCGAATCGGCGGCGGCAACTCCGCCAGAGACGCCCCCTGTGGATGCCGGGCTGCAGCGCGGCGGCCAGCGCGGCTACGGTGAGCGCAAGCACGACGAATACGCGTCCGATGTTGACGCGGGCGATGCGCTCGCGGAAGCGGATATTTATATCGCCTACGGGCGCTACGCCCAGGCCATGGACTTGTTGCGCAAAGCCACCCTGTCGGATCCCGATAACCCGGCTTACCGTCTCAAGTTGTTGGGTCTGGCGGCTGAGACTGGCGATCGTGACCAGGCTGATCAGCAGATGATGGAGTTGCAGCGTATTGGCGATGCCAACAGCATTGCCCGCGCCGAGCAGATGCTCAGTGATGCGCGGCTGTCGCCGGTCGACGAGCGCATCGATGCACAGGATGAGTTTGCCTCCTCTGCGCCAGGTGATGCGTTCAACGACGGCGGGTTCCTGTCGGATCTCGACGAAGACGCCGCACCACCAGCGACACCCGCGGGGGCGCCCGCATCCTATGCGCCTGTTGATGATCTGTCCGGGGACTTGCCGGAGCTCGAAGAGCTGAGCAGCCTGGATGGGCGCGATGCCCTGGTCCCCTCCGTGGATGAGGAACCCGAGTTCCTCGACCTTGAAATTGAAGATGGCAGCGCTGATGAACTCGATTTGTCGGCCGATTTCGAGAAAGGGCGCAGCGGTGGTGACAGCAGTGAAGACGATTTCGTGTTCGCCGACGACGGCGACCCGATGTCTACCAAGCTGGATCTCGCCCGAGCCTACATCGACATGGGCGACGACGATGGCGCACGGCAAATTCTCGATGAAGTGATCCTCGGCGGTAGCTCGGAGCAACAGCAGGACGCACGGGAGTTGCTCGAAAGGCTTGGCTGATTCAGGCATAGAGCAGGCGTTTTCCAGCGCTCTGCTTCCCACCGGAACGCGCATCGCCTGCCGTATAGAGTACGACGGCAGCGGTTACCACGGCTGGCAGGCCCAGTTGAAGTCCAGCTCACCCACCGTGCAGGGCGCGCTTGAGCACGCCCTGGAGCGGGTGGCGGTGCAACCCATACGTGTACACTGTGCCGGGCGCACTGATGCCGGTGTCCACGGCCACGCGCAAATCGTGCATTTCGACGCCCCCTGTACCCGCAGCGCCAAAGCCTGGGTTCTGGGTGGCAACAGTCACCTGCCGCCGGATGTGCGTATACACTGGGCACAGCCGGTGCCAGAGGACTTTCATGCGCGCTTTTCGGCGCTTGCTCGACGCTATCGCTACGTCATCGTCAATAGCGCCATTCGCCCCGCCCTGAGCAGTCGTCAGTTGACCTGGCAGCGCAAACCGCTGGATGCAGTGCGCATGCACGGCGCGGCGCAGGCACTGCTTGGCGAACAGGATTTCAGCGCCTTTCGTGCCGCGGCGTGCCAGTCGAGTACGCCGTTTCGTTGCGTGCACCATTGTTCCGTGACGCGCCGAGGGGATTTGCTGGTCATCGACATCGAGGCGAATGCATTCCTGCATCACATGGTGCGCAATATCGCCGGCAGCCTCATGGCCGTTGGCTGTGGCGAGCAGTCGCCTGAATGGATTGCAGACCTGCTGCTCGCAGGGGACCGCACCCGTGCGGCTGAAACTGCTCCCGCGGAGGGGCTGTACCTTGTAGACGTGCGTTACCCGGCGCAGTTCAGCTTGCCGGTAACCCCGCCGGGGCCCCTCGTGTTGCCGGGTTGAAGACACTGCGCCCCAGGGTCTGCTATCATCCGCGGCCTTCGTCAGGTAATCACCGATCCGAACTGTGGCCAGAACCCTTGTCAAGATATGCGGTATCACCCGCGTTGCGGATGCTATTGCCGCCAGTGAGGCCGGAGCCGATGCCATTGGTCTGGTGTTCTATTCGCCCAGCAAACGCTGTGTGACGCCGCAGCGGGCCGCGGAGATCGTTGCCGCGTTGCCGCCGCTTGTCACGGTTGTGGCCTTGTTCGTTGATGCCGGCGCAGAGGAAATCCATAGCACTCTGCAGCGCGTACCCGTAGATTGTTTACAGTTCCACGGTGACGAGCCCCCGCAGTTTTGCGCGCAATTCGATCGCCCCTACCTGAAAGCCTTGCGCATGAAGCCGGGGATTGATGTTGGCGCGGTCGCGAAGGGCTATCACGGCGCGCGCGGCCTGTTGCTGGACAGTTGGCAGCCCGGTGTGCCCGGCGGCACCGGGCAAACGTTCGACTGGTCGAGCATACCGGCCCGGTTACCGCGGCCACTTGTGCTCGCGGGCGGGCTTGACGAGCACAATGTGGCCAGTGCCATTGCGGCCGTGCAACCCGCCGCTGTGGACGTGAGCGGAGGCGTGGAGAGCGCACCCGGTATCAAGGATGCGGCGAGAATACGGCGCTTTATTGCCGCAGTGCACAGCTGATTTTTTTGCAGGGGAAGATGTCATGACAACGGATCTCAATACGAAAATTTTTGCGTCGGTACCCGATGCAGAGGGGCGTTTCGGGGTTTACGGTGGCAAATTTGTCGCCGAGACACTCATGTCGGCGCTGTCCGAGCTTGAGGCCCTGTATCGCCAGTTGGCCGATGACCAGGAATTCCAGCGCGAACTGGATGAGGACCTTGCGCACTACGTCGGTCGGCCGTCCCCGCTGTACGAAGCGCGGCGCTGGTCGGACCGCGTAGGTGGCGCCCGTATTCTGCTCAAGCGGGAAGACCTGAATCACACCGGTGCGCACAAGGTGAATAACACCGTCGGGCAGGCACTTCTGGCCAAGCACATGGGCAAGCGGCGGGTCATTGCCGAAACCGGTGCCGGCCAGCACGGTGTCGCCACGGCCACGATCGCCGCCAGGCTGGGCCTCGAATGCCACGTCTTCATGGGCGAAGAGGATGTGCGGCGCCAGGCGCTCAATGTGTACCGCATGAAGCTGCTGGGCGCGACGGTTGTGCCGGTTACCTCCGGCTCGCGCACCCTCAAGGATGCGATGAACGAGGCCATGCGTGATTGGGTGACCAACGTCGATGACACGTTCTACATCATCGGTACCGTTGCCGGCCCGCACCCGTACCCCATGCTGGTGCGGGATTTTCAGTGTGTAATCGGTCGCGAAGCGCGGGCACAGTCCCTCGCTCAAACCGGGCGTCTCCCGGACGCTCTGGTGGCCTGTGTGGGCGGCGGTTCCAATGCCATCGGGTTGTTCCATCCGTTCCTCGAGGATGAGTCAGTCGCCATGTACGGTGTGGAGGCGGGCGGTCACGGCGTTGCCAGCGGTGAGCATGCTGCGCCCCTCACAGCTGGTACACCGGGCGTACTGCACGGCAATCGCACCTACCTGATGCAGGATGAGGACGGGCAGATCATGCACACGCATTCCGTATCAGCCGGCCTCGATTACCCGGGTGTCGGCCCAGAGCATTCATGGTTGAAAGACATTGGCCGGGTGAACTATGTCACGGCTGATGATGCCGAGGCACTGGCGGCGTTTCACGATCTGACGCGCACCGAGGGCATTATGCCTGCACTCGAAAGCGCGCATGCGCTGGCCTACGCCGGCAGGCTCGCGGCCACCATGACGCCCGAGCAGACTATCATCGTCAACCTGTCAGGCCGTGGCGACAAGGATATACACACCGTTGCCGATATCGACGGCATCGACTTCTGAATTGCAGATGCACGAGGAGAACAGCTAGTGAGCAAGATAGCCGGGCGCTTCCAGCAGCTCGCCGCCCAGGGCCGCAAGGCCCTGGTGCCCTATATCGTCGCGGGGGATCCCAACCTCGCCAGCACCGTACCGCTGATGCATGCCCTGGTTGCTGCGGGTGCCGATATCATTGAGCTGGGGGTGCCTTTTTCCGACCCCATGTCCGAGGGACCGGTTATCCAGAAAGCCCACGAGCGCGCACTGGCCAGCGGTGCCCGCCTGCGCGATGCGCTGGCCATGGTGGCCACGTTTCGCGAACAGGATACCGAAACCCCGGTGCTCCTGATGGGTTATGCCAATCCGGTTGAACACATGGGTTACGCGCGCTTCGCCGATCAGGCAGCCGCGGTTGGCCTCGATGGCCTGTTGACCGTGGATATCCCACCGGAGGAAGTGGCCGGTGTCAACGCCGAGCTGCACCGCGTGGGCATGGATAATATTTTCCTGATTGCGCCCACCACGCCGAAAGCGCGTATCGAGTCCATCGTCAATCAGGCCAGTGGTTTCATTTATTATGTTGCCCTGAAAGGGGTTACCGGCGCCGGTAACCTGGATGCAGACGACGTGGCGCGGCATCTCGCACATATCCGCGAAGCCACCACGCTGCCACTGGCCGTCGGCTTCGGCATCAAGGATGCCGAGTCCGCCTGTCGTGTGGGCGCCACCGCAGATGGCGTGGTGGTGGGCAGTGCGCTGGTCGATGTCATCGCGCAGGCCGCCGCCGAGGGTGCCAGTCAGGAAGATCTGCTGCGCGTGGCGGCGGAGCTGGTGGCGAGCATCCGCAGCGGATTGGACAGCATCGCTTCCTAGACGGTGCTGCCGGCGGCTATAATGGTGTCACCACAACGGGGGATGCCATGAGCTGGATTGACAAGATACTGCCTTCCGGAGTGCGCAAGGAAGAGGGCGCTCGCCGCTCCAGCGTACCCGAAGGATTGTGGAAAAAGTGCGTCAAGTGCGATGCCGTGCTGTATCGGCCCGACGTTGAGCGCAATGATGACGTCTGTCCCAAGTGTGATCATCACATGCGTATCGGCGCTCGCCGTCGCCTGGATATTTTCCTTGACCGCGATGGTCGCGAGGAAATCCTCACGGATATCGAGCCTGTTGACCGTCTGAAATTCCGTGACAAGAAACGCTATCGCGATCGCCTCTCGGCCGCACAGAAAGCGACCGGGGAGAAGGACGCCTTGATCGCCATGCGCGGCACCCTGCAGGGTATGCCAGTGGTGACCGTCGCCTTCGAATTTGCGTTTCACGGTGGCTCCATGGGGTATGCCGTCGGCGAAAAATTCACGCGAGCGGCCCAGCTCGCGCTCAGCGAGGGTATGCCCCTGGTGTGCTTCTCGGCCTCGGGCGGTGCGCGTATGCAGGAAGCGCTCATCTCGCTGATGCAGATGGCGAAAACCAGCGCGGTGATTGAGCGCATGAAAGTAGCCGGTATCCCCTATGTCTCTGTGATGACCGACCCCATCTATGGTGGCGTATCCGCTTCACTGGCCCTGTTGGGCGATATCAATGTCGCCGAGCCGGACGCGCGCGCCGGGTTCGCCGGCCCCAATATCATCGAGCAGACGATTCGTCAAAAGCTGCCGAAAGGCTTCCAGCGCAGCGAGTTTCTGCTCGCGCACGGCGCCATCGACATGATCGTGCACCGCAACGACATGCGCGACACCCTGGCGCGATTGCTCGGCAAGTTCACCGGGCAGGTGCCGGTGGTGCCCGAGGACACCGAAGACGATGCCAGCAGCGCGGACGCCTCGGGCTCGGTCGAGAGTATCGATCTCACGGATGACTGAGCCTTCGCTGGCCGACTGGCTGGCGCGTCTGGAAGCGCTGCACCCCCGGGAAATCGAGTTGGGCCTGGACAGGGTTGCGTCGGTCGCAGCCCATTTGCAGCTGTTGGCGCCATCCGCACCGGTGATCACGGTCGCGGGAACCAATGGCAAGGGCTCCGTCGTGGGGGCGCTGGAGGCGCTCTTGACGCACAAAGGGCTCTGCGTCGGGGTTTACACGTCGCCCCATTTGCTGCGCTTCAACGAGCGGATACGGATAGGCTCGCGGAACGTGGACGATACGGATATCGTCGCCGCGTTCGAGGCGATTGATGCCGCCAGGGGCAACGTTTCCCTGACCTATTTCGAGTTTGCCACACTCGCCGGACTTTACCTGTTCAAGCAGCGCGATGTGGATGTCGTGGTGCTGGAGGTGGGCCTGGGTGGGCGTCTGGACGCGGTCAACATAATTGATCCCAGCGTGGCGGTGATCACGAGTATTGCCCTGGATCATCAGGATTGGCTGGGCGACAGCCTGGACGCGATCGCGCGCGAGAAAGCCGGCATCCTGCGCCCGGCAATTCCCGCCGTTATCGCCTGCAGTGCGCCGCCGGCCGGGTTGACCGCTGCGGTGGAGGAGAGCGGTGCGCGGGCGCATTGGCTGGGGCAGGCATTCGGCGTAGAGTCTGCCGCGGGGGGCTGGGCAGGATGGTTGGCCAGCGCCGGCGGTGAGCAGCGCCGTCTGCCGGTAATACATAACCCGGCGCTGCTCGCAGAGAACCTGTGTGCAGCGCTGCAGGCACTCGAATGCCTGGCCATATCGGCTTCTGATACGGAGCTCCTTGAGGTGTTACCTGCACTGCAACTGCCGGGGCGGCGCCAGCAAGTCACGGTGGGCGGTGTACGCGTGCTGCTCGATGTGGCGCACAACCCTGCGGCAGTGGCCAGGCTGGTTGACTTCCTTGAGGCAGAACCCTGCGAACAGAAGACGATTGCGGTATTTTATGCCATGGCCGACAAGGATATCGCGACTATGCTGGAACTCATCAAGCGCCACGTTGATGCCTGGTTCCTGGCCGATCAACCGGGTAATGCGCGTGCCGCATCCGCCGCTGCGATTGCAGCGCAATTGCGGGATGTGGGGGTGAGCATGATCAGTGTCAGTCGCAACCTGCGTCAGGCGCTGGCACGCGCTCGCAGCGTAGCAGCCCCCGGCGACCGGCTGCTGGTGTTCGGCTCCTTTCACACAGTTGCGGCGGCTCTCACCTGGCTGTCGCGGGAACAGGAAAAGGCGTAAGCAGTGAACGATATTCTCAAGCAACGCCTCGTCGGTGCGCTCATACTGGTCGCGCTCGGGGTGATTTTCTGGCCGATCATTTTTGTCGAGCCACAGTCCGACGGCAACATCGAGAACTTGCGCATTCCTCCGCGGCCGGACGTGGATACCACGCCGATTGCCGCACCGGATA
This sequence comes from Haliea salexigens DSM 19537, assembly GCF_000423125.1. Taxonomy (GTDB): domain Bacteria; phylum Pseudomonadota; class Gammaproteobacteria; order Pseudomonadales; family Halieaceae; genus Haliea; species Haliea salexigens. The sequence continues at coordinate 74,569 of NZ_AUHJ01000005.1, forward strand.
CCAGCGGCATGCGCGGCTCGCCGGATGCGCCCCTCGACGCGCCGGAGGATAGCGAGCCGCTCGTAGATGATGATCTGGGCTGGTCGGAGCCCCCTACCGTGGCTGCCACGCTGGCGACGGAGAGCAGCGGCGTTGAGGAAGCGCGCGAGGCCGCCAGCGAGGAAGCCGCTGCAGGGCGAGCACCGCCGCCTGAGCCGGGAGAGACGCGGCAGGAGGCCCCGGAGCAGCCCGCACTGGATGCCCAGGGCGTACCCATCGCCTGGATGCTGCAGGTGGCCAGTGTGAGCAGCCAGGACAAGGCGGAGGCCCTGCGGCAGCGCCTGGAAGCGATGGGTGAAAAAGCCTGGGTCGACCCGGTCAGTGTGGGCGGTCGCACGATGTATCGGGTCAATGTCGGCCCCAAATTCGAACGCGCCCGGCTCGACGCCCTGCGCCCGGAGGTGGACACCGAGTTTGGCGTCAAGTCTTTGGTGCGGCGGTATTTACCCTGATGGAGGGCCCGGTAAGCTTTGGTGTTGCGCGCCAAGCTGGTAGACTGCCGGCCCCGCGAGCTCGGCAATGGCAGGCGGCACTGTGCTGAATATTGATGCGTTGACCTGGGTGGATTGGGCGATCGTCGCAATTGTGACACTGTCCACGCTGCTCAGTTTGCTGCGCGGTTTTACCCGGGAAGCGCTCTCTCTGGCGGGCTGGATAGCAGCATTTGTCCTCGCCTATGTGTTTGCCGGCGATCTGGCTTCACGCCTCACCGGCCTCATCAGCAACCTCACGGCACGCTACATTGCGGCGTGGCTGTTGATCCTGGTCGGCGTTCTACTGTGTACAGGGCTGATCGGCCTGCTGATGGCCCAGTTGGTGAGGGTGACGGGATTGGGAACACTCGACCGTCTGCTGGGTACCATTTTTGGCTTTGCCCGCGGCGTGATCATCGTGCTGGTACTGGTGTTTCTCGTGCGCGAGTTGCTGCCACCGCGCGACCAGATGTGGCTGCATCAGGCCTATTTGATGCCGCAGGTCGATGCGCTGCTGGACTGGTCCATGCAGCGACTCGGCGAGTTCAACGCCGGGCGGCTGCCGGCGGTCAGTGTCTGACAAAGAGGAATACGCAGTATGTGTGGGCTGGTAGGACTGGTTGGCAAGGGTAATGTTGCGCCCGATATCTATGATGCTCTGACGGTGTTACAGCACCGGGGACAGGATGCCGCCGGCATAATGACCTGTTACGGCGGGCGCTTTACACAACGCAAGAGCGAGGGCCTCGTGCGCGATGTGTTCCGACAGGATCACATGCAGCGACTCAAGGGTCCCATGGGGATCGGCCATGTGCGCTACCCCACGGCGGGCAGCTCAGGCACGGCGCTCGCACAGCCGTTCTATGTCAACTCGCCCTACGGCATCGCGCTGGCGCACAACGGCAATCTGACCAATTCGGAACAGCTCACACGCGAGCTGTTCCAGGACGACCTGCGCCACCTGAACACGGATTCCGACTCGGAAGTCCTGTTGAACGTGTTCGCGCACGAATTGCAGACTCTGGGCAAGCTCAGCCCGACAGCCGACGATGTATTTCAGGCGGTCATGGCCGTGCATCGCCGTTGCCGCGGTGGTTACGCGGCGGTGGCCTTGATTGTCGACTACGGCGTGGTCGGGTTTCGCGACCCGCTGGGTATTCGTCCGCTGGTGATCGGCGTGCGTAAAACCGACGCGGGGGACGAGTATATGCTGGCTTCCGAAAGTGTCGCCCTGGATGTGCTGGGTTTCAGTATGCTGGGTGATGTGGCGCCGGGAGAAGCGGTTTTTATCGACAGCCGCGGTGCCATGCACCGGCGCCAGTGTGCGCAGAACCCGGAGCTGCGTCCCTGCATATTCGAGCATGTGTATTTTGCACGTCCGGATTCGCTCATGGATGGCATTTCGGTGTACAAGACCCGCATGCGCCAGGGCGAGGCGCTGGCACGGAAGGTGCTGCGCGAGCGGCCCGAGCACGACATTGACGTGGTGATCCCGATTCCCGATACCAGCCGCATTGCCGGCCAGTCGCTGGCCTCTGAGCTGGGAATCAAGTTTCGCGAAGGCTTCATGAAGAACCGCTATATCGGGCGCACGTTCATCATGCCAGGGCAAAGCGAGCGCAAGAAGTCGGTGCGCCAGAAGCTCAATCCGGTGCCACTGGAATTCGAAGGCAAGAACGTCATGCTGGTGGACGACTCCATTGTGCGCGGCACCACTTGTCGCCAGATCATCCAGATGGCCCGCGACGCAGGGGCCGCCAAGGTCTACTTCGCCTCTGCGGCACCGCCGGTACGCTATCCGAATGTCTACGGCATCGATATGCCGTCGGCCACGGAGCTGATTGCCCACGGACGCACTGTCGACGAAGTGTGTACGCTCATCGGCGCCGACTGGCTGGTGTATCAGGATCTCGAGGATCTGGTGAACTGCTCCCGTGAAGGCAACAAGGGCACAATGGGCTTTGATTGTTCGGTGTTCAATGGCGATTATCCCACCGGGGATGTGGACCAGGCCTATCTTGAACGTATCGAGGCACTGCGCAACGACGATGCCCAGAGCCGTAGCCGTGCCCGGGTGCTCGCCGAGGGTACAGTGGTGGGCATTCACAATGACGTCAGCTGAGGCAGCATGAACGATTCCAACGACCCGCTGGCAGGCGCCGGACTGGACACACTGGCCATCCGAGCCGGTATTCACCGCACGGCTGAGGGTGAGCACTCCGAGCCCATTTTCGCCACTTCCAGCTACGTCTTCAATTCTGCGGCGGACGCGGCGGCGCGCTTTGCCGGTGAAGCACCGGGCAACGTCTATTCCCGGTATACCAACCCCACAGTGCGCAGCTTTGAAGAGCGCCTGGCGGCCCTGGAAGGCGGTGAGGCCGCCGTGGGCACGGCCTCTGGCATGGCGGCCATTCTCAGCACCTGCATGGCGCTGCTGAAGGCGGGCGACCATGTTATCTGCTCGCGGGATGTCTTCGGCACTACAACCAACCTCTTTGCGCGCTACATGACACGTTTCGGGGTGAGTGTGGATTTCGTACCCTTGCTCGCGACCGATGAATGGCGTGCCGCGCTGCGCCCGGAAACGCGCCTGTTGTATCTCGAGACGCCCTCCAACCCCCTGTGCGAGGTCGCCGATATCCGTGCCCTGGCAGACCTCGCTCATGCGCAGGGTGCGCTGCTGGTTGTGGATAACTGTTTCTGTACACCGGCGCTGCAGCGCCCCCTCGCGCTGGGAGCGGATATCGTCATTCATTCGGCGACCAAGTATCTCGATGGGCAGGGTCGCTGCGTGGGTGGGGCGGTGGTGGGCTCGCAGGCCCTGATGGACGAGGTGGTGGTATTCCTGCGCACCTGCGGGCCGACCATGAGCGCGTTCAACGCCTGGGTTTTCCTGAAAGGGCTGGAGACGTTGCGCCTGCGTATGGAGGCACACTCGCGCGCGGCGCTGGAACTGGCCCTGTGGTTACAACAGCAGCCGCAGGTCCAGCGGGTGTACTATGCGGGCTTGCCGGAACACCCTGGACACGCACTCGCTGCCAGCCAGCAGACGGCGTTTGGTGGCGTGTTGTCCTTTGAGGTGCGCGGCGGTCAGGCGGCCGCGTGGCGTTGTATTGATGCCACGCAAATCCTTTCCCTGACCGCGAACCTCGGGGATGCCAAATCCACCATCGTACACCCGGCAACTACGACTCACGGGCGCCTCAGCGCACAGCAGCGTGCTGACGCGGGCATCAGCGACGGGCTGATTCGGGTGGCCGTTGGGCTCGAGGATGTGGCAGACCTGCGCAGGGATTTACAGCGCGGCTTGAGCGCGGCGGGCTGAAGCCGATTATCCTGCGTAACACCTTGCCAGAGCATTGAACAAGGCCAGGAGCAACAGCATGGATATAGTAGGCGCGATTGACAGTGCCGTGGCGGAGGTTGGCACGGCACTGTTGGGCAAAGAAGCGCAAATCAGACTCGCGCTGTGCTGCCTGCTGTCGCGCGGGCATCTGCTGATAGAGGACTTGCCCGGGATGGGCAAAACCACCCTGTCACATGCACTCGCGGTTGTGCTTGGCCTCTCCTATAAACGCGTACAGTTCACCAGCGATCTGCTGCCCGCGGATATCCTCGGTGTCTCTGTGTACAACCGCAACGATGGCAGCTTCACCTTTCACCCCGGCCCGGTGTTCACTCAGGTTCTGCTGGCAGACGAAATCAACCGCACGACGCCGCGCACACAGAGCGCGCTGCTGGAAGCCATGGCTGAAGGGCAGGTAACCATCGAAGGGGAGACCCGCCGTCTGCCCCGCCCGTTTTTTGTTATCGCCACACAGAACCCGATCCACCAGTCGGGAACCTATCCGCTGCCGGAAAGCCAGCTGGACCGCTTCCTGATGCGTTTGCATCTCGGGTATCCCGACCCACAGGCCGAGCGGCAGATGCTGCTCAACACCGCAGCCGGTGAGAACCCCGAGGCCACCCTGCAGCGCTGCCTGGCGCCAGAGGAGCTGGAGTCCTGCCGCGCTGCAACGCGCCAGGTGCATGTGGCGGACAGCGTACTGGACTACCTGCAGCGGCTGGTGGCGTTTACCCGCGAACGCGCCGAGTTTGCTGTGGGGCTATCGCCACGCGGAGCTCTGGCATTGCTCGACTGTGCCCGCACCTGGGCGTTCATGAACCGCCGTCAGCATATCGTGCCTGAGGATTTGCAGGCGGTGCTGGCTGCTGTGGCTGCGCACCGCCTGGTGCCCAGCGGTGACTACGCCGGTGATGGACATGCGCTGGTGGATCTGATGCAGCGCAGTGTGGATGTGATCCGGTCCTGAATCCGGACATGGCAGACGACAGGCAGGCAAACGGGGAGGGTAATGGGTTGCGCAGGCATTTCGGGCGCTGGCTGGCGCGGCGCATTCCACCTGCACGCTCAGTCACGTTGGACCAGCGCCGCATCTTCATTTTTCCCTCTCTGCCGGGGCTGTTTTTTGCGGTGCTGTTGCTGCTCATTCTACTCACAGCCATCAACTATCAGAACAATATGGCCTATGCAGTCGCCTTCCTGCTCGCCACGCTGTTCGTTATCTCCACACTGCACACCTACGCCAACCTGGCTGGGTTGACGCTACATGCGCTCTCGGCCTCGCCTGTATTCCCCGGGCAACGCAGTCAATTCCGTGTGCGGGTGCAGCGTGCTGGCAAAGCAACACACTACGCCCTGCGGCTCAGCTGGCCACAGGGAAGCGACAGCGTCGTCAGCCTGGTGGATCGGGACAGCTGCGAAGTGACGCTGTATGTTCCCGTCGGGGCCAGAGGCTGGTTCAATCCGGGGCGCCTGTTACTGGAAAGCCGCTATCCACTGGGTTTGCTGCGCTGCTGGACCTGGCTTGACCTGGATCTGCAGGCCCTGGTTTACCCTCGACCCCTGATCACCTCGGCACCGCCGGGGGTCGCCAGCGAACGTCCGGAGGGTACCGCCGTGGAAACTGCAGGCAGCGATGATTTCCACGGTTTCCGCAGCTATCGACAGGGCGATGCGCTGCGGCAGGTGCACTGGAAAGGTGTGGCGCGAGGACACCCGCCACAAAGCAAGGTGTACGGTTCCTATGCCAGTCACAGTGCCTGGCTGGATTGGGAGGCTTTTGCCGATGCTTCCGGCGAACATCGCCTGTCCTACCTGTGCTACTGGGTGCTGGCATTGGAACGTCGGGCTGAGGATTATGGGCTGCGCCTCCCGGGCGTCGAGATAGCCCCCGACTCGGGTGAAGCCCACCAGTCCAGGGTGCTCGCCGCCCTCGCCGTGTTCCAGCTTGCCGGAGGCTGGGGCAAATGAGCCAGACATTGGCCGCCGGGACTCTGATACCGCGCAATGCACTGGTGTGGATTATCATCAGTCAGTTTGCGCTGTTGGCGCCGCACCTGACGCGGTTGCCGCTCTGGTTGGTGCTGGTTTACCTGGCCACGGCGGTATGGCGAATACTGGTTTTCCAGGGGCGCGCGTCATTCCCCGGGCGGGCACTGCGGGCGTTGTTGGCGGTTGCCGGGTTTGTGGCTATCTACCTGAGTTACGGCAACCTGCTGGGTCTGGAGCCAACGGTTGCGCTGTTGCTCATTGCATTTTCCTTCAAATTGCTCGAATTGGTGAAACCCAAGGACGCCTATGTGCTGCTGTTTCTGGGGTACTTCATTTGTGTCATCGGCTTTCTGTTCAGTCAGGACCTGTTGTTGGTCCTGTACGCCCTGTTCACGCTGGTACTTGTGACCACGGGGCTGGTGGCCCTGCACCGGCCGCGGGAAGATCGCTTCCGTCTGGGCAGCGTGCGTCTGCCGGCCCTGATGCTGGCGCAGGCGTTTCCATTGATGCTTGTGCTGTTCTTTCTGTTTCCGCGCATCGGGCCGCTGTGGACGGTGCCAGTGAAGAGTCACGCGGCGAAAACCGGCGTCAGCGACTTCATGAAACCCGGCGATATTTCCACCCTCAGCCAGTCGGGTGAGGTGGCGTTCCGGGTACAGTTCGAGGGCGATATTCCACCCAGATCCGGACTGTACTGGCGGGGCCTGGTATTCAGTGTCCTCGACGAGGGTGCCTGGCGCAGCCTGCGGTACAACGAGCTGCCGGCCGGCGAATTGCGTCAACCCGCGGTGACCCGTGAGGGCAACCCGCTGTCCTATAGTGTGCTCATGCTGCCCACGCAGCAAAACTGGCTGTACAGCCTGCGCTATGCAGAGCCGGAACAGCGTGGCATTCTGCGTACCTCCGACTTCCGCCTGTACTCCCCGGTCGAAATCGAGGAGCAGATGCAGTACAAGGTGCGCAGCTGGCCGGCCACCCCACTTGAACTGGAGCTGTCCGCCTGGCGCCGGCAGACGGAGTTGACCCTGCCAGCGCAGCACAACCCCGCCACCCGCGAGCTGGCACAGCGTCTGCGTCGCGCGGCGCAAGACGATGCGGGGTTTGTCGACGCTGTGCTGCGCTATTTCCGCGAGGAGCCTTTCGTCTACACCCTCCAACCACCGCTGCTTGACACCCAGGATCCCATGGATCAATTCCTGCTGCAGACCCGGCGCGGCTTCTGTGAACACTACGCCTATGCCTTCGTGGTCATGATGCGCGCTGCCGGCGTGCCTGCGCGGGTGGTGGCCGGATATCAGGGCGGCGAGGTCAACCCGGTGAACCGCACGGTGATCGTGCACCAGTTCGACGCGCATGCCTGGGCGGAAGTCTGGCTCCAGGGCCAAGGCTGGGTTCGTATCGATCCGACGGCGGCGGTGTCTCCCGACCGTATCGAACTTGGCCTGGAAGAGGCGGTTGCCGGCGAGGGCAGCTTTCTCGCCAACTCCCCGCTGTCACCCCTGCGCTATCGCGGCGTAAACTGGGTGAATATGCTGCGCCTGCGCTACGATGCGCTCACCTACCAATGGCAGAGTTGGGTGGTGGGTTTTGATGGCGAGGAGCAGTACCGTTTGCTGCAGAACCTGTTCGGCAGCATCCGCACGCCCGTGTTTGCCGGTGTTGTGTTGGCCAGCGGTGCCCTTGTTCTGCTGCCCGTGGCCTGGCTGTTGCTGCGCCGCCGCCGACCTCCGGCCCTGCCACCCGAACAGGCGCTATACCTCGACTTCTGTGAGCAGATGCACAAACGCGGCGTGACACGCCGGCCCGGGGAAGCGCCTGGCAGTTTCGGGCGGCGCATTGCACTGGAGGCGCCCGCGCTGCAGGAGTGGGCACATCAGGTTACCGCGGTGTTTGACCAGCTCGAGTACAGCCAGGGCTCCGGGGAGCCCGCGGCACATCGTCAGCAACTTGCACACCTGCGGCAGCTGTTGCGTCGCGGGCCGCAGGCGCAGTAGTGGTAGCCGGGCCGAGCGCAAACGAGCGAAGGTGACTTTACTGGAATGCGGCTTGGCGCTGTGCGACCCCGGTTACAGCAACGTGCCGTAATCCGCCTGCAGCTGGTCGAAGTTCAGTGAGGCGATAAAGCGCGAAAAGCTCATCCAGGTAGCAAGCCCGGTCAAATCGGCGAAGTGGGGCGGCAGGAAACGCGGTGCGCTGACCACGCCTTCGTCAATAAGCAGGCGCCAGTCCTTGATGTCCTCCAGCAGAATCTTGCCGCAGAAGAGCACCGGCAGCGTGTCCAGCTTGCCGGTGCTCATGGCCAGGCGGAGAAAATTGTAGGTCTGCACGAAACCGCGCATGTAGGCGAGGTCCTTGGTGTACGGCCGGCCCTCCGGCGTACTGCCGCGAAACACCCGCACGGCGATGCTGTAGCTGTCGTCGGCGCTCATGTTGTGGTCCTGCAGGTAGTTGAATACCTCCAGGAAGTTTGCGCCGTTCTCGGCCAGTGTGACCGCGCGAACGCGATTTATCAGCCTGTACAGCCGCGATGGGCTGGAGCGCAGGGTGAGTATTTCGGTCAGGACCGCGAGCCCCTCCTGCGTAGTGGTGGCTGACGGGGTGCCTTTGCTGAGGAAGGTGCAGGCGGGCTGCGCCGTGCCGTTCAGCGTAGTGCCCAGATGTACCCAGCCTTCATGCACTTCCAGGACGTCGATATCCAGCGCGTTGAATACGGCATCGCTGCGGATTTTCAGGTAATCCGAACCCGCCGCGGCATCCGCCGTCATCTGGTCGTTGAGCAGCACACGGATTCCGGCATCTGGAAATGCCTGCAGCAGGCGCTCGTTGAGCATTGCCACGGCCTCTGCCGCTGGAATTGTCTTGGGCGCCTCCTGCATGGAGGTGTTTTGCAGCAGGTTGATCAGGGTGGCTTCCATGGCGGTGCCTAGGTCGGCCAGCGTAGGGTCACCGGCGTGGAAGACATCGGAGGAGGAGCCGTAGAGGTCCTCGGATATCTGGCCGAATTCGGCCTGTCCCCGGAACTCCAGCATCTGCACCACACTGCGATACTCGCGACACATCCGGCGCATGATTTGCGCCAGTGGGTTGAGCTGGCCCAGTTTGCGCGCGATATCGCGTTCGATTTCCTGGAACTCAGCGCGTTTCGCGCCGGGGTCGAAGTCCAGTGGGTTGTGCTGCTGGTAGAACGCCGCATCCACCCGGGGGAGTTCGCGACAGCCGCTGGCAAAAAACTGGCGCCGCACAGTGCCGTTCCACTTGATGGCATCGAGAATGCGAATTGGCCGTTGGGCCTCAACGATGCGGTCAGACAGCGTTCTCACCAGTGCGAGGTAGTGTGGATCTGCACTCATATCAGGCGGTTCCGCGTGGCCTGATTGCGACCACCGCGCGCAGGCGGTTGCCACCAAAGCGGCTCATGGCGGCGAATTCTTCCCGCGCAATGGGTAAATACTGGCAGTCGAGTGGGGCCTTGTTGTCGTCCCGGCTGCCAGCGGGCGTGCCCAAGTCGTCGAGCTCGGGGTCGTGGACATAGAAGCAGGCTTCGTCGTAGCCGGACAGCGCTACCCAGTGCGGCGCCTTTTTGCTGTCCAGACGGTAGGTGGAAATGAGGATAAGGATATTGGCGCCGGCGTTGAACATGGCCAGCAGCCGCTCCTGATCCAGATCCTGGTAGTGAACCGTTATGCCGCGTGCGGCACACTGGCTGACAAAACCATCGTGAACCAGGCCTATCACGCGTTTTTTGTTCTCGTCACGGACGCCTTCAACGAACAGTGGGCCGGGTGCGTTGACCCAGACCTCGGCGTGGAAACCGCGAGCGTCAGCAGCCAGCGCCAGCCCCAGTGGGTGACAACCGCCATGACCGGAGGTCATAAAGATGGTGGTGGCCTCGCGCCAGATCTCGATTTCCTCCAAGGGTGACGGGAGGTATGTTTCATCCAGGCCTGCCATGGCCATCATCAGGGCTGCGGGCCCACAGGTGAAGGGGGTTGTCTGCGCCAGCCAGGGTAATGTGCGCGGGCCACTCTCGGGTTGGTAGGCGCGCACACATTTCTCCATGCGCAGGGCATCGCTGTGGTCTTCGTAGTAATCGTCATAGCGTCCGAACTGTGCGTACCCCATGTGCTCATAGAGCGCGATAGCGGCGGTGTTGCTGGCGGCGACTTCCAGGCGTAAGTAGAGCGCACCGGTGGCGCGGGCATCAATTTCAGCTTGCTGCAACAGTTGGCGCGCTACGCCTCGTCCCTGACGATCAGGGGCGACTGCGAGCGAATATAGCCGCGCGAGGCGGGTGCCTTGACGCAATATCACCAGGCAATAGCCCGCCAGCCCGTCGCTATCGCGGGCCACGAGAAACACGCAATCCGTGCGACGCAGCCAGCGTTTGAAGCTGCGCCGGGAAAGCCGGTCCGTGCGAAAACAGCGGCTTTCGATCTCCAGAAGCCCCTCGAGGTCATCCGGGCGCGCGGCTTCTATCTGCAGCGCGCTCTCGGCTTGGGCTTTTTCGGATGTAATTTTGGCGGGTAACGGCATGATCAACAGGTTCCTCGATACGCGTCAATATAGTGTGTGTCGGCGTCAGCTGTCACGGCTAGCTGCATGGCAGGTTGAAAACTACCAAAACACTGCCTTTGCCTGTTAGGCTGTAGCTTCATAGGCTGGCGCCAAATTCTCCTTGCGTTTGCTCTACAGCGCCTTAGAATCGGCGCCGTTTCAACTACCCTTGTACGCCATGCCGTTGACGAGCAATCGTTGCACCTGAGGTCCTCCCGCCTCTGTGTGCACACTGACAGGAGCCCAGGAGGACTATGACTGATTCAGCACAGCCCACGCAGGATTGGAGTGCAGCGGATAGCGCAGAACTCTATGGCATCAACGCCTGGGGTGCGGGCTATTACAGCATTGCCGACAGCGGCGACGCCCAGGTCACCGTCAACACCGGCGAAGGTGAAACAACGGTTTCGCTGATGGATATCGTCGCAGGCATGCGTGCTCGCAGCCTCGAAATGCCCGCCGTACTGCGTATCCGCAATGTGCTGGACCACCGTATCAAGGTGCTCAACGAGGCGTTTGCCGATGCCATCAGTAGCGGTGGCTACAACAACGTCTATCGCGGTGTGTTTCCCATCAAGGTGAACCAGCAGTGTCACGTGATAGAGGAGATCGCCAACTATGGCAGCCGCTATCATCACGGCTTTGAAGCTGGTAGCAAAGCCGAGCTGACTATTGCGCTGAGCCAGTTGCGCGACACCGAGAGCCTTGTGGTGTGCAACGGCTACAAGGATTCCGAGTTTATCGACCTGGGCCTGTACGCCCGTCGCATGGGGTATCCCTGCTTCTTCGTACTGGAGTCCCTCAGTGAGCTGCGCATGATTATCGAGCGCAGCAGGGTATTGGGCGTGGAACCCCTGATTGGCGTGCGCATGAAGAGCTCCGTCAAGGTGGATGGCCACTGGAGCCAGGACAGCGGCGACCGTTCAATTTTTGGCCTCTCGACTGCGGCACTCATTGCAGTGGTGGATGAGCTGCGCGCCGCCGACATGTTGCACTGCCTGCAGATGCTGCATTGCCACCTCGGCTCCCAGGTGCCCAATATCCGCAACGTGCGCAACGGTGTGCTCGAAGCGTGCCGGTACTACGCCGGGCTGGTGGAAGAGGGCGCGGCCATGGGCTACCTGGACCTTGGTGGCGGTCTTGCCGTGGACTACGAGGGCGCCCGTACCAACAGCACCCACAGCATGAATTATCAGCTGGAGGAGTATTGCGTCAATATCGTGGAGAGCATCCGCGAAACCTTCGACCCGTTGGATATTGCCCACCCGGTAATCATTTCCGAATCCGGGCGTGCCACCGTTGCCTATTCCTCGCTGTTGCTGTTCAACGTGCTCGACGTGCGCAGCTGTGAGCCGCTGGATCTGCCGGCGGCTATCGATGATGATTGTGTGGAACCTCTGAAGCACATTCAGGAAGTACTGCGCGTGGTGGGGGAGGCCAACTTCCAGGAGTGTTACAACGACGCCCTGTTCTACCGTGATGATGTGCGCGACATGTTCAACCACGGCCAGGCCAGCCTGCGCGAACGCGCCATGGCGGAGGATATCTGCCTTGCGGTGCTGCAGCGTATCGCGCAGATTCTACCCGGTGTGGCTCGCGTGCCGCCCGAGCTGGAAAACCTCAGCGAGGTTCTCTCCGACATTTACTACGGGAATTTCAGCCTTTTTCAATCGCTGCCGGATATCTGGGCGATCGACCAGTTGTTCCCGATCATGCCCTTGCACCGCCTGCAGGAGTTACCCAACCGCCAGGCCATGCTGGCGGACCTGACCTGCGATTGCGACGGCAAGATCGATAACTTCTCGCTGCCGGCGGGAACCTCGAAAACGCTGCCGTTGCACGCGCTGCGTGAAAATGAGGACTATATCCTGGGTGTGTTCCTGGTGGGCGCCTACCAGGAAACCCTTGGCGATCTGCACAATCTCTTTGGTGATACCAACGTCGTGAATGTCACCATCAACCCCGATGGCAGCTTCGACTTTGCACGCGAGTTTCACGGCGACAGCATTTCCGATGTGCTCAGCTATGTGGAATACGAGCCGAAGCACATGCAGGAGCAGTTCCGGCAAGTGGCGGAAAGTGCTGTACGCAGCGGGCGTATCTCCGTTGCCGAGCGCCAGGAGATCCTGCGGGCTTTCCGCGATAGCCTGCAGGGCTACACGTATTTCGAGCATCACTGAACCACTCAGCTATACAGGAGCAGGGTTATGTCCAGAGTCATTATTATTGGAGCGGGTGGCGTCGGCGCCGTGGTGGCCCACAAGTGCGCCCAGCTGCCGACTGTTTTTACTGACATCGTGCTCGCCAGCCGCACCGAGGCCAAGTGCAAGGCCATTGCCGCACAGATAGAACGGCCTGTTCGCACGGCCCAGGTGGATGCCGACAATGTCGCTGAACTCACCGCGCTATTGGAGCGTGAGCAGCCTGAACTGGTGATCAATGTCGCGCTTCCCTACCAGGACCTGAGTATCATGGATGCCTGCCTTGCTGCAGGAGTGCACTACCTCGATACCGCAAACTACGAGCCGCCGGATACGGCCAAGTTCGAATATCACTGGCAGTGGGCCTATCAGGATCGTTTCCGCGAGGCAGGCTTGACGGCGATATTGGGCAGCGGCTTTGATCCCGGTGCAACCAACATTTTCACCGCCTATCTCGCCAAACATTACTTTGACGAGATACACGAGCTCGACATCATCGACGTCAACGGCGGTGATCACGGCTATCCCTTCGCGACGAATTTCAACCCGGAAATCAACATCCGCGAGGTCAGCGCGGAGTGCCGGCACTGGGAGAACGGGAGTTTTGTCACCACGCCGGCCATGTCCAAGCAGGCGCGTTTCGAGTGTCCGGACGCGGTGGGCAACTACAACATCTACCGCATGTACCACGAAGAGCTGGAGTCGCTGAGCAAGCATTTTCCGGGCTTGAAACGGGCCCAGTTCTGGATGAGCTTCTCGGAGAACTACCTGAAACACCTGGAAGTTCTGGAAAATGTCGGCATGACGGGGATACAGCCGGTCGAGTTCCAAGGACAGCAGATTGTTCCCATCCAGTTTCTGGCCTCATTGCTGCCGGACCCCTCCACCCTCGGGCCCCGTACCAAGGGCAAGACCTGCATCGGCTGCATCGTGCGCGGCGTCAAGGATGGCAAGGAACGCGTGATGTACCTGTACAACATCTGTGACCACGAAGCCTGCTACCGTGAGGTGCAGTCACAGGCTATTTCCTACACCACCGGTGTGCCTGCGGTCATCGGTGCGAAGATGATTCTCGAGGGGCACTGGCGTGAGCCGGGCGTCTGGAACGTCGAGCAGCGTGACCCGGACCCCTTCATGTCCGACATGAATCTGTACGGCCTGCCCTGGCAGGTGGTTGAGCTCGACCCTGGCTTCCAGCTGGACGTGGTGCAAGGTCGGGACCTGTAGCATGCAGATTCTGCAGTTCACCGATTTCAGCAAGCTGGATCTCGCGCGGCTCCCGTCCCCGTGCTATGTCGTTGACGAAGTCGCCATTGAACGCAACCTGCGGATCCTGCGACACGTGGCGGATGCCAGCGGTGCCAAGGTGCTGGCGGCGCTGAAAGCGTTTTCCTGCTGGCGCCTGGGCGCACTGACCACGCGCTATCTCAGTGGCAGCTGTGCCAGTGGCCTGCATGAGGCGCGCCTCGGGCACGAGCACTACGGCGGGGAAGTGCATGTTTTTGGCGCGGGCTACCACGAGGCTGACCTGCAGCAGATTCTGGAAATTGCACATCACGTGGTGTTCAACAGCTGTGGCCAATGGCGGCGTTTCAGGCCGCTGTGCCTGGCTGCTCAACAGCGTCGCCCCGAGCTGCGCTTCGGCCTGCGCATCAATCCCGAACACTCAGAGGGCGATATACCCATCTATGACCCTTGTGCGCCAGGTTCGCGACTCGGCATCCTGCGTTCGCAACTGGATGTCGACAGCCTCGAGGGTATCAGTGGTCTGCACTTTCACACGCTGTGCGAACACGACTTCCCGCCACTGGCCCGCACCTTGGCAGCGGTGGAGGAAAAGTTTGGCGACCTGCTGCCGCGCATGGATTGGGTCAACTTTGGGGGTGGGCACCACATCACGCGCCCGGACTACCAGGTGGATGAACTGATTGCCTGCATTCGCGAGTTTGCGGCGCGCCATCAGGTTCAGGTCTACCTGGAACCCGGTGAGGCGGTGGCGATTGGCAGTGGGGTACTGGTCAGCGAAGTACTGGACCTCACGTGGAACGCGCTCGACCAGGCGATTCTGGATTGCTCGGCGACCTGCCACATGCCCGACACGCTGGAGATGCCCTATCGCGCCGAGGTCATGGATGCGGATGCGCCGGGGGTATTACCCCACACCTATCGCCTGGGCGGCCTTACCTGTCTTGCCGGTGATGTGATCGGTGACTACAGCTTCCGGCAGCCCTTGCAGGTCGGCCAGCGCGTGGTATTCAAGGACATGGCGCACTACACCATGGTGAAAACCTCTACCTTCAACGGTACCCGCCTGCCCGCCATAGCCCTGTGGAATTCGGAGACAGATGCACTGGAGATCGTGCGGCGGTTCGATTACGAGGATTTCCAGCAGCGCCTGTCCTGAGCTGTTGCCTGCTACTTCGGGGCCCATGCATGGGCGATGGTCCTGCGCAAGCCGCGTTTGCACAACCCCGGCATGCCGCTACAATCGGGGGCATCCCGTTTGCCTCTGGAGCGCCCTTCGATGTCCCACCGCCTGTGCTGGCCGCAAACTCGTCCATTGCGCGGCTGTGTCTCCCGCTGGCAGTCAGTGGCACCGCTGGTCATGGCGACGCTGGTCACCGCCTGTGCGGGTCTGCCCAACCCTGACAATTACGCCAAACCCGTAACGCATGTCATAACCGATACGGAAAACACGGCCCTGGCACGGCGTGTGGAGCAGTGGTATCCCGCCGATGCGGCAGGGCTCTCCGGGTTTGTGCCACTGGCCGAGGGCATGCGCGCTTTTGTCGCCCGCGTAGGGCTGATACGGGCTGCCGAGAGCAGCCTCGATGTGCAGTATTATATCTGGCACGCTGACACCAGTGGCCAGCTGCTGGCCCATGAGCTGCTGCAGGCGGCTGACCGAGGCGTGCGGGTCAGGCTGCTGCTGGATGACCTGGATACCGCCGGCAAAGATACCTTCCTCAGCCAGTTCGATACCCACCCGAACATCTCGGTTCGGCTGTACAACCCTTTTGCCTATCGCGGCAATCGTGGGCTGGGTTTTGCCTCCGATCTCAGCCGCCTGAACCACCGCATGCACAACAAGTCGCTGACCGCAGACAACCTGCTGACTGTGGTGGGCGGGCGCAACATCGGCAATGAATATTTCAACGGCCTCGCGCACACGGCGTTCTCGGACCTGGACGTGCTGGCTGTGGGCCCGGTTGTGAACGCGGTGTCTTCCATGTTCGACCAGTACTGGAACAGCGATGCAGCGGTGCCCATGGCGGCCTTCGCGCGCGCTGACGATGTCGCGGTGGAGCGCCTGTCCGCGGCGCGCAGTCAGTTCGAGGCCGTTGCCCGCTCGGCGTTCGCATCGGACTATGTACAGGCCATCAAGGGGTCTAGCTGGCTTGAGCAGATGCAGCTGGATCAACTCACATTCGCCTGGGGCAGCGCCAATGTGATTTTCGATGATCCCGATAAACCCCTCAAGCGGGAGGTGACCGCGGAGACGCATCTTGCACCGCAACTGCTGCCCATGCTGCAGAACGCGGCGCGCGAAGTGTTGATTGTGTCACCGTACTTCGTGCCCGGCGACACGCTGGTGGCGTTCCTTGCCGGCCTCGAAGAGCGCGGCATACAGGTGCGGATCCTCACCAATTCCCTGGCCGCCAACGATGTTGGCCTGGTGCACGCGGGTTACATGCGCTATCGCAAGGATTTACTGCGCGCCGGAGTGGAGCTCTACGAATTCAAGCCCGAGCCCGGGGAGCTGCAACGGAACAAGCGCTGGACCGGCTCTTCTACGGCAAGCCTGCATGCCAAGACTCTGGGCGCGGATGCGCGGCATGTTTTCGTCGGCTCTTTCAACCTCGATCCGCGCTCCGTGGCGCTGAACACCGAGATGGGCATCATCATCGACAACAACGAGCTGGCGGCGCAGATGCGCGCAGGTTTCGAGCAGGTGATCAGCCACAGTGCCTATGCCGTGGCACTGAACGGGGAGGGAGACTTGCGCTGGCTTGACCCGGCAGCGCCAGGGAGTGAACCCCTGGCGCAGGAGCCGCGCACCACCTGGTGGCAGCGATTTGTCGTGGGTACGCTTTCTCTTGTGGTACCCGAGAGCATGCTCTAGGCGGGCTGGCTCTCGCTGTCGCGGCGGCGGAACAGGGGCAGGGGCTCGTCGATGCTGGCCTGATAATGTTCCGAGAAGACGCGCAACTGGCGCAGGTATTCCTCGAGACGAGAAGCGTCTGCGGGCTGGAACGCGTCAAAACCACAGCGACGCAGGTAGTGTACCTGGTCGGGCATAAACTCGCCGGTCGCGCGCAGCTCGCCGCGATAGCCACGCTGCCGCAACTCACGCGCGTAGGAAAATCCGCGCCCATCGGTAAACACCGGAAAATCCACCGCAATGATAGCGAGCGTATCCAGCGCCTCCACAAGCGTGGCAACCTCGTCACCCGGCTGCAGCTGTACGGTGGGCAGTGTTTCTGTAGCCGCCTGCCATTGGGCCAGGGTTGGGAAATGGTCTTTGAAGAGCTGATCGCCGTCGGGCAGGGCGCGCTGCCAGCTATCGCTGCTGACGGTGTCGTTCTTAATCAGCTTTGGCATAAACGCGCTCCTTGAAGGGTTCAATCCCGACCCGGTTGTAGGTTTGCAGGAAGGTTTCCTCGCCTTCACGCAGGCTGACGAAGGTGCCCAGCAGGTTTTCCACCACATCGGGAACCGCTTCCTGGCTGAAGGAGGGCCCGAGAATCTTGCCAATGGCGGCATCCTTGGACTGACTGCCACCGAGGCTTACCTGATAGAACTCCGCACCTTTCTTGTCCACACCCAGAATGCCGATGTGACCGATGTGGTGATGGCCACAGGCGTTCATGCAGCCGCTGATGTTGAGCTCGACAGGCCCCAGGTCATACAGGTAGTCGAGATCCTCGAAGCGCGCCTGGATCGCCTCGGCCACGGGAATCGACTTGGCATTTGCCAGAGAGCAATAGTCACCGCCGGGACAGCAGATGAGGTCGGTGATGTAGCCGATGTTGGCCGTGGCCAGGCCCGCTTTCTGCAGGTGCTGCCACAGCTCATACAAGGCGGCTTCTTCTACATCAGCAAGCACCATGTTCTGCTGATGCGTCGTGCGCAGCTCGCCAAAACTGTAGCGATCTGCCAGGTCGGCCAGCAGTTCCAGCTGGCGGTCGGTAACATCGCCGGGGGCAATGCCGGTTGCCTTGAGGGATATGGTGACCGCCCGATAGCCGGGCACCCGGTGTGCGCGTGTGTTCCGTGCCAGCCAGTTGCCGAATATCGGGTCTGTTGCCGCCCGTGCCGCCAACGCCTCCTGCGAGGACCTGCCATCCAGCGCGGCATACGGCGGGCTGGTAAAAAACGACTGGGCACGGGTGATCTCGTTTTCGGTGAGCGTGCTGGGGCCGTCCTTGAGCAGGGCCCATTCGGCCTCCACCGCGTCGCGAAACGCGTCGATCCCCATTGCCTTGACCAGAATCTTGATGCGGGCCTTGTACTTGTTGTCGCGCCGACCGTGCTGGTTGTAGACACGGAGTATGGCCTCGAGATAGGTCAGCAGGTGACGCTTCTCCAGCCACTCGCAGATCACCGAACCAATTACCGGCGTCCGGCCCAAACCACCACCGACCAGAACCTTGAAACCCAACTCGCCTGCAGCATTGGGCAGCAATTCCACGCCGATATCGTGCGCGTGAATTGCGGCTCGATCCTCCTCACTGGCGCAGACTGCAATCTTGAACTTGCGCGGCAGAAAGGCGAACTCGGGATGCAGGGTCGACCACTGGCGAATGATTTCACACCAGGGGCGCGGATCTTCGCGTTCGTCGGCGGCTACGCCCGCGAACTGGTCGGTCGTGGTATTGCGAATACAATTGCCGCTGGTCTGTATGGCGTGCATCTGCACGCCGGCGAGCTCAGCGAGAATGTCGGGCACTTCCTCCAGCAACGGCCAGTTCAGCTGGATGTTCTGGCGGGTGCTGACATGCGCGTAGCCCTTGTCATAGTGGCGTGTGATGTGTGCCAGCTTGCGCACCTGCGTGCTGCTTAGCAGGCCGTAGGGCACGGCGATACGCAGCATGGGCGCCAGCCGTTGTACGTAGAGCCCGTTCTGCAGGCGCAGCGGCAGGAACTCTGCATCACTCAGTTCCCCGGCAAGGTAGCGCCGGGTCTGGTCCCTGAATTGCGCGACTCGCTCGTCGACGATGCGCTGGTCGTACTGGTCGTAAATGTACATCGAAAGGTCCTGTCACCTGTCCGCAAATCTGGCGAGGCGCTACCTTACCAGAAAGCGCCGCGCTGAATTATGCTGATTGTTTATAAGTTTAGAACGCGAGCTGCAGTTACCCCGGCGAGCCGGGGGGCACCTCACTTGGGCGCGGCGGTGCGTTGGCAGTGGGGCCTTTCCTGCTATAATCGCGGCCCTTGAGAGCCGGTGTTACCGGAAACCACGAACCAGCAGGAGCACAACCTATGTCAGGATCCACCAAACAGAGCGATGGGGCAGCCGATGCGATCGCCGCCACCGCCATCATCACCATCGTGGTGTTCGGGCTGTACCTGTGGCTGGGAGCCATGCCCGGCTAGGCGGCACTGCTGATCACTATTTTCACGATAGCGACCACAGTCACGATAAACAGCAGGGTGAAGATCAGACCTGCGGCGATGAACACCCCGAATCGACCCTGCTTGAAATCCCGCTCACGGTTGCGGCTGCTCTGGACGCCCAGGCCAGCCGCAAACACACTGCTGATGACCTGCCAGGGGCGCAGCGGCGCTTTCTGTTCGACATCGCCCTCAGCCTTTGCGTTCTGAGCCTGCTGCGTTTCAGCGGGTTCGGACATTGTTACACTCCTCGATTTTGCTCAGCGTGCTCGCGCACATCATCAATAGTCCAGTACGGGCGCCAGCCAGCGCTCCACCTCGTCGACTGTCATACCTTTACGCCGCGCCACACTAGCCACCTGGTCGCGGCCTATTTTACCCACCGCGAAGTAGCGGGCATCCGGGTGCGAGAAGTAGAAGCCGCTGACGGCGGAGGCGGGTGACATCGCAAAATTGTCCGACAGTGTGACGCCACAGGTATCCGGCGCCTGCAGCAACTGGAACAGGGTCGCCTTTTCCGTGTGATCGGGGCAGGCGGGGTAACCGGGTGCCGGGCGAATACCCCGGTAGCGCTCGCGCACCAACTCCTCGTTGCTCAGTGATTCATCCGAAGCGTAGCCCCACAGCTCCGTACGCACCCAGCGGTGCAGGTACTCGGCGAAGGATTCTGCCAGGCGATCCGCGAGCGACTTCAGCAGAATACTGTTGTAGTCGTCATGCTCCGCCAGGTATTGCTCGGACAGCTCATCGACACCGTGGCCCGTGGTGACGCAGAAGGCGCCCACGTAGTCCGCAGCGGCGCCAGGGGGTGCCACGTAGTCGGCAAGGCACAGGTTCGGCTCACCGCTGGGTTTGTCCATTTGCTGGCGCAGGTGATGCAGCGTTGCCACGACCTCGTTGCGGCTGTCATCGGTGTACAGGTCAATGTCGTCACTGCCGTTGCGGTTTGCGGGCCAGAAGCCCAGGGTCGCGCTGGCGGTTATGCGCTTCTCGCTGATGATCTTGTCCAGCATGCGCTGCGCATCGGCAAACAGCGAGCGAGCCTGTTCGCCGACAACGTCGTCCTCGAGTATGCGTGGATACTTGCCAGCCAGTTCCCAGGAAATGAAGAAGGGTGTCCAGTCGATAGTGTTGACCAGTTTCTCCAGCGGGAAGTCTTCCAGCACACGGGTGCCGAGGAAACTGGGGCGAGGCGGGGTGTAGTTATCCCAGTCCAGCTGCTGCGCGCGCGCAACGGCTTCTTCGTAGCCCAGTTGACGGGTGCGTGGCTGGCGGTTGGCCACTCGCTCGCGCACCTGGGCGTACTCCTCGCGACGCTCGGCAATGAATTGGGCCTTGCCGCGGCCCAGCAGTGCGGCGGCGACGGAAACACTGCGCGACGCATCGGGCACATAGATCACGGCATCATTGCTGTAGCGCGGTTCTATTTTCACGGCGGTGTGTGCCTTCGACGTGGTGGCGCCACCGATCATCAGTGGCACCTGAAAGTCCTGGCGCTGCATTTCACTTGCCACGTGAACCATTTCATCCAGCGAAGGCGTGATCAGGCCCGACAGACCGATGATATCCACCTGCTCTTCGCGAGCGACCTGCAGGATTTTTTCGGCGTGCACCATGACCCCCAGGTCGATTACCTCGTAATTGTTGCACTGCAACACCACGCCCACGATGTTCTTGCCGATGTCGTGAACATCGCCTTTAACGGTGGCCATGAGGATTTTACCGTTGCTCTGGGTGGCCTCGGTCTTCTCTTCCTCGATAAAGGGCTGCAGGTAGGCGACGGCCTGCTTCATCACGCGGGCACTCTTGACCACCTGCGGCAGGAACATCTTGCCGTCGCCGAACAGGTCGCCGACCACGTTCATGCCGTCCATCAAAGGTCCTTCAATGACCTCGATGGGCCGTTCAAAGGTGTGCCGCGCTTCTTCGGCATCTTCCACAATCCACGTGTTGATGCCTTTTACCAGCGCGTGCTCGATACGCTTCGCCACCGGTTCCTCACGCCAGCTCAGGTCTTCCACTCGCGCCGTGCCACCGCCGCTGTCGCGGTAGGTTTCCGCCAGCTCCAGCAGGCGTTCGGTGCCGTTGTCGCTGCGGTTGAGAATCACATCCTCCACCGCGTCGCGCAACTCGCCGGGCAATTCGTCGTATACCGCAAGCTGGCCCGCGTTGACGATGCCCATGTTCATGCCCGCGCGGATGGCGTGGTAAAGAAACACGGAGTGGATGGCCTCGCGCACCACGTTATTGCCGCGGAATGAGAAAGACACGTTGGATACGCCACCGGAAATCAGCGCGCCCGGCAGGTACTCATGGATATAGCGGGTGGCCTCGATGAACTCGACGGCGTAGTTGTTGTGTTCTTCAATGCCGGTTGCGATGGCGAAGATATTGGGGTCAAAAATGATGTCATTGGGATTGAAACCCACGCGATTGACCAGCAGATCCCAGGAGCGTTGGCAGATCGTCTTGCGCCTCTCCAGGCTATCAGCCTGCCCCTGTTCGTCAAAGGCCATGACCACAACGGCGGCACCGTAGCGTTTGCACAGGGTCGCCTGTTCAATGAACTCCGCCTCGCCCGACTTGAGGCTGATGGAGTTGACCACCGGCTTCCCCTGAATGCACTTCAGCCCGGCCTCGATTACTGACCACTTGGAGGAGTCCACCATGATAGGCACCCGGGAAATATCCGGCTCGGATGCCACCAGGTCGAGAAACGTCACCATGGCACGCTCGGCATCGAGCATGCCCTCGTCCATATTGATATCGATGATTTGAGCGCCATCCTCAACCTGGGTACGTGCCACGGCGAGCGCGGTCTCGTAGTCCTCGGACAGGATAAGGCGCTTGAAGGCGGCAGACCCGGTGACGTTGCAGCGTTCCCCTACGTTGACGAACAGGCTGTCCGCGTCAATGTTGAACGGTTCCAGGCCGGAGAGCCGGCAGGCGGGGGGACGCTGTGGCAATGGGCGCGGCGCGACATCCTGCACGGCGCGTGCGATCGCTTCGATGTGATGCGGTGTAGTGCCGCAGCACCCGCCGGCCAGATTGAGAAAACCGCGCTGGGCAAAGCCGCGGAAATCCTCATACATATCGTCCGGTGTTTCATCGTATTCGCCAAACGCGTTGGGCAGCCCGGCGTTGAGGTGCGCGCTGAAGTAGCATTCGGCAACCGAAGCAAGCTCCTCCAGAAACGGACGAATTTCCTTGAAACGGCGACCGCAGTTGCTGCCCACGATCAGCGGTCGGGCGTGGGCAATGGCGTTCCAGAACGCCTCGGGGCTCTGCCCGGAAAGCACTCGGCCACTGGTGTCAGGGAAGGTGACGGAGATCATCAACGGCAGGCTCTCGCCGCGCTCCGCAAACACCCCCTGCACCGCAAAAATCGCCGCCTTGGCGTTCAACGTGTCGAAGATGGTCTCGATCATGATCAGGTCGACGCCACCCTCAATGAGGGCCCGGGTGGCTTCACTGTAGTCTTCGACCAGTTCATCGAAACGGATGTTGCGCGCCCCGGGATTGTTCACGTCGGGCGAGATGGACGCGGTGCGGGGCGTGGGCCCGAGTATGCCTGCCACGAAGCGCGGACGGGAAGGGTCACGCGCGGTCATGTCGTCGGCGACCCGCCGTGCGATGCGCGCACCTGCGAGGTTCAGCTCCGCCGCCAGCTCGGACAAATCGTAGTCGCCCTGGGCAACGCGGGTGCTGTTGAAAGTGTTGGTACCAATGATGTCGGCGCCGGCTTCCAGGTAGCGCTTCTGGATACGCGCAATGACCTCCGGCTGCGTGAGACAGAGCAGGTCGTTGTTACCCTTCAGGTCACCGGGGTAGTCGGCGAAGCGCTCCCCCCGGTAATCCGCTTCCTCCAGGCCTTCCGCCTGCAGCATCGTGCCCATAGCGCCATCCAGAATGAGAATGCGCTCGCGCAGGGCTGCTGCCAGGGGGTGGTCTGAGTGGATATCCGGAGCCATGTTGGTACCTGTGTGTTGAAGAGGGGCGTGTCAGCCGCCGCTAAAAAAGCCCGCAATATTAACAGATAATGACGCGCTGTTGGGTCGCAGCATTTGCTCTCGCACTGGCACCGGGATGTTTGCTAGAATACTTGACCAATTTACTCGGAATGGAAGAGGGCCATGGTTACCATCACGGAGTCAGCACAGGGATATCTGGCGGAACTGCTGTCAAAGCAGGAAGATGCCCTGGGTGTGCGGGTATTTATCAACCAGCCTGGAACCCCGAAGGCAGAGACCTGTATCGCCTACTGCCGTGACAGCGACATTCTTGAGGGCGATGAAAAGCGCGACTTCGGGGCCATCACTGCCTGGTTCGATGCCCGCAGCCTGCCGTTTCTGGAAGATGCCCTGGTCGATTACGCCAAGGACCGCATGGGCGGACAACTGACCATCAAGGCGCCGAACGCGAAGTTGCCGCGCGTGGATGAAAACAGCCCGCTGGAAGATCGTATCAATTACATTCTCTACAACGAAGTAAACCCGGCGCTGGCGGCGCACGGCGGGGAGGTCAGCCTTGTCGAGTTGACGCCTGACCCCTATGCCATTCTCAAGTTCGGCGGTGGTTGCCAGGGCTGCGGCATGGTGGACCAGACCCTCAAGGGCGGGGTGGAAAAAACCCTGCTTGAGCAGTTGCCTGAGTTGCGCGGCGTGCGCGACACCACCGACCACTCGGATCGCAGCAACGCCTACTATTGAGTCTAGCCCCGGGGCGCGCGCTGCCTGAGGAGTGTGCAGCGCCCTCAGGCGTCTTCGAGACGCCGGGGCAGGGCGGTTTGCACAGCCGCATGCAACTTGCGCAGGCAGTTTTCGGTTTCTTCCCAGCCAATACAACCATCGGTAATCGATACACCGTATTGCAGGTCTTCGAGGCGCTCGGGGATAGACTGGCTGCCCGCGTGCAGGTGGCTTTCTATCATCAGGCCAACAATTGAACGGTTGCCTTCCAGGATCTGGTTGCCCACGTTTTCTACTACCAGGGGCTGCAGCTCGGGCTGCTTGTTGGAGTTCGCGTGGCTGCAGTCAACCATGATGTTCAGCGGCACACCGGCTTTCACCAGCGCCTCTTCGCACAGCTTGATGTGCACTGAGTCGTAGTTGGGACCATTGCTGCCACCGCGCAGCACGATATGGCCGTAGCGGTTACCGCGCGTGGTGATGACCGCAACCTCACCGTCGCCGTTGATACCCAGAAAGCGGTGGGGCTTGGCCACGGAGTTCAGCGCATTGCTGGCTACGGTGAGTCCGCCATCGGTGCCGTTCTTGAAGCCGACTGCGGACGAGAGGCCACTGGCCATTTCGCGGTGGGTCTGTGATTCCGTGGTGCGCGCACCAATCGCCGACCAGCTGATCAGGTCCTGCAGGTACTGCGGCGAGATCGGGTCCAGCGCCTCGGTGGCGGTGGGCAGGCCGAGCTCGAGAATATCCAGCAGGAGCTTGCGACCGATGTGCAGGCCCTCTTCAATCTTGAACGAATCATCCAGGTAGGGATCGTTGACCAGGCCTTTCCAGCCCACGGTGGTGCGTGGTTTTTCGAAATACACGCGCATGACAATGTACAGGCTGTCCTGGAGTTCGTCAGCCAGCGCCTTGAGACGCCCGGCGTATTCCAGTGCGGCATCCACATCGTGTATTGAGCAGGGGCCGACGACCACGAACAGGCGGTGGTCCTTGCGGTCGAGGATATTCTCGATCACCTCGCGACTGCTGGCGAGCTGCGCGTGCGCAGCGGCGCTCATGGGCAGCGCCTGCTTCAGTTTCGCCGGGGTGATCAGTACGTCCTGTGAGGCGACGTTGACGTTGTAGACTTCGGTATGACTCATTGCGCATTACCTGATTGCGGGCTTCTGGCGGGCGCGTAGCGGCCCGCTGCGGCGAAGCATTCTATAGCAGCGTCAGGCTTTTGAACAGAAAGTGACCGCTGCCCTCAGGATAGCGGCGCGATAACCTCGTCAGCGTAGCGTTTCACACCATCGATCTTCAGTGCGACATCCTCCGTTTCGCCGTGATAGAACATCCAGGGCATGGTGAGGATATGGGTGACGCCAGCGTCTTCCAGGCGCCGATAGCCGTCAGCGTCCCAGGCGTCGTTGGGAGTGGCCATGACCTCGAAGGGCTCGCTGTCCCGACCGTACTCCCGGCGCCATTGGCGTATGCGTTCAATGCTCTCGATAATCTCACTCGACGGCTGCAGGTCGGTGACCCAGCCGTCGGCAAGGCGTGCCGCGCGCCGCATGGCCGGGTCGGAAATGCCGCCGATCCAGAACGGAACGCGGGCAGTGGGCGCAGGGTTCATCTCCAGCCGGTCGAAGTCGTAGTACTGCCCGTGGTATTCCACCATCTCGCCCGTCCAGAGCAGGCGCATGATCTCCAGCATTTCATCGGTGCGCTTGCCGCGCGTTTTGAAATCCTGCTGCATCAATGCGAATTCATCCGCAGACCAGCCCACACCGAACGCCGGTGTCACCCGGTTGTTGGACATAATCGCTGCGGTGCTGATGGCCTTGGCCACCAGAAACGGATTGCGCATGGGCAGTACAAAAATATTGGTGGTGAAGCGCAGCCGCTTGGTGATGGTTGCCAGTCCGCCAATGACCACCCAAGGGTCGGGCCAATCGGTGAATGCGCCCCAACGCCGGCTGCCGTCCTCGGTGTAAGGGTAGGGCTGGCTGATGTTCTCCGGATGCACCACGTGGTCGGAAAAGGACATCGCCTCCCAGCCGTATTCATCGGCGACCGGCGCGATGTCGGTGAGGTGTGAAACCGTGCTGAACGAGGTGGAGAGGACAAACTTCACAGCGAAACTCCGTCAGTTTTATTGTTGAATTACCGTCACTCTAGCAAGATGCCCTGTCCTGCAGCAGCGCGGTTCAGCCTGGCCGCGGAACAAGCCTGCCATTGTCCAACAAGTCATACCCGGCTCAGCGCTCGGCGAGATAGACCCGAAACTTGCGATTCTCGGCCAGAACCCGCCATTGCTTGAAGCCCGCTTGCAGGGCGCTGCGGTAGTCGAGGTGGCGGTTGGCCACCAGGCACAGTGCGCCAGCCGGCGCCAGCACCTGAGCCGCCTGCAGAATCAGGCGACGTCCGACAAAATCATCCACGGTGTGTTGTGCGTGAAACGGGGGGTTGCACAACACCAGCTCGGGCGCGTCTGCCGTCCAGTCCAGCAGGCCATCACCGTGTAGGAAGCGTGTCTGTTGGTCTGCCGTCGATGGTAGCAGGCGCCCGGCGTTGACGCGCGCCGAAGCAATGGCCTGCGCCGATTCATCGCAAAACCACACGGTTGCGGCGAGTCCGGCCTGTAGCGCAGTCAGGCCGATGACACCGTTGCCACAAGCCAGGTCTACCGCGCACGACACGGGCCGCAACGCCGGTAACTGGTCGAGGAGAAACCGGGTGCCGATATCCAGTCCCTCGCGGCTGAACACGTTCGGCAGGGCGTACAGCGGTATACCGAGCGCGTCACTGGGGTAGTCGTTACCGGGTTCGGGCACGGCGCTCACTGGCTCCGCAGCGCGCTGTGCGCGCCACAGATGCGCCTTGTGCTGGCCGAGTTCCCGGTGCGGGGAGCCAATCCAGTGCTGCAGCTCCTCGTTCAGGCCCTTTGGTGTGTGTTTGTCCATGGCGGCTGCCAGCAGCGGGGCCCCGGCGGGTAACAGGCCGGCGAGTGTCGCCAGTTGTTGGCGCAGCAGGGCTTTTTGCTTGGGCACGCGCAGCAGCACGATGTCGGGTGCGGCGGGCGGGCGCTCGGTGCTCCAGACCACATCAACCGCCGGCGCACTATTGTTCGCGGTATTCAGCGCTGCGGCGTGGGCGGCCAGCGCGGAATCGGTCCACAGCGTCGTGGCGATGCCACTGGCCGAGAGTGCGGTGCAGAGCGCCCCGTGCTCATCATTCACCACCAGCGCTGACGTGGGGCGAGGCCGCATCTGCGCCACGGCCTCGAGCAACAACAGGTCTGCGCCACACCAGGCTTGCAGTAACTCCTTGCGCCGGGCCGGGTAGCGTTGTAGAGGGAAGTCGCCCAGCGGCGTTTGACAGAGCTGAGGTGTGCCCGCTGTCGCGGAATCAACCGTCTCCGACATAGAGTGTCAGCTGTTGCCCGGGAAAGATGGGGGCGCGGGCATTCAGGGCATTCCAGGCGACAATGTCCTCGACTCGCACCTTGAAGCGTCCGGCAATCCGGTACAACGAGTCGCCGGGGCGCACCTTGTAGTCCCTCGCCTCGGGAATTTTCGTCCCGCTGCGGCTGGCGATGCTCAGGGCGCTGTCGTCACCACGGGGAATCACCAGTGTGGCGCCTTCCCGGATGAAATTGCTGTGCAGGTTATTGGCGGCGCGCAACAGGTCTACACGGGTGGAGAACAGCCGGGCGATGCGGCTCAGGGTGTCACCCCGTCGCACCCGGTAATGGTCCCACTGCACGCGCTGCTCGGCAGACAGCTGTGCCAGTTGCTGCTGAAATGCCGTGGCGCGGTCTGGCGGCACAAGCAAGTCGCCGGCATGAGGCGCTGTTGCCCAGCGCAGGTGGCCGGGATTGAGCGCCTGCAGCCGGGCTTTCGGAACACCTGCCAACTGTGCTGCGCGACCGAGCTCCAGCTGCCCACCAGTCGGTACGGCGACAAATGCGGGCCGATTCTGCAGCGGTGGCAGGTTGACGGCCCAGCGCTCGGGCTCGGCGATCAGACTGCTCAGGGCCAGCAGGCGCGGTACATAATTCCGGGTTTCTCGCGGCAGGGGTAGGGACCAGAAGTCGGTTGGCCGGCCACGAGCGGCATTGCTCGCCACCGCCCGGCTGACCCGGCCGATGCCACCGTTGTAGGCAGCGAGCGCGTTAAGCCAGTCGCCATCCAGGGTGGCATACAGATACTCCAGGTAGTCCAGGGCAGCACGGGTGGAATCCCGCAGGTCCCGGCGGCCGTCGAACCACCAGTCGCTGGTGACGCCCAGGGTTTTTCCGGTGCTGGGTATGATTTGCCAGAGGCCAACGGCCTGCTGGGATGACACGGCGAAAGGATCCAGCTGGCTTTCAACCAGAGGTAGCAGGGCCAACTCGAGTGGAAGGTCACGACGCTCGACCTCTTCGACAAGGAAGTGCAGATAGAGCTCACCGCGTTCCGCAAGTACCCGCTGCAGCCCGGATCTCTGACGCAGGTAGTAGTTGCGTGCGTCCGCCACCTGGGCGTTCTCGGGTACCTGCCACTGCATGCCATGCTGCAAGCGGCCCCACAAGTCGTCGGGGTTGCTGTGGGGTAGCCGAATGGGACGATTTTCGACGCTGAGCCGGGCGGGGACCGCCTGTGTGATGGCGTTGGCGCCAGGGCGCGCTGCATCGGCGCTCTCCCCGGGCGGCAGGGTCTGGCAGCCTGCCAGTGCAAAAAGTGCCGAAACTACTATAGCTATGCTTTTTAAGCTTTTGATTATGTGGCGTTTTATCAAAATGAGTCTTTCCACGATCGGAGCGCAGCGAAGACGGATGCGGGCGCATCACCCTGCCATTTTCCCTCGCGTTGCAGGGAGGCAATCAACGCCGGTTCAGCGCAGCGCAGGAACGGGTTGGTGGCTCGTTCAACAGCGATGGATGAGGGTACGCTGGGCTCATCTTGTGCGCGTAGTCGGGCAACGGCCTTTACCCGTTGCGCCAGTGTGCTGTTGTCCGGCTCGGCCGCCTGCGCGAACCGCAGGTTGGCCTGCGTGTATTCATGCGCGCAAAACACCCGGGTCTCGGCTGGCAAAGCCGCCAGCGCCGACAGGGAGGCATGCATCACGGGTGCGGTGCCTTCGAACATGCGTCCGCAGCCGCCGGCGAAAAGCGTGTCCCCACAAAACAACAGGGGGTCTTCGCCAGGGCTGAAGAAAGCGATGTGATCAAGGGTGTGACCGGGCACGGCAATGACGGTGAAATCCCGACCAAACACGGAAACGGAATCGCCCTCGCCAACCGCGTGCGTGATACCGGTAATTGCAGGGTTGTCGGGGCCGTACACAACGGGCTGCGCATGCGCAATGAGCTCGGGCAGCCCCCCCACGTGATCGAAGTGGTGGTGCGTGATGAGGATTGTGGTCAGCTGCAAATTGCGCGCGCGTAGCAGGCTCAGCACGGGGGCCGCATCGCCCGGGTCGACCACGGCACAGTGCTCGCCGTCTTGAAGCAGCCAGATATAGTTGTCGTTGAAGGCCGGTATCGGTTCAATTGCCAGCATGGATGACGTTCAAAACCCCTTCAAATGCATTAACATGGCCGCTGATTCAAGCGAGTGCCGGTGAACGGCCACGGGAACTGATGCGCGAGTGTAGCGATATTTTGGCCGAACTGGAATCCTGGTACGCCAGGGAATCCACCCGGCACCTGCACGCAACGGTGCAGGAGGCCCTGGAGCCATTGCTGGAAACCGCCTTTGGCTACCATCTCCTGCAGATTGGCCACACCCGCGATCAGCCTTTATACGGCAATAGCCGCATCAGGCACCGCGCCTATCTGGCGCCAGCGCAAGGGGCAGCGGTTTCCCTTATTGCCCAGCACGACGAGTTGCCGATAGAAAGCGACAGCGTCGATGTCGTGATTGCGCATCACAGCCTTGATTTCACCCAGCGGCCGCACGAAGTGCTGCGCGAGTTACAGCGCGTGCTCACGCCCCACGGGCAGCTATTGCTGGTGGGTTTCAACCCGCTGGCCGCAGGGTGCGGTGTACGCCGGCTGCGGGGCCTCGCGGGGCACCCCCTGTGGCAGGCGCTGTCGCCCGTAAGCGCTCGCAGGTTGCTGGACTGGCTGCGCCTGCTGGGCCTGGAAATCCAGTCGCTGCGCTACCTGCACCCGTTACCCGTGACAGGGCAGGGGCGTATCGCCCGCTACGCGCAGCAGGCCAATCAGTGGAGCCAGAAAATACCCTTGCCGCTTGGCGAGCTTTACCTGGTGCACGCCGTCAAGCAGGTGGGCGGGCGCGTGTTGCCGGTGCGTCGCTCGCTGCAGGGCCCGCGCTTGATCGGGCTGACGGTGCCCAAGCCAGCGGCAGCACCACGTGGAGACCACGCAGCGTGAAGCAGGTCGAAATATTCACCGACGGCGCGTGTCGCGGGAACCCCGGGCCAGGCGGTTGGGGCGCACTGCTGCGCTTTGCGGGCCGTGAGCGGCAGCTGTATGGCGGCGCTGCGGAAACCACCAATAACCGCATGGAACTGCAGGCCGCCATTGAGGCCCTGCGCGCGCTCAAGGAACCCTGCGAGGTCAACCTGACCACGGACTCCGTGTATGTGCGCGACGGTATTACCAAGTGGCTTCCCAACTGGAAGCAGAAAAACTGGAAGACGGCGGCACGCCAGCCGGTCAAGAATGTCGATCTCTGGCAGGCGCTGGATGAACAGAACCAGCGTCATCGTATTCAGTGGCACTGGGTCAAAGGCCACAGCGGTCATCGGGAAAACGAGATTGCCGACCAGCTGGCCAATCGGGGTATCGACGAGCTACTACATAAAACCTGAACAACGGAAGCACACTGTGAGACTGATTGTACTGGACACAGAGACCACTGGCCTGGAAGTCAGCCAGGGGCACCGCATCATCGAAATTGGTTGCGTGGAACTGGTCAACCGGCGTTTGACGGGAAACCATTTCCACCGTTACATCAATCCGGAGCGCGACATTGACCAGGGCGCGATAGAGGTGCACGGCATTACCCGCGAATCCCTGGCCGACAAGCCGGTATTTGCACAGGTGGCCGCAGATTTCCTCGAGTTCGTGCGCGGCGCGGAGCTGGTCATCCACAACGCGCCCTTCGATCTCGGCTTTCTGGATGCGGAACTGCGACGGCTGGATGACAATCACCCGGGGCTTGACCAGTGGTGTACGGTCACCGACACCCTGGTCATGGCGCGCCGGCGCCATCCCGGGCAGCGCAACAACCTCGATGCGCTGTGCAACCGCTACACCGTGGACAATTCCCAGCGCGATTTGCACGGCGCCCTGTTGGACGCCGAAATCCTGGCGGATGTCTACCTGGCGATGACCGGTGGACAGACCACGTTTCAGCTTGCCGACAACGGTCCCGGCGAGGAGGGCGGCAGTGGCCACAGCGAGGGGATTCGGCGCCTGCCCGCCCAGCGCCAGCCTTTGCCGGTGATCAGGGCCAGCGCAGAGGAGCTCGCGGCACACGAAGCTCAGCTGGAGGCGATTGAGCGCAGCAGTGGTGGCAGGGTGGTCTGGCGGGAGGTTTTTCCAGCATGAGTGTTGAATTTCACAATCGCGCGCCGCAATCCATCGAAGGCGCGCTGCACCTGGTGTTCCAGGGCGGGCAGCTGGTGAGCGACATGCACACGGAACCCCTGCTGCCCCGCGCTGAGCTGCAGCAACTGGGCTGGCTGGTGGTGCGCGAGCAGTTCCTTGGCTACTGGCACGGCCGCCCGTGTTTTGCGGTGGAAATTGATGCCGGCATCGAGCCGGACCCCATGCGTTTCGTGCGTGGCAGCCTGTATCAGTTGCTGGGCCGGGTTGATGATGGCCTGTTCGCACTGGCCGGGCGCGCGGCACAGCTGCTGGCCTGGGAGCGCGACCACCAGTACTGTGGGCGCTGCGGTGCCGCGATGGTTGTGGATATCGGCGAGCGCGCCATGCGCTGTACGCCCTGTGCGACCATCAACTACCCCCGCATCAATCCCTGCGTGATCACGCTGGTGACTCACGGCGAGGAGCTCCTGCTGGCGCGCAATGCCAACTTCCCGGGCAAGATGTACAGCACGCTTGCCGGGTTTATTGAAGCGGGTGAAAGCGCCGAGGATACCCTGCACCGCGAGGTGCGCGAGGAAGTGGGCGTGGAGGTGACGCGGCTGCGCTACTTCGGGTCGCAGTCCTGGCCCTTTCCCAGCCAGCTCATGCTCGGCTATTTTGCCGACTATGCGGGAGGCGACATTGTCTGTGAGCCGGGCGAGATCGCCGACGCACGCTGGTTCCATTACAGTGCTCTGCCGCAAGTGCCGCCGCCCAGTTCCATTGCAGGGCAACTCATTCGTCACTACATCAGCGAACTAACACGGGAGTAACCCCTTGGAGCACGTATATCAGTACGGTCTTTTTCTGGCCCAGACACTTACCTTCGTAATTGCGGCACTCCTGCTGGTCGCGGGCCTTGTGGCGCTCGGCCAGCGCCACAAGGCGCGGGCAGAAGGGCACATCGAAATCCATAAGGTGAATGACAAGTACAAGGACATCGCGGACGCGATGCGCACCGCCATGACCGACCCGGTGCTGCAGAAAGTGGCTGAAAAGGCCCGCCAGAAAGTGAAAAAGGCCGAAGCCAAGGCCGCCAAGAAGCGCGCCAAGAAACCAGAATCAACTGAAGAAAAGCATCGTAATAAATTGTTTATACTGGATTTTGACGGTGACATAAAAGCCAGTGCCTGTGACCAGCTACGCGAAGAGATTTCCGCTGTATTGCCGCATGTGGACGAGGGCGATGAGATTCTGCTGCGCCTGGAGAGCCCGGGCGGCATGGTACACGGCTACGGCCTTGCCGCCAGTCAGCTACAGCGGATTACCGATGCAGGCGCGCAATTGACCGTGGCCGTCGACAAAGTGGCGGCCAGCGGCGGTTATATGATGGCCTGCGTTGCCCAGCGCATCATTGCTGCGCCGTTCGCCATTCTGGGTTCCATTGGCGTGCTGGCACAATTGCCCAACTTCCACCGGCTGCTGAAAAAGCACGATATCGATTTCGAGCTGCTCACAGCGGGGGAATACAAGCGCACTTTGACCCTGTTCGGCGAAAATACCGACAAGGGCCGGGAAAAGTTCATTGAAGACCTGGAGAAAACCCACACCTTGTTCAAAGCATTTGTCAGCGAAAACAGGCCCTCGCTGGACATTGAGCAGGTCGCCACCGGCGAGGTCTGGTATGGGCGTGAGGCGGTCGCGATGGGCCTTGTCGATGCGGTGCAGACCAGTGATGCCTTTGTGCAGGCCCAGCTGGAGGAGCGGGATGTATTCGAAGTGTCTTACGTGGAGCGCAAGAACTGGCAGGACAAGCTGGGCATGGCGGCACAAGGCGCCGTCGAGCGGGGTTTATTGAAGCTGTGGCAATACAACCGCGGGCCTCACGCCTAGGCCACGCGGCACGCTCTAATAGCCCAGGTAGCGATTGTAATCCAGCACGCCGGCGGCCAGCCCGTCCTGTTCTCGGTAGAGTGTGTGCAGGCGGTCGCTGACCGACCAGAACCAGGGCGAATTGCGCCGTACCCCGTAGCGCTGGCGCAATAGCTGGAAGTCTTCTTCCGCCTGCATGCCCAGGATATCGTTGACGAACAGGGGCACCTGTTTTTCGTGTACCTGGAAAAACTGGTTGGGGTGGGCGCCGATAAGCCCGGCAACTACCGTCACCGCGTCCTCTTTCGGCAGGCGGCGTTCTTCCTCGCGGAACAGCTGTGCGATGTTACTGTACCCGGCATCGTGCAACAGCGTATAGGCTTCATCACGCCCCGGCCCGATGACGTTCACGAAGCTCACCGCGGGCAGGAAGCTGTTGTGCTCACCGCGTGCGCTTATCAGGGTCTCGAAGGCCGCTGCCATTTCCGCGCTGGCGGTACGTCGGTAGTCAAAGGACGGCGCCTGCGCCCCGTGCAGGCGCTTGCGCATCCAGCCCAGGAATTCGGCTTTCGGATCTTCCGAGGTGAAGCTCAGGCTGGTCTCTCGCTGCATCGCGTCGCTGCGCACGAAAGGGTGTTCGCGGGCCGAATCGGGGGCGTTCCGGTACCAGTGCTCCCACAGTGCCTGACGCCGGTTTGCCGGCAGGAACATGAGGAAGTTCAGCTCACCCTCCATGCGCAGGAAGTCCATGTACAGCCGTGACTCCAGTTGATGCGAGGCGGCCCCGTAGACGTCGAAGTTCGCCACCAGCAGGTAGTGAATGCGCTCCAGCAGAGAATAGGTGATGAACCATGCGGTTTTCGGCGTCTCGCCCACGAAACCCTTGACGACGGAAGCGGTGTCCACGTGGCGCGCGATGGTCAGTGCCGCATTGGGGTTGTCGCCATCACCATCCCAGATCACCTCCTGGCCAGGCCGGCGACCCTGCTCCACGTACTGCCGCTCAAGATAGTCTGCTTTGGCGCGCATGTAGCGGGCGTGGCCGCGCGCATAGCGGCGCCATTCGAGCAAATCGATCACCGTGCCCGTGCGTGCCGCCGGCAGTCGCAGGTTGCGGGCCTCGCGCTCGAGAAAAGCTCCGTCCAGTTCCGGGTCGAGTTCGTCCGGGTCCATGAACATCACCCAGAAGCGGTCGTCAATCACATTCAGGGCAATTTGCCCACGGCATACCGGCCCCTTGATAAAGTTCATGATGGTGAACTCGGCTTCCTCCAGCAGGAAGCGATAGCGCGAGCGCACGGGCAGGGCGGCAAAAGTTGTAAACGGATTGCCGGCCGTGTTTTCGTCGTAGCCGGGCACCTTGTCGACCGCATAGTCGGGCGAGAGAAACAGTGACTGATACCAGGCGCGGCGCTCGGCATCAAACCGGTAGGGCTGGTGGCTTTTTGCGGCCACGATAATCGGCATCGCCTGGAGGCGGTAAAAAAACGTCTTGCGACCCGGGTCGTCAAAGGGGCGCCGGGTTGTCAGTAGATCGATGGGCTCCCCCGGCGGTGTGGCCGAGCGCACCAGCCTGAACCACCGCGGGCGGTCATCTGCCTGTAAATAGAGCGTCGCCAGGAACAGGTGTTCGTAAACATACCGCGCCATCAGCCGTGACTTGTTATCGTCGCCATTGAGGAACTGCTCCCAGGCCGCGAGCTCTGTCTGTAACGCGGGAGAGAGCGGTCCCTGTTTAAGGGCCGGCGCTCCAGCGTCCAGCCAGCTAACCAGTGTGGCGTGCTCGTCCGGTTGCAGTGCGGGCAGGCCATAAGGCATTCCCCACAGGGGGAATTCACTGGCGAACTGGTCAAAGTCGCCCGGTTTGGCACATTGCTGATCGCGGTGCAGGCGAAAGTCGAAGCCCTCGGGCAACGGGCCGTTGGGCGGCAGGGGGTTCGCCTGCTTCAAATCCAGCATGCGGCGCAGTACGCCGGCAGCGGGCTCCGACGCGTTGAGGACGGGGTAAAACCCTTTCTTGCGCCAGGCTCGTTCGCCCTGCACGTCATCGAACAGGCGGGTGAGGTCGCCCGCAAGCAGGCGCGTGGAGTCGTACACCAGCGTCTGGCTGCCGCCCCGCACCAGCCCTTCGTGCGCTTCCATTTTCAACTGACAGGGTGCGTCGTAACAGGCGTGGCAAACCACACAGCGCTGCTCGATCAGCTGATGTGCCTGGCTGGCCAGACTCTCTGCACCGACGACTGCGCTGCTGAGCAGCCCGAGTACTATGGCGAGCAAACCATTACTGCGCAGGTTCACAATCACCCCGCTGTATGATGGCCCGGTTTACCAGCGCGTCCTGATCACCGGATTCATCAGCGAGTACAGCGGCTCCCATGTCCTGATTCAGCGCGCTGCAGGGGTCCGGCTCGGGCTCGGTGGTCAGCCAGGCCAGCACTGCAATGATCAACAATACCGCCACCAGTGACAGCAGGGATAGATACCAGGGATTTTTGAGCATGGTCAGGCTGACTCAGGGTTGGTGTAGGCCGATGATAGCACGCATACTGTGCGTCCTCCCGCACCGACCCGACGGCTTCACATGGATATAAGCAGCTTCATCTACAGCCTGGATCTGATTGGGGTAGGGGTGTTTGCCATCAGCGGTGCGCTGGCCGCAGCGGAAAAGCGTCTGGATATTCTGGGCTTCCTGCTGTTTGGAACGATCACGGGTATTGGTGGCGGCACCCTGCGTGACCTGCTGCTGCACACTGGAGAGGTGTTCTGGATCGGGGATACGGCGTATCTGTGGATGTGCATTGGCGCGGGCGTAGCCACCTGGTTCCTCGCTCACCTGTTTGTTTCACTGCGCCGTGTGTTGCTGTGGGCCGATGCACTGGGGCTGGCCCTGTTTTCGGTGCTTGGCACCCAGAAAGCACTGGCCTTCGACGCGCCGCTTCTGGTCGCCATTGGTATGGGCATGATGACGGCCACATTCGGCTCGCTGATTCGCGACGGACTGCTGGGCCGCCCACCGGTGCTGCTTGAGCCCGACATCTACGTAACGGCAGCGGCACTGGGGGCGGTCAGCTATGTGGTGCTGGAGTCGCAACCCTGGGCGCAGGAGGTGGCACTGCCGCTGGCGGTGGCCGCAGCATTCAGCTTGCGCGCCGCGGCGATTCTTTTCGACCTGCGCTTGCCCAAATACCCCCCAGAGTAGCTTGACGGCAGGCCTCAGCCTTTGCCGGTGGGCTTGTTGGGGCCAGCCTGTGAGTCTTTCTCCAGATATTCGATAATCTTGTTCGCGATATCGATACCGGTGGCCTTCTCGATGCCTTCCAGGCCAGGGGAGGAGTTCACCTCGATGACCAGCGGGCCGTGACTGGAACGCAGGATATCCACGCCGGCCAGATCCAGCCCCATGACCCGCGCCGCTTTCACCGCCAGGCGCCGCTCTTCGGGGCGCAGTTTGATCACCTCGGCGGTGCCGCCGCGGTGCAGGTTGGAACGGTATTCGCCTTTCACCGCCTTGCGTTGCATGGCGGCGATGACTTTGTCACCCACCACAAAACAGCGAATATCCGAACCACCCGCCTCGCGGATGAACTCCTGCACCAGAAAGTCGGATCCGATGCCGCGGAAGGCGTTGATCAGCGCTTCTGCCGCTTTCTTCGTTTCAGCCAGTAACACCCCATTGCCGTGGGTGCTTTCGGTGAGCTTGAGGATCAGGGGCGCGCCGCCAACCGATTCAATCAACTTGTCGGTGGCCCGCGCCGAGTGGGCGTAACTGGTGATGGGCTGGCCGATACCGCGGCGGGCGAGCAGCTGGTGTGCGCGCAGTTTGTCACGTGAGCGGGTGATGGCAATCGACTCATTCAGGGAGTACACCTGCGCGACTTCAAACTGACGCAGCACTGCACAGCCATACGACGTAATGCTGGCGCCAATGCGCGGGATGACGGCCTCGAAGTCCAGTGCCTCAACCCGTTCTGCGGAGTGCTGGTAGATCACGGTGGGATCATTCGCGGTGATGTTCATGTAGCACTTGAGGACGTCGATCACACTGACATCATGGCCGCGCGCCGCTGCCGCCTCCACCAGCCGACGAGTGGAGTAGAGCCTGCGATTGCGCGACAGGATGCCAATTTTCATAGGGTGCCCTTGTGAGCCAGAGGAATGTGATACTGGCCTACATGATAGCTGTTCTGTGGAGACTTTGCGCGTACACCTCCCAAGCTGTCGCGCTCAGTAGCCGGCGGTCTTGTCGACCAGCCCCTGCAGGGGCTCACCGCGGGAAAATGCCTGTACATTGGCAATAAAGGGGGCGAGCAGGCGCTCCGTCATATTGGGGCCACTCCACGAAATATGTGCGCTGAGGCGAATGCCGGGGTGACTGTAGATCCAGTGACCTGCGGGCAGGGGCTCCGGGTCGACAACATCCAGCGAGGCGCAAGCAAGGTGGCCAGTGTCCAGCGCCGTGCGCAGCGCGCCCTGATCTACCAGGCTCGCACGCGATACGTTCACCAGATGTGCGCCGGGCTTCAGGGCTGCCAGCGTCTGTGCGTTGATCAGGCCGTCGCTCTCGGGCGTGGCGGGGAGGGCGAGTACCAGGTGATCCGCTTGCGGCAGAAGGCTGTCGAGCTGTTCGACCAGTCGCACGCCGGGCATGGGGCTCTCTCGGTGGCGGCGAACGGTTGCCATAACCTGCATATCAAATGCCAGCGCGCGCCGTGCAACCGCCTGACCAATGGCGCCAAAACCAACAATACCCAGGGTTTTGCCCTCCAGGCAGCCGAGGTCCGCGGCGTACCAGGAAGCAGGGGGTTCTTTGAGCCAGCGCTCCGGCAACTGCTTCTCCCGGGCGAGCATGGTGGCTAGCACCCATTCGGCAATGGGCGTAGCGGTCGCACCTCGGGAGCAGGTGAGTACTGTGTCATCGGCCAGCAGTGATAGCGGGAACCCATCAATGCCAGTGCCGAACACGTGAATCCAGCGCAGCCCCTGGCATGCCGTAATCAGGGCAGGGAGGTCGCCCCCGCGCACAGTGCACAGCAACACATCAGCTGCGAAGGGCTGCAGAGAGCCATCGCCAGAGGGCACCACATACGTATCAACGGCCTGACCTAGCCCCTGCAACTGCTCGCAAAGGCCGGGTATGTCGTGTTGTAGCGCTATTCGCATGCAAGAATCTCCTTTTAAAGTGTAAAGCAACCCAGCAGGGCGGCATGGTCCGACAGATCGCGCCAGTGGCCGTCTCCCAATCGCTGGCAGCTGACCGCCTGCAGGCCTCGATAGTAAATCCGGTCTACCGGGAACATCGGCGCCCATACCGGGAAGGTGCGCGCATGTTGTCCGCGCAACGACATGAAAACCTCTTGCAGGTCCAGGTTTGCCTCCAGGTAACGGGCGCCGCGCTGTCGCCAGTCGTTGAAGTCTCCAGCCAGGATAAGTGGCTCCCCGTGCGGTACGTGAGCCTCTATGCGGCGCACCAGTGTTTGCAACTGCGTGCGTCTTTCACGTTCGAGCAGACCGAGATGTACACAGAGGGTGTGCAGTCGGGTACCCAGCCGAGGGACTTCGAGAACGCTGTGCAGGATGCTGCGACTCGAACGCGGGAACAGGGAAACGTCGATATTCTCGGAGTCCAGAATCGGGTAGCGGCTGAGCAGGGCGTTGCCGTGATCTCCCTTGCGGTAAATGGCGTTGCGCGCGTAGGCGAAGTGCGGCCACACCTGATCGGCCAGATATTCGAAATGCGGCTCTTCCGGATAGGTGAAGCGTTGCCGACGCCGCGGACTGAACTGCGCCGTGCCATGAACTTCCTGCAGAAACACCAGATCCGCCCCGGACTCCACAATCCGTTCCCGGATCCCGTCGAGGATGAAGCGACGGTTACCGCTGCAGAAGCCCTTGTGGATATTGTAAGTGAGAACGCGCAGCTCAGGCATCGAGCTATCCGCGGGGGTAGAACTGTTGCCGGCGTGCACCGTGCTGTCTCCTTGGCGCAGTGTGGGACTGGGTGGCTTTGAGCGTTGAGGCATTGCGCCATTATGCGGACAGTCATTGCTTGCGCAAAGCCCTGGTCCGATGGTTTGCAGGACGACCGTTAAGGCAACAGGTAGCTTTGGGCGCTGCATGAGATTGGCCGGAGGGCCAGAAAACAGCCCCGGAGCCTGCAAAACACGGTAAATTTGTTCTCGGCGAAAGAATCCACAACTGCGTATAATATATATTATGTTAAATAGAGCATTTGGGCACACAGTTATGCACAGCCTGAATCTGTTTGGCCCCTTCGGCGCCGCCACGGCCTCTGAGCACCACTCCGCGTTACGCTTGTTCCGGAAACGCCCCTCGATGTCTTTCGTCGGAATCTGACGCTGGGATACACTGCTCGTGATGAGGACAGGTTTGTCGCGTTGCGCCCCGTCGGCTGCGCGCAGTCACAGGAGGAACATCAACTGGATATCTGGGTGGACGCCGATGCCTGCCCGGGCATGGCAAAGGACATTCTGTTTCGAGCGGCGCGCCGCACTGGCCTGCTACTGACCCTTGTGGCCAATCATTCCCTGGCCGTTCCAGCGGACGCCAATATCCGCATGCTGCAGGTAACCAGCGGGTTTGATGTCGCCGATGACGAAATTGTGCGGCGCGTGAAAGCCGGCGATCTGGTTATCACCGCGGACATTCCCCTCGCTGCTGAAGTCATAGCCAAAGGCGCGCTGGTAGTCAGCGCGCGCGGCGAGCGCTACACGGCGGACAACATCCAGCCCAAGCTCAATATGCGTGACTTCATGGACACGATGCGCTCCAGTGGTATCCAATCCGGCGGCCCTGCGGCATTGAACAATCAGGATAAACAGCGCTTCGCCAACGAACTGGACAAGTTGCTCGCCGCGAGCCAGCGCGAGTGACCGTCGGCCTTCATCAGCAGACGAGCCCTTTCCTCTCTGGCACGAAAAACTCGAATGAGCCTGGTCATGCGCCCTGAGATCAACCGCGGGGATCCGCGGCTGCAACAACCCTGGACGCACGCGCCGGAAAGCGTGGCCGACGCTCTGGCGGTAGACCCGTCGCGCGGTCTCGCTGCAGATGAATCCCAGAGGCGACGACAGCGTTACGGGTCGAACGTGTTCCGGGAGAGCAAACCGAGGCCCGCCCTGGCCATCTTGCTGGCCCAGTTTCGCAGTATCGTGGTCATCCTGCTGTTTGCGGCCACGGCTTTGGCACTCGTCATGGGAGACGGTATAGAAGCCCTGGCGATCGGGGTGGTAATCGTCATCAACACGGCCCTGGGTTTCACTACAGAGTGGCGCGCAACACGCTCCATGGAGTCGCTCAGGCAGTTCGCGCGCACGGAAACCACGGTTTTGCGCAATGGGCGTCCCGAGCGCATAGCCACCGCGAGCGTGGTGCCTGGGGATGTGGTGTTGCTCGAAGCCGGTGATGTCGTGCCGGCGGACTTGCGCCTGCACGAGGCGAGTAAATTACAGGCCGATGAATCGGCACTGACTGGCGAGTCATTGCCCGTGCGCAAGCATGTAGACCGTGTAGCGCCGGACGCGACGCTGCTCGAACGCCCCAATATTGCCTACGGCGGTACGTCACTCACCCGCGGCACGGGCAGTGGACTGGTGGTGGCCACGGGCATGGACACCGAGTTTGGCCGAATTTTCGACCAGGTCAGCACGGCGCGACCTCAGCAAACACCATTGGAAAAGCGGCTCGATGCGCTGGGTAAGCGCCTGGTTTGGCTGGTTCTGCTGATGGCGGTGTTGTTGGCGGTGATCGGTGTGCTTACCGGCAGGGACCTCGCGCTCGCTATTGAAGTGTCAATCGCGCTGTCGGTCGCCGCCATTCCCGAGGGCCTGCCGATCGTTGCCACCATCGCCCTGGCACGCGGCATGTGGCGGATGGCCCGGCGCAATGCGCTGATCACCCGTTTGTCGGCGGTGGAAACCCTGGGCGCAACGGGCATCATTCTCACCGACAAGACCGGCACGTTGACAGAAAACCGCATGGCGGTCACCGCGTTACTACTGGGTGACACCGACATTAGGTGGAATACAGGCGAGAATGCTGCGCCTGCCTCTGAGGCTGTGCGGCGTCTGCTCGAGCGAGCTGCATTGTGCTCCAATGCAGCATTGAGTGAGGATCAACAGGGTGACGGCCAGGGCGTCGGCGACCCCACGGAGTTGGCGCTGCTGGTCGCCGCAGCACAGCTGGGGCTCGACCGCCCTGCCCTGTTGGCCGCAACACCGGAGGTCCGCGAAGAGCCCTTCAATGCCGAAGACAAGCGCATGGCCACCATCCATCGAGACGCACACGGTTTTTTTACGGCGGTAAAAGGCGCACCGGAGAGCCTGCTGCCACTGTGTCGCACGGAGCTTGTGGAAAGCGGAGAGCGCGAACTGGATGCGGCACGGCGCGACCATTGGCTGCAGCGGGCGGAGAGCCTGGCGGCCCGTGGATTGCGTACCCTCGCGGTCGCAGACCGCCGCTTGGGAGCGGAACAGGATGCGCCCTACAGCGACCTGGTACTTCTGGGCATTGTGGGCATGGAAGACCCCCCGCGCGAGGGCGTGAAAGAGGCGATTGCCCAGTGCCATACCGCGGGAGTCGACGTTGTGATGATTACGGGGGATCACGCGGCAACCGCCGGGCGTATCGCCGCCGATACGGGGATCGTCGGTCAGCAGGGTAGCGCGCGGGTTATCGATGGCGCGGAGTTAACCGCCCTACTTGCGCAGGAAAATACGGACGAGCTGTTGAGTGCCCGGGTGTTTGCACGAGTCACCCCGGAGCAGAAGTTGCGCCTGATAGACCTGC
Source organism: Haliea salexigens DSM 19537 (assembly GCF_000423125.1). Lineage (GTDB taxonomy): Bacteria > Pseudomonadota > Gammaproteobacteria > Pseudomonadales > Halieaceae > Haliea > Haliea salexigens. Next base: position 116,679 of record NZ_AUHJ01000005.1, read on the forward strand.
ACCAGCGAGCTGGCCGCGTTGTGGCCATGACCGGCGACGGGGTGAACGACGCTCCGGCGCTCAAGAAAGCTGATATCGGCGTAGCCATGGGTATCCGGGGCACCGCCATCGCGCGAGAGTCGGCGGCCATGGTGCTGCAAGACGACGAATTTCGCACGATTGTAGCGGCGATCGAACAGGGCCGCGCGATCTTCAGCAACATTCGCAAGTTCGTCATTTACCTCATGTCATGTAACATCAGCGAAGTCCTGATTGTGGTATTGGCAACCATAGCAGGCGTCCCACTTCCATTGTTACCACTGCAGATTCTATTCCTGAACCTGGTAACGGATGTGTTCCCCGCGTTGGCCTTGGGAGTGGGAGGCGGCGCACCAGAAGCCATGAAGCAGCCACCGCGGCCCGCCAGTGAACGGGTATTGATGCGCGGCCATTGGGTGCTCATAGGGCTGTATGCCGTATTGATATCCACTGTTGTGCTCGGTGCGATGGCGGTGGGCAGTGTGCTGCTTGGCTTTGATAGTGCCAAAGCCGTCACGGTATCATTCCTGACCCTCGCCCTGGCGCAAATGTGGCACGTCTTCAACATCCGCGCAGACAATGGCCGCTGTTTCCGCAATGAGATTACTGGCAATCCCTGGATCTGGGCCGCACTGTTGTTATGCAGTGTGCTGGTTGGCGCCGCCGTCTACCTCCCTCCGCTCGCCGCTGTGTTGTCGCTGGTGAATCCGGGGTTGGATGGCTGGCTGCTGATTGGAGTCGCGAGTGTGCTACCCATTTTTATTGCGCCCCTCCTGCGAAATTTTGTATCACTTGGCGGGCCTGCACCCCGCCAATAGATAGCTGGAGACGTTACCGCCGCCGCGTCAGGGTGCTGCAGCTCACGCGGCAGCTGTTGACGGGCTAGCGCATCAGTGCACCACCGTTCACGTTGAAAACCTGGCCATTGATCCAGCGCCCGTCTTCCGACAACAGCATTGCCACCATGCCCGCAATGTCATCGGGTGATCCCAGTCGCGTCCCCGGGATTCTGCTTAACATGTAATTTTTGATATCGTCGGTCAAGTGGCCGCTGCTTTCCATTTCTGCAGTGAGCACAAACCCCGGCGCGACAGAGTTGGCGGTAATCCCCCTGGCGCCATAGCAAGAGGCCACATGACGCATCAGCGCATTCAGGCCACTCTTCGACATGGCATAGGAAGGGCGAACAGGCTCTCCCGCATCGGCCGCGCTGGAACTGGTGTAGACAATTGCACCGCTGTCGTTAGCCAGCAGATGAGGTAATACCGCCCGGGTGCAGAGTAAATGCCCCTTCAGGTTGACATCAATGGTTCGATCAAAGATATCGAGTGACACAGTTTCTGCGTCGCTGTCTTCCATAATGACGCGCAGGTCTGCCGCGTTGATGTGTGCGCCGTCCAATCCGCCCAGGCGCTCAACAGAAAACGCCACGGCTTCATCCACGGTGCGCTTGTCTGCGAGGTCGATAGCGATCGGATAGGCTTCACCACCTGACTCACAAACCTGCTGTGCGACAGTGTTCGCGCCCTCCGTGTTGATATCCGCAACACAGACTCTGGCACCCTCCCCGGCCAACCGGCGCACGGTGGCTGCGCCGATACCACTACCTGCGCCCACGACAATAATACGTTTCCCTTTAAGCCTGGACATGCTGTTTCTCCTTTATGTAATCACACCGTTGAGTGTAATGATAAAACGAGCGGGTGCGGCATCTCGCTGGAAAAGCGACACCGCGGTGTAGCATGCGTTACCAGCGTGAGCGCGCATCAGCCACAATCGCTTTTTTGCAAGTTTGCCTGCAGGGCAAGGCGGAGTGCGCCGAGGTGAGTGTCCAGCGCGTGCTCGAATCGCGCATCGCTGAAATGCGCCGCACTCACCATGAAAATAATGCCGCCGCCCCAGACCAGATTGAAGACTACACCACCCTCCTCACGCAGGCTTTGCTCCTGGACCGGAACACTGTACGGCTCAAAGATACGGGTGAGTGTCGCCTCGCCGAGTGGGTGCAGGCGGCGCTCCGCCATGTCGCGCAGGATCAGGCCTAACTGGGCGGGCCGACTGCGCATGAACCGGAGCCAGGCGGTAACGGTCGCAAGAATACGTTCAACTTCGCCATGGCCGGGCGGCGCTGCGTGCTCGGCCAGATATGTGGCGTAATCAACCGCCATGCGTTCCAGCACCGCGCGATACAGTGCCTCTTTATGGCCAAAAAAATGGGCCACGCTCGGTGCTGTCTTACCGACGTCAGCCGCCACATCCTGCAGTCGGGTGGCGGCGTAACCGAGATCCGCAAACCGTTGCTCTGCGGCGTCAAGAATCGTCGTTCGAGTCTGCGCACCGAGGCGCCCCTCGCCCTTGGGGCGACCGCGCCGAGCCGGTCTGTCCTTCGTCATATCGCACGCCCCTTGTGCTCCGCTTCTTTCAGCAAAATCATTCGAGCTGATATCACATATTAAACCGGTGGTGGACTGCCCTGATTTTTACTGAATTGATATTAAGTTAATTGGCGGTATTCTGTCACGGTGTCGCAGCAATTTGTGCGATGTCCCGGATTCAGGCGCTCACTGCCCTTCCCATGCTTGCGTAAAGAGGAAATAAAAATGGCGACAGATAAACTGGAACCCCGCGTAGTCCGTTACGGCGGTGCCATGTTCGGCGAGGATGAAATCGCCAAAGTGAATGCTGTACTGCAAGACCCCAACGGTATGATCCCAGGCGCCCGTGTGGGTGAATTTGAAGCCGAAGTGGCGGCCTTCATGGGCAAAAAGCACGGTGTCATGGTTAATTCCGGCTCCTCTGCACTGATGATCGCGATGCGACTACTGAACCTGCCCCAGGGCTCAGAGGTCATCACGCCTGCCCTCACATTTTCCACCGACGTGGCGACGATCTACCAGGCTGGATATACCCCTGTGTTCATCGATGTGGGCCTGGACAGCTACCAGATGATCGCAGACCGGGTCGAAGACGTTGTTACGGAAAACACAAGGGCCATACTGGTGCCCGACCTTATCGGTGGCATTGGTGACTGGGACAAGCTGCGTGCGCTGGCCGACAAGCACGGATTGCAACTGGTACACGACTCCGCCGACACCCTGGGTGGCAGCCTGCGGGGCCGCAAAACTGCGACTCGGGCTGACATTTCGATTACCAGTTTCTCTATTTTTCACATCATTACTGCGTTGGGCAATGGCGGCATGGTGTTCTTCGATGACGATGAGCACCTGGACAAAGCACTCATGCTGCGTGCCTGGGGCCGCTCTTCCGAGAAATACATGTTCGGTACCAAGGTGGCAGAAAGCGATGGACGCTTCTTGGAAAAACTCGACGGCCTGGACTACGACTCGCTGTTCCTGTTCGAGGACCTGGCCTACGGCTTTATACCCAACGAGGCAGGGGCAGCGTTCGGCCTGGGGCAGATGAACCGTATTCACGAGCTGTGGAAGCTCCGCAATACCCGTTTCCAGGGCTACTATGACTTCTTCGCGGAACACGCCGATCAATTCATCGTGCCGACCACGCTCCCGGAAACTGAAACGACCTGGATATGCTTCCCGCTGCAGATCCGTCCGGAAACCGGCTGGAGTCGCAAGCGTCTGCAAATGCATCTGGAAGACAGTGGTATTTTTTCGCGGGTGATCTTTTCGGGCAACATCACGCGACACCCCATGTTGAAAGGCCGCGACTATCGCGTGCATCCGGAGGGCCTGGGCAACTGTGACCAGATCATGGAGTTTGGCGTGATGCTGCCCTGCCACCCCACGATGACGGAAGAAGACCAGCAGTACGTGAAACAGGTACTGCTGGAGTTCATCGAGGCCGACGGCGAGCCCTGAGATTGTCGAACAAACCAGGCGCTGTAGAGAAACCGGTTTTTCCCGCTCGTCCCGTGCTGTCGTTAGTTGCCAAGGCCTGACGGCACGATATCGGGGTGGGCATACTCCGGGAGCACCGGGTCAGCAATGCGCTCTTTGCCGTTGAGGGTATACACCGGGAACTGATGATGATGCGGAAAATGCAGGCTGTATGCAGTCAAGCCCGTGCGCTCAGCGGCCGGCAAGTGACATAGGGCCAGGCCAGTCTCCGCGATATATTCAATGCGTTCGGAGGGATACTCCTCGGGAATCCACTCGCTCGCCCCCGGTGTACGAATAGCGGTGCTCGGCGCGAGGGTGTTCACCGCGATATTGTCAGCCAACAGCTCCGCTGCAAGCCCCTGGGTCATGCGGTGCACTGCTGCTTTGATCGCAGCATATACCGTCGCGCCACCCTGCGCCGCGAAACTGTCATACGGACGCAGCGGCGGAAGTGCGGTCACAGAGCCCAACGTGACGATCCAGCCCCCGCCCCGCTTGCGCATCTCGGGTACCGCGTGGTGATAGAGAATGAACGGGGCACGCAGGTAGTGCCCGATGGTGTTTTCAAACAGGGTCTGCTCCATGTTCACCGTAGGCGCGTATTCGGCCTTACCGCCACTGTGCACCAGAATATCCAGGCCACCCACCGCACCGACTGCCCGTTCAACCAGGCTTTGCAAATCGTCTTCTTTCTCGAGGTCGGCGACCAATGGATGGGCGCGGCCACCCTCGGCCTCTATCAATGCCACCGTCTCCTTCAGGGTGCCTTCATACTTTCCGGCACTGTCCAGGCTGCGCGCCGTGACTACGACCGTCGCCCCCGCAGAGGCCAGCCGCTGTGCCAGCGCGCGGCCTATCCCCCGACTGGCTCCGGTAACCAGTGCAATCTTGTTGTCGAGTAACTTCGGCATAGTGAAATCCTTCCTAGCGGGCCAGGTTGCAAAGGCCGTTAATGCCCGGGGGCTATCAGCTCCAGCGCCAACAAGCTTTCCCCGAAAGCGCTGAAGGCATGAGAGAGGTTTACGTCGATCGCCTGGTCACCGGACTCCGGATCAAACCAGCGGTCGATATGCGCCCAGTGATGCGGGTGAATCATATAGGGGCCTGTCAGGCCGTCGAGGTCGTTGAATTCCTGCTCCCACACCCAGGTCCAGGGTGCGGCATCGGTGTGGTGCCAGCCTGCCGAGCTGGCCCGGCTCAAGCGCCAATTGCGTATCTCGGGAATGTGCAGTGGCATGGCGAGAAGGTCGCGTTCGAAGCAAACCGCCGTATCAGCATCCACGCCAGGCTGCAGACGGAAAAAGGCGGTGCGCTTGACCCCGTTGGCAATTCCGGGGGCACGCAAGCCTGCGCCCACAGTGTCCATCGCCAGCGCATGTATGGCGTCGCAATGCTGGTCGAGCAGGGGCGCAATGTGCTGCCGCCAGACTGTGCTTTTCTGCGCTTCCCCAGCGGTGTTCGCATCGGGATACAGGAGGTCCCAGGTCAGGTGGCCGGCGGCGTACTCCGGGGCAAAGTTGCGCGCCAGCGCTGTATGTTCTGCACCGGGTAATAGTGCCATCACCTCACGCAGGCCAGCGTCCAGCGTATCGATGCTGCCCTCACGCACGCGCAATTGGGCTGTCTCGCGGTAGCCTAGGCTCGCCACGTCGGAAGCATTGCCAATGGGCGCTGGCAGCTCACTGGCCGTGTGTGCTCCCGGATAAACGCGCTCCCGAGAAATCGTGAGCGCGTCAATGCGCTGCCAGAACTCGGCCACTGCCGGGGTACCGGACTGCGCTCGCATGCTCCACCAGGCGCCCACGTCTGCCACTTCCCAGCGCTGCCAGAGCGTCAGCGGGGCCTCTGCAAGCATGAGCGGGGGGGATATTTCGCGCGAAACCAGCCGCAAGCCCCGCTCTGCCGCAGCCGGCTGATAGCACTCGCGAAACAGGCGCTCCACCTCGGGCAGCTGTGTTGCTTCAAGAACAATCCGGTCCAGTACTGTAATCATCCAGTTCAACTCATTGCGCGCACCTTGCTGGTACACTAACGCAATCCGGCACGGATTGTCGTGACTGTACGCATGCCTTTCAGTGCCGAAAGAGACATAACAACAACGAGTTCAAGGAGCACTACCAGCTTGGATACCAACCTCATTCGCCAGCAAACCGTCTACCACGCATTGCGGCGCACGGCGGCCCGAAACCCTCAGCAGGCCGCCATTCGACAGCACGACGTAAACTGGACCTATGCCGAATTTCATGACCTTTGCCTGCGCGTTGCTGGCGGGCTGATTGAACGTGGAATTCAGCCCGGTGACCGCGTCGCCATCCTGTCGCGAAATTCGAATGCCTTTGCCGTAGCACGCTTCGCCATAAGCGCGATCGGTGCCGTGCTGGTGCCGGTCAACTTCATGCTCAATGTGCAGGAATCGGCCTATATCATTGAGCACAGTGGAGCCCGCCTGCTTCTGGTGGGAGACAGCGAGGTGGAGAAAGCGCAACAGGTGGCTACACAATGCCCCGAACTTGAGCAATTGTTCTGGCTGGCAACTTCAGGTGATGCGCCTGAAGGACTGGACGCTTTCAGCCTGCTGGCCGAGAGTGCCCCGCTGGCGACCCTACCTGCTGTAGAGAGTCAGGATGCCGCACAGATCATATACACCAGCGGCACTGAATCGGCGCCTAAAGGGGCGGTGCTAAGCCACGCGGCGGTATTGTGGCAGTACGGCAGTATTCTTGCCGATGCGGAAGTCTGTAGCACGGACACCCTTTTGCACGCCTTGCCACTGTTCCACTGCGCACAGCTGGACTGCTTTCTAGGGCCCGCGATTCAGTGCGGCGCCAGCAGTGTGATAACGGACGACAACAGCCCAGCGAACCTGCTCGAATTGTTGTCGCGCGAAAAAATCAGCTCGTTTTTTGCGCCCCCTACCGTCTGGATTTCCTTGCTCCGCCATCCCGACTTTGACCGTGCGGACCTGTCTGCACTGCGCAAGGGCTACTACGGCGCGTCCATCATGCCGGTGGAAGTGCTGAAGGAAATTCAGACTCGCTTGCCCCAGTTGCGCTTATGGAACCTGTATGGGCAAACAGAAATTGCGCCGACGGCAACCATCCTCAAACCGGAAGACCAATTACGCAAAGCCGGCTCAGCGGGCCGTCCGGTACTCCACGTTGAAACGCGTGTCGTTGACGATGACGGCAATGATGTCGCAACCGGTGATATCGGCGAAGTCGTCCACCGGTCACCACAGTTATTGACCGCGTATTTCAGAAACCCGGAGAAGACCGCGGAGGCGTTTACGGGTGACTGGTTCCACAGTGGTGACCTAGCAACACTCGATGAGGAAGGCTACCTCACCATTGTCGACCGCAAAAAAGATATGATCAAAACGGGCGGCGAGAATGTGTCCGGGCGAGAAGTGGAAGAGACTATCTACCAGCTGCCCTGGGTCGCGGAAGTGGCAGTCATCGGCCTGCCACACCCACACTGGGTGGAAGCCGTTGCTGCTGTCGTAGTGCCCAAGGGTGAAGCGCATGCGCAGGCAAGTGAACAGGCAGTTATCGACTTTTGCAAACAGCGTCTGGCCGCTTTCAAAGTGCCCAAACGCATCCTCATGGCGCAGGATTTGCCGCGCAATCCTTCAGGTAAAATCCTCAAGCGGAACCTGCGCGACACGCACGCCGGCGTTTTCAGCAGCGCCCCTGAGTAGTTAAGGCTAGTCTATCGACAGCCCCATACCCTTGAGCACTTCTTCCGGAAGTGCAGGGGCTTGCAGAGCCGATAAGTGCGCGGCGCGGCCAGCGGCAAACTCACGGGTAAGCTCCGGGTGCGTGGAGACCCAAAATTCCCCTGCGGCAATTTGCGGCAGAATGCGCTGCGCCGCCTCGTATCCACTGATGCCGTCCGACGCCAGCATACCGTGCATCATCACGCGGTGCTGTTCGCTCGCGGAATTGGTCGTAGTGCCACCGTCCTCAAAAATACGGGTGGCCACCGGCCCGGGCAAAACCGCGGACACCTGAATTGGCGCCTTGCTTATCTGCATTTCCAGGAACAGGCATTCGCTGAAGGAGATCATGGCGTGCTTGCTCAGGATGTAGGATGTCTGCACAGGCATCATGCCAAGGCCGCCAATGGAGGCGGTGTTGGCAATCCAGGCAGGCTGGCCACTGGCGATCATTCTCGGGGCAAAGGCCCGCACGCCATGTATCGCACCGTGAATATTGATATTGAGTGTCTTGTCCCACTGCGCTGCGGAGAGCTCCCAGGTCAGGCCCAGCGTCTCGACGCCGGCATTGTTGATCAGCAGCGTGACGTCGCCCCAAGTGTCATGGGTGGTTGCCGCGAGCGCGTCGATAGAGGCAGAATCTGCTACGTCAACCCTCACGGCCATGGCTTCCCCACCCCGATCACGGATACTCTCAGCCACAAGCTGCGCACGATCTTCGGCAATGTCCGCCACCACGACACGCATACCCTGTTCAGCCGCCACGCGCGCCAGCCCTTCCCCTATCCCCGAACCTGCACCGGTAATAACGGCGACTCCGCCGCGCAAGCGTTCCATACTGGTTTCCATCGGTTGTTATCCTGTTACTTGTTCGTTATTTGTCGAAGCCGCGGGCGATCGAATAGTCGTTGACTCCGCTCACTCGATATTTGCTACTTCCAGCACGATTTTCCCGCGGGTGTGCCCCTGCTGCAGAATACGGTGTGCGTCAGCAACGTCGCGCAGCTGAAAGATCCTCAAGGGTGGGAGTCGCACATCGCCACTGACCAGCAGGCTGGCAATTTTTTCCAGAGTCCTGGTGCAGTTCGTGTCGTCCATTGTAGAAAATACGCGATTGACACCCCTGGCAGCGCCCGCCTGCGCGGCTGCAGGAATATCGCCGTCGTCGACCAGGGTAGGAATGCTGACAAAGGTGCCCCCTGATCGCACCAGGTCAAGACCATTCGGCAATGTGCTGACGCCCACCGCATCCATGAGAAAATCAAGCCCCTCTGGCGCCCAGGCCTGCACTTCACGCGTGATATTTTCCGTGCGGTAGTCAATGACTTTGTCGACGCCGAGATCCCGCAGGTATTGCACATTGGGCGTTGAGCACGTCGCCGCGACTTCTGCACCGGCCCAACGGGCAAACTGTACCGCAAAGCTGCCGAGACCTCCTGACCCGCCGTGAATCAGTGCCTGCTGACCTCGCTGCAGGCCCCCGCGGTCAAACAGTCCCTGCCAGGCCGTGAGTGATGCCACGGGCAACGCGGCAGCCTGCGCGAAATCCAGCCCCTCGGGGATTCGCGCGACCCGGTCGGCGTTGGCGACAACAAACTCTGCATAGCTCCCCTGCCCCCCCTGACCATGATTGGTTGGCGTAAAGACCCGGTCGCCAACGGCAAAGCCCTCAACGCCTTCGCCCACCGCACTGATGCGGCCCGCGGCGTCAAAGCCGATAATGTAGGGAAAAACATAGGGACGAAACTGGGCAAGATGGCCTTCGCGGTTTTTCCAGTCTGCGGGGTTCACACCGGCGTAGGCGACTTGCACCACGACCTCACCCGGGCCGGGTTCTGGCGTGTCTATCTCGGCGTACTGGAATACTTCCGGCCCACCCGTCCTTTCAATGATCATCGCATACATCGCTATTTCTCCACAGCGGCTAGGCGCTACGGTAGCGCATATCACGTCGCTTGCAGGCTTTCGCGTTTCAAGTATGTGAACTGAGCGGCGACATGTTATGGCACTGCAGTCGCTCCGCTACCCTAGGGGCGTCTGATGGGCTGGCCGGGCATGCTGTCCATGCTCAATACGCCGCCATCAATTACCGGCACACCGTTGACCAGAACATAGTGCATACCGGTTGCAGGTTGTCGTGGGTTGGAAAAAGTCGCCCTGTCCGCTACCTCGCTCGCATCGAACACCACGATGTCGGCATCCATGCCTGTCTGCAAACGGCCTTTCCGGCGCATCTGCGGGACGGAGGGTTGCAGGATCATCGCCGGTATCAGGGATGACTTGCGCAGGGCCTCTGTGAGGCTGAGAGAAGCGCTTTCCCGCACCCATTGAGCAAGTAACCGGGTAAACGTTCCCGCGCTTCGCGGATGCGCATAGGCTGATTCCGGCAACGGCCATTGATCAGGGGCAACAAGCGCTCCGGTACTGCTGTCGATCCAGGGCATGCCGTCGCTGGCTATCGCGCCGCCGGGAAAGAGCACAGAGGTGTCGAGGATATCCCGCTCGGCCGGCAGGTCGAGGAAGTGCCTCACGATCACAGCGCCAGGCTGTGCAGCGCGCAATGCAGTGAAGCTGGCTGCATCCAGCCGTTCGCCGTTGAACTCGATATCCTCCGGCTTTACGCCCTTGGCCGCCATCGCCTCTGCGCTGAACAGTGCAGCCCCAATGGTTGTGCTGCCGGCGCCATAGGTGTAGGCCTCTGTGCTGAGCGGCACGCCGGCTGCCTGTGCTGTGCGAATCATGCCACTGGTAACGCCCACCGCACGCACACTGCTACTGTTTAAATGGCAAATATGGGCGTGATTGTTACTGCTTGCCGCGAGTGCGATGACTTTTCCAACGCACTCGGCAGAGCTGCCGGGATCCGCAAGGTTATCGCAGGAAATATGTGTGAAGGTTGGTACCTGATGCCGCGCGGCAAGCTTGTGGACCGCAAGCAACTCGCGAAAACCGCCCCCGGGCGCGTAGCCGCCGTTGATGCCAATACCCAGTGCGCCTTCTTGCAAGCCCTGCTCAAGACTCTTGACGATATTGGCGACCTGCACGTCGGATGCAGTCTCGTTAACCCAGCGCTCAAGTGCGAACGCCTCTCGAAACCACTGCAGGTCTGCCTGTGGAGACAGCCCCTCGAACTCTTCAATGCGGGCGAACGTCCAGGCGGCCGATGTGCCGTAGTTCAACGCTCTTCCCGCGGCGGCCTGCCGACTGTACCAATCCCCGACGGGAAGTATGCCGGACTCAAGCTCCAGCGCCGTCGTCACACCGTCGTAGGCGTGCATTCTATCGGCAACCAGTGACTGGCCGTGGGAATGCAGGTCAATGAAGCCCGGGGCAACCACAAGCCCGGTCGCATCGATCACCCGTTTACCGTCAAGCGGCTGCTCTGTTACCGCGGTAATCGCCCCACCTGAGACACCCACGTTGCGAACAGCATCCAATCCACTTTCCGGATCAATCACGCGACCACCGGCCAGCACAAGGTCATAAGCCTGCTCTGTAGCCTGCAGTAAGGTGCTCAGCGCACCACCAGCGAAGACGAGCAGCGCCAATAAGGCGCTGCGCCAGGCGCGCCTGTTGTGCGGTGCAACACGTATGTATTTCAACTCGCCTCCTCGACCCATGGCTTTACAGCCGTATTGGGCAATCGACAAACGTGAGAATCTAGCATACAACGGAGCACTGAGGGTGCGAGCCCCCAACCTCACGCGGTAAAGCGTGGTTGCGGCTGGCGCCAGTTCGATAAATTGGCTCGAGTAACAAAACCTGAGGGTATTACACAGTGAATGCAATAGTTCCACAGCGCACAGAAGATACCGCCAACGAACGCTGGGCGCGTTTTGCACCGATCGTCAACAGCGACGATTATGTACAGAGCCTGCGTAACCGCAATGTCACGGTCTACCTGATGGGCGAACGTATTGCAGAGCCCGTCGACCACCCGATCATTCGCCCCTCTATCAACGCCCTGTGCGCCACCTATGATCTGGCCCTGGAAGACCCCGAATTGGCAACCGCGCATTCGTCGCTTGTCGACGCCCGGGTCAACCGCTTTCTACACATCGTTGAATCACCGCAGGACCTGGTGCTGAAAAACCGTATGCAACGGCGTTTGGGGCAGATTACCGGCACCTGTTTTCAGCGCTGCGCCGGGTTGGACACCATCAGCGTGTTGCACTCCATCACCTGGGACATCGACCAGCAGCACGGCACCGAGTATCACCAGCGGTACCTTGCCTTCATGCGCGAGGCGCAGCGCCACAATGTGATCATCGGCGCGGGTATGACCGACCCCAAAGGCGATCGCAGCAAACGTCCGCATGAGCAGTCAGACCCTGACCTGTTTTTGCACGTTACGGCGCGCAACGCGCGTGGCCTGTATGTTACCGGGGCCAAAGCGCACATGACCGGTGGCCTCAACAGCCACTGGATTTGCATCATGCCCACCATGAACATGGGAGCGGCTGATCGCGACTACGCCGTGGTCGGCATGGTGCCAGGGGATGCAGAGGGTCTCACCTACATTTACGGGCGTCAGAGTTGCGATACCCGGGCTCTGGAGACCGGCGACATCGACAAGGGCAATGCCCGGTTTGGCGGCCAGGAAACCCTGGTGGTGTTCGACAATGTATTTATCCCCTGGGAGCACGTGCTCATGGACGGTGAGTATGAATTCGCACAGCCCATGGTTGCGCGCTTTACGGCCTATCACCGCGCCAGCTACGTGTGTAAAACCGGGCTGGGGGATGTGATGGTGGGTGCCGCCGCGTCCATTGCCGAGTACAACGGGGCCGATACCGCCAGCCACATCAAGGACAAGCTGGTTGAGATGACGCACCTGAACGAAACCATCTACTCTTCGGCCATCGCCTCATCCCATGAGGCAACACAGCTCGATTCGGGTATCTGGATGAATGATGAAATGCTGGCCAACGTCTGCAAACACAACGTTACCCGCTTCCCCTACGAGATCGCGCGCTTCGCGCAGGACCTTGCGGGCGGACTGATGGTGACGCTGCCGTCACAGGCGGACTTTGAGCACGCAGAAGCCGGACCGTTGTTGCACAAATACTTTCAGGGACGTGCAGACATACCGGTGGAAAGCCGAACCCGTATGCTGCGCCTGATCGAGAACATGACACTGGGACGCAATGCGGTGGGTTACCTGACGGAGTCGTTGCACGGGGCGGGGTCACCACAGGCGCAGCGTATCCAGATTCTGCGGGGCATGGATCTGCCGCGCAAGAAGCGCTATGCGCAGGACCTGGCCGGCATTGAGATTATTGCCAGCGACGCAGATTGAGTGTCTAGCCCAGCTTGAGGCCGACCACGGCAATCTGATCGCCGTCGAGCTTCTTGACCACAAACTCCACACTGTCGAGTGACACCCTGTCGCCGACCACCGCCTTGTGATGGAACTGACGGTTGATGAACTCCCCCACGGTCAGTGCCTGCAACGCCTCGGGCACCGCTATACCGTACATGAGTGAAATGTCCGCCAACCGCGCGCCGGGCTTGAGCACGAAGTCCCCGTAGAACGCCGATGCCTTCTGCGAGCTGCTGGCGTCTGCCGGCGTGAATAGCCGTGCCAGTGCCGGTGCGGCGCCGTCGTTGCCCAGCACCATAACGTGGTCTTCCAGCTCGACATCCTGTTCTCGAGGGTTGTCCAACAACACACCCTGGCGCACAACACCCACCAACTGGGCCCCACCAGAAAGCGGCAGGCGCCCCGCGCGCATGCCGATGGCGGGGCTCCCCGCCACCGCCCGGTACACCAGCACCTCTTTTTCCTGCTCATCGGGGATGCGCAGCACCAGGTGCTCCGGGTCTACCAGGACCGGCGGCACTTCGATGCCCAGCCAGCGCGCAATCGGCGCAATCGTCCAGCCCTGCAGCACCAGCGACACCAGCACCACGAAGAAGGCCAGCTCGAAAAATACGTGCGCATGCTCCAGCCCCGCCAGCGACGGAAACAGCGCGAGAATGATCGGCACCGCGCCGCGCAAGCCACACCAGCTGATGAACACCTGCTCGCGCCAGGGGAAATGGAAGGGAAACAGGGACACCGCAACGGCCAGAGGGCGCGCTACCAATATCAACGCAAGGGCGATACCCAGAGCCGGAAGTACCAGCGGCACCAGGCTGCTCGGGGTCACCAGCAGGCCCAGCATCAGAAACATGCCGATTTGGGCCAGCCAGGCAATGCCGTCGTGGAAGCGACGAATATCCTTCGCGTGAGGCAGGGACGCATTGCCGATCAGGATGCCAACCAGGTAGATGGCGAGAAAGCCACTGCCCCCCCAGAGGTTCGCGATACCGAATACGCTCATGCCACCCGCCAGTGCCAACAACGGATACATGGATACCGGCAGGGACAGCCGTTTCAATAATTGCACCAGCACATAACCACCGGCAAAGCCGATTGCCAGGCCCAGGCCCATTTGCTCGGCAAATGCTCCCAGAATGCGCACGCCGGGATTTTCTGCCTGCAATGAAATCAGTTCCACCAGCGTGATGGTGAGGAAAATGGCCATGGGGTCGTTGCTCCCCGACTCCACCTCCAGCGTGGCACTGGTGCGCTCCTTGAGCTGTAGCCCGGCAGAGCGCAACAGGCCGAACACAGCGGCGGCATCCGTTGACCCCACGATGGCGCCAATCAGTAGTGATTCCAGCCAGCTCAGGTCGAGCAGGAAGTGCGTGACCAGGCCGGTGATGCCCGCCGTGAGTACAACACCAACGGTCGCCAGTGATAGTGCCGGCCCCAGGCTCACCCGGAACGTGTCGCGACGGGCGCCCTGACCGCCATCGAAGATGATGATGGCCAACGCCAGGCTGCCGAACAGGAAAGCCTGGCTGACGTTGTCAAAGCGCAGTCCACCCACGCCCTCTTCCCCGGCCAGCATGCCCAGTACCAGGAACACCAGCAGCACGGGGGCGCCCACACGCCGTGACAAGCCGCTGGCAACAACGCACAGCAGCGCCAGCAGAGCGCCCCAGAAAATCATGCTGTTGGTGAGTTCAATCGGGTTCACGGGCTCGCGTGCCCCTGTGTCGGCATCCTGAAAAGCCATGGTACACCAGTCCAGCGCGGGAGGGACGGGAACACCGATACTTAAGCGCTGTCATAAGCGAGTACCGATAACCATAATCATGGGATTGGATGCAACTCTGCACAGGGTTACACTGCTTGCTTCGAACACAGGAGATATCGACTTTGTCAAACAATCTGGCCTTCCGGGCGAGGCACTTGCGGATCGTCCTGCTGGGGGTTGCGGCCCTGCTGGTAGCGGCTTTGCCGATGGGCGTTGCCGCCTCCATTGCGTACACAGACAGTCAGCGGGAAACCATTGTCGAGTTGATCGAACAGCTGGAGGAGCGTCACTACGCCAAGCTGGTGTATGACGACAATCTGTCCTCCCTGCACCTCGACAATTACATCGACAGCCTAGACGGCGGGAAGATGTTCTTCACGCAGGCGGATCTGGCCGACTTCGAGCGCTATCGCACCGTGATGGATGAAGACCTGCATGCGGGCAACCTGCAAGCGGGCTTCGCTATCTTCAACCGGTTCCAGCAGCGCCTGCAGGACCGCCTTGAGGGCGTTGTGGATACGCTTGAAGAGCGCGTTGCTGCCATGGACTTTGCCCTTGAGGAAGAGTACGAGCTCGATGGCGAAGATCGGGCATGGGCGAGCAGTGAAGAAGAGCTCGACGATCGCTGGCGGCGCCACTTGAAGAACCAGGTGTTGAGCCTGCGGCTCAGCGAAAAAGAAGCTGACGACATCGTGCCTACGCTGGAGAAACGCTACCGCAACCAGCTCAAACGCATCGAGCAGTACAACGCCCAGGATGTTTTCCAGGTGTACGCTAACGCCCTGACAGAATTGTACGACCCGCACACCAACTATCTTTCGCCGCGTCGCTCGGAAAACTTCAACATCAACATGAGCCTGTCGCTGGAAGGCATCGGTGCCGTGCTGCAAATGGAGGACGAATACACCAAGGTTGCCCGATTGGTTGCCGCAGGCCCGGCGGATAAACAGGGGGACTTGCAGCCATCGGACCGCATTGTGGGTGTCGCCCAGGGCGAAGATGGCAGTTTCGAGGACGTGATCGGCTGGCGCCTGGACGAGGTCGTCGAGTTGATACGCGGGCCCAAGGACTCTACCGTCCGCTTGCAGGTAATACCCGCCAAGGCGCCCGCGACCGACGCCCGCAAGGAAATCACCATCGTGCGCAACCAGGTCAAGCTGGAGGAACAGTCCGCGCAAAAGCATGTGCTTGAAGTGCCCGAGGGGGACCAGACCGTGAAGATCGGGGTGATCGATATCCCCGCCTTCTACATCGACTTCGAAGCCATGCGGCGTGGCGACGAAGACTACAAGAGCACCACCCGCGACGTACGCAAGCTGTTGACCGAACTGGAAGACGAGGGTGTCGAGGGCATCGTCATCGACCTGCGCCACAACGGGGGCGGTTCCCTGCAGGAAGCCAACGAGTTGACCGGGCTGTTTATCGAATACGGCCCCACCGTGCAGATTCGCCATTCCTCACGCCGCGTCTGGCGCGACGGCAAGCGGGTACGCGGTCCTTACTACGACGGCCCGCTTGTCGTACTCATCAACCGCCTGAGCGCGTCTGCGTCAGAAATCTTCGCCGGTGCGATCCAGGATTATCAGCGTGGCATTATTGTGGGTGACCGTTCCTTCGGTAAAGGTACTGTGCAAACGATGGTGCCGCTTACCGAGGGCCAACTGAAACTCACCGAATCGAAATTCTACCGCATCTCCGGTGATAGCACGCAGCATCGCGGCGTGGTGCCCGATGTGATGTTTCCCTCGCTGTTCGACCCCGAGGAAATCGGCGAGAGCGCCCTGGATCACGCGCTGAACTGGGACCAGATCAACCCGGTGAAGCACCGCCGCTACGGCGATATTGCGGCGGTGGTACCGGAGCTGACGCGTCAGTTTCGCGAGCGCAGTGTGAGCAATCCGGATTTCGTCTATCTCGAGGAACAGGTGCACCTTGCTGAGGAGGCGCGCACGGTCAAAGCGCTGCCGTTGAATGAAAAGGCGCGCATCGCCATGCGCGAAATGCAGGAGAGCAAGGCACTGGCCATTGAGAACCGCCGCCGTGCAGCACGCGGTGAAGAGCTGCTGACGTCGCTGGAGGACGAGTTTGTCGAGGACGACGAGGACGCAGAACCAGAGCCGGATGCCGACGCCGATGAGTCAGAGCAACCGGATGTGCTGCTCACTGAGGCCGGCAACATTCTGGTGGATGCCCTGCTTTTGCGCCAACAGCAGTTTGCCCAGCACAGTGAATCGGGCGCAGACGAGCACTAGCAGGAATATCGACTGCATCCGTGTGTTACGGACTTTTCCACGCCGTCCAGGGTAGGACGGCTAACCTTCAGGCTTGCCAGAGACGGGCTTTAGCATATGACAATGGATTGGATTGAGGGGCTCGGGGCAATAATGCCAGTCACCCGCCTCGGGGATGATATGCGCGTGGTGGACATGTCGCCGGCGTCATTGCGCATGCACGGGATGACTCTGGAGGAAGTACGCGGTAAAACGCTGTCTGAGCTGGCGCACCGCGCCCCTATGACCAATGTCCTGCCCAGTGCCTGGCGGCGTACTGCGCCGCTGACCAAGGATCCTATCGGCGGGTTGCTGGAGGACGCGGCGCGGCAGTACGGCAATGCCACCGCCTGGGTGTGGCTGCTGACGCCCTCCGGGCGCCTTTTCCGCGGCATTCTCAACGTCATCAGACTACAAGTCGGGTTCCTCACTTACCTGGCCAATGTGGAAGACCCTTTCACGCGCAGCCTGGTGCGCGCGGAACCAGATGGCACCATTATCGGTTCGCTCGGAGCACGCTGGACACTGGAAACCATGCAGGTGTTTGAAGATTTTATTGCCGGTGACAGCCTGTTGGAAATCGCCAGCAGCCACGAGCTCAGCAAGAACCGGGTGCGCACCATTCTTGACGACCTCGCCGACCAGACCGGTTATGAAACACCTGGCGCACTGCGTGCAGCTATCTACCGGAACTATGCCGACGAGATGGTGCCCGCGCGACAGACGATTTTCCCGGTCGTTACCAATGAGGTACCGGGCTTCCCCATTTACGACCGGGCGCCCGTGTAGCCCTCATGGTTTCACTGCCCTACTCCCAGGCCTGCGAAAACAACAAGCAGCCGATTCTGGCGCGGTTAAAAGAGGTGTTTGTGGGCCCCGGTACCGCCCTGGAAGTGGGTTCGGGAACGGGGCAACACGCGGTCTATTTTGCCGCTGC
The DNA here is from genome assembly GCF_000423125.1 of Haliea salexigens DSM 19537. Lineage (GTDB taxonomy): Bacteria > Pseudomonadota > Gammaproteobacteria > Pseudomonadales > Halieaceae > Haliea > Haliea salexigens. Next base: position 134,564 of record NZ_AUHJ01000005.1, read on the forward strand.
GTTGCCGCACCTGACCTGGCAGCCCAGTGATCATCCAGCGAGTATTGAAACCTGTCGGCCCAGGCTTGCTGCAGCAGCGTTGGCCAATCTTGCCCAGCCGCTGGTGCTGAATGTGGCCGATACCGTGTGGCCACTGACACAGGCCGATATGGCGTTCTCCGCCAACACCGCACACATCATGAGCTGGAACGAAGTGGAAGCGCTTTTCCACGGCCTGGGCCGTGTGCTTTCCCCGGGTGCCCCCTTTTGCCTCTACGGACCGTTCCGCTACGGCGGTCGCCACACCAGTGGCAGCAACGCCGACTTCGATAGGTCACTGCGCGCACGAGCGGCGCACATGGGACTGCGGGACATGGACGACCTGCAGCCCCTCGCCGAAGACACAGGTTTCTGCCTTGAAAGCGATACAGCCATGCCGGCGAATAACCGCTTGCTCGTGTGGCGCAGGCAATAGCACCTGATCAGGGGGTTGATCAGCCCGCGGGCTGGGGGGTATCGGGCCCGAACCAGGCCAGTTGCGCCTGCAGGTCAACCACGGAACCGATAATAATCAGGGTGTGCGCTGACGGGCGCGAGGCAGTGACAATGTCACTGATGCTACTCAGGGTGCCGGTGATGACACGCTGTTCGGGCAGCGTGGCGCGTTCGATGACAGCCACCGGTGTTTCCGGGGAGCGGCCATGGGCAACCAGCTGGCTGCAAATGACTTCCAGCGCGGCCAGCCCCATATAGAACACCAGGGTTTCGTTGGGTGAGAGAAACTCCTGCCAGCGGTGTTCCAGTCGGTTGTCTTTGAGGTAACCGGCCACGAAACGCACCGATTGCGCATGCTCGCGATGCGTCAATGGGATGCCGGCATAACTGGCGGCGCCACTGGCAGCGGTGATGCCGGGCACCACCTGAAAGGGGATGTGGTGTCGCGCCAGCAATTCGATTTCCTCACCGCCGCGGCCGAAAATGAAAGGATCGCCCCCTTTAAGGCGCGCCACGCGACGACCTTCGCGGGCGAGATCCAGCAGCCGCTGGTTGATCTCCGCTTGCGGAACGCTGTGGTCGGAGCGCTGTTTGCCCACATAAATACGCTCGGCATCACGGCGCGCCAGATCGGTGATCGCGGGGCTCACCAACCGGTCGTAGAGGACCACGTCGGCCGACTGCAACAGGCGCAGGGCCTTGAAGGTCATCAAGTCAGGATCGCCCGGGCCGGCGCCGATCAGGTAAACCTCGCCCTGATTCAGACTCTTGGGATTGCGCTGCTGCTGCGCCAGCAGCGCTTCGAGCCTGCTCTTTGCCTCTTCCTCGCGACCGTTGAGTACCTGTGTGGCGATGGGGCCATCGATAATCTGCTCCCAGAACCGCCTTCTGTGCTCCACATCGGGCAGGGCGCGTGCCACCGTTGCGCGCAAACCGCGTGCGAATGCCGCCAGACGACCGTACGCGGCAGGCACCATCGCTTCGATACGCCGCCGCAGTTGCCGCGCCAGTACGGGGCTGGCACCGTTACTGCCGATGGCAATGACCAGGGGTGAGCGATCAACAATGGCCGGAAAAATAAACGTGCACAGCTCCGGTGAGTCCACCACGTTGACCAGAATACCCGCAGCGCTGGCATCGGCGGAGACCACTGCGTTGAGGGTTCTGTTGGGCGTGGCTACAACCACCAGACGCGCGCCCTCCAGCTGCTTTGCGCCCTCATAGGCGGCGGCCAGCCAGCGATGGCAGAGCGGCTCGGTACTGCTAACATCAGTCGAACCCTGCAAGCCAAGCAGGTCGAGAAGCTCGCTACACGCCTCTGGCGCGACCACGGTGATGCAGGCACCTGCTGCCTGTAACAGCCTGGCCTTGCGGGTCGCCACCTGCCCCCCGCCCACCAATACGACCGGGGTGCCGTGAAGCTTCAGGAAGAGTGGCAGTGATTCCATGCTAGGCGCCTCCTGTGGCGAGCACTCTGCGCACTCAAAGCTGCGTCAAGCCACCCATGTAAGGCTGCAGGACAGCGGGAATAGTGACACTGCCGTCTGCTTGCTGGTAGTTCTCCAGCAGCGCCACGAGCGTGCGTCCCACCGCGAGGCCGGAACCATTCAGGGTATGCAGCAGCTCCGGCTTGCCGGTTTCCGGGTTGCGCCAACGGGCCTGCATGCGCCGCGCCTGAAAATCGCCGAAGCTGCTGCAGGACGATATCTCGCGGTAGGTGTCCTGGGCGGGCAACCACACCTCGAGGTCGTAGGTGCGCCGCGCGGAAAAACCGGTATCGCCGGCGCACAGTGCCATCTTGCGATACGGCAACTCGAGCAGTTGCAACACGCGCTCTGCATGGCCTGTGAGTGCCTCCAGTGCCTGCTCGGACTGGCCGGGACGTACCAGCTGTACCAGTTCCACTTTCTCGAACTGGTGCTGGCGAACCAAACCGCGCGTATCGCGCCCATAGCTGCCCGCTTCACTGCGGAAACACGGCGTGTGGCAGGCAAACCACATGCCTTCGGTGCCGAGCTCTGCATCCTCGAAAATCCGCTCGCGCGCCACGTTGGTCACCGGCACCTCCGCGGTGGGAATCAGGTAGTAGTCCTGCTCGCCGTGCAACCTGAACAGGTCCTCGGCGAACTTCGGCAGCTGCCCGGTGCCACGCAGGGATTCGCCATTGACAATATAGGGCACGTAAATTTCGCGATAACCGTGTTCGCCGGTGTGCAGGTTGAGCATGAACTGGATCAGGGCGCGGTGCAGGCGCGCCAGTGGGCCGTACATCACGGTGAATCGGGAGCCGGTGATCTTGCCCGCAGTCTCGACGTCAAGCTGCTGCAGTGCCTCACCGATCTCCACATGATCGCGCACCGGAAAATCAAACACGCGCGGCTCACCGAACCGTGCTACCTCGGTGTTGTCTTCCTCGCGCGTGCCCTCGGGCACCTCGGGTGCCAGCAGGTTTGGCACACCCAGCATGAATTCCTCAAGCCTCGCCTGCACGTCCCGGGCCTGATCGGTGAGGGTATCGAGCTGGGCGGCGATTTTATCCAGTGTGAGGTTGACCTGCGCTTTGGCGTCATCGACGCTCATGCCCTGCCCAACCAGCTGGCCGATGGTTTTGGAGGCGCGCTTGCGCTCTGCCAACAGCGACTGGCTATCCATATCCGCCTGCTTGCGCTGTGCATCGAGTGCTTCGAAGGCGGCAACATCGAAAGTGAAACCACGCCGCGCCAGTTGCGCCGCGATGGCTTGCGGGTCCTGTCGCACCGCTTTGATATCCAGCATTTTCTGTGTTCCTGTTGTCTGTTGTGCGGGCCCGCTATCAGAGCAGAGCCCGGGTCAGGGTGATGGCGAGGCCGGCGCCGACGACGCAGAGCGTGACACTGGCCAGCATATACCCCACTGCCTGCGCTGCCTGGCCCGACTCCCAGAGCGCGAAGGTCTCCAGGGAAAAGGTGGAGAACGTGGTGAACGCCCCCAGGAAGCCAACCATCAGCAGGCCGCGCCAGTCCGCATGCAGAATCTGGCGCTCCAGCAGCGCAAATATCACACCGATAGCGCAGGAGCCCAGAAGGTTGACCAGCAACGTGGCCAGGGGAAACGCACCCTGCCACTGTGCCTGGGTCCACTGCGACAGCAGGTAACGGGAAACCGAGCCCGCTGCTCCCCCGAGTGCAACGAAAACCAGGTACTTCATGGGAAAACCCGCAGGGTCCAGTTGCCAGCGCGCATTGTACTGATTTTTTGTCTCCGGGGCAGCGCCCTGCGGCGCGCTCACGGCTTGCGCGGGTAGCGCTGCCGATTGCTGTTCTGGTCCAGGCCGCGCAGGTACTCGAGTTTTTCGCCGATCTTCTGCTCCAGGCCGCGCGCTACCGGGAAATAGTAGCGTCGCGACTGCAGCGCCTCCGGGAAATAGTTTTCTCCCGCGGCATAGGCACCCTCCTCGTCGTGGGCGTAGCGGTAATCGTCGCCGTGGCCCTCCGCTTTCATCAGCGCCGTCGGTGCGTTGCGCAAGTGCAGGGGTACTTCGCTGCTGCCCTGGCTTTGCACATCGGCCAGCGCCGCCTTGTAAGCGCTATACACCGCATTGCTCTTGGGCGCACAGGCGAGGTAGATAACAGCCTGCGCGAGAGCGAGCTCTCCCTCGGGGCTGCCCAGGCGCTCCTGTACCTGCCAGGCATCCAGGCACAGGCTGAGGGCGCGCGGGTCGGCGTTGCCGATATCTTCGCTCGCCATGCGCACGATGCGCCGCGCCAGATACAGCGCATCGCAGCCCCCGTCCAGCATCCGGCAAAGCCAATACGCGGCGGCGTCCGGGGCCGAGCCACGCACGGCCTTGTGCAGGGCACTGATCTGGTCATAGAACAGGTCTCCGCCCTTGTCGAAGCGCCGTAACGAGGCCTGTAACACTTCTTCCAGAGTTGTGACTGTGATGATGCGCCTGCCGCCCTGCTCGTCCGCGAGATCGGCGGCCAGTTCGAGCAGATTCAGGGCGCGCCGGGCATCCCCGTCGGCCTGCCCCGCAATCTGTAGCAGGCACTCTTCGTCGACGCCAACCGCGGGCGAAAGCGCAGCGACACCGCGGCGCAACACGTCCAGTAACGCGCTCGACTCCAGCGCACGCAATTTGTAGACACGGGCGCGGGAAAGCAGCGCATTATTCAGTTCGAACGAGGGGTTTTCGGTGGTGGCGCCGATAAAAATGACGGTGCCGTCTTCCACATGGGGCAAAAACGCATCCTGCTGACTCTTGTTGAAACGGTGCACTTCATCGACAAACAGAATCGTGTCGCGCCCTGTGGCACGCTGCTGACGCGCCTGGCTGATGGCTTCGCGTATTTCCCGCACGCCGGCAAGCACCGCCGAAAGCTGCAGGAAGTGCGCGTTGGCAGCGCCGGCCACAATACGCGCCAGGGTGGTTTTGCCAACCCCCGGGGGGCCCCAGAAAATCATCGAGTGCAGCTGGCGCCTCTCGATGGCCTGGCGCAGCGGCTTGCCGGGCCCCAGAAGGTGCGCCTGCCCGGCAAAAGTGTCCAGGGCTTGCGGACGCAGGCGTGCCGCCAGCGGCTGGTAACCCGCTTCGTCGTTGGCGCTGAACAGGTCGTCGGCCAAGCGCTACTCTGCCTGGTAAAACAGATCCGCGCCGGGGGGCGGCGTGAAGTCGAATTCTGCAGGCGTCATCGGGGTTTGCGTATCCAGCGCTGTAAACGTGATCACCACGCGCTGGTTGAGGTTGTCCTGCACTTCCATGCCCTGCAAGGTGTTGCCCTCCAGTGCCAGAGTCAGTTCCTGGAAACCCGCGTCCGGTCCGCGGGGGACGAGCACAAAACGCTGCTGCGCGTCGCGGTGCACGGTGTAATCACGACGCAGGGCCGCGCCATCACCGCCCAGCACCTGCAATGGCGTCATCGCTTCACTGCCCACCACGGGCTTGCGTGTGACCGTTTCCAGGTCGCGGTCGTGGTGCCAGAGGTAATCCCGGTTGGCAATGATCAACTGGCTGTCCGGAGCGCGGATCTCCCAGCCAAAATAGCCCGGGCGTAGCAGGCGGAATCGGCCCTCGGAGTCGCTCACCACGCTGCCGTCTGTGGCGTACTGCCGCTGACGAAAGTCGCCCTGCAGGCGCTCTATCGATTGTAAGGCCTGCAACAGCTCGTCCACCGCCTCTGCCCGCAAGGGTGCGGACAAAACGGCGAACAGCAGCAGGCAAAGATACGACAGTTTTTTCACATGAGGCACGTGTTGATTCCTGTGCAATGTTGCGGGGAGCGCAGTGGGCTACTCAGGCGGCGGCGGTGCCAGCACTTCACGCTGCCCGTTGGTGCCCATTTCGCTGACCACTCCGGCCTGTTCCATGCTTTCGATGAGGCGCGCGGCGCGGTTGTAGCCGATACGTAATTTGCGCTGTACCGATGATATGGACGCACGCCGACTCTGGGTCACATAGTGTACGGCTTCATCATACAGGTTGTCGCTCTCTGGATCTTCGTCCCCGTTACTGGCCTGAAGTTCCCCGGCGGTCACCGGCGTGCTGCTGCCTTCATCCAGCAAGCCGTCGATATAGCGGGGCTCCCCGCGGCGCTTCCAGTCGGCCACTACGCGGTGTACCTCCTCGTCGGAACAGAAAGCGCCGTGTACACGTGTGGGCAGGCCCGAGCCGGGGGGCAGGTAGAGCATGTCGCCGTGGCCGAGCAATTGCTCTGCGCCACCCTGGTCCAGAATGGTCCGTGAGTCGATCTTGGAGGACACCTGAAAGGCGATACGGGTGGGAATGTTGGCCTTGATCAGGCCCGTAATGACATCGACCGAAGGTCGCTGTGTGGCGAGAATGAGGTGAATGCCCGCTGCCCTCGCCTTTTGCGCGATTCTCGCAATGAGCTCTTCCACTTTCTTGCCGACAATCATCATCATGTCAGCAAATTCGTCGATCACCACGACAATGGAAGGCAGACGCTCCAGCGCCGGCGCCTCTTGCTCCTCGTCAGTCAATGCCAGAATGGGGTCCGGCTTCCACAGCGGGTCGACGATAGGCGTTCCTTCCCGCTCGGCGTCAGCCAGCTTGCGATTGTAACCGGCCAGGTTGCGCACGCCGAGGTGTGCCATCAGCTTGTAACGGCGCTCCATTTCCGCCACACACCAACGCAGGCCGTTGGCAGCATCCTTCATGTCGGTGATCACCGGGGTCAGCAGGTGGGGAATGCCATCATAGACCGAAAGCTCAAGCATCTTCGGGTCCACCATGATCAGCCGCACATCGGCGGGGGTAGACTTGTAGAGCAGGCTGAGCAGCATGGCATTGACGCCCACCGACTTGCCGGAACCGGTGGTGCCTGCAACGAGGAGGTGCGGCATTTTACCCAGGTCCGCGACCACAGGTTCGCCGGAAATGTCGTGCCCCAGGGCCAGGGTCAGCGGCGAACGCGACTGGTCGAAGGCCCGCGATGACAGCACCTCGCGGAAGTTGACGATCTCCCGGTCTTCGTTGGGGATCTCAATGCCCACCACCGACTTGCCGGGAATCACTTCCACCACGCGCACACTGATCACCGCCAGCGACCGTGCGAGGTCCTTGGCGAGGTTGGAAATGCGCGAGACCTTGATGCCGGCAGCCGGTTGTATCTCGAAACGGGTGATTACCGGGCCAGGGTACACCGCCACCACCTCTGCACTGATACCGAAATCCGCAAGCTTGAGCTCAAGCAGGCGCGACATGGCCGCCAGCGCCTCTTCGGAAAAACCCTTGGTCGGGTCCTTCGTCTCCGCGTCGAGCAGGTTCAGGGCCGGCAGTTCGCCGGTGACCGGCGCGTCAAACAGCGGCTGCTGTTTTTCCTTTTCGGCGCGTTCGCTCTTTTCCGGGCGCGGCTTCAACGGCTTGATCTTCGGTGGCTTGCGCTGTTTGCTGCGTTCCACGTGCTCGTCTATCACCGCCTTGCGTGCCTCCAGCGCCTTTTCCCGCTGGCGCCGGTCGCGCAGTCTATCAATCGCGTTGACACACCAGAGCCGCACACGCTGTGCGCCGTTGAGTGTCCAGCGCCCGAGGCGCTCCATCAAACGCAGCCAGCTGACATCGGCGAAAATAGTCATGCCAAAAAGGAACACGGCGAGCAGGATCAAGCGGCTGCCGATGGCGCTGAAGGCAACGGTAAAGCCATCCCCGATCGCCTGCCCGAGAATGCCACCGGCACCCTGAGGCAGGCCAGAGCTGCCGGTATCGTTCATCGCTGCCAGCGCCGTGCCGGCAACCATGACCAGCACCAGGCCGAGGGCCCGAATACCGAAAGTCACCCAGTCGAAAGCCTGCTGGCGATGGCGCTGCAGCAGAATCACAAGCGCTCGATAGGCCAGTAGCAGGGGCAGAAGGTAGGCGGCAAACCCCACAAGCGAGAAGGCCACATCAGCCACCCATGCGCCAGTGGGGCCACCTGCGTTGAGTATTCGTGTGCCGGAACCGGTTGCCGACCACCCGGGATCGCTGGGACTGTAGGTGACGAGCGCCAGCAAGACGTAGAGGCAAGCCGCACTGACGCCAATAAATGCGCCCTCACGCAACCGCGGGCCCAGAACGCTGTGCTGACCGGATTTCTCAGGCACGCTTGAATTTCCCCTCACTGGCGTGGAAAAGTGCCTTTCCACGGGCGACAATATTCCGCAATTGTGCTTTATTTTATGATTATATTCAAATACTTATAAGAACAAATTAGAAACGGTCTCGCCTTTGCCGCGGCGCGGCCTTTACATTACCATACGCTGCCCCGGTCAACGCCGGGCAACTCCAGCACGCCTGCGTGCGCGCCGGGCCATATTTAACACCAGCAACCGGGAAATCACCACATGAGCGACGTTCAACATCACCCTCTGATCATTCTCGGTTCCGGCCCGGCAGGCTACACGGCAGCGGTGTACGCGGCGCGCGCGAATTTGAAGCCGGTCGTGATCACGGGTATGCAGCAGGGCGGCCAGCTCACCACCACGACCGAGGTGGAAAACTGGCCCGGTGGACACGCCGAGCTGCAGGGCCCCGAGTTGATGCAGCAAATGCAGGCCCACGTTGAGCGCTTTGAAACCGCCGTGGTGTTCGACCACATCGAGAAGGTCGACCTGTCCAGCCGGCCCTTCCAACTGGAGGGTAGCAGCCGCTACAGCTGTGACGCCCTGATTATCGCCACCGGCGCATCGGCACAATACCTGGGCCTGCCCAGTGAGGCGGCCTTTATGGGCAAGGGCGTTAGCGCCTGCGCCACCTGCGATGGCTTTTTCTATCGCAACCAGAAAGTCGCGGTCATCGGCGGCGGCAATACGGCGGTCGAAGAGGCCCTGTACCTGGCCAACATAGCTTCCGAGGTGGTGCTGGTGCACCGCCGCGACAGCCTGCGCGCAGAGAAGGTGTTGCAGGATCGCTTGTTCAAGCGCGCCGAGGAAGGCAAAGTGCGCCTGCTCTGGAACCATACCCTCGACGAAGTGCTGGGTGACAGCAGCGGCGTAACGGGTATGCGGGTTAGGTCGACCGGAGACGGCGCAACCAGCGACCATGACCTCGCCGGTGTCTTCATTGCCATCGGTCACAAGCCGAACACGGATATATTCCAGGGCCAGCTGGACATGAAGGATGGCTATATCATCCTCCGCAGTGGCACCGAGGGCAACGCCACGGCCACCTCCGTTCCCGGCGTGTTCGCCGCCGGCGACGTGGGCGATCATATTTATCGCCAGGCAATTACCTCGGCCGGGTTTGGCTGCATGGCGGCGCTGGACGCCGAGAAATACCTGGATAACCTCGGCTAACAGCATGCCGGGGATCGCCCGTTTGGCGCCCGGTGACGATTTTCCGCCTACCCGGTACGCCCTCTCCTACCCCAACGGCCTGCTGGCCGCTGGCGGTGGACTGTCCCCTGAACGTCTGGTGGCGGCTTACCGCCGGGGTATCTTCCCCTGGTATGAACCGCCGCAGCCAGTGCTCTGGTGGACGCCGGACCCACGCTCGGTGCTGTATCTCAACGAGCTACATATATCCCGTTCTCTACGCAAAACACTGCGCGTGGCGCCCTTGCAGCTCAGCGTTGACCGACGCTTCGCCTCGGTAATGGAAGCCTGCGCGGCACCCCGGCGCGACAGCGACGGCACCTGGATCAGCGAGGACATGTTGCAGGCTTACCAGGCGTTGCACCGGCGCGGCATCGCCCACTCGGTAGAGGTACTCAATGGCAACGGCGACCTGGTGGGTGGGCTCTACGGCGTGGCACAAGGGCGCGTATTCTTTGGCGAATCGATGTTCTCCCGCGTACCGAGTGCCTCTCGTATAGCGCTGGTTGCTCTTGTCCATCTGCTGCGCCGCGCCGGTTTTCTGCTGGTCGATTGCCAGATAGAGAGCGAACACATGAACAGAATGGGGGCACGCAATATCAGCAGGCTGGACTTTGAGGCAGAGCTTGCCCAAACTGTAGACAAGCGTATTGAACCGTCCATCTGGGTGCTGCCGACCCACTGCGGAGACCTGCTGCCGTGACCTCATCCCTGCGGGATCTCAAGGTATATACCACCTACCCCCATAGCTGCAGCTACCTGAAAGACCAGGAAGCCACCACCCTGTTCATCGATCCGCGGCAGGACATGGACCAGTTGCTGTATAGCCGGCTTTCGCAGATGGGCTTCCGCCGCAGTGGCAATCATATTTATCGGCCGCACTGCGGGCGCTGCAACGCCTGCATTCCGGCACGCATTCCGGTGAATGCGTTTGCGCCTAACCGTGCGCAACGGCGTACCTGGCGCCGCAATGCCGATATCCGCGTGGAGCTCAGCGAGCACATCCGCGATGAGGCGGCCTACGACCTCTACTACCGTTATATAGAGCAGCGCCACGCCGACGGCGATATGTATCCGCCCGATCGGGAGCAGTACGAATCCTTCCTCAATGACGCTTGGGATTGCACGCGCTACTACCGTTTCTTTGCCGATGAACGCTTGCTGGGTATTGCCGTTGTGGATGTGCTGACCGATGGCCTCTCTGCTATCTACACCTTCTTCGACCCCGAGGAAGACAAACGCAGCCTCGGCAGTTATGCCATCCTCTGGCAGATTGAGCAGGCCCGCACGCTGGGCCTGGACTATCTGTATCTTGGCTACTGGATTCGTAACTGCACTAAAATGGCCTATAAAACAGCTTACCAGCCGCTTGAGCTTTATCTCGAGAGCCAGTGGCAGCTGCCGGACGAACCGGCCTGAAACGTACCGTATAGCTGCAACCTGCGGTGTTTTGCGGTTGCGCGGGATCACCCCGGCAATCTGCGAACCCCAACCCGCACTTCCCACTCGCTTTTTAACTGAAAGGCATCGTTACGTGTATATTGAAATATCTCCCCTCAGGACACTGCTGGTTCTGCTGGTCACGATTCTCTTTCTGGTTGTCGCCAGTAGCCTGGGCGTCGCATGGTTTATCGTTAATGCGCCGATTCGGGAAATTCCCGTGTGGATCAATCTTTTCAACCTAAACCTTGAAGCGAATATCCCGACGTTGTTTTCCTCCCTGCAGTTGCTTTTGGCAGCCGTTCTGCTCGCCGGAATTGCGTATGGCCATCGCAAGCAACAGGAATCATTTCTTCTGTGGTACGTTCTGGCGACAATTTTTGTCTTTCTGGCTATCGATGAAACTGCAGCGTTGCACGAAAATCTGACCGTGTATGTCAGAACCACGTTAGGCACATCCGGCTATTTTTATTACGCATGGGTTATTCCCTATGGAATCATTGCCGCCTTGGTAGCCGGCCTGTTCGCCAGATTCCTGATCCGATTGCCCCGACGCAGCGGGCTATATTTTGCCGGCTCGGGAACGCTATATCTGGCGGGAGCGCTGGGAGTGGAAATGCTGGGGGGGAAGTACATCTCCTCTCCCGGAGCCGAGGAGCTCACTTACACCATTATCTACACGCTTGAGGAGTCTTTGGAGATGGTGGGGATTGCTTTTTTTATATACGCGCTTCTGGATTATGTCACCCGGGAATTCGTTCAGCTGAACTACTCTATAAGACACGGGAGCTAGGCGCTACGCGTGCCTTCTCGACTACTCTGGAAACACCACCTTCCAGTCCGCTTTCATATCGATGACCGTCCAACCCTTGGTGCGTGCCTCGTCAAGTCCCTGATCCAGCCGGCCAATGCTCGACTCGCGATCATAGGCCCACTCACGCTCGGCATCCGTGTGATGCAGGTAGAGCATCAGGCGCGGCCCGGCCCCCGCAGCGGTGTACTGCAGCATCTGCAGGTCGCCATCGGAATTGCCGGACGCCAATAGGGGGCGCCTGCCAATGTGCGAGTTGATACCCACCGGTTTGCCCGCCTTGTCATCGACGAAATCAATCTCCGGCAGGCGCACCAGAACCGGTTGGCCATCGCGCAGTTCAAAGCGGGTCTTTATGCTGCTGCCAACAACCTGTTCGGGCGGTATGCCGTATACAGATTCGACCCAGGGGCGCATGAATTCGATGCCGCCTCCAGAGACGATAAAGGTCTTAAATTCGTTCATGCGCAGGTAATCGAGCAACTCCAGCATGGGCTGGTAGACCATGTCGATATACCGTCTGTCGGTTGTCGGGTGGCGCGCCGTGGCGACCCATTCCCGCACGATGGCAGCGAACTCATCGGTAGTCATGCCGGCGTGCGTTGCCATAACGATATCGTTGACTGCCGCCATGCCGCCGGCATGCACAACCTCGAGGTCTCCTTTCAGCAAGGCGGCAAACGGCTCCTCGGTTTGCCATTCGGGGTGTTGCGGTGCAAGCGCCCGAATGCGGTCAGCAGCGAAGAACAACTGGAAATACGCAGGCTGCTCGGCCCAAAGGTTGCCGTCATTGTCGAAGGTGGCGATACGCTCTGCGGGCGGCACGTAGTCCTCCGATCCTTCTTGCGTGACCTGCGTAACGAACGCGACGATGGCCTGTTTGGCGGCCGTGTCGTTCCAGGACGGCAGTGGATCGTGTTGCTGCGCAACGACACCATGGGAGCCGAGCAGTAAGGTGATAATCGCAAAGAGTGTTACTGGCAAAGAGCGCTTCATAAGATTGGCCGGCAATGGTGACGGGAGATACCCCCGATCCTGCCTTCACACGGGCCAGAAGGCAACAAGTCATTAAATAGCCCTCATTGAGAGGGCTTGAGGTTCGCGCAACCGATCTACGCTTTCTTGCTTCGGTTCCTCCAGCCCAGTCCCGCTAAACCGAGGCCGAAAAGTGCCAGAGTGGCTGGCGCAGGAACGGGAGCCGGGGCAGGCCCAGGCCCGGAGGCCGTATCGACGTTCAGAATATGGAACTCCCACGCCCCTGTTCGGGGGTCCGAGTCGTCCCACACACCATTGAAAAGCGCTTGTGTCGCGCCACCGAAATTTTCATCAAATGTAAAATTGGGGTTGCCGTCACGCTCGAAGCCGTCTGCAAGCGAAGTGCTGACTGCGAAATTGTCGTACTGCGTAATACTTGCTTGGTAACTGCCTGCCACAAGAAACTGAGTGAAGTAAGAGTCCCATGTGCCATGGTTGTAGGTCACGCCATTCGACTCTGTGCTGCCGACGACTTCTCCGTCGTCTTGTTCTTCAATCAGGTTCCCACTGGAATCCCAGATCGCCAGTATGGGGTCAAAACCGTTTCCCTCGTCCGGCGAGAGCCAGGAGGAAGAAAATATCGTGACGGTACTGTCACTGGCGACTGAGAAGTCCAGTAAGACCACATCGTTGTCATTCGTGAAGGTTCCACTGAAATCAAAATCCATGGGAGCAGCGGTTGATGTGATGGAAAGCGATGCGCAACTCAAAAACGCGCTTGCCAGGATAATTCTCTTCATGTTGGGCTCCTGCTAATTAACGTGTAACGCACTTGCTACAAAGTAAAGCAAAGTTCGTACCTGGCTAAAAAAAAGATATAAGAATCATAGTGATAGTGGATTTACAGCCGCGCCGCTCAATGCGCGGTGTAAGGAAAACCGACAGTCCCGCGGTTTGTATGCCGCGTGTGCGCCACGCTTTTCGTCACACCGTGCGGCATGCCGGGAGAAGTGAGTCGCACTACCGAGGTCGCTCAGTCTGGCGCCGGAAACGTCACCACCGTGCGCAGGCTCTCACCCCTGCGCATCAATTCGAAGCCATCGTTGATGCGCGGCAGTGGCAGACGGTGGCTGACCAGACTGGCCAAATCCAGCCGCCCCTCGAGATAGTCCTGCAGCAGCAAAGGCAACTGGCTGCGGGTCTTGACGTTGCCGAGGAAGGAGCCCATCAGTGAGCGCCCCAGGAACAGGCTTTCGGGCGGTATCGGCAGGTTCTCGCCCTGCGGTGGCATGCCCACGATCACGGCGACACCGCCGCCGGGGTGAACCATCTCCAACGCCTGACCACCCAGACGGGTGTTACCGACACACTCGAAGCTGTAGTCAGCGCCGCCCCCCGTCATCTCGCAAATGACAGACACCAGATCACCTTCGAGGCCCCGTGGGTCTATAAAGTCGGTGGCGCCAAAGCGATGCGCCGCTTCCGCCCGTTCGGGATTAGTGTCGACCCCGATGATCCGGCTGGCGCCCACCATCCGCGCCCCCTGCACTACATTCAGGCCAACCCCACCCAGACCGAGCACGACGACGACGCTGCCAGTTTCCACTTGTGCGGTATACAGCACGGCGCCCACGCCAGTGGCCACGCAACAGCCTACCGTGCAGGCCAGGTCGAATGGCACCTCGCGGGGAATGCGGGCTACGTTCATCTCCTTCACCACTACGTGATTGGCGAAAGTGCCCAGGCTGGCATAGGCCGCAATCGTCTCTCCGTCCAGAGAGAAGGGAGACTCAGCCCGGCCCATGCTGGCGTAGAAGTGCTCGCAGAGATTGGTTTTGCCGCCGCAGCAGGCTGCACACTCCCCACACTCCGGAATGGACAGTGGCACCACGTGGTCCCCCGGCGCCACGCTGGTGACGGCACTGCCGCAGGCCACCACCACGCCGGCACCTTCGTGTCCCGGCACCACAGGGAAGGGAAATGGCGCGTTACTACCGTCAATCTGCAGCAGGTCGGAGTGGCAGAGGCCGGTAGCGCGAATTTCCACCAGCACCTCGTCCGGCAGAGGGTCCCTTAGCACCAGACGTTCCAGAGTCAACGGCTCACCGGGAACGCGGCACACCGCCGCGCGCGTAATCATTGGCATGCTCTGTACTCCCAGATGCGCTTATTTACCTGCGTAGCATACGCTTGTAGAAGACATTCAATTAACACGCCGCAACAGAACACGCTGTTCGTCCAAGCCTAACAATCGCCTGTCACCCACTAAGGGCTTTTTTGCGGGAACAGTTTCGACTTCACGCGCGCCAGCGCTTGATGAAGTCGAGGAGCTGACGCAGGGCCTGGGGCATGTGCCGTGTGCGCAGGTAGTAGATATAAAACGGTGGCAGGGTCACCGTCCAGTCCGTCAGGAGAGAAACAAGGTTGCCCGCACTGAGATGCGCCTCGACGTCCGGTTCCAGGAGGTAACCAATGCCTTCGCCAGCCAGCAACGCCTCAAGCGACAGGGCCTCGTCGTCCACCACCAGGTTGCCGGAGGGCTGAAAGTCAAAACGGCGCTTCCCGCGCTGGAAGCGCCAGGGAAAAACCGTGCCGCTCTGGGTGTGACGCATGCGCAGGCAGTTGTGACTGCGAAGGTCCTCAGGGCTTTCCGGCCGACCGTATTGCTGAAGATAGGCCGGGGCTGCCACCACATGCAGGGGCCATTCGCCTGTCAGGGGAAGCGCGATCATGTCTTTTTCCAGCAAATGTCCAACCCGCACCCCCGCATCGTAGTGACTCTCGACAATATTGCTGATGCCATCATCCACCGTGATGTCCACTTCGATACGGGGGTACTCGCGATGAAAATCCACAGCCAGCCTGGCTAGCACGAGTCGAGCCGCCGCCCGCGAGCACACAAGCCTCACCTGCCCACGATCGCCCTCCCCCAGATCCGCCACCGCCTCCACTGCGCGGCCCAGTTCCGCCAACAGGGGCTGTAATTGCGCCCGCAGCTGCTCGCCCCCTCCGGTCAGGCTCACGCTGCGTGTGGTACGGTTGAACAGCTGCACGCCCAGGCGGTCTTCCAGATTGCTGACGGTCTGGCTCAGGGTGGACGGCGCCAGGCCCAGGTGCGCAGCCGCGCGCCGGAAATTGCAGCGCTCGGCCACCGCCAAAAAGGCCTCGAGTTGTGCGTATTCCGCGCCCTTCATTGTTTTGCCTCGCCGAACATGTCATTCGCATTATGCGGGATTATCAGCCGTGTTGCAGTTGCCTACACTGTTCAACACCGTCGTACACGATGCAGGAGATATGCGGCATGCAAAAATTGGCACTTCCCGGAACCCCGCTACAGGTCAGTCAGCTTTGCCTGGGCACCAATCAATTCGGCACCGCCTTGAACGATCAGCAGGCGGGCGCGATCCTTGACGCCTTTGCCGCTTGCGGTGGCAATTTCATCGATACCGCGCGCTCCTACGGCGACTGGATTCCCGATGCCCCTCGCGGCGCCAGCGAACAGTGCCTCGGTCGACTGCTGCAGGAGCGCGACCGGCAACAGTGGGTGCTCGCCACCAAGGGTTGCGAATTTGACTACCGCGCCGGTGATTTCGCCCTGCGGGTCAGCCCGGAGCACCTGCGGGAAGACCTGGCCAACAGCCTGGAAGCCCTGCAGACCGACTACATCGACCTGTACTGGCTGCACCGGGACGACCCCTCGCAGCCGGTCGGCACTGTCGTCGACGCCCTGGTCGCCGAGCAGAAGGCGGGTCGCATTCGCTACTTTGGCTGCTCCAACTGGAGCCCTGAGCGTATTCAGGAGGCGCAGAACTACGCACGCAGTATCGGGCACGCTGGTTTCGTGGCCTGCCAGCCCATGTGGGGCCTGGCGGAACCCGATCGGCAAGCCATGCAAATGTACTCCCCCGGGGGCTACTACGACGACGGCTATCAAGCCCTGCACGGCGAAGGCCTGACCATGATTCCCTACTCCAGCCAGAGCCGCGGCTTTTTTTACAAGCTGGCCACTGGCGGCGAGGACAGCCTGCCCGACAACCTGCGTGCACTCTATTTGAACGATGCCAACCGTAATCGCCTGCCGGTGCTGCAGCGACTGGCTCAGGCACGTGGCGTTAGCATCAACCAGATTGCACTGGCCTACCTGCTCTCCCAGCCCCACACCACCGTGCCGATCATCGGCGCCAGCCGACCGGAACAGCTGGCGGACTCCGACGGTGCCTGTCGGGTGACCCTGAGCCAGGCTGAGCTCGACGCACTGCACCAGGGTAAGTAGCTCCCCGACATGGCAACACGGGACTACGATTACATCATTGTCGGCGGCGGCTCCGCCGGCTGCGTACTGGCCGCACGCCTCAGCGAAGCCTCGGATACCAGCGTGTTGTTGCTGGAGGCCGGCGGCCGGGACCGCAATCCCCTGCTGCGCGCCCCCGGGGCATTGCTGCCGATCATGCTCTCTGGCGCCTGGGCCTGGCCCTACCTGTCTCAGCCGCAGGAACACCTGGACAACCGCAGCCTGTACACGCCACGCGGCAAGGTTCTTGGCGGCTCCAGTAGTATCAACGGGATGGTTTATGATCGCGGCGTGCCCGCGGATTACGATGACTGGGCTGCCCAGGGCTGTGATGGCTGGTCCTGGGCCGAGGTTCTGCCCTATTTCCGTCGGGCGGAGCACTTTCACCCGGCACAGAATGAGTGGCACGGCCACGATGGCCCTATACAGGTGACTCGTCCCGGTGTCCGCCACCCCTTCGCCCTGGCGTTTATCGAAGCCGGCCAGCAGGCTGGTTACCCCTACAATGACGACACCAACGGTGCCGTGCGGGAAGGCTTCGGCCCTACCGATGTCACCGTCGACAGGGGCAAACGCTGCAGTGCCAGTCGCGCCTACCTCGCACCGGTGAAGGCGCGCGCCAATCTGACCATCCTCACGGATGCGCTGGTGGAAAAAGTCCTGGTTGAGCAAGGTCGGGCAAGCGGAGTGCAGGTGCGGCATCGGGGCCAGGTAGCAGCGTTCAGTGCGAGGCGGGAAGTTATTATCAGTGCCGGCGCGATCGCCTCGCCGCAATTGCTGATGCTCTCGGGCATTGGACCCGCTGAACATCTGCGAGAGCATGGCATTGAGCCCGTGCTCGACTTGCAGGGAGTAGGCCAGAATCTGCAGGACCACCTCGCAGCCACCGTGAAGTTCACCTCACCGGCGAAAATTTCGCTGTTCAAGTACCTCAGTCCGTTACGGGGCGCGCTGGCTCTCGCCCGCTATACCCTGCTGCGTACAGGCCCGCTGGCGGACCCCGGCATGGAGGCTGTCGCGTACCTGAAATCGGACCCCTCTCTCGCGGACCCGGACATAAAACTATTGCTGCTGCTTGCGCTCTACCGCAACCACGGCCGCGAGCTGATTCCCCAGCACGGTTTCGGTGTGCACATCAATGTCGTCAAGCCCGATAGCTGCGGCTCCCTGCGGCTGGCCAGCGCCGACCCGGCGGCACCGCCGCTGATCGACCAGAACTACCTGGCCAGCGAACGTGACCGCGACACCCTGCGCAGGGGTATTCGTCTGGCGCGGGAGATCTTCAGCCAGCCTGCCTTTGATCGCTGGCGCGGGCACGAACTCGACCCCGGTGTTGACGTGCAGAGCGACGCCGAGATCGACCGCTATATTCGCGAACAGGCGGACGCCGACTACCACGCCTGCGGCACCTGCAGAATGGGCACTGGCGAAATGGCGGTGGTAGACCCGCAACTGCGCCTGCGCGGCATCGATGGGCTGCGAGTGGTTGATGCCTCGGTCATGCCGCGGCTGGTCAGCGGCAACACCAACATGCCGGTCATCATGGTCGCAGAGAAAGCGGCGGATCTCATCGCTGGTAAAACAAACACAGAGGCGCAGCCTAGGCCTTCAAGATAACCGAGTCATTGATGGGCTCGAACAGCTCAGGATCTTTTTCTGTAGACCTGCCCACAGCCTTGCTGACTGGGTACAGCCTCAGGTTGTATTTGAGTACAGGCGCCAGGATAGGGTCGTCGGGGTCGATAGGCTTGGTATTGTCCAACCAGCGAGCACGCTCCTGCTGCGCTAGCATCACCGGCATTCTGTTGTGCCAGGGCCGGAAGGTATCAGCAGCCTGAGTGGTAACCAGCGTGCAGGACAAAAACGGCGCCTCACTGCCGTGCCAAACGTCCCAGAGTGCGGCTACGGCGATGGCTTGCTCGTCATTGGTGATAACCCACGGCTGCTTCTGGCCGCTCTCCGCCCGCCATTCGATGAAGTTCGACATGGGCACAATGCCACGCTGTGATCGAAACGGCTTCCTGAAGGCTGGACTGCTTGCCAGCGACTCCGCACGGGCGTTAAACATGCTGTATTTCGTATCGACCCCTTTCGCCCAGGAAGGTACCAGCCACCAGCGCGCAAAATCGGCATGACCTTCGTGAAGCAGCAACACATCTTCGGTCGGCGCAACGTTGTAGCGCGGCGCTGGGAGCGTGAGGCCAATGTTCAGCTCATCCAGAAGTCCCTGGAGACCAGGCAGGTGAGTGATGTTGAAGCGGCCGCACATGCCAGCACCTTAGTATAGATCCCGCGAAGCCGCCAGAAGCCATGGTGCGCAGTGCATGAGGCTGTCTTTAGGTTTTTGCAGGCATAGCAATGCCCCGGCGTGATGCCGAAGTACGCTATTCAATAGGGAGATGGAGGCTCGGGTCGGCAATGCCGGGCAAGCCTAGTGTTTGCTCCTACGCACTAGTAGAACTATCCTGCTGACAATTCATAGTTGAGCATGGACGCCGTGAAACTCGCCATACAGATTGCCGCCGGGATACTCATCGCAGCCTTCGTCCTGATCGGGATTGGCATGGGCTTTACCTACGCTTCCCTGAAAGCGGCAGAGGAGCACTTAGAACAGTTGGCCCAAGAACAGAGTGCCAAAACTGAGGCCCGCCGTCAGGCACAAGCTGCCGAAACTGAGAGCAAACGCCAAGCCCAGTTGGTTCTTAAAGAAAATGAGCGGCGCCGGAAATCTGAGCAACGGGCAAGGGCCGAGATCGACCGACAACGCCAAATAGCCTTCGAACGGCAGTATGACGCTCCTGAGGGCTGCGAGAACCCGAGTTCAGAACGCCAATTCATTGAGTGTGCCAATGATAAAATACGCGCCAGGCGAGAATTCCTGGAAAAAACACCATGAAGGCCCAGCAGTGAAATTGATGGTCTGTTTTAACTAATCCTCCCGAAGCTGATCGAGTTCAATCGGTAAATCGGACTTCCGACGATTTGTAGACACTAGTTGCCCTGAGCGGCCCCAAAGGTAAATGCACATGCCTAGAAAACGAGCAGATGAGTTTCTAAGTGCAACTAAAACTGCTCTGAGGGAGAGAGTGAATGGGTTCTGCTCTAACCCTTCCTGCAGGAAGCTGACCCTCGGCCCTAAAGGACTCGAGGGCGTGAACCGAATTGGCCAGGCTGCCCACATTCGTGGGGCCGCTCCTGGAAGTGCCCGATACGATAAGAATATGTCATCTCCGGAGAGACGCCACTTCGATAATGGAATCTGGTTATGCAACTTGTGTGCAAAAAAAATTGATAACGATGAAGACAAGTACCCAGTGAAACTGCTTGTTGAATGGAAAAAAACCACTGAGCAGTATATACAAGATAACGCGGGTAAAAGCTTTCCTAGTGAATCTGAGGCTATCCAAACGCTCACTCAGGGCCTGACCGGCTATCCCAGAAAGTACCTCCCAGATGCGATCGCCAGAATTCACAAGGTATCAGACGAAAGCCTCTCAGACTTAGACCCCAGGTTCTGGGCACGAACTTCATTCGGGAACGGCCAGTCAAGGATTCAACTTGGAGCAAACGAGAACATTCATTTTTCCATCAAAGTCCAAGGCGAAAGTATTGCGGAATTTGCGTCTAAAATGACTCGCCTACAAGAGCATGGCACACCACTGATCATGCGAACTGACGACATCCGATTAGAGGGCTCCGAGTTATTTGATCTGCTTCTTAACGATCAGTCGGGTGAACTGAAAATATCAAGCGACGAGATAGGCGCCATCCAGAAAATCTGGCTAACCGACCCAGTTTCAGGTACTCGTGAGTCATTCGATGATATACATGGACGTATTACGGCCGGCACTAGTAGTTTCACATTCCACGGAAGAGGTTGTGGAGGTATTCTGGAGCTTGAGTATCGAAAGTCTTTCTACAATGAAGCTGAGGAAGTAACCATCACTATCGGCTTAGACACCCAATCTTGGGAGCGGACCCTGCTTGAGGACTTAAGCTACCTCGAAAAATTAGTAGGGTTTTTCGGTGCTCTATCTAAAGGAGGAGAACTGACTACTCAACTGGAAGTCGGTGGCGTAAAAATATTCGCATCCTCGCCGACCCGACTCGATGATTGGGGGTGGGCGATCGATACTGACTATAAATTGAAGTACCTCTACCATTGTGGAATCTTGTCCAGGAGATTTGGTCAGGGCATCCGTTACAGACCTGACATTGAATTCACTGCCGCAGATTACAACTACATACTAAAAATTTCTAGGATGATCCGAGAAGAAGGGAAGAGCTTATCGGAAACCAACTGGACATTGAGTTCTGATTCAACGATCGGTGACGATAGATCCATTTTCTTAGAACTTGAAAACGACAACACCGGCCGCGCCCTAAAAATCATGGAACCACCAACAGTAATAACTATGCTCGAGCAAAGCTGCGAAATACCTGAACTAACTATCTACATATCGTCGGCTGTTCCAACTATTGAGAGAGATGTTTCAAGCATGAGCGTAGGCGAAAGATTCTCAATCAATTGGCAACCAACAGCTAAATCTCAAATTATGTACTCTTTTAGTACTCCCTGATTAATTGCAATGTTCACTCATAATGGATCCAGTCCCGAGAACAAGTTAACCCCTTGCGCC
Organism: Haliea salexigens DSM 19537; assembly: GCF_000423125.1. GTDB lineage: Bacteria > Pseudomonadota > Gammaproteobacteria > Pseudomonadales > Halieaceae > Haliea > Haliea salexigens. The sequence goes on from NZ_AUHJ01000005.1 coordinate 155,985, forward strand.
AAGACCCCTTTAAGTAGATCACGTCAGTGCTCGGTGCGAACACGAGTCTGTATCGCCCTCGTCGAGGCATGCTCGAAGTTGGTCATTAACCTCGGGGCCGAGGTCATCTCATGTACCGTCAGGTTTCGAAAAATCTTTTGCAGCTCCATCATCGACATAGTAACGCTGCTTAGCGTAGACGTATTGCCTCGCGCCTTGATCAATTCCCGGCATAATGTCTTCCACCTCATTCTCCCATGAGTCAATTTCACTGAGCGGGTCATCAGTCCAGCTGTTTTGAGCTATGAATTCATATACTGCCACTACCGCTTGCAGGGGCAAATGATGAAGTTCTGGCTCCGGGTTGATGATGTTCAGCCCCATCCAACCTGCTGTTGTGGTGCTGTCAGTTCGAACAAATGCTTCGAAGAATGATTTTTCTCCCTCGGCAATGCCCTCCCAAGAGACATCACCGAGGAAGAAACCGGGAGGGAGACACTGTGATGCGAGACCATCCGGGGTATCGCATTGAAGCATGTTAAACAACTCGTATCTTGTCCTAGCAATCTCAATAATCATCGCATTCTTCGTGTGCTGGGTAACTATACTCTCAGCGAGCTCCTGCGATTTCATAAGCAATCTGGCAGCATGCAGCCAATTGATACGGTCGTTATTGGGTCCTTGCAGTAGCTTTACTACTTGATCGAGTCCCGCTGACGCAGCCTCGAATGCCATATCATCAAATTTACGTTGTCGCTCCTGTTCTTGACTGTATGAATCTCTTTGATATGTAAGCAGCGCCAGTATAATGCCGATGCCAATCAATAGTCCCGGAAGAATGTCCACCCTATCTTTCGATAAATGCGGTAAACGAGGAGGCGCAAAAACTTCCCATCCAATAGCGCCTATGGTGAGCACTGCAGAGCCAACAACTGTCCACCAGACAAATCTATTCACCATGCTTTGCAATCCTGTCATACGAGTTTTCCCACATTTCCAGCTTAATGCATCCAGATTTTGAGGAATGAAAATTCAATCAAGCCGGTCACACGAGAGACACTATTTCCGCCTACTGACCTTTGACTTATTGGCAGGTAGCAAGCTGGTGTATTTCTGGTACAGCTCAAACAAAAATGCCACTCTTTCCGCCTCGGTAGAGAACCTGCGCTTGCCGTAGGCGGCGTCAACACCGCGATCGAGCACCCGATGGGCATGGAGTAAGTCTGCAGGCATGACCAATGGATCAAAGAGGTCAGCCAGGCTGCTGTCCGAGTAATTGGCTCGGGCATCTAGCGTGGCCTGAGCCGCCATCTCGACAGCAGAGAATCTCTTTTCGTCTGGGTTTTCAGGCCAGGGAAAGTTGTTGTAGACAATGTTGGCAGAATAGCGATAGTCGCTCTTGATACGACCACAAACTGCTCTCATCCAGGGGTTGTGCATAATTGAAGTGGGGCGACAGCAACAAGGCCGCTTTCACCACCGGGGTTCCTTCGAAGCTATCCATTGCCACCAGCAAGCGGCCCACCTGGGCTGGGTCAGTAATGGCGGCCCTGTGGATCTTCTGGCGCGGCTTGAGCGCCCCCTTCAGGTCGCTGCTGGGATCCCGCTGAGCGCGGCCGGTCACCACCGCATAGCGGAATATCTGCCCGGCTATCTGGCGGGCACGGTGCGCTGAATCGAGGGTGCCGTTGGCCTCCGCCTTCTTCAAGGCCGCTAGCAGCTCCTGGGGACTGATGTCGCCAACGGGGCGACTGCCCAGCCAAGGGGTCAGGTAGTTGGCGATGATGCTGTCGTTACGTTTTTTCGTAGTCTCGGCCTTGTCGGCAAGCCGGACCTCTACCCATTCCTGGGCCAGTGCCTCGAAGCTTTCAGCGGCAGCCAGGTGGCGGCTCAGTTTCTCCACCTTCCGAACTGCTCCCGGATCGATACCGCCGTCCAGCTTGTCCCTGGCCTCCCGGTGCTTATTCCGGGCGTCTTTGAGCGATCGTTCGGAGAACACGCCGACTGCGAGCGTCTTCCTCTTGCCGGCGTAGCGATAGTCGTACCGCCAGTACCTGCGACCATTTGGCTGCACGAGGAGATAGAGCCCTCCCCCGTCAGCCAGCTTGTAAGCCGTATCTTGGGGTTTCGCCTGCTCGACCTGCTTTGCCGTCAGCTTTTCCATGTAGCCCCCTCTTGACGGTATTTTTTCGCTGGCAACCAAGCATACCGTCAGTTATACCGTCAAAATTGTCGGTATCTACGTCAACACCAAATGACGTAATGGGACTCAGTATTACAGGCGAAATTCCGCAAAGCTAGTGTTTATGGGGGTTTTCAGGCATAGCAATGCCCCGGCGTGATGCCGAAGTACGCTATTCAATAGGGAGATGGAGGCTCGGGTCGGAATCGAACCGGCGTTGACGGATTTGCAATCCGCTGCATAACCACTCTGCCACCGAGCCTTGATCGTTTCTGTACCAGACAGTACAGAAGGGGTTGGAGCGGGAAACCGGGTTCGAACCGGCGACCTCAACCTTGGCAAGGTTGCGCTCTACCAACTGAGCTATTCCCGCTTTACTGCTTCATCCCTGGTCGCCGGAACCTTTTAGGCTGCGCGCCCCGCCTCAACCATGGCAAGGTTGCGCTCTACCAACTGAGCTGTTCCCGCGTCTCAAGTGACCCGGGGGTCGCGTGAGGGCGCCTATTCTAGGGCCTGTAACGTTCCTGTCAAGAACATTGCGGGGCTCAGTGCCCCTTCATCACCTCCACTGCGGCGCGCAGGTAAATCACCATGGACCAGAGGGTGAGCACAGCGGCGGCATACAGCATGAGGTAGCACAGCGCCTGCAGCCAATTCTCGTGCACTACCGGGTCAATCGCCAGCAGGCCGATAATGGCAATCATCTGAAAGGCCGTTTTCACTTTGCCAATATAGGACACAGCCACTGAGGTGCGCTGCCCCAGTTCCGCCATCCACTCACGCAATGCGGACACCACAATCTCGCGACCAATGATAACGCTGGCAGCCAGGGTGAGCAGGATCGTGTTGTGCCGCTCCACCAGTAGCACCAGGGCCACGGCGACCATCAATTTGTCGGCTACCGGGTCCAGGAACGCGCCGAACTTGGTCATCTGCCCCAGGCGCCGCGCCAGATAGCCGTCCAACCAGTCTGTCACCGCCGCCACAGTGAATACGCCCGCCGCGACGAGGAGATGGTGCTGAAACGGCAGGTAGAACACCACCACCAGCACCGGGATGAGGAAAATACGCATCAGGGTCAGCGCGTTGGGTATATTGATACTCAAAAGGACGTTTGCTCCATTACTGGCCAGTGCCATGCAAGTGATCGTATATCTGTTGCGCGAGGGTCGCACTAATTCCATTGATTTTTTTCAGCTCGTCGACGTTGGCATTGGCCACACCGCTGGCGCTGCCAAAGTGGCGCAGCAGCTCGCGGCGACGTTTTGCCCCCACGCCGGGGATACCCTCCAGCGAAGACCGTTGCCGCGCCTTGTCCCTGCGCGCGCGGTGCCCGGTAATGGCAAAACGGTGTGCCTCGTCCCGAATCGACTGTATCAGGTGCAGGGCCGGGCTATCGCCGCGCAACTGCTGCTCAGCACCGGTGTTCCCGCGGATCAGCGTCTCGAAGCCGGCTTTGCGGGTCACCCCTTTCGCAACCCCGACGACCTCGATGGTGTTCAACTGTAGCGATTCAAGCACCTGCAAGGCCTGCGCGACCTGGCCCTTGCCACCGTCGATGAACAGGATATCGGGCAGACTCGCCTCGCCCTCTTTCAGGCGTTTGTAGCGCCGCTCCAGAGCCTGCTGCATGGCGGCATAGTCATCGCCCCCGGTAATCCCCTCGATATTGAAGCGCCGATAGTCCGCTTTGCGCGGCCCGTTCTGATCGAATACCACACAGGAGGCAACCGTTGCCTCCCCGGAGCTATGGCTGATATCAAAGCATTCCATGCGCTCTGGTAGTGCGGGCAGGCTGAGCAGCTCCTGCAGCGCCTGCAGTCGCTCCAGTGTGGATTGCCGGCCTGCCAGGTGTGACTGCAGGTTGGTTACCGCAGTTTGGCGGGCCAGCTGCAACCACCGGGCGCGAGCGTCGCGGACGCTGGCGCGAATGCGCACCTTTCGGCCAGCCTGCTGGGTGAGCGCCGCCGCCAAGGCATCACTGTCTTCAGGCAGCTCGGTGACAATGATCTCACCCGGGATGGGGCGTCCGCCCGCCAGGTAGAACTGCGGCAGAAATGCCGCCAGCACTTCGGCACCTGTTTCGTCCAACTTGAGCGGCGGATACCAGGTTTTGCTGCCTAGAACCTGGGCGTTACGCACAAACAGCACTTGAACACAGGCGCGCCCGCCCTCCACCGCCGCGGCAAGAATGTCGAGCTCCCCGCTGGCGCCTTCAATGCCCTGGCTCGCCTGCACATGCTGTAGCTGGCTTATCTGATCTCTATATACCGCAGCTTTTTCATACTCCAGCGCGGCGGCGGCCTGCTCCATGTCATCCGCCAAACGCACCAGTAGCTCCTGCGACTTGCCACCGAGGAACAGCGCGGTGTTCTGCACCTGCTCGGCATAGTCTTCGGCAGAGACCAGGTTGACGCAGGGCGCGGTGCAACGATCGATCTGGTGCTGCAGGCAGGGCCGCGAGCGGTTGCGAAAGAAGCTGTCCTCACACTGGCGCACGCGGAACACCTTTTGCAGAAAATGCAGCGACTCGCGCACCGCGGAAGCCGATGGGTAAGGGCCGAAGTAACTGCCTTTGCGTCGCTTGCGCCCGCGATGCATGCTCAGGCGGGGAAACTCGTCTTCGCTCGACAGGAATATATAGGGGTAGGATTTATCGTCTCGCAGCAGGATATTGTAGGGCGGTCGGTGACTCTTGATCAGGTTGTGCTCAAGCAGCAGCGCGTCCACTTCCGTTGAGGTCACGGTCACCTGAATATCGTGTATGCGCGCGACCAGCGCCATGGTCTTGGTGGTCAGGCCACTGGCGCGGAAATAGCTGCTGACGCGTGCGCGCAGGTTGCGCGCCTTGCCGACATACAGCAGTTCGCCATTGGCATCGTACATCTGGTACACACCAGGGCGCGTCGTGAGCTGCTTGAGAAAGCTCTCTGCGTCGAAGGTGCTCACCGAACCTCCCCATACACGCGCGGCTCAAGCTCCAGCTGAACGCCAAACCGTTGCAGCACCGACACCTGAATTTCCTTCGCCAGCGCCAATAACGTCGGAGCGGCGTCCGCCCCGTAATTCACCAACACCAACGCGTGCCCGGGATGCACACCGACCGCACCCGCACGGTGGCCCTTCCAGCCTGTCTGCTCGATCAACCAGGCCGCCGCCAATTTACAGCTGTCATCGCTGGCAGGAAAAACAGGCAAGTCTGGATACTGGCGACGTAGAGTCTCGGCCAACCCGCGCGGCACAATGGGATTCTTGAAGAAGCTGCCCGCATTGGGCTCGCTAGCTGGATCAGGCAAGCGCGCCCGACGCAATGCCACAACCGTATCGAACACCTGCTGCGGTGTTGCGCTGTCGGTGCAACCGGCCCGCTTCAATGCGTCTGCCAGTGCCGGGTAGCTGGTATTGACTGTTGGTGTTCTTGCCAGTTGTAAATCCACCTGGGTGATGACGACACTGTCCACAAGGCGTTGTTTGAACACACTGTCACGGTAGCCGAACTCGCATTCGGCGCCGCTGAGCTTCAGGTAGCTGCCGTCGTTGATGCGCCTGGCGTGCACCGCCACAACGAAAGACGCCAATTCACTGCCATAGGCACCGATGTTCTGAATGGGGGCCGCACCCACCGTGCCTGGAATCAGGGCCAGATTTTCCAGGCCGTAATATCCGCTGGTAAGCGACCAGACCACGAGGGCGTGCCAGCTCTCTCCAGCACCCACGCGCAGCGTGACGTACTCCCCGTTGTCTTCAACTACTTCCCGGCCAGGCACCTGCACCAGCAGCGCCAATGCGCGCAAGCGCGGCTGTAGCACAACGTTGCTGCCCTCCCCCAGTGGTAACACCGGCAGGGCTCTCGCGCGTGCCCAGGCCAGTGCCTCATTGACCTCGGTCAGCGAGCGTACGCTGTGCACGGCGGTTGCCTGGGAACACAGGCGCAAGCTGTTGGCTGGCTGTCCCGGCGGGTATTGCTCAGTCATGCTGTAGCATCGTTGCCAGGAGGCCCTCGCTGGCCGCCTCGACCAGCTCCAGCACGCGCACGAATCCGTCCCCCGCACCATAGTACGGATCGGGCACCTCGCGCTCGGCCACTTCAGCGGCGAAATCCAGGAAGAGTCCGAAGTGCCCGGCGTAGTCCAGGGGCGCTTCGCGGCGTACGTTGTCGAGGTTGGATTCGTCCATCGCCAGTATGTAGTCGAAGGAGTAGAAATCTTCCCAGCAAAGCTGGCGCGCGCGCAACGGCTCCAGCGAGTAACCGCGCCGGCGGGCGGCCGCAACGCTGCGCGCGTCAGGCGCTTTGCCAATGTGCCACTCGGCCGTGCCGCAGGAGTCGGCCTCAATGCGGTGCTCAAGCCCACGAGAGGCAACGAGGTGGCGAAACACCCCTTCCGCTGTGGGCGAGCGACAGATATTGCCCAGACACACAAATAGCACCCGTTGGGGTGTGGCCGGCCGAGGTGCGGCCGGCTTAGGTGCGGCCGGCTTAGGTGTGGCCGGCTGAGGTGCGGCCGGCTGAGGTGCGTCTGACTTACTCACGCCCTCTCCTCCAAGCGTGCGCGAACTGCCAGCAAATCCTCGTGCGTGTCCACACCGGCCGGCACCTCGGCTACCGCGGCGGCAACGTGGATGCCCACGCCGTGGTACAGCGCGCGCAACTGCTCCAGCTGTTCCAGTTGCTCCAGCGGAGCCGGCGGCCAGCTCACGTAACGGTGCAGGAAGGCAACCCGGTAGGCGTAAATACCCACATGACGCCACCAGCGGCCATTCTCGGGCAGGCTTGTGCCAAGCGTTGCGAAAGCATCGCGGGGCCAGGGTACCGGAGCGCGGCTGAAGTAGAGTGCCCGGCCCTGTGCATCAGCCACCACTTTCACCGCGTTAGGGTTGCGCAGCTCCTCCAAACTCTCAATGGCAACACTCAGTGTGGCAATTTCGCAGTCCCTGTGTGCCGCCAGATTCGCCGCCACCTGGTCAATTACCGCGGGCGGAATCAGAGGTTCGTCGCCCTGCACGTTCACCACGATGGCATCATCCGGCAACTCGAGCAGGCGCACCACTTCTTCCAGTCGGTCCGTGCCGGAGGGGTGTTCAGGATCAGTCATCACGGCCTCGCCGCCAAACGCCGTAGCAGCGCGGTATACACGATCGTCATCCGTTGCCACTACCACACGCTGGGCGCTGCTACGCTGCGCCTGCTCCCAGACATGCTGGAGCATGGGACGCCCGGCGATATCCAGCAATGGCTTGCCGGGCAGACGGGTTGAGGCGTAACGGGCGGGGATAACCACAGTGAATTTCATAACGTGTACAGGCTCAATGCGATTGGGTGGCCAGCGCGACGATGCGCTCGATGACGGTATCCGGCAAGCGGGCACTGATCTTGAGATACCAGTGGTTTGCCGCGGCAAAAGCACGACATTTTACCGAGTCTTTCTCCGTCATGATAACCGGCGCCGCACCGAGGGCACTGAGGTCTGCCGCGCTATAGCTATGATGGTCGGGGAAAGCATGCTCGACGACCTGGTAACCCATGCCACGCAGCGTGTTGAAAAACTGCTGCGGTTGCCCGATACCGGCGACCGCGTGGACTTCGGCGCCTGACACAGGCGCACAACCCTGCGCCACCGCTCCCACCGCAAACACACCATCGACACTGTAGAATACCGATGTGCTCGCGTCCTCGCCGCCCCGCCAGAGCAGCGCATCGACACTGCGAAGGCGGCTTCTGGGTTCGCGCAGAGGGCCCGCAGGCAGGCAGAACCCATTGCCGATGCCGCGCCCGGCGTCCAGCAGGGCAATTTCAAGGTCCCGGGCCAGCGCATAGTGTTGCAGGCCATCATCGCACAACACCACATCCACCGACTGTTCGGCCAACAAGGCGCGCACCGCAGCCGGTCGATCAGGAGCCACCACACAGGGTGCGCCGGTGCGCTGGAATATCAGCAGTGGCTCGTCGCCGCAGTCGCTGGCGGTGCTGGCCGCGTTTACGCGATGTGGGAATGCGGCCGTGGGGCCTGCCCCGTAGCCGCGGCTGACCACACCCGGGCGCAGGCCACGCGCCTGCAGGGCTTCAACCAGGGCAATCACCACAGGCGTCTTTCCTGTGCCGCCCACGGTGATGTTGCCGATAATCACCACGGGCACTGGCGCACGGTATACACGGCGCAGGCCCCAACGGTACGCGAGACGCCGTAGCGCCATTGCGCTGCGGTAGGCCAATTCCAGGGGACGCAGAAGCCACGCCCAGCGCGCACCTTCGTACCAGGCCCGCAACAGAGCCGCTTCCACGGGTGAGCTAGTCACTGAACTCCTGATGATAGAGTTGCGCATACAGCCCGCCCTGTGCGAGCAATTCATCGTGCGTACCGGCCGCGACAATGCTGCCTGCATCCATGACCACGATGCGATCGGCACGCTCGACGGTGGAGAGCCGGTGGGCGATCACAATACTCGTGCGGTTGCGCATGATGGTGTCCAGGGCGCGCTGGATACGGTGCTCCGACTCGTTGTCCAGCGCCGACGTCGCCTCATCAAGAATCAGCACCGGTGCGTCCTTGAGAATGGCGCGGGCGATGGCCAGCCGCTGCCGCTGGCCGCCGCTGAGGCCACCGCCATCGTCGCCCAGCTCCGTGTCCAGGCCCTGGGGTAGACGTTCGATGAACTCCATGGCGTGTGCGGACTGGCAGGCCGCGATGACATCGTCGCGACTGGCGCCGGCCAGATCCCCATAAGCGACGTTATTGAAGACGGTGTCCTGAAACAGCGTGACATCCTGCGACACCATTGCCAGCTGACGCCGCAGGTTGGCCAGCTCGTAGTCGGCAATGGACATGTTATCCAGTGTGATTTCGCCATTCTGCAGTGGATAGAAGCGCGCCAACAACTGTATCAAGGTACTTTTGCCGCTCCCGGAACGCCCCACCAGGGCGACCGCTTCTCCCGCGCGGATGTCCAGGTTCAGACCGTTGAGCACCAGCTGGTTCGTGCCCGGGTAGCTGAAACTCACATTGCGCAGTGCGATATCGCCACGTGCCCGCGCCACGGTGTGCGTGCCGGTATCGAGCTCGTCCTCCAGATCCAGTTGCGCGAAGATGTCCTCTGCCGCCGCCAGCCCGCGCTGGATAATGCTCTGAATGCTGCTGACCTGCCGAATCGGCTTGCCCAGCAAGCCGGCGGCCGTTAGAAAGGCGACCAGCGACCCGGCGCTGAACCCGCTCAGGATGTCCGGGTTGAGCGCGAACCAGACCAGTGCCCCCAGGGCAATGGAGAGCATGGTCTGAATAACGGGCGTGCTGAACGCGTCGACGAAGGCCAGTTTCAGGCTCTGGTTGCGATTGTACTCGCTGGCCGCAGCGAAACGGCTGCTCTGCTGCGCCTGACCGCCGAACAGGCGCACCTCCCGGTAGCCGCCGATACTCTCGTTGGACACCTGGGTCACGTCCCCCATGGAGTCCTGTATGCGCCGGCTATAGCGCCGGAAATGCTTGCCGACCACGCTCACCACAAGGGCGATACAGGGCGCCACCAGCATGAATATCAGGCTCAGGCGCCAGTTAAGGTAGAAGAGATAACCCAGCAGGCCGATGACCGTAAGGCCCTCCCCCACGACCACTTTCAGCGCCTTGGTCGCAGCGCCGGTGATCTGCTCCACGTTGTAGGTGATTTTGGAAATCAGCACGCCCTGGCTGTTGCTGTCGTAATAACTGCTGGGGGCCAGCTGCATCTTGTCGAAAAGCTCGAGGCGCAATTGGTGTATCAGGTTGCGCGCCACGTGGTTCATGAAATAGTTGCCGGCGAAATAGCCCATGGAGCGGGTAAAAGCCAACACCACCATCGCAACCGGCACACCGATACGGGCGAACTCCAGACGGGTCATGTCGCCTTCATCCAGCAGGGCATAGGCCGCGCGCGCCACCAGGCCAGAGTCCGCTTTGTCGGATTCGTTCAGCGAGTCCAGCAGGAATTGCATGAGATCGGCCAGCAGCACGTTGCCGGTGGAATACAGTATGTAACCGGCAATGCTGAGCGCGAACAGGTACCAGTAGGGCAATACATAGGAGAGCAAACGCCGGTACAACTGCCAGTCGCTGGTGCGCGGCCCCTCAGTCACCGGCGGCGGCCTCCGCGGGCAGGCGGGTACTGATATTCATGTGCACGAAGCCCATCTGCCCCGCCGCATCCATGGCCCGCACGACAGCCTGATGTGCTGCCTGCGCATCGGCGGCGATAACCAGCGGCAATGTGGTGTCGCCGGCGGATACCTTGTAAATCGCCGCCTGCAGCGTGCGTACGCGGTTGTCCACCAGTGGCTGCCCATTTACCCGGTAGCGCCCCTCCTCGTCCACCAGCACTTCCACCTGTTGCTCGACGACCTCCCGCGGCTCACCATTGGCTTCCGGCAGGTCCAGCGTGAGCTGCGTTTCCCGCGTGAACGTGGTGGACACCATAAAGAAGATCAGCAGCAGGAATACCACATCGATCAGGGGCGTGAGGTTCACCCCCACTTCTGCGGCTTGCTGGCGGCGGAATTTCAAGTGCGCTCGTCCCGCCGTTCATCGTTGTGCAGGGCGTCCATGAGCTTGATCGTTTCCTGCTCAAGGCCGACGACAATGGCGTCAATACGGCCGACGAAATAGCGGTGCATGACCAGTGCCGGAATCGCCACCGCCAGGCCGGCGGCAGTGGTGATCAGCGCTTCCGAAATGCCACCGGCAAGCGCGCTCGCATTGCCCGTACCCTGCGCCATGATCTGTGCAAACACCTTGATCATGCCGACTACGGTACCCAGTAGCCCGAGCAGCGGCGCAACGGCGGCAATGGTGCCCAGCGTATTCAGGTAGCGCTCAAGCTCATGCACAACGTGGCTCGCAGCGTCCTGGATGCTCTCTTTCATCACATCGCGACCGTGGCTGGCATTCGCGAGACCGGCCGCTAGAATGCGCCCGAGCGGGGACGACTGGCGCAGGCTGCGCAGGCGCTGGGTGTCCAGCTCCCCTGCCTTGAGCTGCTTCCATACCGTGGCCAGCAGGTGCGGCGGCGCAATCTTCCTGGTATTCAGCGTGTACAGGCGTTCAACACAAATCGCCAGCGCGAGAATAGAACAGAGCAGAATCAGCACCATCAGCCAACCGCCCGCAGTTACAAGTTCCAGCACAATACATTTCCATTGCCCGAGTGGCCTGCATTATACGCACAGGCCCGAGGCCTGCGAAACTGCAGCTAGCGCTTCCAATACCGGGGCTCCAATGCCCGATGCTGTAGCAATACGGGCGCCTTTGCGGGGTGCAGCACCCACTCCAGCGCGCCCGACTCGGCGGTGCTGACCGTTGTAATGCCAGCCGCGCTGTGCCGGTCGACCACCACCCGCGCCGGGTGGCCGAAATGGTTGGCCCGGGCATGGGTGAACACCACGTAGGCTGGCGCCACCTGCCGCAACCAGGCCCAGGAGGACGAGGTATGGCTGCCGTGATGCGCGGCCAGGGCAATTTCACTGGCCAGGCTCGAGCGCCAGTAGCGAACCAGCGTTCTTTCGCGCTCAGCGCCGATATCCCCCGGCAATAACAGCTCGATACCGGGTAGCTGGATGCGCAGCACACAGGAGCCATCGTTCTTGTTGAGCTGCTCCCCTTTGGCGGGGGACAGCAGCTGAAACCGGACATCATCCCGCCAGCGCCATGCCGCACCCGCGCGGCACACTTGCGCCCCCACCGCGTCGGCGAGGTCGGGCCCTGCCCACAGCGCACCGGACACCCACCAGGGCCGCAGGCTTTCAATACCGGCACTGTGATCCCGGTCGCCGTGGCTCACGATCAGCGTGTCCAGACGGGAAATACCGCGCTGCCGCAGCACCGGAATGACCGCACGCTCGGCAACCGAGACACCACCCGGGGCACCTCCACCGGTATCGTAAAGCAATGCACGTTGGCGGTCGTAAACGAGGACGGATGTTCCCTGCCCCACGTCCAGCACGAGTACATGCACCGCCTGTGGACTCGCCACCCGATGGCTGGCAAACGGCAAAAGCAGCGGCAGCACCAGCGCGAACAGCAGTGTTCGGTGTAGCCAGCGCAACGGCATGCACAGCAGCAGAAGCGCCACAACCGACAGACCAAGGGCCAGGGGCGTTGTGACGATTTCCCGGAAGATCGCCTGTGGATACTGCTGAGCCAGAGTTTGCGCAAGCGGCAGGAGCCGGGCGAGAGGCCAGGCTCCCAGCGCCCAGAGCGGTGTTGCCAGGCCGCTGCCCATCAGCGCAGCAACGCTACCCGCGAGCACCAGCGGCACGACGATCATGCCTACCAGCGGCACCAACAGGGCGTTGCTCAGCGCCGCTATCAGGCTGGTTCCACCAAACCAGGCCCCGGCCAGCGGCAACATGGCCAGTGCCATGAATCCATGAGCCCCCAGCCAGCGGCGTCGACCAGACTGCCAGGCGCCAAACCAGAGCAAACACGCCACGGCCGTAAAGGACAGCCAGAAACCTGCCCCCAGCACAGCAAGCGGGTTTAGCGCCAACAACACCGCTGCTGCGAGCAGGAGATTGCGCCAGCTCAGTGCCGGGCGCCCGACCATCGCGGCACACAAGAGCGCAGCGAACATCAGCCATGCGCGCGATGTCGCCAGGGTGAAGCCTGCCAATGCCGTGTACAGCGTCGCCAGCAATAGCGCCAGCAGCGGAGGTAAGGCTCCGGTATTGCGATGCATGCCGAACAAGGCCAGTACGCGGCATAGGGCTGCGCCAAGCAGCAAGCCACAGGCAGCGACCATGCCCACGTGCAGGCCTGAAATGACCAGTAAATGACTCACCCCGAACTGTTGAAACACACGCCACAACGGCGTTGTGAGCCCATTGCGGTCCGCCACTGCGAGCGCGCGCACCAGTGCTGCCTCCGGCCCACTACCGAGTGCGCTGCGAATCTGCTCGCTGATTCGCTGACGAATCCTGTGGTGCCGCTCCCGGCCATCGTGCTCGCCAAGGCGTTGTGCAGGCGCCGTGCTGCTCACGCTGCCAACAGCGTCAATGCCGGCTTCCGCGTACCCGCGTTGTCTGTTTGTGCCGCCGGGGTTCTGCATACCCCAGGGTGTGCGCAGGCGCACCAGAAAGCGCCAGTGCTCCCCCGGCTGCAGGGTACGCCCACTGCTGTCGGTGAGCAGTAATCGCCGTGGACCGGCACAGGGGCCGGTGCCCGCAGTATCGCGAACAAACTCGAAACGCTGCCACTGGCGCCCCTCTGGTTGCAAAAATACCTGTGGTAAGCCTGCAATATGACCTTCAACCCAGGCTGGAGTGCGCTCACAATCCATCGGCAGACGTTTGGCCAACAGTGACTGTGCTGCGCAGAGTCCAACGGCCGTGCCCAATAACAGAGCTCCAGCCGTGCGCGCCAGCTGCGCCCCGCCCTGCCAGCTGAACAGGGCGAGCCCAGCAAACACCAGGGTGAGCCACACCGGGCCGGGAGAAGGCATAAGGGAGCAGAACGCTACGCCGGCGATAAACGCCACCAGCTGCGCAGGCATCAGTGGTTTAGCCGACTGTTTGCCGCCATAATACGGACCTGACAGTTACCGTGGTTAAGTCATTCCACTCAAACACGGCCTAGCCGATCCATACACATCAAAGCCAGCCAGATTGCCACATGCCCCGAAAGACCCTCAAACAGTGGCTGCCCTCGCCCACCCGCATACGCCGCATCGACAGCTTGCGGGTGCTGGGCGACTGGATCTACCAGCCCAACCTGTGGCACATCAACCGCTTTTCCGCGTCGATGGCCTTTTTCGTGGGTGTATTTGTCGCGTTTCTACCCATTCCCGGGCAAATGCTGGTGGCCGCCGTACTCGCGGTACTGTTGCGCTGCAACCTGCCCATGTCCGTGGCGCTGGTGTGGATCACCAATCCGCTAACCATGCCGGCGATGTTCTATCTGTCCTACCGGGTGGGCGCTTTGTTGATAGACGCGCCAGTGCACGTACTGGAGTTCGAGCTCAGCGCGGCCTGGATCACCGACCGTATCGAGATGATCTGGAAGCCGTTACTGGTGGGCAGCCTGTTGTCGGGGCTGTTGTTCGGTTCTCTCGGCTATACGGCGGTCAGCCTGTTGTGGCGCTGGCGTGTGGGCCACCACTGGCGCAAGCGCCAGGCGCGAAGGGCGCAGCGTGTTATACACGCTCCTGGTGAAGAATCTGTGCCGGCGCAAGACGAGCCGCCCGGCGCGCCGGATACAGCGCGGCCAGAACGCAAAGAGTGAACGCCAACAGCGACACCCAAAGCACATCCGACGCGAGTATTTCCACCGGCAGGAACGACACCGGGTAGACGTCGGTGCTGAGAAAGCGAATGCCCAGCACATGCTCCAGCCCCGCGACCAGTTGCGGAATGCCCAGGCTCAGCAAGACGCCAAATACACTGCCAAGCACCGCGCCCAGTACGCCGATCATGGCTCCCTGGAGGAGGAAGATACCGGTAATGTCGCTGCCGGAGGCACCCAGGGTACGAAGAATCGCGATATCGCCCTGCTTGTCGAAAACCACCAGCACCAGCGACGACACCACGTTGAAGGCCGCCACGCCGATAATGGAGAACAGCAGGATACTCACCAGGTCGCGAGAGAGCTGTATGGCGGAATACAGGTTGCCGTGCGTCATCATCCAGTTGGTGGTGTAATAGCCCGGTGGCAAATCTGCCAACAGCGACCAGCCCAGACCGTGCACGTTGAATAGATCATCAACCCGCAACTGCATGCCGCTCACGGCCCCCGCCAGCCCTGCCAACTCGGATGCCAACTCCAGGCTGATCACCGCGGCGGACTCGTCCAGCTCCGTACCGGTGGCAAACAGGCCGAGCAAGGTGACGGCCGCAAACCGGGTTGCCGCCGGGTTGCTGCTATCGCTGCCGGGAACGATCAGGGTGAGTGAATCCCCCGGTTTTGCACCGAGGCGGGCGGCCAGGCCGCTGCCTAACAGCAGCCCGCTTGATGCCTCGTTGAAGCGCTGCTGCAGCGCCGGGTCGAGTGCGGCGAGCAGTCCGTCAGTTTGCGCGGCCGGCAGCCCCATACCGATACCGGTTTCGATATCCCGCCCGCGCACGAACAGGGCATCAAACTGGACAAAGGGCTGCACTGATTGCACCTCCGGGCGCGCCGCCAGGGCGCTGGCGACCGGCTGCCAATCCACCAGCGGGTCTGTGCCATACACCGTAATGTGCGGCACCAGTGCAAGAATCCGCTCGCGCATCTCCTTGTCAAAACCATTCATCACCGACAGCACGGCAACCAGCAGGCCGATCGCCAGAATCAGCCCCAGCGCCGACAGGGACGCCAGAAACGTCGACAGGTACCCGCGCCCGAAGGCGAAACTGTAGCGCAGGGCGATACGCCCCTGATCACGCAGGCGCAAGGGCCTGCTCCAGCAGCGCGCCCTGGCGCAACTCCAGCGTGCGGTCCATGCGCTGTGCTATGCGCGGGTCATGCGTAACCACAATAAAGCCGGTGCTGGCCGCACTCAGGGAATCAATCAGTGCCAGCACCTGTTCGGCGGATTCCGGATCCAGGTTTCCGGTGGGCTCGTCCATCAGCACACAGTCAGGCTGGGTGACCAGCGCCCGTGCAATGGCGACACGCTGGCGCTCACCGCCCGACATCTCCCCCGGGCGGTGCTGCAGACGATGCTGCATGCCGACCTGCGCCAGAACCGCCTCCGCAGCCTGCCAGGCGCTACGCCGCCCCGCCCCGCCGATCAACAGCGGCATGGCGACGTTTTCGCGCGCGTCGAACTCCGGCAGCAGGTGGTGAAACTGGTAGACAAAGCCCAGGTGCTGATTGCGCCAGCGGCAGAGCGCGCGCTCGCCCAACGCTGCCAGGTCCTGGCCGCGAATCATTACCCGCCCCCGGGTTGGCGAGTCCAGGCCACCCAAGAGGTTCAGCAGGGTCGACTTGCCGGAACCTGATGCGCCCACGATGGCAATTTTTTCGCCCTCGCGCAGCGCCAGCTCCACACCATTGAGCACCTGGACTTCACGGCTGCCGTCCCGGTACACCCGGCCCAACTGTTCGCAGCGCAATACCAGCGCGTCATTCATAACGCAGCACCTCGGCGGGCGCGATGCGCGAAGCCCGCCAGGCGGGATAGACGCTCGCCAGCAGGCTCAACAACAGCGAGGCCACAATCACCGCCGCCACATCCTGGCCCTGCAGGCGAGCCGGTAGTTCACTGATAAAATACACTGAGGGATCGAACAGCTTGACGCCAAACCACTGCTCCAGCGACGCCGTCAGGCGGGCGATGTGGCTCGCCAGCGCCACGCCCAGCACGGCGCCCACGCCGATGCCGGTACAGGCCAGCCCCAGGCCATGGGCCAGAAAAATCGCCATGATTTCCCCTGAGCGCGCGCCCATGGTGCGCAGTACCGCGATATCGCCGCGCTTTTCCGCTACGGCCATCACCAGTGTGGACACGATATTGAACGCCGCCACGGCAACGACACTGAGCAAGAGCAGACCCACCATGATTTTCTCCATTTTCACCGCACGAAACAGGCTACCCTGGGTTTGCGTCCAGTCGCGGACCTGCACACCGGGTGGCAAGCCAGCCGCCAGCGCCGCCAGCTGCTGCGGTGCCGTCATCAGGTCGGCGGTGCGCAGCTGCAAGCCATCAACCGTGTCACCGGCGCCGAACAGCCGCTGGCCAGTCGCCAGGGAAACATAGGCCTGATAGCTATCGGGCTGGGCATTTACGGCAAACAGGCCGACCACATTCAAACGCTTGCTGCGCGGGAATGTGCCCAGTGGCGTCACCGTAAGGCTCGGCAGGGTCACGTCGATGCTATCACCCGGGGCAACCCCGAGCCCGCGCGCCAGAGCCGCACCCAGCACAATGCTGAAAGGCTGCTGCTCGAGTTCAGCCAGCGTCCCTGCCACCATGGCTTCACCTACGCCAGACACCCCGGCCTGACGTTCAACATCGATTGCGGTGAGATTGGCGCCGCGTGCTGTGCCGCGGTTCGCGAGAATAACCTTGTCCGCCAGATAGGGCGCAACCGCAAGCACATCCGGTTGCGCGGCAAGTTGGCCTGCAAGCTGTGTCCAGCCGTCAACACGCCCTTCCTCTGCTACCACAAACCCGTGAGGCACCAGGGCGAGAATGCGCTCGCGCAGCTCGCCGGCAAAGCCGTTCATTATGGAGAGCACCGTAATCAGGCTAGCCACACCCAACACCATGCCCAGCATGGATGCCGTGGCGATAACACTGGCAAAGCGATTACGTCGGCGACTGAAGCTGTAGCGCAAGCCGACGAAAATAGCGTAGTGAAGGCCCAGGGGAGTTACCTGCAGGTGTGTCGGTGTCAGCGATCAGCCGAATAGAAACGCGGATCGGTGTCCTCGTCGCCTGCTTTGCCGTTACGGGTTTCCTTTTCACAGCGGCCGGGGTCGCCGCCACAGATGTCGCAGGCGGTGTCGAAACCCAGTGCGCCCATGCCGCCGCAGGACCCCTTGATGGGCCCGCGGCCCATGATCACACCCACGGCCATGATACCCATGACGATCGCCATGAAGACAGCTGCCAGCAGAAATTCGGTCATCACTTTATTCCTCGCGGCCCGTAGCCGCTATTGGGTCGGGGTGCTCTGTTCCAGCCACGGCGCAAACGCGCTGGAGTACAGCGGCACAATACGCTCACCGTCGCGTCGCATCAAATAGACGGCCAGCCCCTCGGCTTCTGCCAGCGCCAACGCTTCATCGGCGCCGAGTACTGTGAGGGCAGTGGCCCAGCCGTCTGCGGTCATGCAGTCGTCCGCCAACACGGTGACAGAAACCAGATCGTGTGCCACCGGGTAGCCGGTTCGCGGGTCGATACTGTGAGAGTAGCGCCGCCCCTCCAGCTCGAAGTAGTTGCGGTAGTCGCCCGAGGTGGCCACGGCGATATCTTCCAGTGCAATACCCAGGGCAACGGCTCGCGCGCCGGGCTCGGGCCGCTCCACGGCGATGCGCCAGGCGTCGCCCCGCGGGCTGCTGCCGGCAACGCGCATCTCACCGCCCACTTCAACCAGAAAGCTGTCGATACCCTGTTCGCTCAGCGCATTCGCCAGCACATCGACAGCGTAGCCCTTGGCGATGGAGGACAGATCCAGTTCTACCTTGCGCAGGCGGCGCAGGCGTTGCAACTCGCCATCGAATTCGATGAACTGTTGACCGACACGGTTGCGGGCGGCGTCAATAGCGCTGGTCTGCGGCAACTCCATACGGGGTTGGACAGGGCCAAAGCCCCAGAGTTCGACCAGCGGCCCCACGGTGACATCATAGGCACCACCGGAGCGCTCGCCGATGCGCAGAGCCTCGGCCATAACGCGTGCGAAGTGGCCGGACACGGGCACCCAGCTACCGACGACACCGCGGTTGAAGCGGCTGATTTCCGAGTCAACCTGCCAGGTGGACATACTGTCATTCACGCTCACCAACAGGCCTTCCAGGCTTGCCTGCACCTGTTCCGGTGGTGCTGTCTGTGGGCCCGGCAGGTAGGTCACGTGCCAGGTCGTGCCCATGGTAGCGCCGGACAGGGCTACGCCGGAGTCGGGCTGCGAACACGCGGCGAGCAGCAGTATGCCGGCCAACAGAAAGCAGACTGGCCTACAAAAAAGCCACCCCGAAGAGTGGCTTTCACTGAGCGCGTGGCGGTGCATCACCCGCCGAAGTCGTCCAGCAGGATATTTTCCGGCTCAACGCCCATATCCGTCAGCATGCGCACGACAGCGGCGTTCATCATTGGCGGACCGCACATGTAAAACTCGCAATCTTCAGGCGCGGGGTGGTCCTTGAGGTACTCTTCGTACAGCACATTGTGGATGAACCCGGTCAGGCCATCCCAGTTGTCTTCTGGCTGCGGGTCCGAGAGAGCAACGTGCCATTCGAAGTTATCGTTTTCCGCGGCGAGCTGGTCGTAGTCTTCCACGTAGAACATTTCGCGCAGCGAGCGGGCGCCGTACCAGAAGGAAATCTTGCGCTTGCTGTGCAGGCGCTTGAGCTGGTCGAACAGGTGCGAGCGCATGGGCGCCATACCTGCGCCACCGCCGATAAAGATCATCTCGGCGTCTGTGTCCTTGGCGAAGAACTCGCCGAAGGGACCGTACACCTTCACCTTGTCACCGGGCTTCAGGTTAAAGACCCAGGACGACATGATACCGGGCGGGATACCTTCACTGCCGGGGGGGGGCGTGGCGATACGAATATTGAATTTAACCAGGCCGCGCTCTTCAGGGTAGTTGGCCATCGAATAGGCGCGGATGGTGGTTTCCTCTACCTTGGATTCCAGCTTGAAGAAACCGAACCGCTCCCAGTCGCCACGGTACTCCTCGTCGATATCGAAATCCTTGTATTTCACAAGGTGCGGTGGACATTCCAGCTGCACGTAACCGCCGGCACGGAAATCGACGTTCTCCCCTTCAGGCAGTTTGAGTGTCAGCTCCTTGATGAAAGTAGCAACGTTGGGGTTGCTCTCTACCGTGCACTCCCACTGCTTCACGCCGAAGACTTCCTCCGGCACTTCGATTTTCATGTCCTGCTTGACGGCGGTCTGACAGCTCAGGCGCCAGCCTTCCTGCGCATCGCGCTTGGTGAAATGCCCCTCTTCCGTGGGCAACATGGCACCGCCGCCCTCGGTGATGATGCATTTGCACTGCGCACAGGTGCCGCCGCCGCCGCAGGCAGAGGGCAGGAACAGTCCGCTCTCGGAGAGCGTCTGCAGCAACTTGCCACCCGCGGGGACGTGAATGGTTTTCTCGCCGTTGATTTCAATGGCGACTTCGCCACTGCTAACCAGGCGTGAGCGTGCACTCAGGATGATGGCGACCAGGGCGAGCACGATCGCCGTGAACATGGTAACACCGAGGATGATCGTCAGGTTCATAACAGCACTTCCGCCTAGAGATTCATACCACCGAAAGACATAAAGCCGAGAGACATCAGCCCTACCGTGATGAAGGTGATGCCAAGGCCCTGCAGGCCATCGGGCACATCACTGTACTTGAGCTTTTCGCGGATACCCGCAAGCGCCACAATCGCCAGCGCCCAGCCGACACCGGCACCGGCACCAAAGACCACGCTTTCACCAAAGGTATAGTCGCGTTCCACCATGAACAGCGCCGCACCCAGAATCGCACAGTTTACTGTAATCAAGGGCAGGAACACGCCGAGCGCGTTGTACAGAACCGGGACATACTTGTCGAGGAACATCTCCATGATCTGGACAATGGCCGCAATCACGCCAATGTACGAGAGCAGCCCCAGGAAGCTCAGGTCAACGTCAGGCAGACCCGCCCACGCCAGCGCGCCGTCGGCGAGCAGGTAGTTGTAGATCAGGTTGTTGACCGGCACGGTGATGGTGAGCACCACGATGACGGCGATGCCGAGGCCAATCGCCGCCTGCACCTTCTTGGAGATAGCGAGGAAAGTACACATGCCGAGAAAGAAGGCCAGCGCCATGTTTTCAATAAACACGGCCCGAATAAACAGGCTCAGGTACTGTTCCATTACGCGCCCTCCTCGGCTGCCGTATGCTTCGCCATGCGGAAGTCGGGCTCTTCAACCTGCTTCTTGTCCACGCTACGCAGAATCCAGATAAAACCACCAATCAGGAAGAACGCACTGGGCGGCAGCAGCAAAAGCCCGTTCGGGTTGTACCAGCCACCTTCGGTAACCAGGGGCAGTACTTCCATGCCAAACAACTTGCCAGAGCCAAACAGCTCGCGCACGAATGCCACCGCAAGCAGAACCGTACTGTACCCAAGCCCATTGCCGATGCCATCGAAGAAGCTGGGCAGCGGCGGGTTCTTCATCGCGAACGCTTCCGCGCGCCCCATCACGATACAGTTGGTGATAATCAGGCCAACAAACACCGAGAGTTGCTTGCTGATGTCGTAGGCGACTGCTTTCAGCACCTGGTCAACCACAATTACCAAGGACGCAATCACCGTCATCTGCACGATGATGCGAATACTACCCGGAATCTGGGTGCGTATCGCTGAGATGAACAGGTTGGAAAAGGCGGTAACCAGCGTCAGCGCAATACACATCACAACCGTGACCTGCAGAGACGAGGTGACGGCCAGCGCCGAGCAGATGCCGAGGATCTGCAGGGCAATGGGGTTGTTCTTGAAAATGGGCGTAATGAGGGTGTCCTTAACCGCTGACATCTCAGGCCTCCCCTGCTTTCAGGTTATTGAGGAACGGTTCATAACCCTGCTCGCCGAGCCAGAAGTGAACCAGTTGCGTGACGCCACGCGATGTCAGCGTGGCGCCGGACAGGCCATCGACGCGCCAGGGCGCATCGGAGCTGCCGGGATCGACGCTGCCTTTCGCCAGCGAAAGGGCGACTTCCCCATCGCGGTAGACTTTCTTGCCCGGCCACTGTGCCTTCCAGCGCGGGTTGTCCACTTCACCGCCCAAACCGGGTGTTTCACCGTGCTCGTAGAAGCCAAGCCCCGCGACGGTGTTGGCATCCGACTCCAGTGCGATGAAGCCGTAGAGGGTCGACCAGAGGCCGTAGCCGCGCACCGGCAGGATCAGCTTGTCGATATCACCACCACTGCCCTCAACCAGATAGACCAGTGCGTAGTGTTCGCGGCTGCCGATGCCGGCAATATCTTCCGACTTGCTCAAATCTGTGGAGCGGTCGGGCTCTTTCGCCGCTTTAATCTGCTCATAGCTGGCGGGGTCAACTGCATCGGTGAACTCGCCGCTGCGCAGGTCCACCACGCGGGTTTTCACCTGCGCGAACTGCTCCTCAATGGAGCGCTCTTCATCAAGCATACCGGCGGCGGCAAGGATATTGCGTTTGCGGTCCAGTGTTTTGTTCGCTTCCTGCGCGGGCTTGAGCATCACCGCGGCGGTTGAGACCACCACGGAACACACAATACACAGCGCGAAGGCGACCAGCAGGGTCTTACTGATGCCGTCATTCTTAGACACGGGCAAGCCTCCGTTTGATGTTTGACTGGATCACGAAATGGTCCATCAGCGGCGCAAACAGATTGGCAAACAGGATGGCCAGCATGATGCCTTCAGGAAAGGCCGGGTTGACCACGCGGATCAGCACACACATCACACCGATCAGTATGCCGTAGGCAAACTTGCCGGTGTTGGTGTAGGCGGCAGACACCGGGTCAGTGGCCATGAACATCATGCCGAAGGCGAAACCACCCACCACCAGATGCCAGTAGAACGGCATGTTGAACATCGGGTTGGTCTCGGAACCAATCAGGTTGAACAGCGAGGACAGTGCGACCATGCCGAGGAACACACCGGCCACAATGCGCCAGGAAGCGATACGCATCAGCATCAATACGGCGCCACCGATGAGAATCGCCAAGGTTGATGTTTCACCAATGGAACCGTGGATATTGCCTACAAACGCCTGCATCCAGGTGATCTGTTCCTGGGCGAGCCCGGAAATTCCGTCAGACGCCACAATCGACAGTGGCGTGGCACCGGTATAGCCATCGACCGCCGTCCACACGCCGTCGCCGGACATCTGCGCCGGATAGGCGAAGTAGAGGAAAGCCCGCCCTGTGAGGGCAGGATTAAGGAAGTTCTTGCCGGTACCGCCGAACACTTCCTTGCCGATAACCACACCGAAGCTGATACCCAGGGCCACCTGCCACAGGGGCACATCCGGCGGGCAGATCAGGGCAAAGAGTATCGAAGTGACGAAGAAGCCCTCGTTCACCTCATGGCCGCGCTTCATGGCGAACAACACTTCCCAGAAGCCGCCGACCAGGAAGGTGGTGGCATAAATGGGCAGAAAGTACAGCGCGCCGAAGAAAAAGCAGTCCCAGAGACTGGACGCGTCGTAGCCACCGAAGGCGGCAATGAGGCTGCCGCGCCAGCCGTCCACCGATCCGCCCGTGGCGGCGAGGATGTCGTTTGCCTGGAACCCCAGGTTGTACATGCCGTAGAACATGGCCGGGAACGTGGCGAACCAGACCGTGATCATGATCCGCTTCAGGTCCACACCGTCGCGAACATGTGCCGTGCTCCGCGTTACCGAGGAGGGCGAATAGAAAATGGTATCCACCGCTTCGTAGAGCGGATACCACTGCTTGAAGCGTCCCCCCTCTTCAAAGTGGTGCTCAACACCGTCAAGGATCTTGCGCAGTCCCACGGTCTAACCCTCCTTCTCGATGCGTGTCAGGTTGTCCCGCAAAATGGGACCGTACTCATACTTGCCGGGGCACACGTAGGTGCACAGCGCCAGATCTTCTTCGTCGAGGTCGAGGCAACCCAGCGACTGGGCTGTCTCGGTGTCACCTACAATCAGCGCCCGCAACAGGTGCGTGGGGAGATAATCCTGCGGCACCACCGTTTCATAGGTGCCCACCGGCACCATGGCACGCTGGCTGCCATTGGTGGTGGTCGTCATGGCCAGGGGCTTGAGGCCAAACAGGCTGCTGAGGTAGATGCCCAGATTGGAATGTTTTTCCACGCCGGGTGACAGCCAGCCCATGAAGGCCCGCTGACGGCCCTCAAGCAGCACGGAGACCTGGTTGTGGTAGCGCCCCAGATAGGCTGTCGGCGCCTGTACGCGACGGCCGCCAAGCACCGAACCGGAAATGACCCGGTTGTCGCCATCTTTTGTTTCGCCGGCACACAGGGCCTGGAGGTCGGCACCCATGCGCGTGCGCAGCAACCGCGGCTTGACCACCTGCGGCCCGCTCAGCGCGATCACGCGCGAGGTGTAAATGGCACCGTCGAGGAACAGGCGACCGACGGCAATCACGTCCTGGTAGCCAATGGTCCAGACAACCTTGGTCGCCGTGACGCCGCCCTCGAGGAAATGGATATGTGTACCCGCAAGGCCCGCAGGGTGCGGTCCGCCGAACTCCGCCAGCTGTATGTTTTGTGCTTGACCTGTGGGCAGGTTGGCACCGGGGGCTGCGCACAGGTAAACCGTACCGGTCGTGAGCTGGGCGAGGATGTCCTGCCCCAGGGCGAAAGCGTCGGGCTCCGCTGCAATGACCACTGACGGATCGGCCGCGAGCGGATGGGTATCGATCGCGGTAATGAAAATCGCCGCCGCCTCGGCGTCCAGGGCCGGCACGCGGCTGAACGGACGGGTGCGCAGTGCGGTCCACTGTCCCGCGTTGTTGAGGTGTTCGCGAATGGTCTCGCTGCCCAGCTTGCGCGCTTCGTCGGCACTGTAGGCAGTGAAACTCTCGGAGGCATCGCCCTCCACCTCGATCACCACCGACTGCAGGGCGCGGCGCGCGCCGCGGTTGATGGCGGCCACTACGCCACCGGCAGGTGCCGTGTAACGAACGCCTGCGGTCTTCTTGTCGGTGAAGAGCAGTTGGCCGGCCTTTACCCGGTCGCCCTCTGCCACTTCCATGGTCGGTTTCATACCGACGTAATCCGGGCCCACCAGCGCCACAGCACGCGCCGGAGAAGCTTCTTCAATCGTTTGCTGGGGGGCGCCCTGGATGGGAATATCCATGCCCCGCTTGATCTTGATCATACGATCTGCCTACAGGTTCGTCAGTATTTGTGGCGGCCAGAGCCGTGTGTGAAGCCTGTGCTCCACAGCTGGCAGCGGCGAGGCGCAAGGCTTTCCATGCACCTTGCCGGGCCGGAGGAATCAAGCGCAGCCACCCTGTCCCGGGCCGCGCGCATTATAACGGAAGCCTGCGCCAAAACACCACTGCGCAAGCCGCACTTCACGCTGTTTCCACACATGCGTGCGGCACCCCGCCGCGGGCCTCAGGAATTCCTGGGGTAGCGGGCGTAGCGTATGCCGGATACCTGCTCAAGGATGCGATACACCTGGCAGCTATAGCCGAACTCGTTGTCGTACCACAGGTACAGCACGGCCTGCGTGCCGTTGACGATGGTCGCCTGGGCGTCAAAGATGCAGGCGTGGCGCGAGCCGACGAAATCGCTGGATACCACCTCGGGCGAGTTGGAGTAGTCGATTTGCTTGCGCATGGTGGAGTGCAGGGCCATGTGGCGCATGTACTCGTTGACTTCTTCCTTGGTGGTGGCGCGCCCCAGTGTCAGGTTGAGAATAGCCATGGACACGTTGGGAATGGGTACGCGAATCGCGTTGCCGGTAAGCTTGCCCGCGAGTTGCGGCAGCACCTTGGCCACCGCCTTGGCGGCACCGGTTTCGGTGATCACCATGTTCAGCGGCGCGCTGCGCCCGCGGCGATCGGCCTTGTGGTAGTTATCGATAAGGTTCTGGTCGTTGGTATAGGCGTGCACGGTTTCCACGTGACCGCTGATGATGCCATAGCGATCATCCATCGCCTTGAGCGGGGGCACAATGGCGTTGGTGGTGCAGGACGCGGCGGAAATGATCGTGTCCGCAGCGTCAATCATGTCATTGTTGATGCCGGCGACCACGTTCTTCATGTCGCCCTTGCCAGGTGCGGTGAGGATGACTTTGGCGACCCCCTTGGACTGCAGGTGCCGCGACAGGCCTTCCTGGTCACGCCAGACGCCGGTGTTGTCGACCACAATGGCATTGTTGATGCCGTATTCCGTGTAGTCGATGCTATCGGGCGAATCGGCGTAAATCACCTTCACCTCGTTGCCGTTGGCAACAAAGGACTGGCGCTCCTCATCCACACGGATAGTGCCATCGAAGGCGCCGTGTACCGAGTCGCGGCGCAGCAGGCTGGCACGCTTGACCAGGTCATCGGGGGCAGAGCCCTTGCGTACGACCACCGCACGCAGGCGCAGCGACTCGCCGCCGTCTGTCTTGTCAATCAGGATACGCGCCATAAGCCGCCCGATGCGGCCGAACCCGTACAGCACGACATCAACCGGGGCGTGCCCGGGCTCCGGACGCGCGCCGATCAGGTCCGCGACTTCCTGGCGAACGTAATCGTCGACGCTGAGGCCGGCACCCTCGCCCTTGTCGTAGTACTGCACCGCGAGCCGGCCGATATCGATATGCGCCGGGCCGAGGTCCAGTGCAGACAGCGACTTGATGATCGGGAAGGTTTCGAACTCGGAGAGCTCGTTTTCCTCTACCTGCCGCACATAGCGGTGGTCCTTCATAATCTGGGTGACTGACTGGTTGACCAGCGACTTGCCGTAGATGTAGCACTTCACATTCTTGCGGCGGGACAGCTCACCCACGAGGGGGATCATGCCTTCGGCCAGCGCCTCGCGCTCTTTCCAGTCTTTGAAATAGTCGTCAGGACGCTCTCGCTTGCGTTCGTTCACTCGTCTGTCACCTGTGTGAGGGGGAATACGGGTTGCAACGGGCGCGTATTATCCCGCCGCATCCCTGCAAGGGCAAGGCACAGTGGTACTTTTCACCCAGCGCTTTACAATAAGCGCCCCTTCCGCACTGAAACACCGGGTTTTCATGTACACATCCCTGCTCGCCAGCACACCCTGGCCCGCCAAATCCGGCACCCGCACGTCGATTGGCCCCTTCCACGGCTGTGCCGAAGCGCGGCTGGTCGCGGAGCTCGCGCGCCCCGACAGCCTGTTGCTGGTGATTACGGCGGACACCAGCTCGGCCCTCGCGCTGGAACGGGAGCTGCCCTTCTTCCTGGCGGAAGAGATCGACATTCTCGCCTTTCCCGACTGGGAAACCCTGCCCTACGACAACTTCTCACCGCATCAGGACATCGTGTCCGAACGACTGGAAACACTGTACCGGCTGCCCAGCCTGGCAGCGGGCATCCTGGTCGTGCCGATGTCCACCCTGATGCACCGCCTGCCCCCCGTGCACTACGTGGCGGGGTCCAGCCTGGTCTTGGAGCCCGGACAGGTGCTGGATCGAGATTCCTTCCGCCGCAACCTGGAGCGCAACGGATACCGCAACGTCGAAACCGTCTACGAGCATGGCGAGTTTGCCCTGCGCGGCTCGCTGCTGGACATTTTCCCGATGGGCAGCGACCTGCCCTACCGGGTGGACCTGCTGGATGACGAGGTCGACAGCCTGCGCACCTTCAGCCCCGACACCCAGCGTACGCTGGAGAAGGTCAGCGCCATCAACCTGCTGCCGGCCCGGGAATACCCGCTGAACCCGGCGGCCATCGAGCGTTTCCGCTTGAACTGGTACGACGCCTTTGATGTCGATCACGATGCCTGCCCCACCTACCGCGAAGTCAGCGCCGGGCGTGCGCCCGGTGGCTGCGAATATTACCTGCCGCTGTTCTTCGAGGCCTGCGCTACCCTGTTTGACTACCTGCCCGCGGGCACACCCGTCATCGCCGTCGGCGACCACTACCGGGCGGCACAGCGCTTCTGGGCAGATGCCGAACACCGCCACACGGAATACGGCATTGATCCGCGCCGACCCCTGCTGCCGCCGGCGCGCTGTTTTACACCAGTCGAGGAGCTCTATCACCTGCTGGGCCGCTGCCCGGTACTGGAACTGCGGCGCAATCCGGAAGCCCCGGTGCACGTTGCCAGCCCGTCGCAGGCGCTGCCCGACCTGAGCACCCAGGGCGCACGGCAAACACCGGCCGAGCGGCTACAACATTTCATGCAACAGCACACCGGGCCGCTATTGCTCTGTGCCGAATCCGCCGGCCGCCGGGAGGTACTGCTGGAAAACCTGGCAGCCCACGGACTGACACCGCCCGAAGTGGCGGACTGGGCCGATTTTCTCGCCTCCGGCCTGCGCTTTGCCATCAGCACCGCGCCCATCGACCGCGGCATGTACTTCGGCGAGGACGCCCCGGCACTGGTGTGCGAGGCGCAGCTGTTTGGCAACCGGGTTGCCCAGCGCCGCCGCCGCAGCAAGGTTGACGAAACCCAGGCCGAGAACGTTTTTCGCGACATCAACGAGCTGCGCGAAGGCGTCCCAGTCGTGCACCTGGAGCACGGCGTGGGGCGCTACCTGGGACTGCAGACCCTGGAGGTTGATGGAGCCGATAGCGAGTTCCTGATGCTGGAATACGCCCAGGGCAGCAAACTCTACGTGCCCGTTGCGTCCCTGCACCTGGTGAGCCGCTATGCCGGCAGTGACCCGGACCTGGCACCGCTGCACAAACTGGGCTCCGAACAGTGGGAAAAGGCGCGCCGCAAAGCCACGGAAAAAGCCAGCGACGTGGCCGCGCAGCTACTGGACGTTTACGCCCGCCGCGAGGCACGCAAGGGCTTTTGTTTCGAGTTGCCAGCGCTGGAGTACGAACAGTTCGCAGCGAGCTTCCCGTTTGAGGAGACCGCGGATCAGGCGGCGGCAATTGAGGCGGTTATCGGCGACATGACCGCGACGCGGGTCATGGACCGCCTGGTGTGCGGCGATGTGGGCTTTGGGAAAACCGAGGTGGCCATGCGTGCGGCGTTCATTGCCGCGCGCAACGGCAAGCAGGTGGCGGTGCTGGTCCCCACCACCCTGCTCGCCCAACAGCACTACAACTCGTTTGCCGATCGCTTCGCCGACTGGCCTGTGACCGTGGAGGTGGTGTCACGCTTCAAAAGCGGCAAGGACCTCGGCGGCGTGCTACAACGGGTTGCCGACGGCGCCATAGACATCCTCGTGGGTACCCACAAGCTACTCTCCAGCGACTTCCGCTTCCATGATCTGGGCCTGCTGATCATCGACGAGGAGCATCGTTTTGGCGTCAAACAGAAAGAGGCAATCAAGGCCCTGCGCGCCGAAGTGGACATTCTTACCCTGACCGCCACACCGATACCGCGCACGCTGAACATGGCCCTGGGCGGCATGCGGGACCTGTCTATCATTGCCACACCACCCGCCCGCCGTCTGTCTATCAAGACCTTCGTGCGCGAGCACAACGTCGCCCTGATTCGGGAGGCAGTACTGCGCGAAACGCTGCGCGGCGGGCAGGTTTACTACCTGCACAATGAGGTCAAGAGTATCGAGGAAGCGGGGCGCAAGTTACGCGAGCTGCTGCCGGATCTCTCGATAGGCATCGCCCACGGGCAGATGCGCGAGACAGAGCTGGAACAGGTGATGTCGGCCTTCTATCACCAGCGCCACCATATTCTGCTGTGCACCACGATTATCGAAACGGGAATTGACGTCCCCACCGCCAACACCATCATCATTGAACGCGCAGACAAGTTCGGACTCGCCCAGCTGCACCAGCTGCGTGGCCGTGTCGGGCGCTCACATCATCAGGCCTACGCCTATCTGCTGTGCCCGCCACGTTCGGCGATTACGCCGGACGCGGAAAAGCGCCTGGAGGCCATTGAAGCCGCCGGTGACCTCGGCGCCGGGTACCTGCTGGCGACCCACGACCTGGAGATTCGCGGCGCCGGTGAGCTGCTAGGTGATGAGCAGAGTGGGCAGATTCACAGTGTTGGCTTTGCCCTCTACATGCGCATGCTGGAGCGGGCGGTGGCCGCCCTGCGACGCGGCGAGATCCCCAATGCCGATGCGCCGCTGGATGCCGGCACCGAGATCAACCTGCATGTACCGGCGCTGATTCCCGAAGACTACCTGCCAGACATCAACACGCGTCTGGTGCTGTACAAGCGCATCGCGGCAGCCCAGAACGAGCAGGCGCTGCGCGACATTCAGGTAGAGATGATCGACCGTTTCGGCCTGTTGCCGCAACAGATCAAGAATCTGGTGCAGGTCGCGCGACTGCGTATCCGCGCCGAACAGCTGGGCATTGCGGGCATTGAGGTTGGCCCCGGCGGTGGTAACATCGATTTCCGGGAGTCCACACGGGTGAACCCGTTGAGCCTGGTGAAGCTGGTGCAGTCAGATCCGAAGGGCTATCAGCTCGCCGGTGCCACCCGCCTGCGTTTCAAGCGCAGCCTGGACAACCCCGAACAGCGCCAGCAGTTTGCCGACGAG
Organism: Haliea salexigens DSM 19537; assembly: GCF_000423125.1. GTDB lineage: Bacteria > Pseudomonadota > Gammaproteobacteria > Pseudomonadales > Halieaceae > Haliea > Haliea salexigens. Next base: position 185,911 of record NZ_AUHJ01000005.1, read on the forward strand.
CTGCTGGACACCTTTGCCGCTGACGCCACGGACGATGCCGCCTGATGATTCCGCACCCGACACGCACTCTGCTTGCTTTCCTGGCGGCAGCCCTGGCTTTCTCGCTCGCGCCGGCCCAGGCACAGGAGCGCGAGCAGAACTGGTATCAGGTGGAATTGCTGGTTGTTGCGCATACCAACCCGGCGGCGCAGCGGGCGGAACAGTGGGAGCCCCTGCCTCGGCTCGCCTATCCGGAGGCGTACCGATTCCTGCTCGATCCGCAGCGACTGCGCGCCAATCTTGAGCACACGCCAGACGCCAGCCATAGCGAGGTTGATGCCAACGGAAAACAACTGCTCCACTTGCGCCGCATCCCCTCCCCCGCAGCGTTGGATGATGCCGCGCCACCGCCAACAACCGCAGAAGCCTCAGGCGGTGCGCTTGACGGTGTAAGCGACGACCTGGGTGCTGTCACCGAGGTGCCCGAAGCGCCGGATAAAGCCCGGCTCCCCACGCCCTTCCTGACGCTGCCGGCCCAGGCGCGCGAGTTTCGCGGTAAAGCTGCCTACATGGAGCGCAACGGCCCTTATCGTGTGCTGTTCCACGAGGTGTGGTGGCAGCCGGTGGGCGGCGCCCGTAGCGCCCTGCCCATCGTACTCGACCAGTCAGGCGACCAGCAAAGCTACCCCGCGCTGCAGGGCACTGTGCGACTGCATCGCTCCCGCTTCCTGCATGTGGCTACCCAATTATGGCTGAATACCAGCGGTGACTACCTGCCGGGCACCTGGCGGATGCCCCCGCCCCCGCTCGGGCCCGTATCGCAGGAGCGGGTGCCCGCCGCACTCCTGCCGGAAGCAGACGCCGGTGTGCTGAGTGCGGTGACAGGCTACGACCCCGCATGGGACGCCGCGCCGGGGCTGCTGGAGGAGGCAACAGCCACTGCCGCGCCCGTCTACCCCTACCGGCACGCGGTACTACTGCAACAGCAGCGTCGCATGCGCTCAAACGAGGTGCACTATATCGATCACCCGCTCATGGGAGTTGTGATCAAGCTCACCCCTCTGGACACGGAGGCGCTGCACGCAGCGGCCTACGACCGTGAGGTGCTGGAGCTTATTCAAGGCCCGCAGACGCCAGCTGCGGCAGTAGCCGACCCAGCAGGCGCCTGACCACCGCCGCCTCGCGCTGCAGGATGTCACGCATGGTGTCCTGCGTGAGGGGCAGGTCGCCCAATCCGGCAGCGGCATTCACCACCATGCAAATAGTTGCATAAGCGATACCGCATTCGCGTGCCAGGGCCGCTTCCGGCATGCCGGTCATGCCCACCACGTCGCAACCATCCCCGGCAAAACGGCGCACTTCGGCGGCCGTCTCCAGCCTGGGCCCCTGGGTAACCGCATGTACCCCACAGGGTTCATGAGGAATGCCCGCTGCTTCCGCACTGTCGATAATCGCCAGCCGCAGGGCCTGATCGTAGGGCTGGGTGAAATCGATATGCTGCAGTGTCCCATTGCTCCCATCGTCAAACGTGTGCTCGCGCCCCCAGGTGTAATCCACCAGCTGGTCCGGCACCACCAGGCGGCCGGGCTGCATATCCGCACTGATGCCGCCGACGGCGTTGATACCGATCAGGTGGGTAACGCCCAGAGCGCGCATCGCCTCGATGTTCGCCCGGTAGTTGATCAAGTGCGGCGGAATGGCCCGCGGACTGCCGTGGCGCTGCAGGAAAAACACGCGCTGGCCATTCAGCACGCCTTCCTGCAGGGGGCGCGACGGAGCGCCGTAACTGTTCTCCCCGGCGTGCTCGCGCAGGAGTTCCAGGCCCTCGATCTGGTGGATACCCGTTCCGCCGATAATACCGATGCAGGGCGCCGTAGCATCAGCGCTCATGACTGCTCACCGTCAGTGGCGCGTGCAAGCTCTGGCGGCGCGCTGTCCAGATGCAGGGTGCGGGTCGGGAATGCCACATCGGCGCCATGATCGTGGATGATGCGCAACGCCTGCAGCAGCACATCCTGCTTGATCGCGTGGTACTCCACCCAGACCGTGGTGCGGGTGAAGGTGTAAATGAAAAAGTCCAGCGAGGACGGCCCGAAGGACACGAAGTTAACAATTAGCGTGCGGTTCAGGTCGATATCCGGATGATTCTCCAGCATCTGGCGCACGTCGCTGACGATATCTGCCAGCTTGCCTGAATCCTGGTAGCGCAAGCCAATGGTCTCGTAAATACGCCGATTGAACATGCGCGAAGGGTTCTCCACAGAAATCTGCGTGAACACCGCATTGGGGACATACAAAGGCCGCTGGTCAAAGGTACGTATGCGTGTGAGGCGCCAGCCGATGTCCTCCACCGTCCCTTCAATTTCCCGGTCCGGGGAGCGGATCCAGTCCCCGGGGGTAAAGGGACGGTCCAGGTAGATGCTCATGCCGCCAAAGAAATTGGCCATGAGGTCCTTGGCGGCAAAACCCACGGCTATCCCGCCGATACCGCCAAAGGCCAGCAGGCCGGAAATGGACACCCCGACACTCTGCAGCGCCATGAGCCCGGCGAGTATCCACAAAATGACCCGCATCAACTTGGCGGTGGAGCGCACTGCCGCCTTGTCCGTGGATGCGGTGTGGCCGCGCGCGGGGCACAGGAGCTCTTCCTCGGCACCAAAAATCAAGCGTTGCAGAAACCAGGTGAGCAAGAGGATCAACACAGTATCGTAGGCCCGCAACACCAGGGATTGCAGGTTCTCGGCGATCGGCAGCATGTTCATTATCAGCATGAACACCATCACCCAGAGCGCCACACGCAGCGGCGACTCCAGCGCGCTGATGAAAATGTCATCCCAGCGATTGCTGCTCACGCCCGCAACCCGATGCAGGCGGCGCAACAGGATGCCGAGCAACAAATGCGCAAGCAGCGCTGCCAGCAGCACCCCCGCGATTGCCACGAGCGGTGTATCGAGGTCGTAGGTCGCCAGTAGCCGGGACAGTGATTCCTCTGTCGCTTCCACGTTACATCAAGCTCCTGTATTCCCGAGGGTTAGACAATTTTCTTCTTTCGGCGCGCGCTTGTCAGAGGCGGCAAGTATAACAGCGCCCCTGCCCTCCCGACACGCCCTCGGCGCGACGCGCAAGCGACTGATCTGCCGCGTAAAATTTGAGTGGGGGTAAAACGCTATGAAGACAGCAGGTTTTTAGATCACCAACTCATAATGGACAGCCAACACCGAGATGGTATGTTCAAGGTGAGTCGAATCTGAGGAAAGGGAGACCAGAGCATGTTGAGCCCTGCTGTTGGCAACTGGTACAGAGACATCGAAACCGGCGCGCTGTTCGAGGTCGTGGCCCTGGATGATGCCGCACGCACCATTGAAACCCAGTTCCTCGATGGCGAGGTCACCGAATATGATCTGGACGTCTGGCGCATGCTGCAGTTGCAGAAGGCCGCGGCCCCGGAGGACTGGCGCACGCCCTTCGAACTTGATGACGAGGACGGCCAGGATCCCGACCAGCCCTACCACCCTGAAGAATGGAACAGCCCGGTGTCGACCATCGAACCCGATACCATGCTCGGCGTCGAGGACAGCTAGGTAAAACACACGCCTGCCGTTGCTTGTCGTCAACGCGCATTACTGTATATAATCCCAGCCACTGTACAAAAACACAGATGGACGGGTTATGGACAAACTCACGCAGCGACAGCAGCAGGTGCTCGACATAATCCGTCAGCACATCGACCAGACCGGCTATCCCCCCACCAGGGCCGATATCGCCAGAGAGCTCGGCTTCAAATCGGCCAATGCGGCAGAAGAACACCTGAAAGCGCTGGCCCGCAAGGGTGCCATTGAGATCATCGCCGGTGCGTCGCGCGGTATCAGGCTGCCGGAAAACCCGGGGCTGCCCATTATCGGGCGGGTTGCGGCAGGTAATCCGGTATTGGCTCAGGAACACATCGAGGACCATTGCGCCATACCGGCGGATTTTTTCCGCCCCGCGGCGGATTACCTGCTCAGGGTTACCGGCGACAGCATGCAGGACGCAGGTATTCTCGATGGAGATTTGCTCGCCGTGCACCGCACAGCAGAAGCCCGCAATGGCGATATTGTCGTGGCGCGTATCGACGACGAGGTGACGGTAAAACGCTTCCGGCGCGGCAGCAGCCGCCACCTGATCGAACTACAGGCCGAAAACCCCGACTACGCGCCGATTCTGGTGGATTTGCGCACCCAGGCATTTGCGATAGAGGGGTTGAGTGTGGGGATCTTGCGGCGCTAGCAGAGCCATCTCGCAGGCCACCATCGCCCGTCGCTATACCGTGCTGCGACAGTACTCAGTGCACGGTGCGTGCTCTGTCCTCGCTGTCGTCAGGGTGATCCTTTGCACTGATACTGGCGGCTGCCTGCATGCCCGCCTGAATCATGACTTTCGCCACTTCCAGGCCGTTGTCCAGGAGGTAATCGCGAGCTTCATCGGAGAACTGGATGCGCAGCAGGGGCTCGGAATCGTCCTCGGACCGCTGCAGGACGATTTCACCGTCACCGAGATCAACAATTTCCAGCAGGGCTGTAGCCACAAGAGGCTCCTTTGTGCATGTGAGCTTGCAGTGTAACAGGGGGTGGATGATGCCGCCAACGCGCGCAGTCAGCACTCGTCGAGCAGGTCGCCCATGCGCGAAAACGCCGCGTCAAGCCGGTCGGCAATGCTCTGCAGCTCAGTGCGATCCGGCAGGCCAGAGGCGGTTGCCGCCAGGCTGCCCTCACTGCGCCGGGGCGTCTCGGCACCGGGCTCCTGCAGCAGCGGTGCCAACCAGCCATCTGCCTCCAGCTGGGCGAATTCCGTCAGTTCCGCCGGCTGCGCCTTGCCGGGGGCCGTGGGTGGCAGGGCCGCCACGCAAGCCGGGGGCTCGGCGGGCAACTGGGCCGGCTTCTGCAAGTCGAGCAGAAACCAGCCATAGGCCCTGAGGAGGTGCTGGCGCACCGCCGGTCCGAACGCCTGCGCAAGGAGGTGGGCCGGCAGGCTCTCGGCACCCTGCGCCTGCTCCCAGCTCTGCAGCAGGATGCGACCGAGGTACAGGGCGTGATTGGCTTGTCCGCGCAGACTGCTCATGAGCGCTTGCGGGCCGCCTTGCGTTTCGGCGCCGCCTTTTTCTTGCGGGCTGCCGGTTTGGCGCTCGACGTACTCTTGCCCTCCTCGACCTGCCAGGCGCCATTGCGGTAGACCGCTCGCCACCCTGTGGGTTTGCCGTCCTGCTCGGTCATCACGTACTGCTCGGCTGCCTTGCGACTGTAACGCACCTGCGTACGGTTGCCATCGCCATCGGCGACAGGCGCCGAAAACAGGAAGCTGTATTTGGGGTCAATCTCCGAGGTGTGCGGCAGGAGCTCGTCCACAAATGGCGCTCGCGTTTCCCGGTTGCGCGGGAACTGACTGGCGGCCAGGAACAGGCCAGCCGCACCGTCGCGCAGAATATAGTGGTCCTCGACTTTCTCGCAGGCGAGCTCCGGCATGGGCACCGGGTCCATTTTCGGCGGGGCCGCTTCCCCATTGCGCAACAGCTTGCGTGTGTTCTTGCAGTCCTCGGCCATGCAGCCGAAGTACTTGCCGAAACGCCCGGTTTTCAGCTGCATCTCGGCGCCGCACTTGTCACACACCAGTGTCGGACCGTCATAGCCCTTTATCTTGAATTTGCCCTTCTCCACTTCATAACCCGGGCAGTCAGGGTTATTACCGCACACATGCAGCTTGCGCTGTTCGTCGATCAGGTAACTGTCCATGGCGGTATTGCAGAGCTTGCAGCGGTGCTTGGTTCGCAGCAGGCGGGATTCCGCCTCATCGTCGGCGTCCTCACGAATTGCTTCATCACCCGGAGTCAGGTTAATGGTGTTCTTGCAGCGTTCCTTCGGTGGCAACGCGTAGCCCGAGCAGCCCAGGAAGACCCCGGTACTCGCGGTACGAATCTGCATCGGCCTGCCGCATTTGCTGCAGGGAATATCCGTCGGTGTCGGCTCGTTGGGTTGCATGCCGACGGGTTCGGCTTCTTCCGCCGTTTCCAGCAGTTGCCTGAAATCGGCGTAGAAGCTGTCGAGCAGGTCGCGCCAGTCGAGTTGCCCCTGGGCAACGGTGTCCAGGCGTTCCTCCATGCTGGCAGTGAAGCCGTAGTCGAGCAGCTCGGAAAAACTGTTCTGCAGGCGCTGGGTAACGATGTCACCCATCTTTTCCGCGTAGAAGCGCTTGTTTTCCAGGCGCACGTAACCGCGGTCCTGAATAGTCGAAATAATGGAGGCGTAGGTTGATGGACGCCCGATTCCCCGCTTCTCCAGTTCGCGCACGAGGCTGGCCTCACCGTAGCGCGGTGAGGGTTTGGTGAAGTGCTGGGCGGGGTCCAACGCCAGCAGCTTGAGCGTATCGGCCTTCTGGATGTCCGGAAGAACTTCGTCTTCGCCTTTTCGCCCGCCCGCGCCCTGAACACGGGTGTAGCCGTCAAAACGAATGATGCGGCCCTTGGCCGACAACTCGTACTCACCCGCGGTGACGGTGATGGTAGTGGCGGTATATTCGGCGGGCGTCATCTGTCCTGCTACAAACTGTCGCCAGATCATCTCATAGAGACGTTCCGCATCGCGCTCCATGCCCTGTAGCCCGGATTGCAGCAGATTCACGTCCGACGGGCGAATCGCCTCGTGCGCTTCCTGTGCACCCTCCTTGCTGCTGTAGCGATTGGGCGCCTGCGGCAAATACGCCGGCGGGAATTCCGCCGCGATATAGTCGCGGCAGGCCCTCACAGCCTCATCGCTGAGGTTGGTCGAATCGGTACGCATGTAGGTGATGTAGCCCGCTTCGTAGAGGCGCTGCGCCATCATCATCGTTTTCTTGACCGAGAAACCCAGGCGCGTACTGGCCGCCTGCTGCAACGTGGAGGTGATAAACGGCGCCGGGGCTTTCGAGCGTGTGGGCTTGTCCTCACGATCGCTGACAACATACGGCAGCTGCTCCAGTGCCGTGGTTGCGGCACGTGCCGCCTCCTCACTGGCGGGACGAAACGCGGCCCCTGCATGCTTGCGGACCTGGAAGCGCACCGCATCTGCGCCATCCGGCTCCAGGTCGGCGTGGATTTCCCAGTACTCTTCCGGCACGAAGGCGCGGATTTCGCGCTCGCGCTCGACGATCAGGCGCACAGCGACCGACTGCACGCGCCCTGCGGACAGGCCGCGTGCAACCTTGGCCCACAGCAGCGGCGACACCATGTAGCCCACCACCCGGTCGAGGAACCGCCGCGCCTGCTGCGCGTTGACCCGGTTCTGGTCCAGGTGTGCGGGATGCTCGAAGGCCTCGCCAATCGCTTTCTTGGTAATCTCGTTGAATACAACACGCTGGTAGCGCGAATCGTCGCCGCCGATCGCTTCACGCAGGTGCCAGGCAATGGCCTCCCCTTCGCGGTCAAGGTCAGTCGCGAGGTAGATGGCATCACTGCTCGCGGCGAGCTTGCGCAGCTCCGCAACCACCTTCTCCTTGCCCGGGAGTATCTGGTAGTCCGCACGCCAGCCGTGTTCGGGGTCTATGCCCATACGGCGCACCAGTTGCTGCCGCGACTTGGCCTTGCGGTGCTGCACCTTTTCTTCCGGTGACAGCTTGCGCGTGATGGCAGCCTGGGCGGCACGCTCTTTCGCATCCACCTGCACAGCGCTGCCCGCCGTGGGCAGGTCGCGGATGTGGCCGATACTGGATTTCACGATGAAATCCGGACCGAGATATTTGTTGATCGTTTTCGCCTTTGCGGGCGATTCGACAATAACCAGTGATTTCCCCATAGACTCCCGCGTTATCTCGCTTGGTTTGGGTCAGCGGGTATCGGCACCGCAGTGCCAAAGCCCGTCAAAAAAGTGGCATATATAAAGACCCTGCCCCTCCGGGTCAAGGAATCTGTTGCGCCCAGTCTTTCAGAATGGCCGCCATGTGCTCTACGGTAGCCCCATCACCCGATTCTTGCCAGTACAGGCCGCAGCTGTCTTCGTGCACGCTCGCGGCGAGGATGGGGAGCCTGCAATCCTGCAGCGCAGCCGGCAGCGGTTCACGCGTTGCACCCACCGATTGCCAGCCCGAGTCTCGCAGCAACCAGGCGCAGCGACGACGGCCTTTGCCGCGCGAGGGCCGCAACCGCAGGCCGTAGTAAATCACATCGGATGACCCGGCATGCGCCTTCACCACGGCGCCCGGCAGTTCGCGAAACTCGACAAAAAGCCCGTTCAGCGCGGCGGTCTCGCGCAATTTCACCTGCAGCCGCTGACGCTTGCTGGGCAGGAAATGGGTGAGCGGCGCGAGCGCAACCAGCAGTGCAAAAGCAATGAGCAAGTAATTCAAGGCAGGTCCTGACTCAGGTCAACGTTTGCGGCAAAGTCACGCCGGGGCGCTTGTCCGGCGCGCATTGTATGCTATAACACAACCTGATTTCTGTTGACGTTCACAGGGGGGGGCCCAATGTCCAATTACAAAAAACTGATTATCGCCGTGGACCTGAGCGAGGATTCCGCCGATGTGGCCCAGCGCGCCCGCGGTGTGGCGCAGGGCAGCGGCGCCGAATTGCATCTTATCCACGTCATCGAACCCCTGAGTTTTGCCTACGGTGGCGATATCCCCATGGATTTCTCCGGCATACAGGACGAAATTCATCAGCAGGCCGCACAACAACTGGCGCGCTTCGGGGAACAGTGCGGCATTGCCGCTGATCGCCAGCACATCGTGCTGGGGCGCCCGGAAGTCGAAATTCACAGCAAGGCCGAGGAAATCGGCGCTGATCTCATTGTGGTCGGCAGCCACGGTCGCTACGGCCTCGCGCTGCTCATGGGGTCCACCGCTAATGGCGTTCTGCACGGTGCTTCCTGCGACGTACTCGCCGTCAGGGTCGGCATCGATTCCTGAAATGGCATGGCCGGGCCGCCGCGCCCGGCCATACTACCCCTGCGGCGGTGCCTCTGCTTCCAGGAAATCCAGAAGTTGCTCGGGTGAAAACGGGCCATCGAGTTCGCGCCCACCATGACTGCGTAGCACTGGAATACGCAGGCCGTAACGCAAAAACAACTCATCGTCCGCGCTGATATCAACCTCGGCATAGCCGCTGATGATCGATTCGCGCACCGCCAGCGCCAACAGGGCCGAAGCCTGCTCACACAAGTGGCACGCCGAAGTGCCGTAAAGCGTAAAGGGACTATGACAAAGCTCTGGCACCTGCGGGCTCCCTGTTGTTTAATGCGTCGCGCCTGGCTGCAACCTCACCCAAACGCAGGATTGCGGCCGCTGGCAGTCGGAGGTTATGATTCTGCAGTACAGCATAATGAACCGCACATTTGCGAAGCCAGGGAGTACCTGACGTGGCACTGTTTTCCCAACCCACAGCTCGCGCGCTTGCCATACTCGATTTACTGATGGCGAACCCGCAGCAGGCCTTTGGTTTGACGGAAATGACACGTCGCCTGAACCTGAACAAGGCCACCTGCCACGCCATTCTCACCACCATGGCCAACTATGGATTCCTGGTGCAGCACCCCAAGACCAAAGCCTACCGGCTGGGCCCTTCCATTATAGCCGCAGGCAACGCCGCCTTTGCACAATTTCCCGTGCTGGAATATGCCCGCCCCGAGCTGGAGGGGCTCAACAGCGACCTGAATCTGGGTTTCGCGGTGACGGCACGCTCCAAGCTGCACCAGGTACTGCTGGCCCTGTACGGGAACGCCACTCCCCTCATGGACTCCTTCCAGCTGGGCCTGCGCCTGCCAAACGCCGCCCCCATCGCCGCCTGTTTCACCGCGTTTTCGCCGGCCAAACAGCTGGAAGCCTGGCTGACCCGGGCCCATGAATCCCGCGGCGGTTACAACGAGCGCCTGGACCAGAAGTTGCGGGTTTCGGTGATCGCGATCCGTGCGCGGGGCTATGAAGTCACGCTGAAAACACACGCGGAAGAAGAGCTGACTCGTGAGCTCACACGCATCCACCAGTCCTGGAGCCTGCAGGAGCTTGAGGAGGCAACAAACAAGTACCAACAGGGTATCTGCCTCGAGCATTACCATCTCGATCGGGTCGACCCCAAGGCGCGCTACGAGGTGAGCACGATTGCGGTGCCCGTGTTTGTGTATCGGCAGGTGCCCGTCATGTGCTTTGTCGCGGGCTCCATGGACGCGCCGATGACCGGTGCCCAGATCGAGGACATCGCCACGCGCATGAAGCAGTCCGCCGACCGGGTTACCCGCCTGGCCAGCGGCCACGAGCCCAGCGCGAACGCCTGAACCATTGAAAGACCGCCCAGAATACACCGCGCGCAAGGCCTTCTTCGATCGCGTTCTTACCGTGTTCGGCCGCAAGCCCGTGCTTGAGGCACTGCATACCCCGCAGCTGTCACTGCACGCCCTGCACGTGGCAGACAGCAACCGCGAAGACGGCGTTATGGCGGAAATACTGCGCGAGGCGACGCGGCGCAAGCTGACGGTATTGCGCCACAGTCGCACCGAACTCGCGCGCATCTCGCGCAATGGCCGCCAGGACCAGGGTATTGCGCTGGATATCCTCTGCCCCGCCTTTGCACGCATCGAGGACTACCTGCAGGCGCCGCGCACTGCGCCGCAGCGGTTGCTGGCGCTGGATGGCATCACCAACCCGCAGAATCTGGGCATGATCATTCGCTCGGCGGCCGCCGGCAACATCGATGGCATTCTGCTGGCCAAACGCGGCAACGCAGCGCTCGGACCACTGGTGATCAAGGCCAGCGCTGGCACTCTCTACCGCGCGCCCGTGCTGTTCTGCGAATCGCTACCGGCGGCACTGAAGGAGTGCAAAGCGGGAGGTTTTTCCGTTTGCGCGTTGCGCGCCGATGCCACCCAGAGTCTCTTCGACTACCGCCCGACGGGCGACTGCATATACATTCTCGGTAACGAAACAGACGGTGTGTCAGCGGCCAGTGACAACCTTGCGGACACTGCTTTGGGCATTCCCATGCGTAACGGCGTGGAATCCCTGAATGTGGCGGTGACCGCCAGCCTGATCGCGTTTTGCGACAGCATGGGGGCGCAGCCGGCCTGAAGACCCAAACCTACTTCGACAGGTAGGACATCGCCTCTTCCAGCCCGTGCAGGGTCAGCGGGTACATGTGCCCCTCCAACAGCTTGTGGGTCATGGCGGTGGATTGCGTGTACTCCCATTCCTCACGGGGTACGGGATTGATCCAGGCCACTTTTTCGTAGGTCTGTTTCAGGCGACGCATCCAGACCTCACCCGATTCCTCGTTCCAGTGTTCCACCGAGCCGCCGGGCTGGGCAATCTCATAGGGTGACATCGCGGCGTCGCCGACGAAAATCACCTTGTAGTCGTGGCTGTACTTGTGCATGACGTCGAGCAGGGGGACACGCTCGTTGTGCCGACGCACGTTGTTGCGCCACACGCTCTCGTAAATGAAGTTGTGGAAGTAGTAGTACTCCATGTGCTTGAACTCGGTACGCGCCGCCGAGAACAGCTCCTCACAAACCCGTACGTGAGGGTCCATCGATCCACCCACATCAAAGAACAGAAGCACCTTTACCGCGTTGTGGCGCTCGGGCACCATCTTGATGTCCAGCAGGCCCGCGTTGCGCGCGGTTGAACGAATGGTATCGTCCAGGTCCAGCTCATCCGCTGCCCCGGTGCGCGCGAACTTGCGCAGACGGCGCATCGCCACCTTGATGTTGCGTGTGCCGAGCTCGACACTGTCGTCGAGGTTGCGGAATTCGCGTTTGTCCCACACCTTCACGGCCTTGCGGTTGCCGCCATTGGGACCCACCCGAATACCCTCCGGGTGATAGCCCTGCTGACCGAACGGTGACGTCCCGCCCGTGCCAATCCACTTGTTGCCGCCCTGATGGCGTTCCTTCTGCTCTTCCAGGCGCTTCTTGAACTCCTCGATGAGCTTTTCCAGCCCGCCCAGGGACTCAATCTTTGCCCGGTCCTCCTCCGAGAGCTGCTTCATGAACTCGGCGCGTAACCAGTCGTCCGGAATGATGGCTTCGATCACATCATCGAGACCCTCCAGATCCTTGAAGTGTGCTCCAAACGCCCGGTCGAAGCGGTCGAAGTACTTTTCATCCTTGACCATGCAGGTACGGCTGAAATAGTAGAAATCGTCGATGGAGGCAAAGACCACGTGCTGCCGGATCCCGCTAAGCAGATCCAGCAGCTCACGTGTGGTGACCGGCACCCCCGCATCGCGCAGCCCATGGAAAAAATTGACCAACATGGGCTCAGCGTGTCTCGCGGCGGTGCATGAAGGCCAGGCGCTCCAGCAAGTGAACGTCCTGCTCGTTCTTCAGCAGCGCGCCATACAACGGCGGTATGGCCTTGCTGGCATCGCGGTTCTTGAGCACCTCATCGGGAATATCGTCGGCCAGAATCAGTTTCAGCCAGTCAATCAGCTCCGAGGTGGAGGGTTTCTTCTTCAGGCCGGGAATGGAGCGCAAATCAAAGAACACTTCCATCGCCTCCTGCACCAGCTCCTGCGCGATACCGGGATGGTGTACATCGATGATTGCGCGCATGGTGTCGCGATCGGGGAAATTGATGAAGTGAAAGAAACAGCGCCGCAGGAACGCATCCGGCAATTCCTTCTCGTTATTGCTGGTGATGATGATGATCGGGCGATGCCGCGCACGCACGGTTGCACCGGTTTCATAGACAAAGAACTCCATGCGATCCAGCTCGACCAGCAGATCGTTGGGGAACTCGATATCCGCCTTGTCGATCTCGTCAATCAGCAGCACCACCTGCTCTTCGGCCTCGAATGCCTCCCACAGCTTGCCCTTCTTGATGTAGTTGCCGATGTCATGGACTTTCTCGTTACCCAGCTGCGAGTCGCGCAGGCGGGACACCGCATCGTACTCATAGAGGCCCTGCTGGGCCTTGGTAGTGGATTTGATGTGCCACTGAATCAGACGCTTGCCGAGGCCGAGCGCCACCTCCTCGGCAAGCATGGTCTTGCCGGTACCCGGCTCACCCTTGATCAACAGCGGGCGCGCCAGAGTCACCGCAGCGTTTACTGCCATGCGCAGATCATCGGTCGCGACGTAGCGCTCAGTTCCCTCGAATTTCATCATCAGTTCCATACTCGTAAAAAACAAAGCCGCAAAGGGTAGCGAGCACCGCGCGGCTAATCAAGGGGCTTTCTCATTGCCACCGCTATCCGGGTTTGTCGCGCTGAGCCCGGACACCACCGTGTCGTCCGCGCCACCGCGTGAGGCGTCGAAGCGCCGCTGCCAAATCGCCATCTTGCGCTTGCGGCGGCGCCGATACACCCAGAACGCCACGGCCAGCGCCAGCAGCAGCAGCGCGATGAGCGTCACCGCCGGGCGTTGCAGGTTTTGTTCGGGGACCTCGGCGGGGCGCGTACTGATAGCGGGCGCCGCTTCCTCGGCGATCACTTCCACGTACAGGGGCAGCTCGCGCTCAAGCGTTTCGCCACGCAGCTGCACCAGCACCTGATAGCGCCCACCCCGCTCGAATGCGGGAATGCTGACACGGTATTCACCGGTTGCTGGAACCGGGTAGCGACCGCTGACGTCAATCGACTCGCTGTATCCGTCCGGGCCGGTAACCTGCACGGCCAGTGTGAACAGCTGCAGAAACTCGGGCTGGGAGATAACGCCCTCGGCGTCGCGCAGGCGGATACCCAGTTCCGTCACCCGCCCTGCCGGCAGGCTATTGGGTAGCGGATCGACTTCCAGCTTCAGGTCGGAGATCACCGACACCCGGCTGCGTGCACCCTCCGGTGCGGCCAGTGTCCAGGCGCCCCGTTCCGGGGATGTCACCGTCACCAGTGCGAACTGACTGCTCTCGAACCAGTCGACGCCCTCAGCACTCTGCTCCGGGCTATAAACACTGCCGCCGGGGCTGGTAAGCGTCACTTCGGCGCCGGCCTCCTGCAGAAAAACCAGTGCCGTAAACTCGTCTACTGTGTCGTCAATGAGAAAAATATTGCCCACGATCGGCACCCGCGCCGTCGGTGCGACCATTTCCAGCGACTGCACGAAGATCTCGGTCAGCTGGGCTGCGGTGCGCGCCTTTTCCGCGAGCCCTGCCGTGCTGTTGGCAAGCGCGCGCAGGAAGGTCCAGTCCGCCTCCTCCGAGAGCGCAATGGTGTGCACCGGGATACCCGTCGCGCCCAGCTCAGGTGCAGTATTCGCCAACAGATCGCGCGCTGCGGTGGCGTTCGCCATGGGCGAGGCGGAAAGGTCCACCTTGCCGTCCGTCAACAACACCACGCTGGTGCGGTAGGTGGGATCCATGCTGCCGAGGTCATAGGTGGCGGCTGCCAGCGCCGCCGGAATATTGGTGCGCTGGCCTGAGTTATCGATACGAGCCACAGCATCCAGTGCGCGCTCTCGCCACTGGGCATCGACAACCTGGTGAGGAACAATTTGCTGTACGTCCTCACCGAAAATCCATACCCCGGCGCGCGCACCGTCGGGCAACAGGCGGACGATCAATTCCAGTGCAGGCCCGCGCAGGTTGTCCGGGTCGGACTCTTTCATACTGCCCGAGATATCGATCAACAGGCGCAGGTCGGGTTGCGGGCCCAACGGGGTTTGCGCCTGCAGGTGTGTCGAAGCGCTGAGCAGTAGCGCACAGAGCAGAACAAAACGTGAGATGAATCCAGTTGGTCTTTGCAGAACGGACATAACAGCTCCTCCGGATCAGTGATCGCCAGGTGCATGCCGTGCGCGGCGCAACACGGTGAAATACAGTAACAGAGTCAGCAACATTGCAAGTCCCAAGGCAGCCGCCAGCGGCCTGACCGCGTGGGCGGCGGCCTCTGGCCCCGCTGTCAGCATCTGGAATGCGGCGACAACAAGCGCGGGCGCAAACGTGTTGACGCCTTCGTAAGGGTAGGCCGGCGTCATCAACAGCGCCGCCCCTGCCAGCAGCAGTAACCAACGCCAGAGCGGGCTCCAGCGGCGCCGCAGCCACCAGAACAGCGCGCCCAGCGCACACAGCGCCGAGCCGAGGTAGACCAGCGTAGCAACGAGATAATCCGACTGCCCGGTCATAACGGTTCCTCCTGCACCCACCGCACGATATGTTCTTCATGGCTATCCGGGTGCACGTGTTCCTCAGAGACTACACGTCCACGCACGGAAATGCCCGCCCTGTGTACGGAGTCGGCATCTCCAGACAGCAACGGGTGCCAGGGATAAAGAGGCTCGCCACGGGCACGCAAGCGGTAGGCACAGGTGGCGGGCAGCCAGGCCAGCGCCTCGGCAATATTGGCTGGCTGCAGGGTAATGCAGTCAGCGACAAGACGGCTGCGTTGCGTGTATTCGCGGCACCGACAGCTCTCGCTGTGCAGATAGCGACAGCTGACTCGTGTGTAGAACACTTCGCCACTGTCAGCATCCTCGAGCTTGTGCAGGCAGCAGCGGGCACAGCCGTCACACAGCGCCTCCCACTGGCTCGGCGTCAGCGCGTCCAGCGGTTTTTCCCACCAATTAGTCACGGGCGTTCTCCCGCTGTTTCAAAACAGCATCCGCCGGCGGCATTTGCAGGAAAAAACCCTGTGCTTCGATCGCGGCCAACACCTCCGCCGCTGCGACCCGCGCCAGCTTCCGGCCTTCCGACAGTGCCAGGACGAGCACCGGTTGTGGGTCGCCGAAGCGCGCCAGCAGCGGTTCGGGCACACGGGCACACCCCTCCGCCTTGTCCACGTACAGGTACATTTCCGACTTCAAAGGACTGCGAAACACCTGGCAAATACGGGTCACAGTCCCTTCTCCTCAAGCAGCCTGCGCAACGGCGCAATGACTCGCTCGGCACGCCAGCCCGACCAATTTACCGGGCTTTCCTGCACCTCGCCGCGCTGCTGCCTGAGCAGGAGTTCATAGTCGCGCGCCGCGAGCAGCGCCTCGGGGGCGGTATTGAGTTCACCGGCGATCTCCCGCGCGCGGTGCTTCAGCGCCTGCAACAGTTTACGCCCCGCCGGATCCAGCGGTTGTGGCAGTCGCTCGGGTAATTGGTCTTCGGGGAGGTCGCGCTGCGCGGCCAATATTTCCAGCAATGCATTGCCGTCGCGACGCAGTGCGCCGCCACTGAGCAGCCCAAGCTTTTCCAGCGCCGTCATCGACTGCGGGTCGGCCTCGGCGAGCCCGAAACAGGTCGCATCATCGATCACCCAACCGCGGGGTTTGTTACGCTCGCGCGCTGCCGTTTCGCGCCAGGCACAGAGCGCTATCAGCCTGGCGGTGGCGCGGCGATCCAGTTTCCAGGCCGATTTGATGCGCGCCACACCACTGCCTGCGGGTGCGCGGTAAGCCGCCAGCACATCCGCCCCATCCGCCAGCAGCCAGTCCAGCTTGCCCTGCGCCGCACAGTCGGCAGCGAGGCGTCGCCACACGGGCAGCAGGTGTGCCACATCCTGCGCCGCATACTCGCACTGGGCTGCGCTCAACGGGCGTTGCAGCCAGTCCGAACGGGTTTCGTCCTTGGGTATATCAACTCCCTCGCAGGCGAGGACCAGCGCGCGGTAACCGATACCGAAACCCATGTTGAGCAGCGCCGCGGCGCGCTGGGTGTCAAACAGCGGTTCGGGAAGCACAC
This sequence comes from Haliea salexigens DSM 19537, assembly GCF_000423125.1. GTDB lineage: Bacteria > Pseudomonadota > Gammaproteobacteria > Pseudomonadales > Halieaceae > Haliea > Haliea salexigens. The sequence goes on from NZ_AUHJ01000005.1 coordinate 202,480, forward strand.
CCAGCCAGCGATCGAACACCTCGAGGTCTTCACTGGGCGAGTGCAACACCTTCACCGTGTTCGGGTCCTGCATCAGCCGGCGCAGCGGTTGCAGATCACTCAACTGCAGTGGATCGACCAGCCAGGCTTCATCGCCAAAACAGAGTTGCACCAGAGCCACCTCGGGGAAGAAGGTATTGCGGCGCATGAATTCCGTGTCGACCGCCACGGCAGGCGCGCCAGCAAAACGCTCAAGCACTGTCTCCAGCGCGCTGTCAGACTCGATCAAATGCCACTGCATTCAGGCGCCTCCACTGAGTTGGCGGCGGCCGGTAAAGGCGTGCGCAAGTGTGTTGCCATCGACATATTCCAGTTCGCCACCCAGCGGCACACCGTGGGCAATGCGCGACACGCGAATACCGCGCGGCAGCAGCATGTCCGATAAATAATAGGCCGTCGCCTCCCCTTCCACGGTGGGGTTGGTCGCCAGGATAACCTCGGTGATTCCCTCGTCGATCACGCGTGCCTGGAACTTGTCCAGACCGATTTCGGCTGGGCCAATGCCGTCTATCGGGGAGAGATGCCCCATCAGCACAAAATACAGGCCCCGATAGCTTCCACTCTGCTCTACCGCGAGCACATCCGCGGGCGTTTCCAGCACGCAGATGGTCTGCCGGTCGCGGCGCGGATCAACACAGATTTCGCACACGTCGAGCTCGCTGAAATTCCGGCACTGCGTGCAGTGATCGATGCGATCCATGGCGACGCGCAAGGCCTCGGCGAGCGCGAGCGCTCCCGCCCGATCGCGCTCGAGCAGGTGCATGGACATGCGCTGTGCAGACTTGGGACCGACGCCCGGCAAACACCGCAGCGCATCTATCAATTGCCCGAGGGCGGGGCTGAATTTCATGGTGTCCTCAAAACGGCAGCTTGAAGCCCGGGGGAAGGTTCATGCCCGAGGCCAGGCCCGCCATGGATTCGCGATTCTGTGCTTCTACCCGGCGCACGGCGTCGTTCACGGCCGCGGCCAACAGGTCTTCGAGCACCTCTCGCGACTCGCTGAGCACGCTGTCATCAATGCGCACCTGCTTGACGTCGTGGCGACCGGTCATGGTCACGCGCACCAGGCCAGCTCCCGCTTCACCGGTAACCTCTTTCTGTGCCAGCTCTTCCTGTGCCTTCTGCATGTCAGCCTGCATTTTCTGCGCCTGTTGCATCAGGTCGTTAATACCTTTCATGTGTTTTCCTCACGAATCCAGGGGCGTTATGGAACCCCGATCCAGCTCACCATCGAAACGCTGAATGAGTTGCTGTACGCGAACGTCACTCTCAATTGCTGCCTCGGCCTCACGCTGGCGCTCTTCCCGTTCGCGGGCCAAACGCATGGCGGGCGTCTCCCCCGCGGGGCGGCCGGGCTCTATGGAAACTGACACCGGCGTGTCGAAGTAGTTCTGCAAAGCCAGGCGGATACGCTCGGCATGTCCGGGGTTGAAAAGCCCCAATTGATTGTCGTCCAGCACAAAGCGGAACTCGCTGCCTTGCTGCTGTTCCAGCGCGCAATGCGAGGCAATACTCAGCACCATGCCAGCCAGACCCAGCCGCGCCAGCAAATCGGGCCATTCGGCGCAGGTAGTCAGTGCCGGCGAGCTGGAGCGATCCAGTTGCATGCTGGCGACAGGCGCTGGCGGCTGCGGTACGACGGGTTCGGGTATCGGCGCCTCCGGCTGCGCGGCAGCGCGCTGCATTTGAGGCGCTATGGAAGCCGGACTCGGAGGCGGAGCCTGAGCCTGCGTCGCTGCGGCCACGGACCCCACCACGGAGCTTGCAGCGGCACCGGCGCTGGCGCCACCCGTCCCAGGCCTCGAGGCAGAGGGTTCACCCTCCACCGAGGGCAGGCTTCCGTCGTCAGGCAACAGCGCCGGGCGGAAGGCCAGCATACGCAGGACGGTCATCTCGAATCCGCTGCGCGGGTCAGCGGCATGTGGCAGGTCGCGCTTGCCATTGAGCGCCATCTGGTAGAAAAGCTGCACATCTTCCGCAGTCAGCGCCGCCGCGAGGCCCACAACACGCTCCGCATCACCGCGGCTGGTATCGACGTGGTCGGGCAACATCTGGGCGACGGCAACCCGGTGCAGAAGAGCCAACAGTTCCGCCAGCGCGGAGTCGAAATCCGGTGCATGTTCCGCCATGTGCGCGACCGCGGCGAGCGCCGCCGCTGCGTCGCCCGCCGCCACGGCCTCCAGCACGGCATACACGAAGGTCATATCCACCGTGCCCAGCATGCTGCGCACACCCGCCTCGGTGATGCCACCGGCACCGAATGCAATGGCTTGATCAGTAAGGCTCAAGGCGTCGCGCATGCTGCCATCAGCAGAGCGCCCCAGCAGCCACAGCGCCGGTTCCTCGTAGCGGATCATCTCGGTATCCAGCACTGCCGCCAGGTGCGCCGCGATCTGCTCTGGCACCATGTTTTTCAGGTTGAACTGCAGGCAGCGCGACAACACGGTAGCCGGCAGCTTCTGGGGATCGGTTGTGGCGAGCAGGAACTTGACGTGTGGCGGAGGCTCTTCGAGCGTTTTCAGCAGCGCATTGAAGCTGCTGTTTGACAGCATATGGACTTCGTCGATCAGATAGACCTTGTAGCGCGAACGCGTGGGCGCATACTGCACGTTCTCCAGCAATTCCCGCGTGTCCTCGACCTTGGTGCGCGAGGCCGCGTCAACCTCGAGCAGATCCACACTACGCCCCTCGGCGATTTCCACACAAGAGCTGCAACTGCCGCAGGGTTCAGAACTGACGCCGGCTTCACAGTTCAGGCTTTTGGCGAGAATTCGCGCAATTGTGGTCTTGCCCACGCCGCGCGTGCCGGTGAATAGGTAGGCGTGATGCAGGCGGTCGTGGTCCAGCGCGTTCACCAGCGCTTGCAATACGTGTTCCTGGCCCACCATTTCGCTGAAACGACGGGGCCGCCACTTGCGTGCGAGTACCTGATAGGACATGTCAGACTGGCCTTGCCGAAAAGCGCCAAGGATACACCACCCCCGGGGAAGGGGCACAGGCAATTCGGGAAAGAGGCAACCCGGGCAGCCACACCCCGGCACACGCATCAGTAACTACCGTTGCTCCCTTCCGGGCCTGGCGGGGTTCGCTACCTGGCGTTGCGAGGGGACCACCCGGGTCACCGGGGCGGCATTCTCCTTGAATCGCCTCCCGGCTGCAACCATTTGCACACGCCCGAGGGACGCGGCACCGCCAGCGCTCTCGCCTGGGCCGGTTGCACAGAACGCTTTCAATTGGATGTTAAATACTCTAACATTAAATGTTACTGCCATTAACATTCGAGCTCCAACCCATGCCGGTTTCGCTTCCACGTCGCTACGCCACCTTTCTGCTCAGCCTCATGGCCGCTGTGCTGGCCACCGTGCTACTGACCGTTGCCATCACCCTGCGCGCCGGCTCAGAGGAGCAGCCGACACACGCTCCCCTGCCCGTTGCGGTGTTGACGTTTGTCGAGGAGAACAGCTATACCGAAGCCATACAGCTCTCCGGAATCGTACAGGCCAAGGCGCGCGCCCAGCTCGCTTTTGAAGTGCCGGGCCTGCTACTGGACCTCACGGTGGAGGAAGGCAGCGCCGTGACCGCCGGACAGATTCTCGGGCAGCTCGACACCCGCCAGCTGCAGGCGCAGAAAAACATGGCCAGTGCGGACCTGGCGAGTGTGGACGCCGAGCTGCAATTGGCGCGCCTGCGCCTCGAGCGCAACGAGCGGTTGCGTGACACCGGCGCCGTCTCAGCACAGGACTACGATGAAGCCCGCTTGACGGCGGATGCGCTGGACAACCGCAAAGGCGCGGTGCTGGCGAGAATGGAAACCCTGGACATCGACCTGGAGAAATCTGCGCTGAGAGCGCCCTATGACGGGGTTGTCGCCACGCGCCATTTGGATCCGGGGACGGTATTGCAGGCGGGTGAGCCGGTCATGCAGCTGGTCTCGGTGGATGCGCTGGAAGCGCGCATCGGCATTCCCGCTGCGCGACTGAATGACCTCGAGCCAGGGGCACGCTACACACTGCAACTGCGCACCGGCGCCATTGAAGCGACCCTGGAAGCCCTGCGCCGGGATGTGGATACCCGCACACATACAGCACTCGCGGTTTTTCAGCTGGCACCCGCTACTGAAGTACTCGATGGTGAAGTGGTCAGCGTGACGCTCAATCGTACGGTACAGGCGCAGGGGGGGTGGGTGCCTGTCAGTGCTCTGCTTGAAGGCGAGCGTGGCGCCTGGACAGTGTTGCGTATCAAAGAACAGCACGATGGTCGTCATGTCGCCCTGCGCGAGGCTGTCGAGGTGCTCGCCGTGAAGGCTGACCGGGCGTTTGTGCGCGGCAGTCTGCAGCCGGGCCACAGCGTTGTGGCCGACGGCATACACCGCATTGCCGCAGGGACAACCGTGCAACCTGTGGAGTACTGAACATGCTTGCGCGTCTGCTCTACGGCAACACCCGCTACTTCGTTCTGCTGGTTATGGTAGTGCTGGCCGTCGGTATAGCCAGCCTGCGTTCCATTGCCCGGCAGGAAGATCCCACCATTACCAACTTTGTGGCGCACGTGACAACTTTCTACCCCGGCGCTGACCCAGCCCGGGTGGAGGCGATCATCACACGTCCCCTGGAAGACGAACTGCGGCAGATTGCTGAAATCGACGAGCTGAATTCGGTCTCTGGCACCGGCGTATCCAGCCTCACCATATCCCTGGTGGAAAGCCTTTCCGATGCCGACATCGAACGCAGCTGGTCGGAGATTCGCGACGCACTCGGCGATGCCGCCGCCAAGTTCCCGGCCGGCGCGACCGCTCCCCTGTTTGATGATGACCGGCTGAAGTCCTACACCATGCTGGTCGCCTTGCGGGCCAGGGACGGCAACACGGCGCCGCTGTCACTGCTACACCGCATCGCGCTGGATTTTGCCGATGCCGCACGCAATTTCAGCGGCACGGAGCGCGTGGACCTGTTCGGTGAACCGAGCGAAGAAATCCGCGTGGCCATCGACGAAATCGCCCTCGCCAGCCGTGGTCTGAGTGCCGCTGATGTTGCCGCGGCGCTGCAGGGCGCCGACCCGCGCGCAGCTGCAGGGCGCAGCACCGGCAATGGCAACGACCTGCTGATTGAAGTGGGTGGCGAGTTCGACAGCACGGCGCGCGTGCGCGAAGTTTTACTGCGCGCCACGGCGGATGGTGCCGCGATACGGGTAGGCGACATTGCCGATGTGTACCGCGCGCGCTCCACACCGCCTGCCGCGCGGGTTCTGGTGCAGGGCGCAGAAGGTATCCTGATTGGCGTGGCGATGAAGGACGGCCTGCAGGTCGACCGCTGGGCCGCCGATTTCACCGATTTTGTGGCCAGCTACAACACACTGGCGCCTGATGGCATCAGTATCGAGATCAGCTACGATCAAAGCGTTTACACCGAGGAGCGCTTGCGCAGCGTTGTTGCCAACCTCGCGCTCGGCGTGTTGCTGGTACTGCTGGTGCTGCTGTTCACTATGGGTTGGCGCGCTGCGGTGGTAGTTGCCTGTATCCTGCCCCTTTGCACGTTGTTTTCCATCACCGTGCTCTATCACGCCGGCATTGCGATCCACCAGATGTCGGTTACCGGCCTGGTGGTTGCGCTGGGGTTGCTGGTAGACGGCTCCATCGTCATGACTGACGAAATCCGCAAGCGCCTGATCGACCATGGCGACAGCCCTCTTTCCTCCATCACCGGGGCGGTGTCACGGTTGCGCGTTCCCCTGCTCTCTTCAACGGTCACCACCGTACTGGCATTCATGCCCATGGTGATTCTGCCTGGCCCCTCGGGGGACTTCATGGGGTCCATCGCCATCGCCGTGGTGGTCATGCTGACCGGTTCGCTGCTGCTGGCATTGATTGTCACGCCTGTACTCGCCGCCTGGTTATTGCCGCGTGGATTGAGGCGCAGCGGCCGCTGGTGGGAGATGGGTATCGCCAGCGGCCGCCCCGGCACTCTGCTGGTTCGCGCATTGGACTGGTCGCTGCGCAACCCGGCCAGCTCCGTGGCCCTGGCCCTGGTGTTGCCGGTGACGGGTTTTCTCACTTTCCCCACCCTGACGGCACAGTTTTTTCCCGGCACCGACCGCGACCAGATGTACCTGCAGGTGAAGCTGCCGGATGGCCGTTCCATTGACGACACCACCGCCCTGGTCAAGCGGCTGGATGAAAGCCTGCGCGAGGAACCCCTCGTGCGCAGGGTTGACTGGACCATTGGTGAGAGCACACCGCCGTTCTACTACAACATGTTTCGCACCCGGGAGGCCATGCCCAGCTGGGCCGAAGCGCTGGTGCTGACCACCGACCCGCGCGCTACCGACGCCCTGATCCGGCGCCTGCAGCGCGCCGTGGACCGGGACTACCCCGCGGCGCGTATCATCGTGCGCGGCATCGACCAGGGGCCGCCGGTGATGGCCCCGCTGGAAGTGGAAATCTATGGTGACAATCTCGATGTGCTGCGCGAACTGGGTGAAAGCTTTCGCCTGCGCATGGAGCAGCTGGCGGATGTTACACACACCAACACCAGCCTGGCCGCAGGTGCGCCAAAATGGGTGTTTCATGCCAACGACATGCGGCTGCAGCTGTCGGGGGTAAGCCAGCGCGATGTGGCGGCGGCACTGCAGGCGGCACTGCAGGGCATAAGCGGCGGCGAGGTACTGGAAGGCACGGAACGGCTACCCGTGGTCGCCCGCTTGCAGGAGGAGCGCTGGAGCAGCCCCGGGGATATCGGTAATCTGCACCTGCCTTTGTCCGGGCTGCCGGAGAATACCGGTATGCCCGGAGTTGCGCTACACAGCCTTGGAGAATTCGCGCTGGAGCCAGCCCGCAGCCCGATCAGCCGCACGCGCGGCGAACGCACCAATACCGTCCAGGCCTACCTCACACGGGGCGTGTTACCGGAGGAGGCGCTCAGCCAACTGCGTGATGACCTGCTCGCCAATCCCATTGCAATGCCTGAGGGCTACCGTTATGGCTTCGGTGGAGACAGCGGCGAGCGCGCCGAAGTTGTACACGACATCATGGCGCCAATGGGCATAATTCTCGCGATGCTGATTGCCACCATTGTCCTTACGTTCAACTCGTGGCGGCTTTCCGCCGTCGCTGGTATCGTCTGCGTCTGCTCCATCGGGCTCAGCCTGCTTTCATTGGCTATCTTTAAATACCCGTTTGGTATCCAGGCGCTGATTGGCGTGATCGGTTCGATTGGCGTATCGATCAACGCCGCCATCATCATCATGACGGCCCTGCAGGAAGACAGCGGCGCCATGACCGGTGGCCGCTACGCGGTGCGCCGGGTGGTCATGGACTCCAGCCGCCACATTGTTTCAACCACGGTAACCACCTTCGGTGGCTTCCTGCCGCTGATACTGGAGGGCAGCCAGTTCTGGCCGCCTTTCGCCATGTCCATTGCGGGTGGCGTGCTGCTATCCACCGTTGTGTCGTTCTTCCTTGTGCCGCAGCTCTTCGTGCTGTTCAAGCACGGGGGCACACATACGATGCCACAGCCGCTACCCGCAACTGCGCTGGATGCACAACCATGAGCACGCGTTCCCCTGCCTATCACCACGGCGACTTGCGCAATGCCCTCATTCTCGCCGCCGCCGAGCTGATTGAGGAGCGCGGCGGCGCGGACTTTGCCATGGTGGACGCGGCACGCCGCGCCGGTGTCAGCAGCGCCGCCCCCTACCGCCACTTCAGCGATAAAACCGCCTTGCTGGACGCGGTAATTGATTTCGCCTTCTTCACACTGGGTGAGCAGGTGGCAGCGGTCGTGCAAACCGAACCGCATGGCAGCGCCGAGGCAATTATCGCCATTGGCAAAGCCTATATCCGCTTCGTCTGTGAACACCCTCCGTTCTACGGGCTGATGTGGGGCGATGCGGGTATCCGCGCAATACGGGAAAAGGAGAGTGATGAGCGCAGTGCCGCAGGGTTCTACGTGTTGATGACCGCCGTAGAGAACTGGTGCGCACAGAACCCGGTGGATGAAGACAACGTGCTGCAGTTAAGCATCAAGCTCTGGTCCATGGCACACGGCCTGGCGGGTATCGCCCTCTATGGTCACGTGGAGCGCTTCCTGCCGGAAGCCGATGTATTTTCATTGCTTGAAAGCAGTACGCACACCTTTCTGGAGGGTCTGCGCAAGCGCCAATAACTGCGCGTCGGACGGATGTTGAGGTATAGTGGTCCGGCTTGAGACCTTCATAGCGAGACACCATGCAAAGCTCCCGACCGTACTCCCCGGACGCTCCCAGCCGGGCGTCTATCGACCTGACCCCAGGTGAACTCCTGCTGGAGTTTGGTACAGACTGGTGTGGCCATTGCCAGGCCGCACAACCTGCCATTGCAGAGGCGCTGCAAGCGCATACGGCACTCGCACACCTCAAAATTGAAGATGGCAAGGGGCGCCCGCTCGGACGTTCCTTTGCTGTGAAATTGTGGCCGACGCTGATACTGCTGCGCGCAGGGCAGGAAGTAGGACGCGTGGTGCGCCCCACGGCAGCCTCGCAAGTGACCCAACTGCTGCAACGCTGAACGCCCGATGGCCGCAAACACCGTCCCGGAAAACGACTGCCTGCAGCGTTTCCACGCCCTTGATACGTTGCTCCACCAGCACCGCGAGCTGTGGCAGCTGAGACCGTTTCACTATCGTGTGCTGCCCTGGTCGACAACCCATCCCACACTTGCTGCAGCGCTGCAGCGCCTGAATGACGTACAGCTGACAGCTCTGGAGGCTGCACCACTGGAACGCCTGCAATGGTTGCGACCCTGGCTGGGCGAGGCCTCCGCGCGCCTCGCCGAGCTGTGCGCCCTGCCCCGTTTACCCGCCCGCGATCTGGCGGTTCCTGCACGCCTGGATACAGGTATCCCCGGGCGCAAGTGGCAACAGATTAAAGCGTTCGCGGCGCGCATGCCCGACACCGACCAGCAGGTGCTTGAATGGTGCGCCGGCAAGGGGCATCTCGGTCGGCTGCTGGCGACGAGCGACCGGCGCCCGGTGACCAGTATCGAACGAGATCCCGAGCTCTGCCGCGCCGGACGGCAACTGGCGGCGCGCTGGGCGGCGTCGGTCGAGTTTTGCGAAATGGACGTACTGTGTGCCAACGCTGGCGCACTACTGCCACGTGGAGGGCACGCTGTTGCCCTGCATGCCTGTGGCGACCTGCACACGACACTCTTGCAGCACTGGACACACAGCGAGTGCGCACGACTCAGTCTCTCGCCCTGCTGCTACGACGCGATTGCCCAGCACGCCTACCAACCGCTTTCGCGCCCGGGAGCGGCGAGCGAACTGCGACTGAGCCGCACCGACCTGCAGTTGACCCAGCAGGAAACCGTCACGGGCAGTTGCGGTACACGGCGCAAGCGGCAACGCGAGCTGTGGTGGCGGCTGGCGTTTGACGAGTGGCAGCGTACTGCGCGCGCCAGCGACAGCTACCTGCCTCTGCCATCCCTACCGACCGCTGTTCTGCGCGGCTCATTCAGCGAATTTTTGCGTTACGCCGCTGCGCTCAAGCACCTGCCAGCACCGGATACCGTGAGTGAACAGCAGTGGCTTGAACAGGGTGCGCGGCGGCGCAGGCTGCTGCGGCGTATCGAGCTCGTCACGCATGTGTTTCAACGCCCGCTGGAGATCTGGCTGGCGCTGGACCGCGCCCTGCTGCTGCAGGAAAGCGGCGCGGACGTGCGTCTCGGCACATTCTGTGATTACCAGCTGACACCGCGCAACCTGCTGATTGACGCCCGGCGGCCAGGGTATGCCTGATCCTGCCGTGCGGCACGCTGGCCGCTACCGAGCAGCCCAGTGGCAGGCCATTGCGGCGCTCAGCCTCACCGCTGCGTTACTGCTGTCGCCGGGGTCGGCACTCGCAGCACTCGCTGACTGGCTCGCGCTCGCGGATACACCGGCCCCCCAGGTGAGCGGGTCGGACAAATTCGTCCACGCGCTCCTGTTCGGGCTGTGTGGGCTCACAAGCCTGCGCGCCTGGGGCGATCGACGCACCCACGCCGTGCGCACCGCACTCGCACTGGCACTGTTTGCCGTGGCTACCGAGACGCTGCAACTGTGGGTTCCCGGGCGTTCGGCCAGCCTCGGCGACCTCGTGGCCGACCTGCTCGGTGTGCTGGCGGGCATGGGGCTGGCAGCCTGGACGATGCGTTCCCGGCCTGCGGCGCCTTGAGGCAGGCCTGTGAAAATCGCGGGATGGCGCTATACTCAACCGTTTTGGATGCCCAGCGCGCGACGCAACAGGCTCAGCCCATGGTAAAAAAGCTACCCGACAAAGCCGACCTGCGCGCCGACCTCGACCGCGAGACTCGGCGCTTTTTGCAGGAGGGTGGTGAGGTGAAATCGGTGCCGTCCGGCGTCAGTGGCAAAGACCCTCTCGCCCCTCCGCTGTATTTGACCCGGCGGCTGTTCAGCGAGCCTCGCGCAGAGCGGACCCTGATCCCCGAAGTGGTCGCCGCCATCGAAGAGCGCCGCAAAGCACTGCAGAAAAAGCGCCCTGCCACGAAAACGGTCAACCGTTCCCGCCCTCGACGCAAGACGCTGTACGATGATTTTGGTGAGCCACTGCGCCAGATCTGGGTAGACGAATAACGCTATTGCGCCGCGCCGCTATCCCCGGAAGCTGGTGCCGATTCCTTCGCAGGTCCGTTCCCCGCCTCGGAAGTCAACTCGAAACGATGCTGCGGAATGTAGACGATGAGGCGCTGCCCGGCAATCAACTCGCCCGCCCGCAGTGACCTGCCGTCGATCTGGGCGCGCCATTGCGGGCCCACGCGCACGGTTGTCTCATGCCCCGGACTGCCATCGACATGTATGGTGCGCACCGTCATGCGATTACCGCTGACCCGGAGCACCTCAACCTCGGCCTGGGCATACCGCACACCGTCGCGCTGGTAGATACCGCGGCAGATCTGCTGCATATCAGGGTAGCTGTCGCGGACCGCCTGCGACCAGGCGAGGGTGTCACAGGTGGGTAATCGGGTGTCTATATCGTACTGCGCCTGAACAACATGGCTCGCCAGCACACAGTACAGCGCTGCAAGAATTCGGCGGCTCTCCTTCATTCTCTCTCCCTCAGCATTCCCGACGGCTTGCCGCCGACCGCTGTAACCGCCCGCCAGAACACTACGCCGCGCGAGGTCTATACTGATTTGGCAAGCGGCAATCTGCAGCCGGGACCGCATCGTATACAGACTAACGTTTCTCAGAGGTTTGCACCATGATTGAGCTTCACGAAAAAATCGATGTGCCGCGCCCTGTGCGCGAAGCGTTCGACTATGTGAAAGACTTTCGCAGCACCCGGGAATGGGATGCTACCGCCAGCGCTGTGGAGAAGTTGTCCGCAGGCGCCGTCGAAGTGGGGACCCGGTTTCGCGTCACCTGTGATATGCCCGTCGGGTCCGTCGACCTGCTCTATACCGTCACCCATCTGGAGCAGGACAAATCGATTGAGCTTCACGGCACTTGCCGACTGTTCGAAGTCACCGACGTCATCCACTTCTCCACATCCGCCACGGGCACGCACATTGATTACCGCGCATCCTTCAGCTTCCACGTGCCGCTGGGGCCCACCGTGGCGGCGCTGCGCAAGGGCATGGAGAAAATGGGCTTTGAATCCGTACAGGGGCTGAAAGCGGCACTGGAGGACGATTACCCTGCACCGGCCATCTCCGCGGGCAACGCGCGCGCTGACCGCTGGGTGTTGCCCGGCATCGCACGCTTCAGCCGGCGCGGCTACACGCTGGGCAAACGGCACTGGAACCCGATGTCCGCGTGGATGGGCGACAAGCACGCGGTCATCACCGGGGCCACGTCCGGGCTGGGCCTCGCCACAGCACAATCCCTCGCGGAACGCGGCGCCGCGCTTACCCTGGTGATACGCAACGAATCGCGCGCGCAGGAACTGGTCAATACACTGCAGCGCGAAACGGGCAACCCCAATATTTCCGTGGAAATTGCCGACTTGAGCCTGATGTCGGAAGTGGAGCGCCTGGTAGAACGCCTGCTGCGTACCGGACGTCCAATCGATATTCTGGTCAACAATGCAGGCGCCCTCTTCAATGAACGCACCTTGACGCCCGAGGGCCTGGAACAGAGCTTCGCGCTTCTGCTGCTTTCGCCCTACCGCCTCACGGAAGGGCTGAAGCCCCTGTTGCTCGCCGCTCCTCAGGCGCGCGTGATCAACGTGGTGTCAGGCGGCATGTACACGCAGCCCCTGAAAGTGCGCTGGCTGCAGGCACGGGAAGAAAACTATTCGGGCAGTGTGGCCTACGCCCGCTGCAAGCGGGCGCTCATGGTCCTCACCGAGCAGTGGGCTGAAGCCTGGGAAGATGAAGGCGTTGTGGTCAATGCCATGCATCCCGGCTGGGCCGACACCCCGGGGGTGGAATCGGCACTGCCCGGGTTCCATCGCATAACGCGGCGTATCCTGCGCAGTCCGGAAGAAGGCGCCGATACCATCGTGTGGCTTGCGGTCGCCACTGAAGCGGGCAAGGCAAGCGGGGAGCTGTTTCTTGACCGTGAACCGCGCACACCGCACTTGCTGCGCAAGACCGAAGGCGATGCTACGGAGCGCGATGCCCTGCAACCCTACCTGGATTCGGTCACAGCGGCCAAAAAACGCAAAACCCCGGCGAAGCGACGCAGCGGTGCGCGCAAGCAGGCGGCAACCGCGGGTTAAGCGGGTATACCGCAGGCGCGGATTGACGCCAGTAGCGCTTGCATCGCAACTGCGCTGTGGCTACGGTAGTGCGCTCAACTGAGGGTCCTGCCATGTCCGACACCACCGTCCTGCCATTCACTGTCGATATTTCCGATGCGGATCTGGAGGATTTGCGGCGCCGCCTTAGCACAACCCGGTGGCCGGATAACGAAACCTGCGAAGACTGGAGCCAGGGTATCCCCCTGGCTTACACTCAGGAACTGGCAGGCTACTGGGCCCGCGAATACGACTGGCGGCGCTGTGAGGCGGAGCTGAACCGCTGGCCCCAGTTCCGCACCCGCCTCGACGGCATCGACATCCACTTCCTCCACTGTCGCTCGCCGCATGCAGATGCTTTGCCCCTGATCATTTCTCACGGCTGGCCCGGCTCGGTACTGGAGTTTCGCCATATCATCGACGCGCTGGTAGACCCGGTTGCGCACGGAGGCAGCGCCGCGGATGCCTTCCATGTGGTAATTCCCTCCCTGCCGGGCTACGGTTTCTCGGGTAAACCGACTGGCACTGGCACCTCCGTGGAGCGCATTGGCCGCATGTGGGGCGAGCTGATGGCGCGCCTCGGCTATAGCCGCTACGTCGCGCAGGGGGGCGACTGGGGCAGCATGATCACCCAGAGTATTGGACAGACGGAGACCGACCATTGCGCGGGCATCCACATCACCATGCCCATTGTGACTCCCGACCCGGAGACGATGAACGACCTCACGCCGAATGAGCAGGCGGCACTGGAAGCGATGACCTTCTACTCCCAGTGGGACTCCGGCTACTCGAAACAGCAGTCCACCCGCCCGCAGACCCTCGGTTATGGGCTGGCTGACTCGCCCGTCGGCCAGATGGCCTGGGTTGTGGAGAAATTCCACGCGTGGACAGACTGCGAGCGCGATGGCATCAAGCACCCTGAACATGTCATCAACCGCGATGAACTGCTCGACAACGTGATGCTCTATTGGTTGAACAACACCGGCGCGAGCTCGGCACGGCTGTATTGGGAGAGCTTCAACGCCCCTTCCATGCAGCCGATTGCCATGCCCACCGGGTGCTCAATTTTCCCCAAAGAGATTTTCCGCAGTAGCCGACGCTGGGCCGAGCAGCGCTTCCAGAACCTCATTCACTGGAACGAACTGCCGCAAGGCGGGCACTTCGCCGCGCTGGAGCAACCTGACGTACTGGTCAACGAGTTACGCACCTGCTTTCGCAGCCTGCGCTAGCACACACCACAGAACAGGACTCGCTACATGTTTGACAGCCGTGAAAGCAGCAGGGCGGTTTTCAGCCCTTTTGCCTCGGAAGAGGTTTCGCCGCCTTTTTCACCCCACTGGGAAGCGAAGCGCAGGGCCGCCGAGGCTTTGCGCGCACTCACCGAAGCCCTGGTAACCAGCGATGCCTCCACTGACCTCATCAATGCGCTCGCGCAGCGTCTCGAACGCGAGGCTCACCAGCTGCAGGCCGAGCCACGTCTCTACGGCCTGGCGGCATTCTTGAAGGATGGCAAACACGGCGGGCACGGTGAGGTGAATCATGAACTGAATGCGCTGGGCGGCTGGAGCAACCCTCTGTCGCCGGCACTCAATATGTGGCTCAAGGGGCGCGAGGCCTTCGGGACCGTGCGCTGCGGCTATGCCTACGAAGGACCGCCCGGCTATATCCACGGGGGCTTTATCGCGGCTATCTTCGACCAGTTCCTCGGCATGGCGCAACTGGCGGGCGACAACCCCGGTATGACCGGTTCGCTGACCGTGCGCTACCACCGCCCGACACCGTTGAATCGCGATCTGGACCTGCGCGCAACCCTGCAGGACTCTGCCGGCCGCAAAACGGTGGTCACCGGAGACATGCTGCTGGATGGCGAAGTGACCGCAACCTGCGAGGCGCTGTTCATTCGCCCCCGCACGGCTTTGCTCGACCCCTGAGTCGCTGCCCGGATTCAGCCCTCGAAGCTATCGCTGGTGTTGAGGCTGGCAGAAAACGGCACCGGGGTGAAGCGGCGCGGCGCCGCCTGTTCCCTATCCACATCGTTACCTGGCGGTTCGGCGGGCGGCAACTGGGCGCGCCGACGGGGCGGCGTTTCAACACGTCGCGCCACGCTGAAACCGGCGGCATCCAGCGGGTGCGACAGCGGTTCTACCTGCTGCGTCTCCACGGGTGGCGCCAGCGCCTCACCCAGCGCCGCCGGCGGTACCGGTCGCCGTCGACGATCACCCGCGCGAGCCGCCCGACCACCTGAGGCGAGCGTCATCGACACCCCGCCACTACCGATAAACTCCAGCCCCTGCAGTGCCGCATCGGTGGTTTCTACCGTGCGCTCGCGGGCGACCGGCACGTCGCATTCAGGCGGTGTTAATGCAAGCTCGTGCCGCTCCTGCGTCTGCCAGTGCGCATCACCCTGCAGGGCACGCTGACGCAGAACGTCATTGGCACAGGCGCTCCAGCGACCAAAATGTACGGATAGCGCGGGATCCGGCATACGGTGCTTGCGAAACTCGCGCTGCGCTGCCATGAAGTGCTGCTTTACGGCGCGATAATGAAAGATGTGATCTTCGGTTTTCAGGTGCAGCGCCTGCCCGCCGCGGCGGAACATCACCATCTGCGGTGGCAGCACGCCCTGCACGCTGTGGAGCAGGTCGGCGAGAAAACACAACCGGAAAGCATCGTGCCGGTTGGTTTTACCCTGAATGTCACAGGGGATATACAGGTGATTCCCCAGCTCTGAGTAGCCGCTGGTACGCATCAACAACTGGCTGGATGCTGCCAGCGGCCCCACGGCGAGCTGGCCGTTGACGATGAACTCCGTGCCGCTGCGCATGGCCGCCAGCGTGTCGCTGCGCCGCAGTGCCTCCGGCGCATCCCAGTCGATCAATATGACTTGCCGACCCTTGTTGGCGAGCAGTTCGGCGACTGCATCCTGTCGCCGGGCACTGTCGCCGGGTGGCGCACTGCCCGCATCGGGCGCAACGCCGTGCGCGGGGTTTTCGAGTGTCAGGCGCTCCATCCAGCAGGCGAATGGCGATTCCTTGAACAGCACCATGTCTTCGGATGTAAAAGTCAGTGTTCTATCGACGCTGTAGAGGTACATGGGTGAGGACCAATCCCTTTGGTTTTTTTACCTTCCGAAGCAGGTACTTAACACCAATGCTTTATAACGAATCACGGCGCGACTGTCCACGCCACGCGTTTATCCCCGCTTGAAGACCAGCGCCCCGCCCACCCAGGTGGCATCCACTTGCAGCTCGCGCATTCCCATCGCGTCGCGCAACGGGCTGCCATTCAGCAGCACCAGGTCCGCGTACTTGCCGGGCTCCAGCGAACCGCGATTGTCTTCCTGGAAAACCTGCCAGGCCGCGTCAATGGTCACCGCACGCAGGGCCGTCATCACGTCCACACGTTGTTCCGGTCCCAGCACATCACCGCCGTAGGTTTGCCTGTGGACGAGGCTCCAGGCCGCCTGCAGCGGGCGCATCGGCGTTACCGGGGTATCCATATGCGAGGTGAAGCGCAGTCCCGCCGCCTGCGCCCAGCCCGCCGGACTGATCTGCGCGGCGCGCTCGGGGCCGATAAAGATGTCCCGGTGCCGGTCACCCCAGAACCAGGTGTGCGCGGCAAAAAAGCTGGGCGTAACACCCAGATCAGCCATGCGCTGGATCTGGTCCTCGCGTGCCATTTGCGCGTGAATCAGAATCAGACGCGGGTCATCTACAGGGTGGGCGGCCTGCGCCGCTGCAAACGCATCCAGGATATCGTCAATCGAGGCGTCACCATTGCCATGTACAGCGATCTGTAACCCCGCGGCATGCAGGGTCTCGATCTGCTCGAACAGGCGTTCCCGGGGAACCGCTGCATAGCCGCGGTAATCTTCGTCACCGTGAAATGGTGTGTGATAGGGCCGCGTGAGGTAACCGGTAAAGCCCTGGATACTGCCATCGGCGACGATTTTAACCGCGCCGACATCAATCCGCCGCGCCGCGAGGTCCTCCGGATCGAACGTGCCAGCAGCGATCTCTTCCCCGTAGTCGTCCTGCATGGGGAACAGCACCAGCCGCAGCGGCATCAGTCCCAGAACACTGGCAAGCTTGAAACCACCGGCCATCTGGGGCGCCACGCCCCCCGCCTGAGCGGTGGTGACGCCGTATGCGGCGTATTCACGTACTGCCGCGCTCACCATGCGCAGGAAATCCATGGCGCCGAGATCCAGCATGCGCTCGGCAACCGGCAGGCGCGCGGTTTCCTCCAGCAAGCCGGTCAACTCGCCGCTGGGCGTACGACCGATCACGCCACCTTCAGGGTCGGGTGTTTCTGCGTCTATTCCAACAGCCTCCAGCGCGCGGCTATTGGCAACCACCATGTGCCCGGAAATGTGCAGGAGCGCCACCGGATGTTCGGGCGCCACCGCATCCAGCTCTTCACGGGTGGGGTGGCGCCCTTCCGCCAGCAGGGTGTCGTCGTAGCCGAAGCCGGTAACCCACTCCCCCGCCGGCAACTGCGCCGCCCGTGCCCGCAGGGCCGCCAGCAAGTCCTCCATGTTCTCCATCGTCCCGATCGGCGGACTATTCAAGTCCACAGATACCGTGTTCAGTGCGGAGCCGGGAAAGTGGCCGTGGGCATCAATGAAGCCGGGCATCAGTGTGCGCCCGGCGAGATCGATCACCTCGGTCCGGTCATCCACGAGTGCCATCATGTCCTCGTTGCTACCGAGTGCTTCGATGCGCTCGCCACGCACCGACATTGCCTGAACCACGCGGTTTTCCGCATCCATGGTCAGCACATCGCCGTTGACGAACACCTGGTGCTCCGGTGGCGTCGGCAGGCGCGTGGCAATGGAGAACAGCGTGAACAACCCCACGGCAAACGTGAGCCCCAATAAGACCCAGGTCTTCCAGCTCATTGCAGAATCTCCAACTGCACGTGATGGTGAATCATGCGGCGCTGCCAATCACGATATCGGCGAGTCGCGCCCGGTGCCAGGCGGCATCGCCCCAGAGCATTTGCGAGTGTTTCTGCCGCTTGAAATACAGGTGCACATAGCACTCCCAGGTAAAACCGATACCCCCGTGGCTCTGGACTGACCGGCTGCTCGCATAAGCCGCCATATCACTGGCCGAGGCCTTGGCCATATGGGCATACTGCGCTGCCTTCTCCGGCTCGCTGTCACAGGCGCAAGCCGCGTTGTACACCAGCGACTTCGCCTCGTCGATCTGCACCATCACCTCGACCAGAGGGTGCTTGATCGCCTGGAAGAAACCCAGCGGACGGTCGAACTGCTTGCGGGTGCTCACATATTCGACCGTGGTTTGCAGTTGCCATTCGCCGGCACCGACCATGTCGGCAGCGAGCAGCGTCCAGATGGCGGGCATGGCCTCGTGCAGAACGGCCAGTGCGTTGCCGCTGACCTCCAGCCCCTGCGCGCCGTCAAACGTGACGTGGGCCTGGTCACGGGTGAGATCCACGATGCCATCGGGCTGTACAGTAACACCCACAGCGGCAGCATCCACCCAAAACAGGCCGTGGCCTGCAGCAGTACTGGCACAGACCAGCAGCTTGTTACATTTCAAGGCATCCTGAACGAACCACGCCGTGCCGTGCAGTGCACCATCACGGTATTCCACTTCGGTGGCCGCCGGATCCCACGCCCCATGACGATTGGTGAGTGCCAGTGTGGCTGCTGCACCAGAGGCAATGTCGGCCAGCGCTGTTGCACCCGGTTGTTTACAGGCCACAAGCACATAAGTGGCATTCAGCGTGCCCAGCAGCGGGCAGGGAAAAGCCGCCCGGCCCACCTCCTCCACCAGCCCGGCGACAGCCGCCACGGGCATCCCCACGCCGCCCGCCTCTTCCGGCACCGCCAGCATGGTCCAGCCCAGCTCGACCAGCTGGCGCCAGAGGGTTTCATCCCACTGGCACTGGGGCGCCCGCTCGGGCGTTGGGTCACTGGCCACCAGTGCGTGCAGTTTATCGGTAGTGAAATGCTCGCGGAAAAACTTGCGCGCCGACTCCTTGAGCAGTGCAGCCTCTTCGCCGAAGCCGTAATTCTTGGGTTGTGTCATGTACTGTCTTCCTTTCTTCGGCTTCAATTCATTTCGACTTCGGCAGGCCGAGCACACGCTCGCCAAGAATATTGCGCTGCACCTCACTGGTGCCCGCCGCAATCGTCATGCCGTAGGAGTTCATATACGACAAGGGCCACTGCCCGCCAGCCGGCGCGTTGCTGTCACCCATGTAGAGCGAGGACGCCATGCCCTCCACTTCCACGGCCAATGCGGCGATGGATTGGGCGATTTCACTAGCCAGCAGTTTGTTTTGCAGCGGCAGTCGCATGGGGTGGTCCAGCAGTGCCTGTACCCGCGAGCGGCGTTGGTTCTGCTTCAAGCCCTCCTCGCGAATCAGCTGGCGCATCAGTTTGTCGCGCAGCAACGCATCATCGGCGGCAGTGCCGGCACCTCGCGTGGTGTTCCTCGCGAGGTCGATAACGGCCGAGGTGGTAATGTTGTGGCTGGAGCGGTTTTTCATGCCGCCGGAGCGTGGCCCCTGCAACTCCCCCGCGCCGCGCTCGTGCAACAGCGTGGTCATAGCCACCTGCCATCCCTTGCCCAATTCATCCAGGCGATAACGGTCGTCCACTTCCAAGTTGTCGAAGATGACTTCGTTGAAGCCGGTCTCACCGGTGATCTTGATCAGCGGCCGCACGGTCACACCCTTGCCCAGGGCGGCACGTATCGGTACCACAAAATAGGACAGTCCGTCGTATTTGTGGGATTTGTCCGTGCGCAGCAGGATAATCATCCACTCGGCAAAATGCGCCAGCGAGGTCCACACCTTGTGACCATTGATCACCCATTTGTCGCCGCGTGGTTCTGCAAAGGTTTGCACACTGGCCAGGTCGGAGCCTGCACCGGGTTCACTGAAACCCTGGCACCAGATCTCCTCCCCCGAAAACAGGCGCGGCAGCAACTCGGCCTTGACCTCTTCCCGGGCGTGGTAGAACACGGTGGGGGCCGCCATGCCGAGACCGATCACGTTGGGCAGGAAGGGCGTGCGAGCTGCCAGCATCTCCTCATTCGCGACGCGCTGGCAATCCTTGCGACCACCACCGCCGACCGCCTGCGGATAATCGCAACCGATGAGGCCGGCATCGTAGGCTGCCTTCTGCCAGGCCTGCAGGTAGCTCAGTTGCTCCTGGGTCATTATTTCGAGTGGTGTTTGTGGCAGCCGCACCGGTGGCTCCCCGGGCTTGTTGCTTTCGAGCCAATCGCGGCAGTAGGCGCGAAACTCGGCCTGTTCGGGAGTGTCTTTACGGGCAGAATCGTCGGACATCGTGTGTACCTGTTAATTTATGCGAACAGTCAAAAAGCGCCAAAGTGTGGGCGATTTGCCTGCGCGAGGCAAGTTGCCAGCCGGGCCCCCGCGCACTGCAGCCGATGCAGCGTTGCGGACTGACGATCAATAATGTGGAGGCGGCGCCTCGGGGCCCCGGGGCCGGGCATCATCGAGTGCCGCGGCCTGCTCGTCCTGACGCTCCTTCAGCAGCTGCATCTGCCGCTGCACCACCAGCAGGTCCTGCTGCTGGCTACTCAGCGCCGCCTGCAGCCCCTGCACCGTGTCTTCCTGAAACGCCACCTGACTCTGCAGGTCCTCCAGCATCTGCAGCAATTCCTTCTTCTTCACTGTCTTCCCTCGCGGCACATTTCAATTGCAGCGCGGAGGCTAATATACTGCCGGGCGCCGCTCAACAAGGAATTGACCATGCCGCGACGCACCCCCACAAACTCCCGTCTCGTGTACTCCACCGATGGCGGGCGCCTGTGCCCGCAGTGCCAGCGCCCTGAGGCGAGCTGTGTCTGCGGCAAGGCGAAACCCGCCGACCTGGGCGATGGCATCGTGCGCCTGCACCGCGAAACCAAGGGCCGTGGCGGCAAAGCCGTTACCCTGATCCGGGGCTTGCCGTTGCAGGGCGACGAGCTGAAGTCGCTGGCCAAGGCCCTGAAACAGAAGTGTGGCGTGGGCGGTGCGGTGAAAGACGATGCCGTGGAGATTCAGGGCGATCAGCGGGAGCTGTTGAAAGCCGAGCTGGAGAAACGCGGATTCACAGTGAAGATAGCAGGCGGATAAACGCAGCTTTTAATTACATATATCCGCAAGTAACTCATATTTAAACGATTTTAGGCGAAGTAAAACGCTGCTCTTACACGCCTGTTCTTTGCAGTTACACACTCTTCCGCACGTACTTAGTAAATAATTACACGCAACCTGTTATTTTCATTGGCTTTATTGAATTCGTATGCTAAAAATACCTACAGGTGCCATGACGGCGCGGGTGACCCGAGGAAAGGTGACCCGGCCGCAACAGCAATAAAGGCACCGCAAGGAAAGTGGAGTACGAAACGGCGGTAATGAATTCAATCGGCTTCCCGAGAGGATACAGGCCATGTACGTAACCGCAGAACACCTGAGAGACCAGGTCATCCGGCCCACATTGAAGTACCTGGGGGTATGGACGGAAACCTGTGAAGACTTCCTGCTGCAGGCCGCCATCGAAGCGCCCGAGCTGGGCCTGTTCTCAGCGCGCAGCAGCGGGCTGGGGCTCTATCACATCACCACCGCCCAACACCGGGACATCTGGGACCGCTACCTGGCCTACCGCCCGGAGCTGGCCAGCCGTGTCCGGGGACTTGCCAGTCAGCGCGCCTTTCTGAGCGACCCGGACGGTGAATTGCAAACCAACCTGGGCTACTGCACCGCCGTTGCCTGGCTGTTGTACCAACGCTCACGGGTCAGTTCCGAAGAACCCCAGCGCGCCGCTGCCACCGCCACCGCCTGAACCCGACGCAGCTGCCCGCAGCGCACGCCAGGCGGCGAGGTCATCGGGGCGATCAATATCCTGCAGAGGAGGCAGTAACGCTGTGCTGTAGCCCGCTTCTGCCGCCCGTGCCAGTGTCTCTTCCAGCACCGTGTCCGTGCCCCAGTTCACGCCATCAAATAGCGCGCGACGCAGCGCGCAGCGGACAGCAATCAGCACAAAGCCCCCGTCCAGCGCAGGCCCCAGAACGATGTCATCACGCTCCAGCGCCTGTACAGCGAGCGACAGATACGCGCTGTTGATCCACGGGCAGTCGCTACCCACCAGGACCGCCCTGCCAGCCTTCTCCAGCCCCGCGGTCAGGGCGTGTTGCATGCGCTCACCCAGATCGACGCCCTGCTGCGCACAGAGCCGGCTGACGCCCTCGCTCAGGCACTGCTGAAACAGCGCGTGATCGACGCCGCCGGCAGTCCACAGCTCAACTGCGCCCAGCTGCGCCTGCAGCAAGCTACGCGTGGTCCACAGCACCAGTTGCTCGTGCAGCGCGCAGGCCTCACTGGGGCTCAACGCGGGTTGCATGCGGGTTTTCACCCGGCCCGGCACCGGGGCACGGGCAAACTGCTGTAACAGCACACTCATCGGGGCACACCGTAGTAGTACCGCCAGAGGCGCGCCGGACTGACACCCAGCGCGTACGCCAGACGCAGGCACCACATTTCCACCACCGTGCGCACCACCCCTCTCTTCTCCCATCGGCGGCTGGAGGTCTGCACCCGCAAGCCACGTGGCAGGAGAGGCCGCTGCTGCCGCCGCAGGCGCACGCACAACTCGATATCTTCCATGAGCGGAATCGCCGCGAACCCGCCTGCCGCTGCAAAGAGGTCCCGACGCACAAACAACAACTGGTCGCCGGTGCCAATGCCGGAAGCACTGGAGCGCCAGCTGATCGCACGTTCGATCAACCGAAATACCGCGGCCCTGCCATCGAGGCGCAGCCTGAAATAGCCCCAGGCGGGGCGGAGCTCCAGCGCGGCGCGCAAGCTTCTGGCGTCAAACAGGGGGGTAGTATCCGCATGCAAAAACAGCAGGTACTCGCCCTGTGCCGAGCGCGCCCCGAGGTTCATCTGCAGGGCCCTCCCCGACTCAGCCACCAGTACACTCGTTGCACCCGGTAGCGCGTGGGCCACAGTATCGTCACCGCTGCCGCCGTCCACGACAATGCGCTCCGCGCCCGGAAAGCGGGCTTGCAGATCCTCCAGCAGGCCCGCGATGCGTGGCGCCTCATTGAGTACCGGTATGACAAAACTCAGTTGACTGGCGGGCGCTGCCACGTGCGCTCAGTACGCCAACTGGCGTTCGCGCTCAGTGAGCAAGCTGCCGGACTCACCCAGCTGGTACTGGAATACCACGTTGTACGCCAGCACCGCCTGCACGTAGTTGCGTGTTTCACGAAAGGGAATGGTTTCTATCCACACATCCACCGGGACTGTGGCATCGGCTGCGTTCAGCCAGCGGGTGACACGATGGGGGCCGGCGTTGTACGCGGCGAGCGCCAGGACGCGATTGCTGTCATAGCGGTCGAGCAACTGACGATAGTAGGCACTGCCCAACAGTATGTTGTGCTCCACATCGTAGAGCGCGCTGTCCGAATGCGGGGTACCGAGGCTCGCGGCCACCTCGCGCCCCGTAGCGGGCATCACCTGCATCAGCCCACGGGCACCAACCGGAGAGCGGGCGCCGGCGTAAAAGGCGCTCTCGCGGCGCGCAATGGCCATCAGCTCGGTTTTCTGCAGGCCGCGCTGTGCTGCCAGGCGGGTGAAGGTGTCGCGGTAGGGTAATGGAAATCGCAAGTCCAGTGCATCCCAGGCCTGGGCACGGTTTGCCGCATCAATCGCCATGCGGTGCCAACCCAGGTCCGCTGCCAGCGCTGCCAGTTCAACCTGCTCCTCCGGCGTAGTGAGCTGTAACGCCTGGTACCACTCCGAATGTGCGAGGTTCTCCTCGTCATGGTGGTAGAGTTCCTGAATCCGCTGCACGACCGGCAACTCGCGCAACGGGCCCGCGCGCTCGGCGGCCACGGTAACCACCTGCGGATTGAACTGGTAGGGCAACCCCAGCCGGTCTGCAGCGAGAAAGCCATAGTAGTCGCGCTCGCCAGCCACTTCGCGAAACAGCGCCTGTGCCAGCGCGGTTTCGCCGTCGCGCTCATAGAGTACGGCGCGCCAGTAACGCCATGCCGGCGCCGCCCTGCCCTCCACCGACAGCTTCTGCAGGTTTGCCGCCAGCGCTGACCAGTCCTGCTCCTCCAGCGCCCAGCGCAGCCTGACCTCCACCAGCAGGTCATCACCCAGGCGGGCCAGGGCCTCTTCCACCCATGCCAGATTGACATCAGAGCGAGCAAACAGGCTGCGCAGCGCCAGCTCCCGCTCCGCCTGTGCTTGCTGCGCGGCAGTAAACACCATGCGCTGCTGAAAATACTGCCACTGGACCAGTGCCGCCTCAGGCTTGTAACGCGCGAAATAGGCCGTGCCATGGGCCACGATGTCAGCCACCTTCGGGTCATCACCTGGCTGCAGGCGCTTTTGCATCTGATGCGGCTGCACATAGGCCTGGAGCAAGCGCTCGGCCCAGGGTTGCAGGTCGGCACTGCCCTGGCGTGCCACATAGTTCATCAGGCTACGCTGCCTTGCGTCGAACGCTTTCAGCAACCGCGCCCACACGGCCTCATCATCAAGCTCCCCGGCTTTCTGCCAGGCAGCAAAAAGCGGATCGCAGGCCTTGGGGCGCGACTCGCCGTGCACCCAGAGGCGCTCTGCACCCTCCCAGGCTGCCAGCGGATCGGACGCTGCCAGCCTGGCGCGGAAGTAATAGCACTTGAGTTCAATGCTGTTGGGCTCTGTCGGCATCACGGCAAGAAAATCTCGCCAGCGCTGCTCCTGCCCCGCACGCTGCAGGTATACCGCCAGAAAGCGATTGGGCAAGGGGGTGCCGGCGCTGCGTTGCAGAAACAGCTGCGCGTCACCCGGGCGCACGGCACTGGGTTTGCGGCTGAGCTCAAAGTAGTCCAGATACATCGCCAGGGGATACTCATCGAGTGCCGGGCGTAATTGCTGATACTCCGTCCAGCGCCCACGGTCGATGGCAACCACCGCATCGCTGTAGCGCTCACGGTCTACCGGCAGCTCGGATGCCTGCACGGCTACTGCATTGACTGCTAAGAACTGGAGTGCGAGAACACCCGCGATACACCGCCACCGCAATCGGGTAACCCTCTCTAAACAACCTGCCACCGCGCGGCTGCGCGGCAGAATCTCACGGTGCAGAGAGTGATACGCCAGCGCGGGATTTGCAAGGGGCTGGCGGTGGACGACGTGCATTTGGTGCCCCCGCCAGGACTCAAACCTGGGACCTACCCCTTAGGAGGGGGTCGCTCTATTCAACTGAGCTACGGGGGCGCTGCGGGCTGCGAGTATATCAGCAGGCCTGCACCGATGGCACCTCCGGCCTTGTCCCGAATCAGTAAATCTGAAGGCAGCGAGCGATACGGCGTGATCGAAAGTAGCGGAGAAACCCGGTGTCCCATGCAAGGCCACCGGGGGAAACGCGTTTCAGCTGTTGGGCAGAATAACCGCATCAATAACGTGGATCACGCCGTTGGCGGCCTCAAGGTCAGTCGCCGTGACGTTCGCGGCGTCAACCTTAACGCCTGCATCCGAAGCCGTTACCGTTATCGTGTCACCCTGCAGGCTGGTCGCCTCGGTCAAGGCCACAACGTCGGCGGCCATCACCTTCCCCGGCACCACATGGTATGTAAGCACGGCAGTCAGGGTCTCCTTGTTTTCCGGCTTGAGCAGGTCATCCAAGGTGCCTGCAGGCAGCGCGTCGAACGCTGCATTGGTGGGAGCAAACACCGTGAAGGGGCCCTTACCAGACAGCGCTTCGACCAGGCCTGCGGCCTCAAGCGCAGCAACCAGGGTCGAAAAGTCAGGATTACCCACCGCGATTTCTACAATCGTCGGCTTGGCCATTTCCTCTGGGTGCGCGTGACCGTCAGCGGTCGCAACTGAAGACGCCAGCAACAGACCACCCAGGGCGGCCAGAGACATGAGTTTGGAGATTAATTGCATAGTAAAGCCTCGCAAGTTCAAGTCGTGTCGAATCGGCGATTCAACATCAACTTACATTACGAGGCCTGTGCTGGAGTGGACCGGCCCTGTAGACGTTTTGACCATCCACAGGGGTTACGCCCTCAATGCTCGCGCCGCACTCGACGCAGCCCGACCAAAGCCAGGAGCCCTGAGAGCAGGGCCAATGCCCAGGTCGCCATGGTCGGAACAGCGACAGGTGTAGCGGGAGGGGCAGGTGACGCAAAAGCCCCCCCCTCAATCAAGGCCGCCATGAAGAGCTCGGAGTCCGCAGTAAAGCTGGCTTCGTTATCCTGCCAATCCGCCTCTAGCAGAAACAGCACACCGTCGCCCTGCGGACGAACTGCAAACATATCGGCGCCATCCAAGCTCTCACCCAGCACCGTCACAGCAGCCTCCCCTGACGTCAGCGCCGACATGTCAGAACCGCAACTGGCCTGCCCCGACGGGGTCACATTGATGGGGTTGGCTTGCCAGAACGGATGCGATGGGTTTACCTTGACCTGTGGCATTGCGTTGTCCGCGCAATTGCCATAGAAATTGCCGTCTGGGTACGCGGTCCCGTAGATTTCGTTATAGACCGCATAGCTGTTCCTCCACTCGGTAATTATTACCCCACCGCCATTGAGATAGGCAAGCCAGTCAGCACCATTGCCGGCAACCGAACCGTTGCGACTTACTAACAGCGCCTGAGTGGATGCCGTTGGGGTACAGCTATCAACTTCGGTATACGGGCCCGCGGCGCCATACAGGGCCGACCCACTCCGCGACGTGCTGCCACAAAACATGATTTCCTGAGCGAATGCGGTGCCCGGCAACATTGCCACAAGAATGGCCGGTGCAAACAGTCTGCCGACGACTCCCGACAGCCCACCACGAATATACTTTTTACTCATAATCCCCACCCACTAATGTCGACTTTTGATGTTTTGGCAGCTAGCGTCAAACGCACCATCCCTTGCTAACTTTTTCGACTATCGTAAGGTTTTTTGTTGACAAATTCCACCCCGGTGGGGTTGAACGCCGAGGCCACGTTCGGGACGTGGTCGCCACGCGAAGGGAGTGCGGCTCACCTCTGTCACCGCTGAGAATGAACGGCGCGCTAGCGTAAAAACTACTGCATGCGTAGCGGGCTTAGCCGCCAATATCCAGACAGATCTTGCCGAAATGTTGCTGGGACTCCTGGTGGCGGAACGCATCAGCCAGCTGTTCCAGCGGGTAGCTACTGTCGATAACCGGTTTGATGCCGCCCGCCTCTACCGCTGCCAGCATGTCAAGTTGCTGCGCCCTGCTGCCGACGGTAATGCCGCTGATACGCGCATTTTTCTGGAACAGTTCGGCTGTTGGCACCTCACCGGCAAGACCTGTCAGCACGCCGATCATGCTGATACAACCGTCAAACGCGGCGGCTTTCACAGACTGCGGCAGTGTGCCGGGGCCACCCACTTCAACCACCAGGTCCACGCCGCGACCATCGGTGATGTCCTGGACGCGCTTCCCCCAGGCAGGCACATCGCGGTAGTTGATCAAATGCTCGGCTCCCAGTTCCCCCAGGCGCGCCAGCTTGGCATTCGAAGAGGACGTGGCGATGACCCGACACCCCATCTGACGGGCGAACTGCAGCGCAAACACCGATACGCCGCCACTGCCCTGCACCAGCACCCAGTCCCCGGGCCGCAACTGTGTTTCTACCATGAGGGCGCGCCAGGCAGTGAGGCCGGCGCAGGTGAGCGTTGCCGCTTCCCGGTAGTCCAGCCCCTCGGGCATGCGTGTGAAGCCCTGCGCCGACATAGTGACCATCTCCGCGGCAAAACCGTCGACGTGATCGCCGGGAACGCCGGTGACTTTGCGCAAATCCGGACGGCCGTCATGCCAGGCGGGGAAAAAGCAGCTCAACACATCATCGCCCACGGCAAATTCGGCAACGCCCTCACCGACGGCGGTTACGACGCCAGCGCCGTCTGACATGGGAATTCTGCCGTCGTCTGTGGGCAGCATGCCCAGAGCCACCACATAGTCGTGAAAATTCAGCGAACTGGCACGTACCTGTACTTGTATCTCGCCGTAGCCGGGTGGGCGCGTATCGCGCTCGACCAACTTGAGATTATCCAGGCCACCGGGTTTTGCAACGGCTACTGCGCGCATGTGATGTTCTCCATTGTCGGGTGTAAGGGGACTTGTATCGGCAGCTACCCCCTTTCTCAGGCACTGCCTCGCACAATCAAACCCGCAATGTAGGCAATATGCAGCGTCACCACAAGCAGCGTGAGTCGCACCCGCATGCGCGAGTACCAGCCGCGCGCTGCGCTGCTGCCACGTTCGTACCAGAGCGTTGCCAGATGAGCCAGCGCCAGCAGGCCTGCGGCTATCACGGCCTGGGCTGTCAGCACGCTGCATACGGCGAATAGAATGACGCCATTACTGACCAGCAGGCGCAGCGCTTTGTCTCCACCCGCACGATCGCGCGCTGTGCCCCACAGTGAGCCCGCAATAAAGCAGAGAATAGCCAGTGAGTAGACGATAAAGCCCTGTTGCGACAGTGCGCGCGGATAATCACGCAGAGCCCAGACGCCCGCTACGCTGGCTGCGAATGGCAAGAGGCCGGCATAACCGAGGCCAGTGACCAGGCGTGTCATCGCCACAATCGCTCAGTCGGCTACTTTGCTGATGACCAGCAGGATCTCCCCGACGCGGATGCCGAATTTGGTCATGATGGATTCATTGATCAGGGTGGTTGGATTTACCAGGTACATGCGATCGTCGATACGCAGGTCAAGCGTGCCATCGTCCCAGGGTATCTGCAGCACGTAATCGAGGAACATGCTGTTGCCGGCCACGGTGATCTTGCCTTCTCCCACCACATCGCCGGCGGTGCCTACGTACTGGCCCTCTCCTGTGGGCGTGAGCGTCCACACTCGGCGATCCAGCTCGCCATCGTCGAACAGGAAGTCCTCTTCGAGCGTGCCGATACCATCCTGCCAATAGGCCTTGATATCTGCATTGAAGTAACGAATCACCTTGCCGCCGCGATCCTTGATAACGCCGTGTGCGGTCAGCTGCCCCTGGAAAAAGGTCTCCGGGGTCAGGGTCGGCTGGTTGCTGGCATATTCATCCACCGTAACCACGCCACAACCGGAGAGGCCCAAAAGAAGAACGAGTAGCAGGAAAAGGGAGGATAGCTGGCGCATTGGGTTGCTCGCAAGGCAGAGGGTTCCTGCTTGCTTACGCGCGCGGCGCGCCGGGGGATCACCCGGCCGGGAAAGCCTACAGTGTGTAGTGAACGCCAACGTGGTGGCTGCAGGCCTGGCTGCCGCTGAAAGCGCGCAGGCGCGCCTCAATGGCCGACTGGTCACGCTCGACAATCCCGAACATCAGTCCATCAAAATAGCCGAGCGCCTTGGCGTAGATAACATCGCCGGATTCGGCGTCGTAATCACCCAGCACCTCGTCCACCTGGTCTGCGTACTCGTCGTCACTGAGAAAGCCCAGTGCATCCTGCGCGAGTACACAGCTCAATTGACGCGCAGCGGCAAATTCCTCCGCGCCGAGTGAAAGCGCCTGGGTCTGGCTGGCGGTAACGAGCAATAGTGCAGCAATCAGTGAACGCATGGTACGCTGAACCCTCCTCCGGGGAGATGTCGGAAGCCGCGACTTTACGCCCGCTTTATGACACCTGTATGACAACAATATGAAGAATGCGGGGAGTGCAGAGACATGAGTCTGAGAGTGGTTGTGTGGGGTACCGGCAACGTCGGCCGGCCCGCGATCAGGGCAGTACTATCCCACCCGGGCCTGGAGCTCGCCGGCGTGATTGTTGCCAACCCGGAAAAAGTGGGTGTCGATGCGGGCCTGCTTGCAGGCATTGCGCCGGTTGGCGTGCTGGCCAGCAACGACGCCGCCGCGTTACTCGCCGAACGCCCGGACGCCGTGGTGTACACGGCCACCGCGGACACGCGCCCCGAGGAAGCCATGCGCGACCTGCTGCAGTGCCTCACAGGCGGCTGTAACGTTGTCTCCAGCGCTTTTTATACGCTGCTGCATCCAGCCTCAAGTTTTGCCGAGGTGCTGGACCCGATTGAGGCGGCCTGCAAACGCAGCGGCGCCTCGCTATTTGTGTCCGGTATAGATCCTGGCTGGGCCATGGACATGCTGCCGGTTTTTGCCAGTGGCACCAGTTCCGCAATAACAGAAATCCGCAGCCGCGAGATTTTCAACTATGCACTGTATGACCAGCCACATGTCGTGCGAGAAGTGATTGGCTTTGGCGGCGACATGAACACCCTGCCCATGATGTTGCACGACTTCGCCATCGAAATGGTCTGGGGGCCGATGGTTCGCCTGGTGGGCGATGCGCTGGGCCACCCGGTGTCCGCCCTTGAGGTGAGCGTGGAGCGGCGCGCACTGGAGCAGGACGTCACGGTTGCTGGCATGGGCGTCTTCCGCGCCGGCACCCAGGGGGCTTTCCGCTTTGAAGTACGCGGGCTGCACCAGGGGCATGCGCTCTTCGTATTGGAGCACATCACCCGCATAGACGACAGCTGCGCGCAGGACTGGCCCTACCCGCCGCACAGCGGGGGCTGTCATCAGGTGATTGTCAGTGGCAACCCTACCGTGACGCTGAGCCTGCATGCGGAAGACCAGTTCGAACCGGGCGCCGGCGGCGGTGGCAATGCATCCGCCGCCTGCTGGTTGGTGAATGCCATTCCTGCCGTGACCACAGCACCTGCCGGTGTCGTGACGGCGCTGGACATGCCGCGGATAGACGGCAGTAGCCAGTTGGGCATGGAGTTGCCGTAAAAGAACAGGCAAAAAAAAACGCCAGCTCAAGGCTGGCGTAAAGGGGATGCGCGTTCGCTTACAGCGAGCCGGATACCGTCCAGCCCTCAAACCAGGCGCTCGACGCCGAGGGATCTACAGCACCCGCGTAGTCGGTAGCCTCAAAGAACGCAGGGTCGGCCAGGCTGGCAGAGTACGTTGCATTGATGTTGTCGATGTCGAGCACACCGACTGCAGCGGCCTCGGGGGCCTGTGATGCGTAGTTCGCATCCAGCGCCACGTCAGATGCCAGCGCGGGCAGCAGCACTACATCACCGCCAACGTCACAGTCGGCCACCACGTTGGTGTAGACCAGTTCCGTACCGACCTGAGCAGCGCGCGAGGCATCTACACAGGTGGTCTCGGCAGTGAAGGCATCGTCGTAAGTGAACACAGAATGGTGCACGAAACCACCCGAGGTTGCCTTGAATACCGCACCTGTGGCATTGCTGCCACCGCCGATGAACGTGGCATTGGCAATCGTGGGCAGTGACAGGAAGTCCAGCGTACCTTCGGTGTCGGCTTCGATCACGTTGCCGGTTGCATCCGGGCCCTGGTCAACCAGCAGGAACTGCAGGTTGCCGCTCCAGCCTTCATCCCAGTCGACTGAATCGTCCTGGTTGCCCGTCAGTACCATGTAGCGCACGCTGACCGAACCGCCGTAGAACTCGATGCCGTCATCGGCGTTACCGTTCACCTGGATGTACTCCATCTCCGTGCCGCTACCGACACCAATCAGAGAGATACCATTAATCTCGTTACCCGTGGCGAACTCGAAGCCGCCTTCGGTGACGATCACATAGCGCAACACACCGCTGCTGTCGTCGGGCGAATAGCCGCCACCGAAGCCGGATTCACCCTCGGAGTCGACGTTGCACGCCACCGCGCCCTGATCGGCGGTCAGGCACTCATTGTGCGGTGCATAGCCGTGCATGATCAGGCCGCCCCACTCACCGGCGCCGTCGAAACCGGCGTCATCGGAGCTGAACACGATAGGGGCATCAGCCGTGCCCTCTGCCATAAGCATGGAACCGCGGGTGATGATCAGGTTGGCAAAGCTGCCGGTCTGACCCTTGATCTGCGTACCGGCGTCAATGGTCATCGTCACATTAGTCACGGGGTCGCCGCTGGCCAATGTCCCTTCATCAATGGACATTTCCTGGTTGCCGTTACCCACGGTAACTCGCGACTCCATATACCAGACCTTGTCACTGGTCAGGGTGCGATCAGCGAGCACCGTCGAGGGCAGCTGGCATACGTCATTGCCATCGGCGTCCTTGGGGCGCGCTGATGACCAGTCCGGGCAGGTGGACGCACTGCCGGAGCCATCGCCACCGCCATCGACCGGTGGGTTGACGATTTCTGTGGGCGCATC
Organism: Haliea salexigens DSM 19537; assembly: GCF_000423125.1. Taxonomy (GTDB): domain Bacteria; phylum Pseudomonadota; class Gammaproteobacteria; order Pseudomonadales; family Halieaceae; genus Haliea; species Haliea salexigens. The sequence goes on from NZ_AUHJ01000005.1 coordinate 234,374, forward strand.
GATATTGATGGTGGCACTGTCACCTTCGGAACATCCATACAGGCCGCCAACCGAGCCGAGCATCGCCGTGGCGATTGCCAATTTCTTCAGTTTCATAGTTACTCCTGGGGTTTCCTGGTTCATTGAACTTCAAACTTCCTACTGACGCCGAGCGGCGAGCCTGTTGTCAGAATTCCCAATCGAATCCTGCTTTCACTTCATAGCCACGTTTGTAGCTCTGAAATATGTTTCCGCCCTGGGTGAATTCCAGTTCGCTGTCCAGCAGATTTTCCAGCTTGACGCGGAAGGTAAAGGTATCGGAGAGCGAGTAGCGGTAGACCAGATTCACGTCCATGCGCGGCTCGAGGATGACATCCGGCTGCCCGGACACGCCCACGTCCACAATCGTCTCACCGCTCTGGTTCATCAGCAGCGTGAGTTCATGCCCCTGGGCGATGTCGTCGTAACCGACAATCAGGTTAAACGTATAGTCCGGTGCGCCCTGCAGGTTCCGCGTGCTGGCATTCTGCAGGGTCACTTCCGAGTCGATCAGGCTGGCGTTGGTGGCAACGAAGAAACTGCGGGTGAAGCTGTCGTCCAGCGCAAAATCCTTGCGACCGTCAATTTCTACACCGAGTATTTCGCCGGACTCGGCATTCTGGAACGTCCGCGAGTTCCCCGCCGTACCGGAAGCCGGCTGCACCACGCGCTCAATCGGGTCGGTCATGTCTTTGTAGAACAGCGCCACACTCAGCGACTCCTGGTCGGACCAGTATTTTTCCCAGCGCACGTCGTAGTTGGTGACATCCGACACCTGCAGGTTCGGGTTACCGCGCACCCGGAAGTTGAATTCGCGGTCATAAAAGGTCGCGTTCGAGGTTTCTTTGAAGTCGGGGCGCGCCACCGTTCTGGATATCCCGAAACGCAGCTGCTGCTCGTCGGTGATGAACCAGTTGAAACTCAGCGAGGGCAACACCGAATCCTCGGCGAGCACCGACTGTTGCGGACCCTGGTCTCCAGACAGGGAGAAGGTGTCGGTAATCTGTTCGAACTCCTCGTAGCGCACACCCACAACCAGCTGGTACTTGAGATTCCACAGCGCGTCGTAAGACACGTACACACTGTTCAGGTCCATCTCCGCGTCGTAGCTGTCGCTGGGCAGGGTCTTGTCCTGGAAGGAAAAGCCTGTGCTGGACACACCGGTGATGGTGTCGCTGTTCACCACATCAGACACCGCCAGGTTCGGCGCATTATCGTCGATGGCCAGCAACCCGCCGCCAAAACCGTAGGTATCGGAGTCGGAATCACGCTCGCGGCTGATGCCGTTAACGCCAAAGGTCAGGGATGACTCCAGGTTGCCGTTGGAGAACAGATAATTCGCATCGACCGAACCATCGAGATTGTCATCCACCAGGTCGTCGTAGCGGCGGGTAAGTTCGGGCACCTGGAGGTTGTAGATGCCATCGTTACCCTGCAGGTCAAAGCGTACATCGCGGCGATCGGGTGCATACCGTTCTGCTCGGCTGCCGGTAAGCTGCCAGTTCAGCGTCCAGGATTCATCGTCACCCAGAATGTGCTCGCCGGCCAACTGCTGGGAGATGAACTGGCGCTCTTCCCATTCGATGGACCAGCTGATCGAGGGGTTGAGCTCGTCACCGTCAAACCCCTCTTCCACTCGCACCGCTTCGCTGGTAACGCGGGAAACAATGGTGTTGGCGGTGAAGCTGGAAGCGCCGATATTCAAACCCAGAGAAAGCAGTCCGCTGGCGTCCACATCGTTATCGAACTGTTCGAAGGTGTAGTCATCGAGCAGGAGAGACGCATCTACCCCGCCGTACGTCCGACGGATGCCGTCCTTGCGCACACCGCGTTCGTTCTTGTAGTTACCCGCCACGAAGAAGCCGAATTCTGCGCCCCAGTCGGGGAGGTCGAACACGTCCCCGTAGTTCGCACCCATGGAGAGATCCGGTGTTGCGGTTTCTGTATCGTACTGGAAGCCATCGGTGATCGCGTTCGCACCCAACTTGCCGAGTTCACGTTCGACCGCCGCGCCGTAGTAGTCCGAGTATTGCAGTGCCTGGGCAACTGCATAGGCAATAGCCGGGCGCTGGCGTGCGCCATCGTCCCAGCCAAAGACATCAAAATCGCCACTGGCGGGGTCGACGTACGCATCGTCGAGTGTCACGCCATCGACATAGCCGAGCTGGAGTGACAGGCTACCGCCACGCTCGTTGGGGAACGTGCGCGTGTTGATTTCCAGATTGCCGCCCGTGCTTTCGCCGGGCATGGAGGCCAGGTAACTTTTCCGAATATCGAGCTGCTCCACCATGCTGCTGGGAAACAGGTCCAGAGGCACACTGCGCTTGGTCGGGTTGGTGCTCGGCAACGTTGCCCCGTTCAAGGTGCTGCTGACGTAGCGATCACCCAGGCCGCGAATAAACACAAACTGGTCGTCCTGCACCGTTACACTGGGCACACGAATCACCGATGCGGCGACATCCGTGTCGCCGAAGCGCGCCAGCTGCTCGACATCCAGCGTGTTGATGACGTTGGTGGCAAAACGCTCGGAGTCCTGCATACCGCCCGCCGGCAGGCTGGCGATGACCGTCACTTCCTCGAGTTGCGGCACTCCAATTGCCAGCGATTGCGCCGCGGCGGGGGAACGCAGGACAAAATCCGATTGCTTTTCGGCGCTGGCGATAACGCGGTAGTCAGCCACATTCTGCGTACCGAGGTCCGGATGGCTGATGCTCAGGCTATAGATGCCGCGTGGCGCCTCCAGTGCGTAAACCCCGTTCTGATCTGTCACGGCACTGCGTTCAACACCGCCGCTGAGCGCGACCACCGCACCCACGACAGGGGCACCGCGCGACTCCACGCGCCCGGTTATCCGGCCGGTCACCGCGCGACTGCGCTGGGCGGCGGTTTCCGCAGCAAAATAGGATTCAACTGACGTAGATGCCTCAGACTCCGCATCAAGGGTGACCAGGAGATCCGCCAACTGCCCATCGGCCGTATTGAAGCGAAAGCTGTGCAGGGTGCGTCCGCCGTCGAGAATCTGCACGCTGTGCGCGCCAGAGGCCAGGTCGAAATAGGCAAAACCGCCGGCGTCGAGGGGCTTGCTGACTTCACCGTCAAGCACCACGGTCAAGCCCGCCGCGGAGTCGCCCACGCGACTGACCTGCACAACGAGTTCATCTGCCGCCTGCACCAGCGCACTGGAACATATGAGGACGGCCGCGGCGCCGATTTGAGAAAACGATGGCTTCATTCTTGCTTCCCGATGCATGAGCGACATTCGAGACAGGGCTGCAAGCAACGCGCCCCGCTCAGGACAGGGGCAAGAATAGAGATGCTTAATGACAGTTGTGTGATTGAAGTGTGACGTTTTTGTTGCAGTCCCCGCGATACGCCCTGCCTTTCCTGCCCCACGTGGACAGTCAAGAAAACTTCATCGCGCTGTCGCAGGACTGCAATACCCACTGTGCAGAGTTGCCGGCAAACCCACCGTGGAGGCATGACCATGCAGCAACAGACACGCCAGACGAACCTGACCCAGAAAGAACGGGAACGCCGCGAAATTCAGCGCCAGATCGATAACTTCATCCAGCGCGGGGGCCGGATTAGCGTGATCGAACGAGCCGGGGAGCGCGCGTTTCCGGGTATGGCGTTCGCCTGGCAACAGGATCAGGACGATTCACTCAACCTGATCTACCCCTAGGGGCGAGGCACATGCTGGATATTCGCGAGATCCTGCAGGCGCGTTACCCGCGATTCGTGGCACGCCACCAGCGCATGGCACGCAGCCTCATGCGTTTTCTCGGCTACCTGTTTTATGAGTCGCGATTCGCCCAGTTCTCGCGAGATTTCCCCGGCCTTGAGGGCATGGCTTTCGTACACGGAGCGCTCGAATACTTCGACTTCGCGATCAATATAAGCCCCAGAGAGCGTTCCCGGATTCCCGCCAAAGGTCGGGTGGTGATTATCGCCAACCATCCACTGGGCTCACTGGATGGTCTCGCACTGCTGCAACAGGTCGGGCAGATCCGCAGCGACGTTAAGGTCGTCGCCAATGACCTGCTGACCGCCGTCAAACCGCTGGCTCCTCTGCTGCTGCCGGTGAACAACATGGGGGGGACAACGTCCAGAGAAAACCTCAAATGTATTCGTCGTCATCTGGCGAAGGAAGGCGCATTGATCATTTTCCCCGCCGGCGAGGTCTCCCGTTTCGGGGTCAAGGGTGTCAAGGATGGGGAGTGGCAACACGGCTTTGTCCGTATCGCCAATACAGCCCAAGCGCCTATCCTGCCCATCTATGTTGCCGGGCGGAATTCCGTGCTGTTCTACAGCCTCTCGTTTCTGTCCAGGCCACTATCGACCCTGTGGCTGGTTCGCGAGATGTTTCATCAAGCGCACAATACCGTGGAAGCGCGCGTGGGAGCGCCGATTCCCTGGGAAAACTACCACACCGTGTCTACCTCGCCGCGTACACTGGCGGGCCAGTTTCGTCGACATGTGTATCGTCTGGCACGCAATGCGCCGCCCATCTTCCGCGGTGTGGAGGCCATTGCCGAACCCGAAAACCGGATGCTGCTGGAGCAGGAAGTAATTGCCAGCGAACTGCTCGGGTGCACTCCGGACGGCATGCAGATTCACTTGTGCAAAATGGAGCGAGCACCCTGCACGATGCGCGAAATCGGCCGTTTGCGTGAACTCGCCTTTCGAGCGGTGGGCGAAGGCTCGGGGCTACCGCGAGACATCGACAGGTTTGACCAGAACTACCTGCAGCTGGTGCTTTGGGACCCGGACAACCGAGAGATTGCCGGAGCCTATCGGTTGGGCCGTGTGCGCGAGCTCCTCGCCCTGGGTGGCAAGAGCGCGCTCTACACCCACGCCCTGTTCCGGCTTGGTGGCAGCATGGATCAGTACCTGCAACACGGTCTTGAGCTGGGGCGCAGCTTTGTGCAGGCACAGTACCAGACCCGCCACAGCCTCGATTACCTCTGGCTGGGAATTGGCGCTTACCTGCGTCGCTACCCCGGCTGTCGCTACCTGTTCGGCGCCGCGTCCATCAGCCCGCTGTACGGGGAGGTGGCAACCGCACAGATTTGCGGCTACTACGCCGCCTATTGCCGGAATGAGACGGTGGATGTGCGTCCGCGTCACCCCTACCGCCCGGAGCATGAGTACTCGCCAAGCGGGAACGCTGAGCATGATTTCCGTGCACTGCGCGACGCACTGGCAGAAAACGGCCTGCAGGTCCCCACGCTGTTCAAGCACTACGCCAATGTGGCGGAACCCGGTGGCGTCGCCATGACCGCCTTCAATGTCGATGCCAGCTTCGGCAACTGCGTGGACGCTTTCGTCATGGTCGACCTGGAGCGGCTGAAGCCGCGCAAGAAGCAGCGCTACCTCCAGGCGCCGCCGATCCATTAGCCCTCAGGCACTGCCGCTACAACCCTCATGACGACAACATCCATTTACCGTTGCGACGTGCCAGCCAGTCCTGCAGGGCCTCGGGAGCATACTCACTCCGGGCGTGGCGTTCGCGAACGGATGGGTGTAGAACCGCGTCGTCCGGGATACGCCGGTTGTACCGACCCAGGGCGCGCCAGAAGCGCTGGTAAGAGCGGTGTGCGGCAGCTGAGCTATCCAGGTCATTACCATCCAGCAGATGTGTTTCCAGTCCCAGACCAGCGCGTTCGGCCTCACGCGCCATCCAGTTGAGCGGTATATCGCTCAAGCGCTTGCCCGCGCGGTCGACGCCATAGCCTCCGCCAACGTCACCGTGCACCCCGGCAAACCACACCTGCTGCATATCGGCACTCTCAGTGGGTGCCCACAGGGTCGGCTCAAAGTCGCTGCGTTCCTCGTCAATGGAGACCGCATGCCGGGCCACGCGAACGTTGCTGCCCAACACCGGGTCATAAAACAGATCCTTTTCCCCGGCAAAGGCCAGCACGCGCGTTGGAATACCCAACGCACCCACCGTATCCCACACGCCGATAAAGTCGACCTCGGCGCGCTGCCCGCCCACCGCGAACGCCTGTCGCCACTGCTCTGATGTCGGTGACCCGGGCGGCGCATTGCGCTGTTTGTACAAGGTAAAGGCTTCGGGTATGCGCGACGCCTCCGCGCGGCGCAGCACCCCACAGTTATTCAGCATGCCGGCCAGACAGCGCACCGTGTAGGCGCCGCGGCTGAAGCCAAACAGGAACAGGCGATCTCCCGGATCGTAGTTCTGTACGATAAAGCGATAGCCATCCTGGATATTCTTGGTCATCCCAAGACCGCTTACACCGCCCGCGGCCTGGGCGTAATAGGAGCCGACCCCCCAGTCATAGAACACAACCTGCTTGCAGCCACTCGCCGCGCGGGGGCTGATGGCGCGGGCCATGCGCAGTACGTTGGTGGGGCTTTCATCTTCGGGGTCGTTCCACGTGCCATCGGCACAAATCACGATGTGTTTGCCATCCGCAGCCATACCGCCCCCTCGTCGACCGGTTGTGGGTGATCTTGCAGTGTACACCCGCTTTGGTTATAACCGGGCAGAGCCTTGCTCCCAATCGATGTTTGCGAGGCCTTTGGCAGTCTGTTTAGATGGAACCGTGCCCCCCAGGCACAAGGTTCCAACAGGAGGCAGTATTGATGAGAAGACAGAAACGCGACATGAATTCCCGGGCGTATGACCGCGGCTACCAGGCCGGAGTAACGGGCCGCAGTATCGATTTTTGTCCGCACGCCAACGAGGAGCATCGCCAACAGTGGGTATCGGGCTGGCGAGAAGGTCGTGTCGACCAATGGGACGGCCTGACCGGCGTGTCAGGCGTTCATAAACTCCGCGTCAGCTGAGACGCCATACCGCGCCGGAAGGTCACACACGGCCTTCTGGCGCCTGCCTCGCTCAGGTGCGCAGGCTGCTCTGAGCCAGATCCAGCAACTCCCGTACCGCGACAGCAAACATCGCAAAGTCCGGCGAATCGGTTGTGTGGAGTTCGGTGACCATATCCTGCCAGCGGGACAGCAGCGCCGCCTGCTGCTCCTCCCAGGTCTGCAGGCAGCCGTCCAGTGAACCGTCCGCAGTCAGGTAGCGCAAGGCACCTACCGCCAATGTTCGCTGTTGCCACTCGAGGTCCTCGAGGTAGGTGTCGCGGGCCAGCGCCTGCCACTCATTCTCGACCTTGCTCGCCAGAATCTGCCCGCTGAACCAGTCCAGCTGCAGCCGTTCGCCCATTTCGAAATAGAGCTCAGCCACATGCATTAGAGGCGCTTCCGTCTCGCGCGCGGCCTGCACAATGCCCAGCGCCGTGTAACCCTGCAGCGCCCCCGCCACCGCTTCCGCCAGTGAGGCGTCAACTCCCGCCTGCTGCCAATGCTCCGACATGGCGCGGTATTGCTCCGCCGCCCGGCCACGCAGCATTGTCGGCAGCGCTTCGCGCAACTGCGCGACGCCCTCGGCAAACTCGGCGATGGCCCGTGTCGGCGCCATCTCATGACGCCGGTTGCGCAGTAGCCAGCGGCTGGCGCGCCGCACCAGGCGCATGAGGCAATGCATCATGGTCTGTTGAACCGCGGCGTCTACGGTGTAATCCAATGCCTCCACACGCGCCCACAACTCATCCACCGCATAGATATGCATGACCGCGGTGTACGCCCTGGCCACGTCGGCCACCGGTGCGCCGGTCGCTTTGCGTTGGCGCGGCACAAAATTGAAACCCAGTCGGTTGACGATATCGTTGGCAACCTGGGTACACATGATCTCCCGGCGCAGGCCGTGTTCGGCCACCTCTTCCGGGTAGCGCTCCAGCAGTTGTGGCGGGAAGGCCGTCGTTACCGCCGCGGCCAGGTGTGGATCCAACCCCAGGTCGGACGCAATCAATTCCTCTTTCAAAATGGCCTTGCTGTACGACACCAACACCGCCAACTCCGGCCGCGTGAGACCCTGCCCCTGCACCCGCCGGTCCGCGAGGTCCTGGTCCGAGGGGATAAACTCCAGCTGGCGATTGAGCTTGCCAGCGGCCTCGAGGTTGCTGATATAGCGCCGATACTCACCGCTGCGCTCCTGGACCTCTGCTTCTGCCAGGCTGATCGCCTGGGTTTGTCGGTAGTTGTTCTGCAGCACCAGTGCAGCCACGCTGTCAGTCATGTCTTCCAGCAGCACATTGCGCTGCTTGCCGGTAAGATCGCCGCGTTCTACCACCGCGTTCAGCAAAATCTTGATATTGACCTCGTGGTCGGAGCAGTCCACGCCGCCGGCGTTGTCGATAAAGTCGGTGTTGGAACGTCCTCCCGCCAGGCCGTACTCAACACGTGCCAGTTGACTCATGCCGAGGTTCCCGCCCTCGCCGATGACGCGACAGCGCAGTTCATTGGCGTTGATGCGCAGGGCATCATTGGATTTGTCGCCAACATCCGTGTGTGACTCGCTGCTGGCCTTGATGTAGGTGCCGATGCCACCATTCCAGAGTAGGTCCACCTCTGCCCGCAATAGGTGTGATATCAGCTCATTGGGGGGCAGCCGATCGGCGTCGATCGCAAACCTCGCCTGCATCGCGGGGGATATGGCAATCGACTTGGAACTGCGCTCAAACACCCCGCCGCCGGCGGAGATAAGCGTTGTATCGTAGTCCGCCCAGCTCGAACGCGGCAGCGCAAACAGGCGCTGGCGCTCGGCAAAGCTGACCGCCGCAACCGGTTCCGGGTCTATGAATATGTGCTGGTGATTGAAGGCCGCGACCAGTCGTATGTGGGGCGACAACAGCATGCCATTGCCGAAAACATCACCGGCCATGTCACCGATCCCGACCACGGTAAAATCGGTCTGCTGGACGTCGATGCCCAGCTCACGGAAATGCCGCTGCACCGACACCCAGGCGCCGCGCGCGGTGATGGCCATTTTCTTGTGATCATAGCCGGCACTACCCCCGGAGGCGAACGCGTCGCCCAGCCAGAAACCGTATTCACGTGCCAGTCCATTGGCGATATCAGAGAACGTCGCCGTGCCCTTGTCGGCCGCGACCACCAGGTAGGGGTCTTCATCGTCCTTGGCGACCACCAGCGCGGGGCGCAGGATGCCGCCCTCACCGCGATTGTCGGTGATGTCCAGCAGCCCGCGGATGAACGTCTGATAACAGGCTATGCCTTCAGCCTGCACTTCGTCGCGCGACATGCCCGGCGTCAGGCACTTGGCCACAAAACCGCCTTTCGCCCCCACCGGCACGATAACGGCATTTTTCACCTGCTGCGCCTTCACCAGCCCGAGCACTTCCGTACGGAAGTCCTCCAGGCGGTCGGACCAGCGCAACCCGCCCCGGGCCACCTTGCCGCCGCGCAGGTGCACACCCTCCACTCGGGGTGAGTACACATAGATTTCGTAGAGCGGCACCGGGCGCGGCACATCAGGTATGTCGCGCGGGCTCAATTTGAACGAGAAATACGGTTTGAACTTGCCGTCGCTTCCCGGCTGGAAGAAGTTGGTGCGCAACGTCGCCTTGATCACCTTCACATACTGGCGAATGATGCGGTCCTGACCGAGATTCTGCACCTCCTCCAGAGCCGCCAGTACGCGCTCTTCCACCACCTGTTCGCGCTGGCTGCGCCAGTCGTCATCACCATCGAACACAGGGGAAAAGCGCGTCAGGAACAACTCGACCAGACCGGCGGTAATCTGCAGGTGGTCCGCCATGGTTTCGGCAATGTATTCGACACTGTAAGGGAACTGCACCTGGCGCAGGTAGCGTGCGTAGGCGCGCAGCAAGGCAATTTCCCGCCAGCTCAGACGGGTTCCCAGCAACAGGCGATTGAACGAATCACTTTCTGCCTCACCAAACCAGATGCGGGCAAAGGCATCCTCGAACTCGTCGCGCACCTGCTCCAGATCGATATTGTCAGACAGCGAATAACTGAGGCTGAATTCCTGTATCCAGAAGCGCGTGTCATCCGCCGCACGGATGCCATAGGGGCGTTCGGTCATGACGCGCAGGCCAAGGTTCTCGAGAATCGGCAGCACATCCGACAGGGGTAGCGATTCACCCCTGTGATACAGCCGCAGACGCAAGCGGTCTTCCTCCTCCTCCAGCTTGCGCGACAGGCTCATGCCCAGCTTCTGTCCCGCGCGCAAGTTGAGCAGGTGCTTGACATCCAGCACGGCGACCCGCGGGTCGAAATCGTCCCGGTAGCCTGGAGGGAAGCCGGGGCCCAGTTCGCGTGCGTACTGCTCGCCGTTTTCCTCGCCGAACTCCTCGATCAGGCGCAGCCGCAGCCGGTCTTCCCATGCCAGTGTTGCCTGCACGATCTGCTCCTCAATTTCGTTGACGTCCCAGGACCGGTTCACTGCGGGGTCGACCCGCAACACGAAGTGGCAACGCACCAGCACGGATTCGGAAAAGTAGGTGGTGAACTCCGACTCCTCAGCGCCCAACGCGCGACAGAGGATCTCCTGCATCACGCAACGCTGCTGAGTGCTGTAGCGGTCACGCGGCATGTAGACGAGACAGCTGAAGAACTTCCCGTGCACGTCGCGACGCACGAAAAGCCGGGTTTGACGACGCTCCTGTATGCGATTGACCGCAAGCACTGTATTGCGCAGCTCTTTCACATTGGACTGGAACAGCTCGTCACGCGGAAACAGCTCCAGTACACGAGCGAGCTCACGGCCATCGTGCTCGCGGGGATCAAGGCCCGAGCCCTCAACCACCTGTGCGACCTTACGGCGCAGGATCGGGATAAGAGCCGGGTTCATGGTGTAGACAGCCGCTGTGTACAAGCCGATGAACCGATGCTGACCTGCAACATCGCCCGCCGCATCGTAGACCTTGATTTCGATGTAGTCTGGATACGCCTGACGATGCACGCGGGAGCGCAGCCCCGACTTGGCAAAGCTCAGCTGACGCCTGCGCAGTTCATCGGGGGACATGGCGTGCAGGTCGGCATGAAGGTCCTGCGCTCCGCGTGTGTCGCGCTGGCGAAGAATACCAAGCCTCGCGGCCGGATCTTCTGCCACGCGGTAATCCGGCCCCTCGCGGGTGACCTGCAGATATTCGTAGCCGAGGAACGTTACACGGTCCTGCTGCAGCCAGTCGAGAAATGCCAGCGCTTCTGCGCGGTTCTCCTCGTCGGGGCCGGCATTGGCACTGACCGCTTCGCGCGCCTGCTGCAAGCAATCACGCATGGCGGCAAAGTCGTCCACGACCAACGCCACCTCGCGCAGAATGTCACGCAGGGTATCGTGCAGCTCTCCCAGCTGCTCGGGGCGGGAGTGACGGCCGATCTCGAAGAACAGCAGGCTTTCGTTGGACACCTGCCGCGCGTCCTCGGGCAGTGCGCCCAGCACGGCTTGCAACTCGCCGGCGGGACTGCGCGCCACCAGCAGGTTACAACTGGCAAGCGCGTGAATGCGAATATTGCGCTGGTTCAGCTCGCCGCGGACCGAGGCCGTGCAGAACGGCAGGTCGCGGCACAGTACGGCGATGACCGTGCTTTTGCTCTCCCAGCCATGATCCTCCAGGCTGGGATTGAAAATGCGCACCTTCGGCTCCGGCGCATCCCACTCGCTCATGAAGTGCAGCAGGCTGTAGAGCGAACCATAGAGGTCATCGATGGAGCGATGGCGCAGATCTTCTGCCGGATAGCGGGTAAAGAAGTCGTCCGCGAGTTCGTGCAGCGAGGCCCGGTCGCCCTCCGCCGCGCGGGCATCTATACATGCCGCGAGATCCTTGAGCAGGTTTTTCTTGAACTCGTCCCACGCCATACTGCCATGCTCCCGCGCCCTTGAGGGCCCAGTTTCCAATGTCTTATGTGCATGCAGTCTACCGCAATGGCGGCCGGGACGTGACGGCTGCAGAGGGAACTTTTACACAAGCGCCGGGCTCAAAGGGCTGCATCCGTGGGATGCGTGAAGAAACCCGGGGTATTGGCTACAATATGCCCCCGCTGCAAATGCGATCTGTGTCGTCAAATAAGGAGACTGCGTGCCTAGCGCTGAACTGAGAACGCTGGAAAGCTGGCTGAGTGGCCAGATTATCGGACAATCCCACCTGGTCGAACGGCTTATCATCGCTCTCCTGGCCGATGGTCACCTGCTGGTGGAAGGCGCGCCGGGGCTGGCCAAAACCCGCGCCATCAAGGCGCTGGCCGACGGCATCGAGGGCAGTTTCCACCGCATTCAGTTCACCCCGGACCTGCTGCCCGGCGATATCACCGGCACCGAGATCTACCGACCGCAGGAGGGCAGCTTTCACTTCCAGCGCGGCCCGGTTTTCCACAACATGGTGTTGGCAGACGAAGTCAACCGCGCGCCGGCGAAAGTGCAGTCGGCGCTGCTGGAAGCCATGGCCGAGCGCCAGGTGAGTGTGGGGGCAGAAACCTGGCCGCTGCCCGAGTTGTTTCTGGTCATGGCGACCCAGAATCCGATCGAGCAGGAGGGGACCTATCCCCTGCCCGAGGCGCAGCTGGACCGCTTTCTCATGCACGTCAAAGTCGGCTACCCCGATGCTGCGGCGGAGGCGGAAATTCTGCGGCTCACCCGCGCCGAGGCCCGCAGCGGCGGCGCTGCCTCGCCCGCTCCACTGGCGCAGAAAACCGTGTTCGACGCACGCAGTGAAGCGCTGGGACTGCATATGGCCGATGTCGTGGAGCACTATATCGTGCAACTGGTGATGGCCACACGGCAACCGGCCGCCTATGACGAGCGTCTGGGAAACTGGATCGAATACGGTGCCAGCCCACGCGCCACCATCGCTCTCGACCGCTGCGCACGGGCACATGCCTGGCTGCGCGGGCATGATTTTGTCAGCCCGGATGATGTGCAGGCGATTGCCGCGGATGTCCTGCGCCACCGCCTCATCCTGAGCTTCGAAGCGGAAGCCAATGGCATCACCCCGGATCACGTTATCGACGAGCTGCTGACCCTCGTCCCCACGGCCTAGGAATGTGCAGGTGAGCTTGGCTGACGCGACAGGCCCCGCCCACGGCGCATACGCCAGTCTCGATGCGCTGATTGCCCTGCGCTTCCCCGCGGCGCACCTCAGCCTTTCGCGGCGCACACGTGCGCTGGCCTCACTCACAGGCCCCAACAAGGCGAATTTCCGTGGCCGCGGGATCGATTTCGAGGAAGTCCGCAGCTACCAACCCGGAGACGACATTCGCACCATCGACTGGCGGGTGACCGCGCGCACCGGGAACGCCCATACCCGGGTGTTCCGTGAGGAGCGCGAGCGCCCCGTGCTGGTCGTCGTGGACCAGCGACAGCGATTGTTTTTCGGCTCGCAATGCTGTTTCAAGTCGGTCCTCGCCGCCCATCTTGCGAGCCTGCTCGCCTGGAGTGCACTGGGCAACGGTGACCGTATCGGCGGCGTGGTTTTCAATGAAGCGGGGCATCAGGAAGTTCGCCCGCGTCGCAACCGCAAGACGGTGTTGGCACTGCTTTCGCAAATTGTCGAATTCAACGCGCGCCTGCCCGCTCACACAGAGAATACCGAGACACGCGGCCTGGCCGCCATGTTGGAGGCGCTGCGCCACATCGCACGACCAGGTACCAGCCTGTACCTGATCAGTGATTTCCACGACGCAGCTGATCCCGCCGTGCGCGAGCACCTGTTTCGATTGGCGCAGCACACCGAAATCACTGCCATCGCCTGCAGCGATCCACTGGAGACTACGCTGCCACCGCCGGGGCGTTACGCCGTTACCGACGGCACACGCCGCGCGGAACTGGTGACCCGGGACAGCACACTGCGCGACCGTTATGCCGCGCTGGCAGCACAGCGCGCTGCGGCATTGCACACTGAACTACAACGCCTGGGTATTCCGCTGTTACACGCCAGCACCGACCACTCACCTTTCCTGCTGCTGCAGCGCTATTTTGGGGAACCACGCCAGTGACGCCGCAGGACCCACTGGCAGCACTGCAGCCACTGCGCAGTCCGGACCCGGTCGCCTTTTGGCCACCGGCTCCGGGCTGGTGGATACTTGCCGCCCTCGGCTGCGCGGCGCTCGCCCTGCTCAGCTGGAGCCTGCTGCGGCGGTACCAACGCAACCGCTACCGGCGCCTGGCCAGAGCGCAGCTGCGGGCAATCGAGGCGGCATATCACACAGACGCATCCGTGACCGACACCTTGAGTGCTGTGAACATGCTGTTGAAAGGCGTGTGTCTGCAGGTGTATCCACGTCGTGAAGTGGCCGCGTTGAGCGGCACACGCTGGCTGCAATTCCTCAACGGGGAATTCGCTGTGGCAGACAGCAAGCAGCGCTTTCCCGAGGCTATCGCCAGGGCGCATGCACCCGATCCGGGGCCCATCGACATCCCTGACCTGCTCGCGTGTGCCGACACCTGGCTGCGTCGCCACCGGGGGCACGTATGATTACCTGGCTCTGGCCCTGGGTGGGCCTGCTGTTGCCGCTGCCACTGCTGGTTCGACGCTGGTGGCCGCCTGCGCGCAACGAACTCACACCGCTGCGGGCACCCTTTTTCAATGACTGGCAAACGCTGGAACAGTCTGCCGATGGCGTCGCTGGCGGCGCCCGTTTCTCCACGCTGCTGCTTTGGCTGCTCTGGCTGTGCCTGCTGCTGGCCGCGGCGCGTCCGACCTGGATCGGCGAACCGGTGCAACTACCCGCCAGTGGTCGCGACCTGATGCTCGCGGTAGACATCTCCGGCAGCATGCGCGTGGAGGACATGCAGGTGGGCAACAACCTGGTGCGCCGCGTGGACGCCGTGAAGGCTGTGGGCGCTGAGTTTATCGAACGACGCCGCGGCGACCGGGTTGGCCTTATCCTCTTCGGCAGTAATGCCTATGTGCAGTCTCCCCTGAGTTTTGATATCGCCACCGTCGAGCGTTTCCTGCGCGAGGCGCAAATAGGTTTTGCCGGACAGGAAACCGCCATCGGTGACGCCATCGGGCTCGCGGTCAAACGCTTGCGTGAACGGCCCGCGGAAAGCCGGGTACTGGTCCTGCTCACCGATGGCCAGGATACCGCCAGCAGCATCGATCCGCTGGACGCGGCGCGGCTTGCCCAGGGACTGGGTATACGCGTGTATACCATCGGTATCGGCGCAGACCAGCTTGCGGTACCCGGTATTTTCGGATCGAGCTTCGGCAGCCGGCGAGTGAACCCATCCGCCGATCTCGATGAAGAGAGCCTGCAGGCCATCGCCGAAATGACCGGTGGACGGTATTTTCGCGCTCGCGACCCGCAGGAGCTCGCGGGGATCTACCAGCTACTGGACGAACTGGAGCCGGTGTCCCTCGACGGCGCCACCTACCGGCCCAGGCAGGCACTGGGGCACTGGCCGCTGCTGCTGGCGTTGCTGATCAGCTTCTGGCTCGCGGCACAACACGGCGTGCAGTTACACCGCCAGCGCACCGACCCGGCGAGAACCCACTGATGATTGAGCCTGAGGTATTCATTCATTTCATCCGGCCCGCCTGGCTGCTCTGGGGCCTGCCCGCCCTGCCCCTGGCGTGGCTGCTGTGGCGGCAGAGAGCTCTCGCGGGCGACTGGGGGCGGGTGATAGATGCGCACCTGCTGTCCCATCTTGCTCCTGCGGCACGCGGGGCGGGCCGCCGTCGCATCGTCTGGCTGGCGCTCGTCGCGTGGCTACTCGCCGCGCTTGCAGCCGCTGGCCCCAGCCTGAAGAAGATACCACAGCCCGTAGAGCAGATTCAGGACGCACTGGTGCTGGTGCTTGACCTGTCCTACTCAATGAAGGCAGCAGACCAGGCTCCATCGCGCCTGGACCGGGCGCGGCAGAAGCTGCTGGACTTGCTGGCGGCGCGCGATGAAGGCCAGACCGGCCTGGTTGCCTATGCCGGGGACGCGCACGTGGTGACACCACTGACTGACGATACCGGGACGATCGCCAACCTGCTGCCCGCCCTGAATCCCGACATGATGCCGGTGGCGGGCAGCAATACGTCTGCCGCGATTGAGCTGGCGCTGGAGTTGTTGGCCTCCGCAGGCGTGAGTGACGGGCGCATTCTATTGCTGACTGATGGTGTGCCCGCAGCACAGAGTGAGCGTGTTCGAGCCCTGCTGAAAAACACCTCAGCCCACCTGGCAATACTCGGCCTGGGTACAGCCAACGGCGCACCCATGCCGCTGCCGCGTGGCGGTTTTGTACGCGATGACAGCGGCGCTATCGCGATGCCCGGGCTGGACGCGCCAGGCCTGAAGAGGCTGGCTGGCGCGACCGATGGCCTCTACCGCTCGTTGCAGGTCGATAACAGCGACCTCAGTGAACTCCTCGCTGCCGCGCCCAGCTCGCGCGAGACTCGCAGCAGCGACGAGCGTAGCGCCGACACCTGGGAGGACCAGGGTTACTGGCTGATCCTTCTCCTGCTGCCCTTCGCCCTGGCCCTCTTTCGCCGCGGTTGGCTGCTGACTCTCGCGCCCTTGCTGCTTGTATTCCAGCCTGCCCCCACCCACGCGGCGGATTGGCAGGACCTCTGGCTGAACCCCAACCAACAGGGCCAGCGTGCTCTGGCCGAGGGCGATGCCGAACGCGCCGCTGAACTGTTTGAAGACCCGGCCTGGAAAGGTACTGCGGCCTACCAGAGTGGTGACTTCGAGCGCGCAGCAGCACTATTTGCCGAACCCGAAAGTGCCGACAGCTGGTACAACCGCGGCAACGCTCTGGCGCGCAGCGGTCAGCTCGATGCCGCCATCGAAGCTTACCGCAAGTCCCTGGAACTGGCGCCCGACCAGCCCGATGCCGCGGCCAATCTCGCCTTGCTGGAGTCGCTCAAGCAACAACAGGAGCAGGAGCAACAGCAGGGGGACTCCCAGGAGCAGAACGCGGGTGATTCACAGCCTCCGGAACAGGGCGGCGGCGACGCGTCGGACCCTTCGGAACCCGGTGAGAACACACCTGATAGCGAAACACCGGAAGATCCAGGCAATGAACCGGCCGGCAAGCCACGCGACCCGGGCTACAACGAGGATTCGCAGGCAGGCGCGAATCCAGAGGAAGAAGAGGCACAAGCGGACGAGCCGGGGGACAACGAGGTGAATGAGCAGCCGGCAGCGCCCGGTACACTGGAGAATGTACCCGTGCCCGAGCTGTCCATGGAGGAAGCGGAGCGCAACCAGGCCATGGAGCAATGGCTGCGGCGGGTGCCCGATGATCCATCGGGTCTGCTGCGCGAAAAGTTCCGCTACGAGAGCCGCAAACGCCAACAGGCACCGGAGAGAGGCAATGATGTTGAGTGGTAGACGCTTCTGGATACTGCTATTGGTGGTTTTCGCGGCGGCACGCAGCCAGGCAGCGCTGGAGGTGGCTGTCGACCGGCAGGAGGTGGCCCTGGGCGACAGCATCCGACTCGTCATCACTGCCACCGCAGATGAGGATCTCGACGCGCTGGACCTGCGCCGGCTGCTGGCAGATTTCGAAATACTGCAGCGCAGCGCCACCAGCAGCACCAGTATCGTCAACGGCCAGCGCAGCCAGACGCGACAGGTGTTGCTGGACTTGAGCCCCAGGCGAGAAGGCCTGCTGGCGATCCCCGGGCTGCGCATCGGCGCCTCTACCAGCGAGCCGGTCGCTGTCGAGGTCGGCCCGCCCCCCGCGCCAACGGATGCCAATCAAACCGTTGTGGTGTCCGCTGAAGTGGATAGCCAGGAGGTCTACGTGCAGGGTCAGATTCTGTTGACGGTACGCATTCAACAGGCGATCAACCTGGATTCCCGCAGCGTCAGTGAGTTACAGCTGGACAACGCCTATGTGCAGCCTCTGGAACAGAACTCCTTCCAGCGTACACAGGATGGCCGGCCCTGGTTGGTGCACGAAGTACGCTACGCCATTTTCCCAGAACAAAGCGGCACCCTGACCATTCCTCCGCAGGTGTTTACCGGCCGGGAGAGTAGCGGGCGTCGCAGCGTATTCGATTTCGGTTCAGGCGGCCGCCAGCTCCAGCGCCGCACCGAGCCACTGACAGTAAATGTATTGCCACGCCCGAGCGCATTTCCGGCCAACGACACATGGCTTCCCGCCCGCGACCTTGTTCTCGAGGAGAGCTGGTCCAAGATACCGGATACCTTGCAGGCCGGTGAATCGGTGACGCGTACAATCACCCTGCGCGGGACCGGCTTGCAGGGAGCCCAGCTCCCGCCAATCACCTTTGAGGCGCAGGACGGCCTGCGTTACTACCCGGATCAACCCGCTGTCACCGATGCAGAAAGCGCTGCTGGCCTTGTTGGCCAACGCCGTGAGAGTGCCGCATTGGTCGCCAACCGGGCCGGCCGCTTTACCTTGCCGGAAATCCGGATTCCCTGGTGGGACGTCGCGCAGGACACCGTGCGCTACGCGGTGCTGCCCGCCCGTGATATCACCGTTGCGCCGGGCGCGTCGGCGACGGCGAGCCCGGCCGCCACGCAGACGGAATCTCCCGGCGCCACTGATGCCCTGCTCCCACTCGACCCTGCACCGAAGGGCCACAGCCGGCTATGGCAGTGGCTGACGGCGTTCTTTGCCGTGCTTTGGGTCGCCACCATCGCGCTGTTCTGGCGACGGCGCCCCGCCGTGCAAGCGACTCCGCCGAACGCCCCGCCGCGCAACAACAGCGAGGCGCGCGCCTTCAAGCAGCTGCAGGCCGCCTGCGCCAGCGACAGTGCTGCACCTGCGCGGGCCGCGTTGCTGCACTGGGCACAGGCCTACCTCGACATGCCCCGCCCCTTACGGGCGGATGAACTTGCCCGCCACCTCGGCGACGACAGTCTGTCGCAGGCAATCGCTGAACTGGACGCGGCACTCTACCGTTCAGGGAGCAGCCAGTGGCGCGGCGCCGCCCTCGCCTCTGCGGTTGCGGAGCTGCGTCGGCGCAAGGGCGGCAAACACGACAGCGCTGTGGATACGTTCGCCCTTTACCCCCCCACCACGTCCTGAGCCGTGCGCCGTGCGCTCGGCGCACGGTTCAGTCGGCGAGCGCGCGCTCCAGCATCTCGTAGACATCCCGGGAAACCGTCGGCGTATCGATCATGCCCTGCAAAATGCCACGCATCTGCTCTCCCCGACCACGGTAGTTACGCCAGCGGGTCAGCGGCACGAGCAGGCGGGCTGCCAGCTGCGGGTTGAGCGAGTCGATCTGCATGACCATGTCTGCCAGCAGGCGGTAACCGGCACCGTCAGCACGGTGAAACACCAGCGGGTTGGCGTTGGCAAAGGCTCCGATCAGTGCGCGCACCTTGTTGGGATTGCGCACATCAAACACCGGGTGCTGCAGCAGCTGTTGCACCTGCTCGAGTGTGCCGGGCGCGGGAATTGTGGCCTGCAGCTGCAACCACTTGTTCATCACCAGGGTTTCATGTTGCCAGTCTGCATGGAACTTTTGCAGCGCCGGGTCGCGGCGGGTGGCATCGCCGTGAAAAGCCAGTGCCTGCAACGCGGCCAGGCGATCGCTCATGTTGCTGGCGCCCGCGAACTGCGCCTCGGCCAACAGCAGTCCGTCTGCGCCAGCCAGGGCCAGGTAATCGAGGCACACATTACGCAGACGACGCGCCCCGATCTGGGCCGCATCCGGTGCGTACGGTGCGCTGTTTTCCAGGCGCAGGTAGCAGGCCTGCAAGGCATCGCGGTGAGTGGTGGCGATGCCGCTACGCACCGCTTTCCGGGCCGCGTGAATGGCATCCACATCTGCCCCGCCGTTCGCAGCCGCGAGATCTGCAAGATAGTTCTCGCCGGGGAGCGACAGCATTTCCGCGACCAGCGCAGGGTCCAGCTCGGTGTCGCGCAACAAGTCGCCACAGGCGGCCAGATACTCTGGGTCAAGCACCCCCTCTTCACCCGCTGCCTGCTGTGCCTGTATCTCGTTGATAACTCGCAAGGCGTACTGCTGCGCAGCGTCCCAGCGCAGGAAACCATCGTCTTCCCGACTCATCAACGCACGCAGTTGCGCGCTCGTGTAATCGCAGGCCAGCCGCACGGGAGCCGAAAATCCGCGTAGCAATGCAGGTACGGGTGCTTCCGTGACGTGCTCAAAGACGAAGGTCTGCTCGGGCTCACTCAACACCAGAACACGGTGCGTCGCCGTCGAGACGTCGTCGTCAGTGTCCAGGCACAGGGGCAGGTTGCCTTTACTACCCAGCAAACCCAATGCCACCGGTATAACCAGGGGTTCCTTCACCGCCTGTCCCGGCGTCGCCGGGCAGGACTGCCTCAGGGTAAGGAAAAAACGCTGTGCGTCCGCGTCGTACCTGCCCTCTGCCGACACCAGGGGCGTGCCCGCCTGCGAATACCAGCGACGGAACTGCTGCAAATCCACCCCGGAGGCCTCCTCCATCGCGCGCACAAAGTCCTCGCAGGTCACCGCCTGGCCATCATGGCGCTGAAAGTAAAGATCGGACCCCGCCCGGAAGCGCTCCTCTCCCAGCAGCGTATGAATCATACGCACCACTTCCGCACCCTTTTCGTAAATGGTCACGGTATAGAAGTTGGAAATCTCGATGAACGATTCCGGGCGCACCGGGTGTGCCAGGGGGCCGGCGTCCTCGGCAAACTGCGCATTGCGCAGCACATTGACGTCTGCCACGCGCTTCACCGTGGGCGAGCCCATATCCGCGGAAAACTCGGCATCCCGGAACACGGTGAACCCCTCTTTCAGGCTGAGCTGGAACCAGTCGCGGCAGGTCACCCGGTTGCCGGACCAGTTGTGAAAGTATTCGTGGGCGACAATCGCCTGCACATTCTGGAACTCGGCATCCGTTGTGATCTCAGGGCTGCAGAGCACACAGGAACTGTTGAAAATATTCAGGCCCTTGTTTTCCATCGCACCCCCGTTGAAATCATCAACGGCCACAATATTGAAGACATCGAGGTCGTACTCCCGCCCGTACACCTCTTCGTCCCAGCGCATCGCCTGCTTGAGGGAGCGCATGGCGTGCCCACATTTGTCGAGGTCCTTCTCCTCGACATGAATATGCAGTGCCACTTCGCGGCCGCTGGCGGTCACGAAGGTATCGTCGACGCTGCGCAAGTCACCCGCCACCAGGGCGAACAGGTAGGCGGGCTTGGGGAACGGATCATGCCAGCGAGCGCGATGGCGTCCGTTTTCCAGCGTTTCATATGCCAGTGGGTTGCCGTTGCTGAGCAGCACCGGATAGCGCGCCGCGTCTGCCTCCACGGTCACCTCGAACTCAGCCATGACATCCGGGCGATCGAGGTACCAGGTGATCTTGCGAAATCCCTCGGCCTCGCATTGGGTACAGAACAGGGTGCGTGACTTGTACAGCCCTTCCAGCGAAGTATTATTCTGCGGCAGGATGCGGCACTGCGACTGTAACCTGAACGAGTCTGGCACATCGGCAATCCGCAGGCCGGCATCGCTCAGCTCATACTCCTCCGCAGCCAGTGGCCGATCGTCAATTCCGATGCTTACCAGCTCCAGCTCCTGACCGTGTAACTCAAGCGCCTGCTTGCCAGCGCCCGCATTGCGACGCAGGTGCAGGCACGCTGTTACCAGCGCGTGATCCTCGTGCAGGTCGAAGGCGAGCTCGGTGCGCTCGATCAGAAAAGCAGGGGGCTGGTAATCACGCAGGTAAATAGCCCTGGGCTGTGCGTCTCGCATGGTTGGCCTCAGTGTTCGGTGATAGCGACCTGGTAGCCGCCGAACTTGCGCAGGTTGATAACACCGGTATCGAATATCAGGTACTGACCCTTGATACCCTGCAGGGTGCCCGCCACCCGCGCAGTCTTGTCGAAATTGAACGAGGACACCTTGGCCGGGTAAGCCAGCACGGGGTACTCGATCAGCGTTTCCTCCGCCTCCAGCGGAGCGATAGCCTGCAAGCCATGGGCGGCCTGCAACCCCGCGATGCCGGGTTCACAGGCACTCATCAGGCGCTGGCGCTCGGACTCCAGGTCGGCGGGGTCCGCCGCCCCCTTGAGCATCGCCTGCCAGTTGGTCTTGTCCGCCACATGCCCCTTGAACAGGGTTTCCACCAGGCCGGATTGAAACCGACTGGCCACGCGAAAAATCGGCAAAGCCTGCGTCGCGCCCTGGTCCATCCAGCGCGTGGGTACCTGGCTGTGCCGCGTGATACCTACTTTCAGGCCGGAGGTGTTGGCCAGATAGACAATGTGGTCGATCATGCAATTGGCAAGGCCCCAGTCCGGCTCGCGGCAGGTGCCCTGCTCATAGTGGCATTTCTCCGGACTCATGATGCAGCTGTCACACTGCGCGAGGCGACGGAAGCACGGGTAACAATAGCCTTGGTTGAAGCTCTTGCTGGTGACCCGATCACAGTGAATGCAGTTGATTTGCCCGAGAAACTCCAGGGCGATGGACTGCCCCAGCAAGGCATTCAGGGGCACCCGCGTTTCACCGAGAACCAGGGTATAGGTCACGGGTTGATCCAGCTCCGTTGCCATTTTACGCAGGGCGCCGCGCGCCAGCTCCTGTCCCATACCTAGCTCCCCTCCGGCGTGTCGCGCCAGCGCAGCGGCTCAGGGTCGTCGCAGACATCCCCCGCTTTGCTGCCTTTGTCGATATAGCCAATACGTTGTTCAGGTGGCAAGTGCTGCTCACCCCAGGCGATAAGCGCTTGCATGGCATGGGCACGCTGCTCCGGCGTTACCGGGCGGCCATCCGGCCAGCGTCCCAGCTCCACCGAACGGCGCATGCTCTGGTAAATCTCCGGTGAAAGCTGCTTGATAATGTCCTGATAATTCATGCGGTACCACGCGAGGCAAAAACGGTAATTATAGCCGTCCAGCCCCTGCACTGTCGCCGCCGCGTCGCGAGAGCAGGGCCAGCAGCGCACCGAGCAGCGCGCCAGAGAGCAAACCCGCGACATGCGCCGCATTGGCGATGGCACCAAAACCCAGCACCTCGACCACACCGGCAATACACAGCAGCAGCCAGCCCACCATCAGCAGCATGATCGGACGGCTGGGCTCGAAACCCCAAACAGGCTGCAAACGGGCGCCCGCAAAACTGAAGCCGAGCAGGCCGTAGACAACGCCCGACATACCGCCAAATATGGATGGCCCGCCGAAGACAAACTGGCACCCATTGGAAACCAGGGCGATACACACGAACAGGCCCAGCATGTGCACCGAACCCAGCCTGCGCTCGATTCTCGCACCGAGCTCCCACAGCCAGAGGCTGTTGAAAACAATATGCAACCAGCCAAAGTGCAGGAATGCGGGGGTCAGCAAGCGCCAGTATTGGCCGCCCATCTCGCCAAATTGAAGCGTGTTCCCATTAATCGTGAAAGGGGTAAAGGTAAACAGCGACAGTCGCTCGGCCGAGGCGCCCAGGTAGACGAGCAGGAAGCCCGCCACGCTCAACAAAAGAAGCAGAATGGTGACCGGCGCCTGGTGCCAGGCGGCGGCAAGTTCCGGACGCGCGCTGCTGCGTGCCGGCGCCGCGCGTAACTGCAACTGGATATCGCCGTCGCGCCAGGCTTTATAGAGTGTCTGCGCGACGTGCACCTGCGCCTCCCCCGCCACCTCGACCACCTGGTCGCCCGCGGCTTCGTATATGCGACAGCGAATGCCCTGCTGTTGCAACAGTGCAGCAAAAGGACGCAGGTCCTCACCGGCCGCCGCTCGCAGCGCTACAAACCCTTCAGGCATCAATTCACCAGCGCCGTATTCCAGCGCAGCTTATCGCGACAACTGGCGTAGAAACTGTGTCCCAATGGGTGCAACAGGGTAAGTCGATGAGGCTTCTTGCTCACCACCACCGAGTCCCCTGGCCGCGCCGTCATATTCACCTGCCCATCGCAGGTCACCGGTGGGTGAATGCGGTTGCGCTGGAGAATATCCAGGCGAATTTCGCTGTTGCCGTCCACCACGATCGGGCGACTGCTGAGGGCGTGCGGGAACATCGGCACCAACACCACCGCATCCAGTGTCGGGTGCATGATGGGGCCGCCACCGGAAAGCGAGTAGGCGGTGGAGCCCGTGGGTGTGGAGATGATGAGCCCGTCAGCGCGTTGCCGATACACGAACACGCCGTTGATGGACAGCTCGAACTCGATCATCTGCGCCGATGTACCGGAGTTCACCACCACATCGTTGAGCGCATCGGCCCGGCCGACCGTCTTGCCCTCACGCACCACGCGGGCGTCGAGCAGAAAGCGGCTCTCCCGGGTATATTCGCCCGCCAGTACCGCCGGCACCTGCACGGCGATGTCATCCGGGCTGATATCGGTCAGGAAACCCAGCCGCCCCCGGTTAACGCCAAGTACCGGTGTTTCGTACTTCGCCAGCGTACGGGCGGCGCTGAGCAGGCTGCCGTCGCCTCCCACCACGATCACCAGATCGCTGTCTTCACCGATCTCATCCAGGCTGGCCCGGGGTATGGAAGTATCCTCCACCAACTCGGCGAGGCGCGACTCCAGCACAAGTTCCTTGCCCAGGCCCTGCAGCAGATGCACCAGCTCGTCCAGCACATCGGTGAGGCCCTCCTGCTGGCTGCGCCCCACCAGGCCTATCCTGTCGAATTTTGCGTGCATGGCTACCCCACTCTGCCCCGCGCTGTGCGAGCGACATTATAAACACAGATAGCCAGGACAGCGCGGCGGCGCAGGGTCCTTCCCGATACCATCAGGGTTGGGCGAGTCCCACGTTGTTCTTCTCCAACACTTGCTCGGCGCGATAGCTGGAACGCACGAACACGCCGGAAACCACTTCCAGAAACCCTTTTGCCAGCCCCCACTGCCGATATTTCTCAAAATCCTGGGGCGGCACGTAACGGTCGATCGGGTAGTGGTTGACGGTGGGTTGCAGGTATTGCCCGAAGGTCACAATGTCGACGTTGGCCGCACGCAAGTCATCGAGGGCCTCCTCGATCTCCGCTTCGGTCTCACCCAGGCCCAGCATCAGGCTGGTTTTGGTGAGCACATCGGGTCGGTAGTGCTTGGCATGTGCCAGCACGGCAAGCGTCTGTTCATAGCTGGCGCGAGGATCGCGCACGGGGTGAGTCAGGCGACGCACGGTTTCCACGTTCTGGGCAAACACCTCAATGCCGGAGTCCAGTACGGTCTCCACGTCGGTCAATACACCCAGAAAATCGGGGGTCAGCGCCTCGACCGCGGTGTCGGGGTTTTCCGCCTTCACCGCCCGCACACAGGCTGCGTAGTGACCGGCACCGCCATCAGCGAGATCATCCCGATTCACGGACGTCAACACCACATAACGCAGGCCCATCAGCTGCACGGAGCGCGCGGTATTGGCGGGCTCCTCCTGATCAATCCAGCCGCGCGGATTGCCCGTGTTCACTGCACAAAAGCGGCAGGCGCGGGTGCAGACATCACCCATCAACATGATGGTGGCAGTACCGGCACTCCAGCACTCGCTCATGTTCGGGCACTTGGCCTCTTCGCACACGGTCGCCAGGCGATGCTCGTGTACGATGGACTTCACACGGTCGTACGTTGCTCCACCGCGCACGCGAATACGCAGCCAGTCAGGTTTGGCCAGCCTTGCGGCACCCTCCGCAGACGCTTTTATGCCATCCTTGATCGCTGTGATACCCCGATCATTGACGAACTTTCCGCCGCTGGGCACCGGCACCAGCGGTATCAGTTTATTATCTGCCATGTTGCTGTCCTGTCGCCCGGGCCCGCGCGCCCCGGCACTGCTTGAGAGCGGGCAATTATAGCCGACTCTGAGGCCCTACGCAGCGTTGCATAGTTGCCCGCGATGCGCGAGCAAGAGCAGACGTGCCGGGGTCCGCCGAGGTACAATCGTAGCTTATTCCCACACGAGGTCGACTATGGCAACGCTGACATTCTACGGTGCGGCACAGGAAGTCACGGGCTCCTGTCACCTGCTGGAATCCAAGGCCTGCGGGCGTGTTCTGCTCGATTGCGGGCTGCGCCAGGGCGGCGATGCCGTTGAGCGCATTCACAACGAGCGCTTCAGTTTCAAGCCCGACAGTATCGATGCCGTAGTCCTGTCACACGCCCACCTGGACCACTGCGGTATGCTGCCGCTGTTGGTTCACCAGGGTTTCAAGGGGCCGATTCATTGCACCCGCGCCACCGCCGACCTGCTGCCGATCATGTTGCATGACGCCGTGGGGCTGTACCTGCGCGACCTTGAGCGCGACAACCTGCGCGCGGAGCGACGAGGCAGGAAAACCCGCGAACCGGTGTATAACGAGGAGGATGTGGAGCGCGTGCTGAAGCAGCTGCAACCAAGCCGCTACCGCAAACCCTTCAAACTCGGCCATCACTGCACTGTCACGCTGCACGATGCCGGGCACATTCTCGGCTCTGCCATCGTGGAAGTCGTACTCACCGAAAACGCCATGGAAAAACGGCTGGTGTTCTCAGGCGACCTCGGACGCAAGGGCTCGGTACTGATGAACGACCCCGCTACGCTGGACAAGGCGGACGTGGTCCTGATGGAAAGTACCTACGGCGACCGCGACCACCGCTATGAAGACGACTCCATGGACGAACTGGCGGAAATCCTGCACGAGACCTGGAACAAGGGTGGCAGCGTGATGATCCCCTCCTTTGCCGTGGGCCGAACCCAGGAAATCATTTTTCACCTCGGTCGCCTGCACCACGCCGGGCAGCTCGACAACTGGGAGGTTTTCCTCGACAGCCCGATGGCCATCAAGGTCACACAGGTTTACGACCGCTGGCTAGAGATCATGGACGGGGAGGATATTCGTGAGCTGTCGGAAGCCCACAAGGCCTCCCTCGCGGATTTCCTGCCCCGCCTGCAACTGACAGCCGATACCGAACAGTCCATGGCCATCAATCGCATCAAGGGAGGGGCCATCATCATCGCCGGCAGCGGCATGTGCACGGGTGGGCGGATTCGTCACCACTTCAAGCAGCGCATCTGGGACGACCGCAATACCGTGATCTTCGCCGGTTTCCAGGCACGTGGCACGCTGGGCCGCCTGCTGGTCGATGGCATGCAGACCGTCAAGCTGTTTGGCGAGGAGTACGCGGTCAAGGCCCGCATTGAGACGCTGGGCTGTTTTTCCGCGCACGCCGGCCAGAGCGAGCTGGTGCAGTGGGCGAACAATTTTGATCCCGCTGCCCGGCTGGTGCTGGTACACGGGGAGCCCACGGCACAGGACGCTCTGGCATCACTGTTATGGGAGCAACACCAGCGCCGCGCCGCCATGCCCGCGGAGGGGGACACGCTGGCGTTCTGAGGCGGTCGAACTTGCTGTCTCAGCGTCGTCCGCCGGTTGCACCCGGCGGACGACGCGAAACGTCAAGCGTTGGCGAATGACTCCGCGTAGAACTGACTGTACCACTTGCGGAACCGGGCGATCGGGCCGTCGCCGTCGCAAAGTACCGGTTGTGACCGGAACATCTTGTTTTCCCAGATGGGTTTGTCTTCATCCAGCTGCTTGCAGATGTCGCGGATGATGGCAGCATTGACGCCCCCGGTCTTGACCTCACCGTCCACCAGAGGCTGGGTAAAGGCAAAGCGCACATGCACCGTCTCGTCGTCAATCGGCGTGACGTTCCCCATCAGGAAGGTGCTGGCGATACCCTCGAAACGCGTAAAGCCCTGACCGGGGCCGATGTTCTTGGAGGTGATGCTGCCTTTGACCATTCCTCGCGGGGTTTGCATGTCGGCTTTCTGAATGCCCAGGGAGTAGTGCTGTTCGTAGGTCAGTTCGGTTTCCGGGAAGGTCGCCGTCTGGTGTACATAGCGGAAGTGCGCGGAATCGGCACCGTTTTCCGCCATTTCCTGACAGGCTGTCTTTATTGTCCACTCGAAGCGCTGCAGTGGTGCCCAATCGGCACTGTTGGCCTCCTCGAACGACTCCACGTCCCACATCGGTGCATTACCTTCCGGGTGATACCAGGCGTAGATCACCTGATTGTCTTCCACCACCGGGTAGGACTCCAGGCACTGCTTGCCCACAACCTTGGGCGGCATATTCTTCGCGTAGGGCACGTCCGTGCAGTAACCTGCCGCGTCGAATTTCCAGGCGTGAAACGGGCAAACTATGCTTTCGCCTTCGATACGACCACCCTGCCCACTACTTTCATTGATACCGTAACCAAGGTGGGCACCCAGGTGCGGGCAGTATGCATCCAGCAGCACAGGGCGGCCGGATTCCGTGCGAAAGAGCACCATTTCGCGACCAAAATACAGCACTGGACGCGACTGCCCTACAGCCAGCTCATCACTGTAGGACACGACAAACCAGCCAAAAGGCAACGGCATGGGGGGGCGTGGTTTCGGCATTACAAACTCCTCGGCAACCGTTCGGGCCAGTCAGCCCGGCTCAAGACAAAACTCAATCGCGAATGATAGACCCTTTTGCCCGCTGGCTTAAACCACACGGTGCAAGTGCTTATACCGATCTACTCCGGGCCCCGGCAAAGAGGGAAAACACCACGCCCGGATCACTGCGGCGAACGCGGTCGCTTGCTGCCACCGCCCACCCGGGATAGTCTTCGGGCTCACCCCATCACCAGCAGGCAGGCCGCGCATGCCCCACATTCGCCCAGGGAAAGTATCCGACTTCGGTGGCGCTCTCCGATGACACGGCGATCGCTGCAGTCTATCGCCCGCGCCGCAGTCGTGCCCGACGGTGGAACATCCGTAGCGTTGGATGACATCGCCGGCGCGGCCGCAATCACGGGCATCGGCGAAACCGCGGTCTCCGGCCCCTCCGGGCGCGAGCCACGGCAGATGGCGCTGGAGGCGATCGCTGCCGCCATTGCCGATGCCGGATTACAGCCTGCGGACATTGACGGCCTCATGGTGTCGGGTCACATCGCCGATCAGGTCACTGCCGACGATTTCCGCCGCCATTTCGGTACCCGGCGCCCGCTGTGGTTCAGCACCGATGGCGGCGCGATGATCTGGGCTGGCACCTGCGGGCACACAGCAGCGACCGCAATGCTTGCCGGCAAAGCCACCCATATCGTCAACGTGTTTGCGGTCGACTGGGCCAGCCGCCGCGCAGCGGGCACGGGAACCCCGGGCGACTGGCACGCCGGAGAGGCACTGAAAGCACACCTGGAAGTCCCTATGGGCTGGTATCCCCAGCCCGTGTACTTTGCCACCTTCGCCCGACGGTACATGCATGAGTACGGACTCACCGAGGAACAGCTCGCGACGATTCCACTGACCTTTCGCCGCCATGCCAACGGGCACCCAGGCGCCGTGATGGGGGGCCGCAAGCTGACCCTGGAGGACTATCTGAACAGACCGCCACTGGCCGGCCCGCTGCGGCGGGAAGATTGCTGCCTGATTTCCGACGGTGCTGCGGCCTGGGTGATGAGCCCAACGGAGCGTGCGCGCGACATGCCGCAGGTGCCGGCCATTATCGATGGCGTCGGGCATGGGCGTATCGCCGGGGCGCCCTATATCAGCCAGCAGCGCGACATGACCGCAACGCCCCAGGTGTTTGCCGCGCCCTGGGCCTACGCCATGGCGAATACGAGCCCATCGGAGATCGATGTGATTGCGGTTTACGATTGTTTTTCCAGTACGGCATTGATGCAGATAGAGGACCTGGGCTTTTGCCGCAAGGGCGACGGAGGGAGTTTCATACAGGACAACCGCCTGCACCACACCCGGCCTCGGCAGGAAGGTGGCATACCCTGCAACACCCACGGCGGACTGCTGTCCCACAGCTATCTGCTCGGCGCATCGCACGTTGTGGAACTGGTCAAGCAGTTGCGCGGCAGCGCCGCCAACCCGGTTACCGACGCGCGCCGCGCGGTGTACGCCGGCTTCACCGCCGACGAGTCCTCCACTCTGATATTGCGCCGGGGGCGATGATGAACACACCGCAGCTTGACCATCCCTTGACCGGCCCGTTCTGGAAGGCTGCTGCCCGGCAGGAGCTGCAGGTAACCTGGTGCGGGGCCTGTAATCACGCCGTCTGGTACCCGCGCGCCAACTGCCCCGACTGCGGCGACCCACTGCACTGGCGCGCACTGAGTGGCGAAGGCCTGCTGGCGAGCTGGTGCGAGGTTGCGGCGGGGCTCAACCCGAACTTCCCCACCGCCTACACCTGCGCCCTGGTGAGCCCGGTGGAAGCACCGCACATACGTATCGTGATGCAACTGGCAAACAGCCCTGCAGAAAAGGCCCTGAGCTGCGACATGCCCGGGAGGGTGCGCTTCATACCGCTGCAGCAGGCGGCTGGTGAGCCCTACCTTGCACCCGCGTTCGAGCCATACCATGATGACGACACCGCATGCGACAAACAGCTCGCCCCGGGTTGAAGCAGCGCTGCAGGCGAGAGCAAGAATTACTACCCACCACCGAGCACTAGGAGAACAGTCATGTCAGAAGCGTGGATCATCGATGCTTGCCGCACCCCCCGGGGTATCGGCAAGAAAGGGAAAGGGGCGCTTGCCGACCAGCACCCGCAACACCTCGCAGCCACGGTGCTGCGTGCAATCGCCGAACGCAATCAACTCGATACCGCACAGGTCGATGACATTATATTCGGCACCAGCAGCCAGCGCGGTCAGCAGGGGTCGGACCTCGCGCGCATGGCGGCACTCGACGCCGGCTACGATGTGCGCTCCTCGGGGGTGACCCTGGATCGTTTCTGCGGCTCCGGTATCACCTCCATCAGTATGGCAGCGGCGTCGATCATGTCTGGCATGGAAGACCTCGTCATCGGTGGCGGATGTGAGATGATGTCGACGTTCGGCAGCGACCCCAGCCAGTCACCGTTTATCGACAGCGACAACCTGCGCTTGCGCGAGAAACACCCGCAGCCGCATCAGGGCGTGTGCGCTGACGCCATCGCGACGCTGGAGGGCATCGACCGCCACGCGGTGGACAGCCTGGCCGCGCTCTCGCAACAGCGCGCTGCGCACGCTATCGCCAATGGGCACTTCGAGCGCAGCCTGATTCCGGTGTACCGGCTCGATGGCAGCCTGGCACTGGATCACGAAGAGTTCCCACGCCCGAACACAACGCTGGAAACGCTGGCGGAGCTCAAACCGTCCTTTGCGGCCCTGGCCGACTACCCGCTGGACGAAGGTGGCACCACCTTCCGCAAGCTGGTCAACCAGGTGTATCCGGAGATGCAAATCAACCATGTGCACCATGCCGGCAACTCCTCCGGCGTTGTGGACGGCGCCGCCGCGATTCTCCTCGCATCCCCGGGCTACGCCAAAGCGCACGGCATGAAGCCCAGGGCGCGCGTGGTGGCCATGGCAAACATGGGTGACTCCCCCACGCTGATGCTCAATGCACCAGTACCCGCGGCACGCAAGGTATTGGCGAAGGCCGGCATGCAGTTATCGGATATCGACCTGTTCGAGATCAATGAGGCGTTCGCGGTTGTTGCCGAGAAATTCATACGCGACCTCAAGCTCGACCGGGACAAGGTCAACGTGAACGGCGGCGCAATGGCTTTGGGCCACCCCATCGGCGCCACTGGCTCTATTCTGATAGGCACGCTGCTGGACGAGCTGGAGCGTCAGGACAAGCAGTTCGGCTTGGTGACAATGTGCGCAGCGGGCGGTATGGCTCCGGCGATCATCATCGAACGCATTTGATGCCGGGCTGAAAACACAAAAAGCCACCCGAGGGTGGCTTTTTGTGTAATTGGCGGAGCGGACGGAGCCGAACCCGGAGTCGCCGAATAGGCCAATTCTTGATTTAATAATTATTATTATTTTCAAAATATTACATTCATATATTAATCTAATCTCTAAATAAAATAGGCACTCCTCCAGAGTTTCTACTTGGCCGAGCCAGCCCTGGGAAACGACGTGACGCTATAGCCCTGGATACGCCTCATTGATCTCCTGGGGCAACAGGCCTATGCTACGGCCTATGCAGTGATCATCGGAGACAACCAACATGTCAACTACTGAGCGCCACGTGCGCCTCTTCCGTAACGGACGCAACCAGGCAATACGAATACCGCGCGAGTTCGAGTTGGAGGGTGAGGAAGCCATTATCCACAAGGAGGGCGATCGACTGATTGTGGAGCCCATTCGAAAAGGCAGGCTGCTGGCCCTGCTCGCCTCCCTCCCCCCTCTCGATGAATCGTTCCCGGATATCGATGATGATCTGCCTGCGATGGAAGACGTGCTGATTTGAGTGGATCGCTGTCATACCTGTTGGACACCAACATCTTGTCCGATCTGGTCCGTAATCCGGGCGGTGTGGTGGCAACGCGGATCAGCAGGGCCGGGGAAGATAGTGTCTGCACCAGCATCGTTGTGGCCGCAGAGCTCCGCTATGGCGCTCTCAAATCAACCTCCGCGAAACTCGCAGAACGTATCGATCTGATTCTATCCGCACTAGAAATCCTGCCGTTAGAAGCGCCCGCCGATCGCGAATACGCAGCGTTGCGCCACCAGCTCGCACGCCAGGGAACACCCATTGGACCCAACGATCTGCTGATTGCTGCCCATGCGCTGACGCATGACCTCACTGTTGTAACCGGGAATGTTGGTGAGTTTTCACGAGTCCCCGGATTGAAGATAGAAAACTGGCTGGCAGCCTGATTCAGACTTGCTGACTTGGTCGATCACCAATACGTGCGTTCAAATTGTTCAACAGGTAATCTGCCAGAGCGAGAACCGAGGGCGATTGTCCACGACGGGACGGCATAAGCAGGCTCAATTGCGCGGTTCCGGCCACCCACTCCGGTAGAACCCGCACC
The DNA here is from genome assembly GCF_000423125.1 of Haliea salexigens DSM 19537. GTDB lineage: Bacteria > Pseudomonadota > Gammaproteobacteria > Pseudomonadales > Halieaceae > Haliea > Haliea salexigens. Next base: position 266,932 of record NZ_AUHJ01000005.1, read on the forward strand.
AGCGACCCATCATTAAGTTCATCCCTGCAGGTATACGCTGGCAGGCTCACGATGCCCAGCCCTTTTCCTGCCGCCTGTTTCAAGGTGCTCATGTCGTCGCTGCACAGTTGCGGGCTGAACGAGATGGTGGTTTTCAAGCCATCCATGTTTTCGAGGTTCCAGTGTCCGCTTGCCGGCTGCCAGCCCACCTTCAGGCTTTGTCGTTTGACCAGATCATAGGGCGACTCCGGCGTGCCGGTTCGGGCCAGGTACTCGGGACTTGCAAACAGGTGCCAGGACACATTCGCCAGGTGCCGCTGAATGATGCTTGAGTCCGGCAGCGCTTCCATGTGGCCTCTTATGGCAAAGTCAATTCCGGAAGAAACCAGATCGACCGACTGGTTGCTCACCTGCTGGACCAGATTCACCTTCGGGTGCTTCGCCAGAAATTCAAACACCAGGTCCTTGAGCGCAAACTGGGCCACACCGACTGAGCAGCTCATGGTCACGCGCCCGCTCAATGATTCCTTGCGGCTTTGAATCGCCGCTTCGGCGACCTCCATCTCCTCGACCAATGCCCGGGCATGCTGATAGAACACCCGGCCGGTTTCGGTCACTTTGAATTGGCGGGATGTTCTTTGTATCAGACGAGTATCGAGCCGCTGTTCCAGTTGCGCTACATGCCGGCTCAAGCGGGACTTGGGCATATTGAGCGCTCTCGCGGCGGGTGAAAAGCCGCGCTTTTCCACGACGTGGGCAAAATAGTAGTAGTCATTCAGGTCGATCATTGCGATTTGCTCCGTTGCACGCAGCACATAAATCGTTCCATTTTTAGAACTTTAGTTTCATTTTATGAGTCTACCCGGCATTACCGTTCCATTGATAGTCTCTAAACCGCGATGACGCAGCACCTCACAAGGAGAATGACTATGAACGCAAAGAGCCCTCTTGCAGAGAACCTTGCATCGGATGGCGCGACCAATGTCGCTATCACCGTCCCACAAGCCGGCGGCGCACTTGAGATAGGCGCCGGGTTTGTCGCTCAAACCTTTCGCGAGCGAAATTTCGCTGGCGCGATGGACCCATTGGTGATGGTCGATCACTACCGCATGACCGAGCCAACCTTTGGTCCCCATCCGCACGCCGGCCTTTCCGCTGTGTCGGTGCTGTTTGAGGACAGTGATGGGGCATTTCACAACCGGGATTCATTGGGCAACGATTTCGACCTGCTTCCCGGCGACCTGTATTGGCTGAAGGCCGGTTCCGGTGCCGTTCACGATGAGGCGCCCAAAACCGGCGCGAGCATTCATGGCTTGCAGGTCTTCGTGAACCTGCCGGCGCGAATGAAACGCGATGCGCCTGAATCACGGCATGTGAGAGCACAGGACATCCCCGTCCTGGAAACCGACGACTATCGCGTACGCGTTGTACTCGGCAATTGCAACGGCGTCAGCGGCCGGGATTCGCCCGCCCTGCCCATGACCATTCTCGACGGCAGGATCGGGCCCGGGTCGGCATTTACGCATCACTTGCAGGCCGGCGAGAACGCCTGGATCTACGCCATCGAGAGAGAGATCAAACTCACAGTCGCCGGTGGGGAGGCAATACTGCAAGCCGGGGAATCCCTCGCTGTCGAAGCAGGCTCCGCTGGTGCCGTCCATGCAATCGAGATGACAAACATTGCCGGTTCGACCGCTCACTTTGCCCTCTTTAGCGCCACGCCGGTTGGGGAAGTCTTCGTGCACAAGGGCTCCTTCGTCATGTGCAATGAGGCCGAAATCGCCCAGGTGGAAGCGGACTACGCGGCCGGCAAACTCGGGCGCCTCGAATGACCGTCCCGCAATCCAGTCCTGGACTCAACAGGAGCGCGATATGAAAGTTCTGGCCTTCGCCGCAAGCAATAGCCGCAAGTCGATCAACAAGGATCTGATTCGCTATGCGTGTACACGGCTGACCGACAGCGATGTCGAAATCATCGATATCAATGACTACGAAATGCCCATTTACAACAGCGACCTGGAAGAGGCCCATGGTATTCCCGAAGCGGCGTCCCGCTTTCTCGACAAGATCTCGGAAGCCGATGCGCTGCTGATCTCCTACGCGGAACACAACGGCAGCTATACCGTGGCCTACAAGAACCTCTTTGACTGGGCGTCACGCAAAAAGCTCGAGGTCTATCAGGGCAAGCCGATCATCATGCTGTCGACATCGCCGGGTGCGGGCGGCGCGAAAAGCGTGTTGTCCGCTGCGGTTGGATCCGCCCACTTTTTTGTGGGCAAGGTGATGGCCTCTTTGTCTGTCCCCGAGTTCTACAAGAACTTTCACCGGGACAAAGGCGTAATCACCAACCCGGACCTGGCCGCGCAGTTGGATGAAACCCTGTCAGCGCTACAACAGGCTTGACTGATTGCCACGGCACGGAGGGCCAGACAATGAAGGTTTGCATCGTCGGCGCCTCGGGCAAACTTGGGCGATATATGTTGAAGCACTGCCTTGACCGCGGTTATTCCGTGGTGGGCGTCTGCCGACCCCAAAGCACAGAAAAGCTAGCCCACTTCGGTGATGGTATTGAACTTGTGCCGGGCCGGACGAGTGATCGGGATGTGATCCGCAGGGCTGTTGCAGGCTGCGACGGCGTGCTCACTGTGCTGGTGCCCTGGGGCGTGAACGGTTACTCGTCGGGAACTGCACAGGCCGTCCTCGACTATTCAGAGGAAAGGGCCCGTCTCGTGTTCTCCTGCGGCTGGCACATCACCAGGGATGGCAGAGACGAGTACTCATCGGTATTTCTCGCGATACTGAAAGTCGGCGGCTGGATTGCTCGAATGCTCCGATTCGTAGATATCAACGACCAGGTCGAGGCGTGTCGCAGAGTATTCCGGAGCAACAAGCGCTGGACTGTAGTTCGCGGCAGTGATATTGAAGAAGGTGAGAGTGAAGGCCTTCCCATCTGGCGCGAACATGTCGGCGATCCCGCACTCAAGAGCAATCGCACTCGGAGAACGGATTTCGGCCTGTTCATGGTGCATGCGCTCACCAACGACGCGTTAATCCGCAAGGCACCGGCGATCGTGAGCTGCAAATCCCCCTCCGCGCTCGCCGATGCGTAGCAGTGCTTTCGCCGCGCCCTACTCTGAAATTTCCTGTTTGGGAAAAAGGTTTGGAAAATGCATAGTGCCAGCGCACGAGAAAGTGAACCGAGTCAGTATCGACTGAATGTCTCCACTGGCGGTCGGAGGATTACTTTGCATATGAAGCGATTGATGAGCAAATCACAGGTATTGGCGTTCAGCTGCTGTTTTTCTGCATTGATGTTGCTTACCGCTTCAGCATTCGGCGCATCCGGAAACAGGGTGCTCTTTGTCGCGTCCAATGTTCTCGATATGGGCGACCCGGAGCAGCACGAAGCCCGCAACAATCTCTGGGAATACGCTCCGCCGTTCCACATCTTCGTCATGCACGGTTATGAGGTTGACTTCGTATCGCCACAGGGTGGCGCGGTCGAATTCATGATGGAGCCGCTGGGCATCAGCAGCTATGCGATCAAATATGAAGACTTCCTGGGCAAAGCAGGCCGAACCTTGGTGCCGAGTCAGGTGGATGCTGTCCAATACCGGGCGGTGTACGTTGGGGGCGGGTATGGCACCCTGTTTGACGTTGCTTCGAACGAAGCACTAATGACGCTTATCGGCGCCATCTACGAACAGGGTGGCGTAGTCGGTGGTTGCGGGCATGGTCCGGGAGGCTTTGCCAACGCCAAAATGAACGACGGTCGCTATCTGGTGCAGGGTAAGCGGGTAGCCGGATTCCCCGACGCCACGGAGCGGTCCAAAACGTGGGCGAAGCAGGGAAGCTTGCTGCCCTTCCTGGTCGAGGAGCAACTTCGAAAGAATGGGGCGCTGGCCGAGAATAAAGAAACACTTGCAGATAAGCATGCGGTGGTCGTGGATCAACGCATCGTTTCATCCATGTTCTTACCATCAGCTGCGTCCGTTGCCGAGGAAATGGTGCGGCTGTTAGAGCGAGAGAGCCCGTGATACTCGGCGTGTGGATCTGTCCAGGGCTACGGTAGATGGGGCTGGAGAGAAAGACAGAGGAGCGAGCCCCAGGAAGGACATGTCGTTCATTTCGCGGTCCGCCTTCGAGGTTCAATAATTAGGAGTAGTGTTTTGGGGCGACTGAGCCAGAAGCTGTGCATTGTCACCGGTGCCGGCCGTGGCATTGGCGAGGCCATCGCGCGGGCTTTTGCCGAAGAAGGTGCCAGGGTCGTGGTGACCGACAAGGTCGGCGACCTGGCCGCATCGCTTGCCAGCGACATCGGCGGTGATCATCTGCGCCTTGACGTCGCATCCGAGGACGACTGGGCTGAGCTTGCTGCGGTCTGGCCGGCCTGTGATGTGCTGGTCAATAATGCCGGCATCACCGGGTTCGAGGAGTCCCCGCGTCCGCAGGATCCCGAACACGCCGCGCTGGCGGACTGGCAGGCGGTCCATGCGGTGAATCTCGACGGGGCCTTCCTTGGCTGCCGCTATGGGATCCGCGCCATGCGCGCAAACGGAGCCGGGTCGATCATCAATATCTCGTCGCGGTCGGGTCTGGTCGGAATCCCCGCTGCAGCTGCCTATGCTTCGTCCAAGGCGGCGGTGCGAAACCACACCAAGTCCGTCGCGCTCTACTGTGCCGGGCAAGGACTTAGAATCAGATGCAACTCGATCCACCCTGCTGCGATCCTTACCCCGATGTGGGAGCCGATGCTGGGAGACGGGCCGGACCGCGAGGATCGGATGGCAGCCTTTGTTGCTGACACCCCTATGCGACGGTTTGGAACGCCTGAGGAGGTCGCGGCGATCGCAGTTCTGCTTGCTTCAGACGAGGCGGCCTACATGACCGGGGCAGAGCTGACGATTGACGGCGGACTTCTCGCGGGTTCGGCCGCCGCCCCTACAGCAGATTGAGCGCGCAAACGGCGCGTCATGCGCTCCCTGGAGGATTCGATCTGTGACCAACCTAACCCTGAATACAGTCCAACCCGCCGCGTTGTTATCGATAAACTCCTCGGCGACACACAGGAACGTCATGGTGGCACCCTCTCGCCGCCGTCCGTCGTGCTGGTAGCGATAGATCCAGTTTTAACGGGCCGCTTTTGGCAACCAGGAGGCAAAGTCTCTCGGCATCCGGGTGTCGCCCACGACGGGTGATGCGGTCACAGTCTGCAGGTGTCAGTGAAGCGAACTTACCCCCCATTTACCCCCCACTCCAATAGAAACAAAGCGCAACGGAATGAAACAGTCGAGGTGAGTTTTCGCGAGTTTTCAGGCTTTATTAGCAGGTGATTGCGCAATTTCAGTATGTTGCGCAATGTTTCACTACGATACAGAAAGGTGGCGGAGCGGACGGAGCCGAACAAAGCGTCGCCGACTACGCCAGCTTCTGCGTTAGAATTTATTCTATTTTTCAATATATTAAATTAGTATATTAATCCAGCATCTAGATTATTGGCACCCCTTCAGAAGTTCTACCTGGCCGAACAGGGACTCAAAATCAGGTGCAACTCGATCCATCCTGCTGCGATCCTTACCCCTACGTGGGAGCCGATGCTGGGGGATGGGCCGGACCGCGAGGACCGGATGGCAGCCTTTGTTGCTGACACGCGTATGCGACGGTTCTGAACGCCCGATGAAGTCGCGGCGATCGCAGTGATGCTTGCCTCCGACGAGGCAGCGTACATGATCGGGGCGGAGCTGACGATTCACGGCGGACTTCTCGCGGGTTCGGCCGCATCCCCTACTGCAGATTGAGCGTAGAAATGGCGCGTCATTCGCTCCCAGCCTCCCCTCTCGCCCGGATGAGCTGACTGGGCCTTTACTACGGCAACTACCGCACCTACACTTACCGCCCGATAGGGCTCATCATATTCTCCAGATCTTGCGACGGCAGACGGTGGATACTTAAGAGGCGCTTGTGTTTTTACCATTAGCCAGGTGGAAATTCGCTATATTGCGGCAGGGAGTCGCAGATCTCGTACCAATCTGCTTTTGACGATACATGCATATGAGCCTGGGGCAGAAGTTCAGGCGCACTGTTCAACGCCCCGTATCTCACGTGCAGCATGCCAGAGACTGGCTTTTCACCATATAGGGTGGATCCGCAGAGGGCACAAAAGCAAGAGACTGTTTCCTTGCTTCGACTAAACTTTTTTATATAGTCGCTGCCCTTTGTGACCGAAAATTTTTCTCTTGGGATTCCGCCTATGGCTGTCCCTGAAGCACCGGATGATTTTCGGCATGAGGAACAATGGCAATAGCCTGCATAAACAAACTTATCCTCAACAGTGAACCCCACTCGTCCGCAGACGCATCCCCCACTAATCGTTCTCACGATTAAACCTCCTCAATTTTTTGGTTCATCGCGCTTTACCGGGAAATGCTGCTTTTATCTTCAGAAAGAAGTAGTCGTTATCCCGGTAGCCGTAGGCCACCCGCTTGATCACCTTGATCTTGTTGTTCATTCCCTCCAACACACTGGTGTTCAACCGGTAGACCGCGCTGGCGATAATGCCGTCGACGTAGCCCTTGAGGCGCCTGGCAAACTGCTGCACGGGGGCCAGCCCACTACTCATAGCCAGATTTAGCCAGTCTTGCCAGCGTTGTCTGGCATCGGCCTCTGAGGGAGCGTACCAGAGCTCTTTGAGCTGGTCTTTCAGGACGTAGACAGTCATCAGGGGCTGGTTGGCTTGCAGCAGTTCTTCGAGCTTCAGAGCCTGCTCATCCTTGAGGTTGCCTCGGTTTCTGAGCAACAGCCAGCGACTTCGTTTCACTACTTTGCGAGCCGGCTTGTCGTGTCGAAGCTGATTGGCCTGATCGACCCGGACACGGTCAATCACTTCCCGTCCGAACTTTGCTACAACGTGGAACAGGTCATAGACCACCCGTGCTTGTGGGCAGTGGTGCTGAACTTCCAGGTCCATGGCGGTATTCATATCCATCGCCACGGCTTCGATCTGGCCACAGGTTTCCGGCCCCAGCCATTCAAAGAAGGGGCGTACCGCTGCTCGACTGCGACCTTCTCCAACCCAGAGGACTTGTTGAGTATCCGCATCAATCGCCACGGTGGCGTAGCGGTGTCCCTTGAACAAGGCGAACTCATCCATGATCAGTCGACGAATCCGGCGTTTATCTGGCTCAGTCACTTCTCGTTTGAGGCGCCGATGGTCGATGGCCTTGACCGTATGCCAATGCAACCCTAGCAGCGTTGCCACATGTTGGATCGGCATCAGTCGTACCAGGGATTCAATCCAACTGACCATGCCTGCCGTCAGACGCTGTCGCCCTGGTAACCAGCGAATCTGTTCAAGCTTGGGGCCACAGGTCGTACAACGAACTCGGCGAACTGGCACGTCCAGCCAGACGCGGTATTGGAACAGGTCGCGTTCTCGGACTCGTCGGGTGCTGATGTCATGGATGGCAAGCGTGTGCTGATTACAACCACTGCAGCATGGCAAGTAATCGTCGGCAGGTTGCAGTCGGATGAGCAGAGATTGAGCGTCAATCTGGGCATACGATTCTATCGTGAATCCTTCCCAGAACAGGGCAAGAGGATTAGCATTCATAGGGACGGCGGTGAGTCGGTCAGGTTTGTTGTTTTGGCGAACTCAAAACTAACCGGTTTTACCGCCGTCTCCTACTTTTTCACGCTAACCCGCGATGAACCAA
>NZ_AUHJ01000006.1 GCF_000423125.1 Haliea salexigens DSM 19537
GACCAGAAGCGTTCGGCGCGTCCATCAATAATGAAGACAGGTCCAGAAAGCCGGGATCACTGGCACTCGACGCTTCGGATCTCTGCTGCAGCGACGTACCGGACAGATGCGTGCGCCACTTGCGAAAGCTGGCATAGCCGATGCCATGCTGCTGACAAAATTTCAGAGTTGACAAGCCGCTATCATGCTGCTGGTCAACTAAGGCCTGCCACTGCGCTGCCGTACGATGTTTGCTCATGGAGGTAACCTCATGTGGGTGGATGTGAGGTTACTGTAGGGAGAAATTCAGCGCGGTGGCAGAACGTCCTGGAATGAACGGTTACGATGTGGCGACACTTATGGCGGCGCATATCCGCACCCCCTAGCGCAGTGTGGCGTGGTCCTGGCGCACGCCGCCCAGCCAGGTTGCCGCAACCTCCAGCGTTGTGCCCAGCAGTACCATGTCGGCACGGGCGCCGGGCTGCAGGTGGCCCCGTGTCTTATCGCCGACCACCCTCGCCGGGTAACGCGAGGCCATCCGCAGGCACTCATCAAGCGCCAGGCCCACCACGTCATGGCAGTAGCGTACAGCGTCCACGAGACCGATGGCGCTGCCTGCAAGGGCGCCTTCGGCATTGATCAAGCGGCCGTTGCGTTGCACGATCCGCTCCCCGTACAGCGTGAACCAGTGCTGGCCCCCGCCCACGGTGGCCATGGCGTCGCTGACCAGAAACAGGCGTCCGGGGCTGGCACAGCGCTGTGCAATACGAATGCTTGCCGGGTGTACGTGGTGGCCATCGGCAATGATGCCGAGCCAGTCCGGTGTGCCATCCAGTGCCGCGCCGGTCACACCGGGTTCCCGCGCCGACAGCGGGCTCATGGCATTGAACAGGTGCGTGAAGCCGTTGAGTCCCTCGCCGCGCGCGGCCTGCACCGCCTCGTAGGAGGCATCGCTGTGGCCGGCAAACACCGTGAGCCCCGCGGTGCAGAGTTGGCGGATCTGCCCCGGCGCCATGACCTCCGGGGCGACAGTCAGCAGGCAATGCAGGTCGGACAGGCTACTCAGCCACGCGATGTCCTCTGCACTGCAGCTGCGCAAGCGGTCGCCGCGGTGTGTACCGCGACGGCTGGGGGCGAAAAATGGCCCCTCGATGTGCAATCCGAGCACGCCGGCCGCGGCGGCTTCACCGCAGGCCTGCGCGGCGCGCACCGCGTCTGCGCCGGCGCGCATGACGCTGGCGGTATCGCTGAGCAGCGTGGGCAGCAGCGCCGTCGTGCCGCAGCGCCGGTGGCTGGAAGTCATGTGCAGCACGGTTTCCACGGTAGGCGCGTTATTGAACAGCAGGCCGCCACCGCCATTGGCCTGCAGGTCAACAAACCCGGGCGCCAGGGTGCCCTTACGCAGCGTTTCGCAGGGCAGGGTGGAAGGCAGGCTGGCGCGGGGCAGCACTCCGGCAACATGCTCGCCAGCAAGCAACAGCGCGCTGTCGTCATGCCATTTTTCGCCGTCGAACAGGCGCGGTGCGCTAATCGCGCGGTCAGCTGTTGCGGTGCCCATGGCCCAGTGTCCTGTCCGAATTGCGCCCCGCTAGTGGAGGTTGGGCGCGAGTAAACCAGCGTACATTAGTGTTATGCTTTCACCAAATATAGGTGACCATTTCGGTGCAACCGCCAATAACAAAAGAGGTTATGCATGCGCTCACGTGCCCTGTTAGGACTTTCCCTGTGTTGCGTGTTGGCTGCCTGCACCGATGGCAACGACCGGGTGGCGCCCCCGCCGCCCCCTCCCGAACCGGAGCTCACCTACTCCGCTGAGATTCGTCGTACCGAGTTCGGCATTCCGCATATCCGCGCCGAGGACTGGGGCAGTCTCGGTTATGGTTTTGGCTACGCTTATGCGCAGGATAATTACTGTGTCGCCATGCGTGAAATCGTGTTTGCCGCGGGCCGCTCAGCGGAACTTATGGGCGAGGACATGGGCAATATCGAGTCGGACTTCCTGTTCCGCTTTCTCAACGGCGATAAAGATGCCTTTGCCGACGAGTTCGTGTCGGCGTTGCCGCAGTTTGCGCGTGACCTTGCCGCCGGGTACAGCCGCGGCATGAACCGGTACCTTGAAGAAACGGGGCTGGATAACCTGCCCGAGGGGGAATATGGCTGTCGCAACGCGGATTGGGTCTATCCCATCGATAGCGTCGACCTCTTCCTCTTCCTGCGCCGGGAAGCCCTGCGTGGCAGCTCGGAACAGGGTCTGTTCCGCCGCGCCATCCTGGCCACGACGGGCCCCGATGAGGGCGCTGCCCCGGCACCCGATGCGCTGGATGAGGCTGTGCGAGCGCTGGAAGCCGCGGCCGCTGAACTGCGCGACATTGATCGTGGCAGCAACGGCCTGGCGCTGGGCCGCGATGCCACGCGCAGCGGCAAGGGTATGCTGTTGGGTAACCCCCACCAGCCCTGGTTCGGCAGTGGCGCCTGGTACCAGGCACACCTGACTCTGCCTGGTGTTTACGATGTGGCCGGCGCGGCGCTGCACGGTTTCCCCTTCATCGGCATCGGCTTCAACCAGGATGTGGCCTGGACGCATACCGTATCGCTAGCCAACCGCTTCAGCCTGTACGAGTTGAAGCTCAACCCCGACAACCCCCTACAGTATGACTATGACGGCGAGTGGCGGGATATCGATCCGCAAACGGTGACCATTCAGGTGCGCCAGCCGGACGGCAGCCTGCAGGACCGGGAGCAGGTGTTCTATGTCTCCCACTACGGGCCGGTGGTCAATCTCAAGGGCGTGACACCGTTGTTGGATGGCTGGCCGATGTTCAACGGTTCGGTACTTGCCTTCCGCGATGCCAATATTCTCACCGGTATCCGCGGCATAGAGCAGTGGATCAACAAGGGGCAGGCCAGTTCCATCGCGGAATATGTGGAGGCGTTGCAGAGTATCGGTAACCCGGTGTTCCATGAGCTGGCGGCTGATCGAGCCGGGCAGGCATTCTATGGCGAGCTCTCGGCAGTACCGTTCGTCACACAGACCCAGCTAGACCGCTGCATTAACGGTGTGGTGGGGCCCTTGCTGGCGGCGGCAACCACTAACGTCATTCTATCGCTGGATGGCTCGGATCCGGCCTGTGAGTGGGGTACGGACCCAGAGGCCCCCGCAGGTAGCAATCTCTATGGCGGGTCCAGTCTGCCCCAACTGTTAACCACAGACTACGTCGGCAACAGTAACAATAGCTACTGGCTGTCCGATGCCAATAATCCGCTGCAGGGTTTCCCGGTGATCATGGGGCCTGTGGGCCACGAGGGGCAGCAACAGTTCCTGCGCACCCGCATCGGGCATATCATGGTAGAGGAGCGCAAGCAGGCAACGGACGGCCTGGACCTGGAACCCCTGTTCGACCTGGCGAGCCTCAAGGGCCTGATGTACGCCAACCGCGTGTACGGTGCCGAGGTGGTGCTGGATGACGTGCTGGCGGTGTGCGCAACCGAGGCGGCAACGCCCGTGCTGCAGGCCTGCAATGTGCTCGCGAGCTGGGACCGGCGGGTGAATGCGGACAGCCGTGGTGCCCAGATTTTCACCGAGTTCTGGAAAGTTATCACTGACCAGCTTGGCAACAGCTTCCAGAATGTGGTGCAGAGCGATGAGTTCTGGGCACGGGATTTCGATCCGGAAGATCCGCTGCATACCCCGGCCGGCATCGACCTCGCCGTAGCGGCGAACTCGACCCGTGTACTTAGTGCACTGACGACAGCCAGTGAGCGACTCGCCGCCGCAGGTGTGCCGCTGGGCGCGCCCTGGGGCGAGGTGCAGGTGTTGGAACGCAACGGTGTGCGTGTGCCGATTCACGGAGGCTCCGGCACCATGGGGGTTTATGGCGCGATCAGCGCGAACCTGGTGGAGTCGGGTTATGTGAACCCCCGCAGTGGTAATTCCTACATTCAGGCTGTTACCTGGGATGATTCTGAGTGCCCCATAGCCGATGTGATTCTGGTGCCCTCACAGTCCACCAACCCTACCTCGCCGCATTTTTCCGACCAAACCGAGCTCTATGCGAACAAGCAATGGGTGCGCTTCCCCTACTGTGAGGCGGATATCGCAGCGCGCCAGATTGGCGAGACACTGCTGCTGCAGGAGTAGTTGCCGGCCCGTGCTCCGTGAGTGGTCTGGCCGCTGGCGGGGCGCGTAGCAAGCGCATGTCTACTTCACGACTCATTCTGGTGCTGGGTGACCAGCTGTCCTTCGCCAATCCCGCCATTGCCAGCGCCGATCCTGCCGAGGATCAGGTGCTGCTGGCGGAAGTGGCGGAGGAAGCCCAGTACGTGCCGCACAACCGGCACAAGATTGCGCTGATTTTTTCCGCCATGCGCCATTTTGGCAACGCCCTGCGCGAGCGCGGCTTTCAGGTGCATTACATTCGGTTTGCAGAGGGTGTGCCGAGTTTACAGGCGGCGCTCGCGCGCGTGCTCGAAAGCCACCCCTGCACTGTGGTGCGTGTCTGTGAGCCGGGTGAATACCGCCTGCGCGAGGCGATGGCGGGTTGGGAGCAGGCCCTGGACGTGTCTCTTGAAATGCTTGAGGACACCCGTTTCCTCGCCAGCCACCAGACCTTTCGCGACTGGGCGGCGGGGCGCAAGCAGCTGCGCATGGAGTACTTTTACCGCGCCATGCGCCAGCACTACGGGGTGCTGCTGGAACCGGATGGGCAACCCGCCGGCGGGCGCTGGAACTACGATCAGGAGAACCGGGTTGGCTGGCGCGGCCAGCGGGATGTCCCGCCGCGTCGTGCGCTGAAGCAGTCCGCTGTCACGCGGGAAGTACTCGCCGAAGTCGCCAAGGCATTCCCGGACAACCCGGGTGACCTCGCCCAGTTCAACTACGCCTGCACGGCCGCGGAGGCCCGCGCGGAATTCGACTGGTTTCTCGAGTATGCTCTGGCGGATTTCGGTCGTTACCAGGATGGGCTGGTGGAAGAGTCTCCCTGGGTGTTTCACGGCAAGATCTCCATGTACCTCAATATCGGCCTGCTGGAGCCGCTGGAGCTGTGCAGCGACGTGGAGCAGGCGTGGCGCGACGAGCGCTGCAGCCTGGCTGCCGCAGAGGGCTTCATCCGCCAGATACTGGGCTGGCGCGAGTATGTGCGCGGTGTGTACTGGCTGTTGATGCCCGAGTATGCCGAGGGCAACAGCCTCGACGCCCACAACCCGCTGCCAGGCTTTTTCTGGACCGCGCAAACCGACCTCAGGTGCCTGCAGCGCGCGCTGGGCCAGAGCCTGGAGCTCGGCTACGCGCATCATATCCAGAGGCTCATGGTGATCGGCAACTTCGCCCTGCTGGCGGGCCTGGATGTGAAGGCGGTGTGCGAGTGGTATCTGGCGGTGTACGCGGATGCCTTTGAGTGGGTTGAACTCCCGAATACCCTCGGTATGGCCCTGCACGCAGATGGTGGCGTGATGGCAAGCAAGCCCTACGCGGCCAGCGGCAAATACATCCAGCGGCAAGGGAATCACTGCAAGGACTGTCGCTATTCACCCTCACGCATGACCGGGGAAGGGGCCTGCCCCTACAACGCCCTGTACTGGCGCTTTATCGATCGGCACATGGATGCCCTGTCGCAGAATCCGCGCATGGGCCTGATCACCGCCAACTGGCGGAAGCGGAAAGCGTCCGAGCGCGAGGCTATCGTCGCCTGGGGTGATCAGGCGCTGCAGCAGCTGCTGGAACCTGCGACTTGATCTTGTGCCGGTTGCTGGCGCAGCGGCGTGAGCAGTAGCGCACCTGCTCCCAGTTGAGACGCCAGCGCGCGCGCCACTGGAAGGGCCTTTCACACACCGGGCACAGCTTGCCGGCCCGCTCAGCCCGGCTCATGGCGGTCTTCCGCGGGGTCGGGCGGCAGCGGCCAGTCAGCGGCGTCGGTCACATACAGCGGCTGTTTGGGTCGGTGTCCGCCCCACTTGGTGGTGAACAGGCCCTCGGGGTCGTGCTCGGCGGCCTGTTTTTCCTGATGGAAACGACGTCCGCCACGCGGGTCGCAGCCCACACCGGCGATGTACTGCCAGTTGCCGTAGTTGCTGCCCACATCGTAATCGATCAGGTGTTTCTCGAAAAAGGCCGCCCCGTAGCGCCAGTCCAGGCCGAGCTCATGTATCAGGCAACTCGCGCTGATTTGCCGCCCACGGTTGCTCATCCAGCCCGTGGCGAGGAGTTGCCGCTGCAGTGCATTGACCAGCGGGAAATCGGTATCCCCCTGGCACCAGCGCGCGAAGGCCCGCGGATCGAAGGTGCAGAACCGGTTGTTGCGGCCAGTGCCAAGGCCGTCAAAACGGAATAACAGGTGACGGTCATGCAATGCCCGCCAGTGGAAAAACTCTCGCCACAGCAGTTCGAAAATGAGCCAGTGTGTGGACTCATTGGCGGCGTGCGTTTGCTCGAAGCGGTACACGGTGTGAGCCACTTCCCTTGCCGAAAGCGCGCCGCCGGCAAGCCAGGGGGAGAGGGTGCTGGACCCCGCCAGAGGGTCCAGGTCGTTGCGGGTGAGCTTGTAGTGGCTGATCGCCTGCTCGCCGAACGTGAATTGCGCCAGCCTGCGCTGCCCGGCGGCGCTGCCGCCGCGTAACGGTAGTGCAGTGTGCGGCGCCACGGGGGAGCCTGGCAAAGCCGGAAAGGCCAGGCCCCCGGGTGGGGGCGGTAGCTGCGTGGGCGCGCTGGCCGGTGCGTCAACTGGCAGCGCCTCGACTGCCCGGCGAAAGGGTGTGAATTGCCGTGGCAGGTCTTCAAGTGCGAAGGGCAGTTGCTGGCGGCTGAAGAGGGTGTTGCCGCCGTGCACCTGCACGGGAACGGGCAGGCGTTCGCGCACACGCTCCAGCTGCTGTGCCTCATAAACGCCGGGACAGCGGCTGGTACCTACCCGGTCTATACGGTACTGGCGAACGAGTTCGGGCAGCAGCGTTTCCGGCTGGCCCGCGAGGAACAGCAGGTCCTGGCCGAGCGCTGCGAGCTGCTCACGCAGGTCCTGTAAATGCTCCAGTATCACCCGCTGGCGCTGTTTGCCTATGCCTCGCAGATTGCACCAGGGCCTCGGTTCCTGCCAGATGTAGACCAGCAGCAGCGCCGAGGCTGCGGTGTGGGCTAGCAACCCGGGGTTGTCCTGCAGGCGCAGGTCGTTCTGTAACCAGTAAAGTTCGCGCATGATTCCGACTGTCGGGGATGTAATGGGTTTACGCAAGTCAGCCGGGGGTAGATTGTCGGTAGCAATTGGAGCGTGCGTGGAGTGTCCGCAAAGCCCCCGGGGCGCGCCGCGGTTTGCCGTCATAGTTGCTCTTTCGCGGCTGGTGTTGCCGAGATGGCTGGTATACGCTGCCGCGCAGATACCTGCCCCTTCTGGAGCTCCGCATGACCACCAGCAACGCCCTTTTACAACCGATAACCCTGGGAAGCCTCGCGCTGCGCAACCGGGTGGTGATGGCGCCGATGACGCGCAATTTTTCACCCGGCAATGTGCCTGGCGACGCCGTGGTCGAGTACTACCGGCGCCGGGCGGAAGGCGGTACCGGCCTGATTATCACCGAGGGCACCTGCGTCGGCCACATTGCGGCGAACGGCTACCCGGACGTGCCGTATTTCCACGGTGAGGAGCGCCTCGCCGGCTGGTGTCGTGTCGCGGATGCGGTACACGCCGAGGGCGGCAAGATTGCACCGCAGCTCTGGCACGTGGGCGGCATGCGCAGTGCCGGCGTTATGCCCGAAGGGGATGTGCCGGGTCATACACCGTCGGGTATGAATGTGCCCGGAAAGGTGAACCGTCATGTGATGACTCAGCAGGATATCAACGACGTGGTGGCCGCGTTTGCCCGCGCGGCGGCTGACGCCAAAGCCTGTGGGTTTGACGCGGTCGAGTTGCACGGTGCCCACGGCTACCTGATCGACCAGTTTTTCTGGGAAGGAACGAATCAGCGCGAGGATGCCTACGGCGGCAGCCTGGCCAAACGCAGCCGTTTTGCCGTGGAAGTCATCGAGGCGGTGCGCGCCGCTGTCGGCGCAGATTTCCCCATTATCTTCCGTTTCTCGCAGTGGAAACAGCAGGACTTCAGTGCGCGCCTGGTGCACACCCCCGCCGAACTCGGAGAATTCCTCGCGCCCCTGAGCGCGGCCGGCGTGGATATTTTTCACTGCTCCACCCGCCGCTTCTGGGAGCCCGAGTTCGAAGGCTCTGCGCTGAATCTGGCGGGCTGGACCCGGGAGCTCACAGGCAAGCCCACCATCACGGTAGGCAGTGTCGGGCTCAACGCTGACTTTATCCCCAAGCCCGGTGAAACCACGTTTCGCGAAGCGGAGCCCGCCAGCCTGGATGAGTTGCGGCGCCGCCTGGAGGCGCAGGAGTTCGACCTGGTGGCTGTGGGGCGTGCGCTGATAGCCAACCCCGACTGGGTGCAGCGTGTGGCTGAGGACGACCTGGCCCGGGTGCGCGCTTTCCGCAAAGAAGACCTTGCCAACCTCGCGTGAGGGAGCTTCCCTATGTACAAAACCATTGTCGTTGTTGACGAAGACGATTTCGCGCTGTCCACAGATGACCTTGAGGTTGTCTCGTTCGAGCGCTATCTGGTCGATTTCCCCAAACGCAATGAGCCCAAGACCCGGCTCATCAATCTTTGCGATACCGAGTATTACCTGAGCCGGGGCTATTACTGTTCTCTGTTGGCCGAGGCGCGCCAACACAAGGTGTTGCCCAGCGTCAGTGCGATCAATGATCTGCGTGACCTCACGCTCGGCCCGGATGACGAGGTAAACCTGGCGGCGTTTGACGCGGGTTCCCTGCAGGCGGGCGAAACACGCGAATTCCTCGCCTATTTCGGCTGGACCGAAGACGAACGCTGGCGCAAGCCGGTGCGCAACCTGTTCGAGCGCTACCCGGCGCCGATACTCCGGTTTCGCCTGGCTCTCGAAGACGGTCGCCCTTGCCTGACGATTCGCCGCCACGGCTACACGCACCTCTCGGAAGCCGAGCGGGGGCTGTTTCAGCAGCGGCTGAAAACCTTCACCGAACAAGTATGGCGCACCTCGGGAAACCGCAAGCCGCTGCGCTGGGATCTCGCGATTCTGGTGAACCCGGATGAGGCCATTCCACCGAGCGATGCCGAGGCCATAAAGCGCTTCATCAAGGCGGCCGCGAAGCTGGGCATGCACGCGGAAACCATTACCGCGCAGCAGGCCGGCCAGATCGCCCAGTACGATGCCCTGTTCATTCGTGAAACCACGGCTATCGACCACCACACCTACCGTTTGGCGCGCAAGGCGGAACGTGAAGGCCTGGTGGTGATCGACGACTCTGCATCCATTCTGCGTTGCTGCAACAAGGTCTTTCTGCACGATGCCTTCAGTTACCACCGGGTGCCCTCGCTGAAGACGCGCACGGTCATTGGTACGTCGGATGCGGAGCTGGACGAGATCGAAGCCCAGTTCAGCTACCCCTGCATTCTCAAACTGCCGGAGGGTGCGTTTTCCAAGGGGATTTACAAGGTTGCGAACCGGGACGAGCTCGCCCAGCGTTTGCGCGAATTGCTCAGCAACACCGCTCTGGTGCTGGTGCAGGAATACATGTACACCGACTTCGACTGGCGGGTGGGAGTACTCGCAGGCCGTGCCATCTACGCCTGCCGCTACCACATGGCACGGGACCACTGGCAAATCTACAACCACGGGGCCAAGCGCTTTTCCTCCGGCGGTTACGAGACCCTGCCCACTTTTGAAGTGCCCAAGGTGGTGCTGGATGCGGCACTGAAGGCGTCCCGTGTGGTGGGTAAGGGCCTCTATGGCGTCGACATCAAGCAGAAGGGCCAGCAGGTCTATGTCATGGAAGTCAACGACAACCCGAGCATTGAGCACGATGTCGAGGACGCGTACCTGGGCAAGGAGCTGTACATGCTGATCATGGCCGAGTTTCAGCAACGCCTGGAGCAGCGTGGCCGTTGAGCGCGCTACCCACCAGCGTTGTCGAACCCCCACTGTTTGCCGACAGTGGGCTGTTTTCGCGTATGGCCTGTGACTTGCGTGATCGCGGTTACAGCGTCTGCCCCGGCGCCCTGCCCGGCGCCCTGGCGGGCGGTTTGCTTGCCCACCTGCACAGCATGAGCGAAGCCCGTTTTACCCCGGCGGGGGTAGGCCGCGAGAACGACCATACCCTGAACACTTTTGTGCGCACGGATGAGATTTGCTGGATCAATGGGGAGTCCGCAGCCGGGCGTGACTGGCTGGCCTGGACTACTGCGTTGCAGCAGCACTTGAATCGCGAGTTGCTGCTTGGGCTGTTTTCCTTCGAAAGCCACTTTGCCCATTACCGCCCCGGCGACTTCTACCGCAAGCACGTCGATGCATTTCGTGGCGAGGCCAACCGGGTGCTGTCAGTGGTGGCTTACCTGAACCCGGGCTGGCAGACGGGCGATGGCGGGGAACTGCGCCTGTATACAGGCACGGAAAACAGTGCACTGTTATCGGTGCAGCCCCTGCATGGTACTGTTGTGGTGTTTCTCAGCGAGGAGTTCCCGCATGAAGTGTTGCCCGCCAGCCGCGACCGCTACTCTATCGCCGGTTGGTATCGGGTGAATGGTTCCACCGCAGCCCGGGTAGACCCACCTCGCTAACCCCCAACGTATTCGCAACCTGCAGGAGTCACGACAGTGAACGCACAGCACGCCGACGCCCTCTCCACTTTCATGGACGAAATTGAGCGCCGCAACCCGGGGGAACCCGAGTTCGCGCAGGCGGTGCATGAAGTGGCGATGGATATCGTGCCTTACATTGCGGACAAGCCGGTCTATCAGGAGCTGAAAATTCTGGAGCGTATGGCCGAACCGGACCGTATCGTGACCTTCCGGGTGGTTTGGGAAAACGACCACGGCGAGGTCTGCGTCAACCGGGGCTTCCGTGTACAGCAGAACAATGCGATTGGCCCCTACAAGGGCGGTATTCGCTTCCATCCCTCGGTCAACCAGTCGGTGCTGAAGTTCCTCGCCTTCGAGCAGGTGTTCAAGAACAGCCTGACCGGTTTGCCCATGGGCGGCGGTAAGGGCGGTGCCGATTTCGACCCCAAGGGCAAGAGTGAGCGCGAAATTATGCGCTTCTGCCAGGCTTTCATGACTGAGCTTTACAAACACATCGGCCCGAATACGGACGTCCCTGCGGGTGATATCGGCGTGGGCGGACGCGAAGTGGGCTACATGTTTGGTCAGTACAAACGTGTTGTGAATCGCTTCGAAGGCGTTCTCACGGGCAAGTCGCTGGAATTTGGCGGCAGCCGTATTCGCGCGGAAGCCACTGGTTACGGCGCGGTGTACATGATGGAGGAAATGCTGTCGCACCATAAGGAAAGCATCGAGGGCAAAACCTGTGTGGTGTCCGGCGCGGGAAATGTGGCCACGTATTGTGCGGAGAAGCTGATTGGCATGGGTGGCAAGGTGGTGACCATGTCGGATTCCGGGGGTTTTGTGCACGACCCCGAGGGGCTGACGATGGAAAAGCTGCAGTGGATCATGGACCTCAAGAACCGCCGCCGCGGGCGCATTGAGGAGTATGCGCGGGAGTTCAGTGATGTGACTTACCACGAGGGTGAACGCCCCTGGCAGGTACCCTGCGACCTGGCCTTTCCCTGTGCCACGCAGAACGAAATCGACGCGGATGACGCCGGGCATCTGATCGAGAACGGCTGCCGGGGTATCTCGGAAGGCGCCAACATGCCTGCGACCACCAAGGCCATCCGGCTCATACAATCGGCAAAGGATGTGTTGCACGCACCGGGCAAGGCCGCGAACGCGGGCGGAGTGGCGGTGTCCGGCCTGGAGATGAGCCAGAACAGCCTGCGTCTGCAGTGGAGTCGCGCTGAAGTCGATCAGCACCTGCGCAGCATCATTCGCGGCATTCACGACCAGTGCGTGGAGTTCGGTACCGCCGCAGACGGCCACGTGGACTACTTCAAGGGTGCCAACATCGCCGGATTCAACAAGGTGGCGGCCGCCATGATCGCCTATGGGGTGATGTAGGCCCCACCGATGTGCCCGCCCCGGGATCAGAGCCTGGGCACGGCCGCCAGCAGCTCCTGCGTGTAGGGGTGAGCGGGTGCGGTGAGTATCTGTTCTGCCGTGCCCTGTTCCACCAGTTTACCGCGCTGCATAACACCCACCTTGTGGGCGAGGCCGGGCACAATCGACAAATCGTGCGTGATGAACAGGTAGGACACACCGAACTCGCGTTGCAACTCAGCCAGTAGCTCCAGTACCTCCGCACGAATGGAGACGTCCAGCGCACTCGTCGGCTCGTCGCAGATAATCAGTTCAGGGTCTACCGCCAGTGCACGCGCAATGGCGATGCGTTGCAGCTGCCCGCCGGAGAACTCGTGCGGAAAGCGGTTGGCGTGCTCCGCGCCCAATTGCACCCGTTGTAGCAGGGCCTGAATACGTGCGCGGCGCGCCTCCTCGGAAAGTCCCAGGCCCAGGCTGATCATGCCCTCGGCAATGATGTCACCCACGGTCATGCGCGGGTTCATGGAAGAAAACGGATTCTGGAAAATCACCTGTATCTGCTTGCGGTAAGGCAGCATCGCGTTACGCCCCAGCCCCTCAATGGCATCACCCCGGAAGCGTATCTGGCCGCCGGCTATCGCCTCCAGGTTGAGTACGGCACGGCCCAGGGTGGATTTACCGCTGCCGGATTCGCCCACCAGTGCGTAGGTCTCTCCGCGACCGATAGTCAGTGATACCCCATCCACTGCGCGGGTGTAGTCCACCACTCGTTGCAGCAGGCCGCGGCGGATAGGGAAGTGCACTTTCACCTCCTGCAATTCCAGCAATGGCGCTTCCGTCGCGGCTTCCCGGAAGTGTGTCAGGTCGGGCAGGGCATCAATCAGGCGTTGGCTATAGGCCTGCTTGGGGTGCTGGAAGAAATCATCCACACTGGCGCGCTCAATCAGCTCACCACGGTACATCACGGCCACCTCGTCAGCCGTATTCTTGACTACCCCCATGTCGTGGGTAATCAGCAGCACTGCCAGTTGCCGGGAGCGGGTGAGCTCGCGTATCAGGTTCAGTACCTGCAGCTGAATGGTAACGTCCAGAGCGGTGGTGGGCTCATCGGCAATCAATACATCCGGTTCGCAGGCCAGGGCCATGGCGATCATCACCCGCTGCTGCTGCCCGCCGGAGAGCTGGTGGGGGAAGAAGTCGAAGCGCTGCTCCGGGTCCGGAATGCCCACCTCGTGAAACAAGGTCACCACGCGGTCACGCAGTGCCGCGCCGCGCAGCCGGGTATGCAGCAGTAGGGTCTCGGCGACCTGCCTGCCCACGGTCTGTACCGGGTTCAGTGCACTCATGGCGTTCTGGAAGATCATCGCGACCCGGCGCCCGCGCACCTCCTGCATGCGGGCCTCGGACAGGCCGAAAAGGTCCTGCCCTGCCACTTCCACGCTGCCCCCGCTGATACGCAGGGCATCCGGGAGCAGGCGCATGGCGGCCAGAGAAGTCACCGATTTGCCGCTGCCGGATTCGCCGACCAAGGCAAATACCTTGCCGGCCTGCAATTCGAAGCTGACGCCCTTGACGATGGCCGTACCCGTGTCCGCCAGCGTCACGGTCAGGTCACGCACCTGCAGGCACAGGGTGCCCGGCGCGGGTCGGCTGTGCTGTGCCTCGCTCATGCGTCTGCCCTCCGCAGGCTGGTGCGGGGGTCGAAGGCATCGCGCACCAGGTCGGAAAACAGGTTGGCGGCAAGCACGAGAATGAACATGAAGAAGAATGCCCCGGTGAGTGTCCACCAGATCGTGGGTTCCCGTGATAGCTCGGAGCGGGCGCCGTTGATCATATTGCCCCAGCTGCCCATGGACGGGTCCACACCCACGCCGATGTAGGACAGTACGGCCTCCGCCAGTACCAGCGCGCTGAAGTCGAGAACGAAGGTGATGAGGATAATGTGTACCACGTTAGGCAACACGTGCCGGCCGAGGATACGGCTGTGGCTGACGCCAAACGCGTGTGCCGCCTGCACGTAGCCCAGCTGGCTGATTTTCAGGGTTTCCGCGCGTATCAGGCGGCACAGGGTCGACCAGCTGGTGACGCCCAGAATGAAGCAGAGCGCGATGAACTTGGCGTCAGCCTTTTCCATGCCAACGGCAAAGAAGTCGGGGTTCAGGTCGATGTATACCTGGAACAGCAGCACGGACGCGGCAATGAGCAGAATGCCCGGAATGGAGCTCAGGGTGGTGTATAGATACTGCACCACATCGTCCACCCAGCCCTTGAAGTAGCCGGCCATCACGCCGAGTGTGACGGCGATGGGCAGCATCACCAGCGTGGCGAGGGTGCCCAGCAACACGCCGGTTCGAATACCCTTGAGAGACTGATACAGCACATCAGCACCGCCCTGGTCCGTGCCCAGAATATGGTAATGGTGGCTGATACCCACCATCCACACGCCCGCACTCAGGATCACGCCCTGGGTTATCCAGGAGGCGGCCCAGGGAAAGGGGCTGCCACGCAACACAAGCCACTGGGGCGCGATGACCAGCGCACACAGCAACAGGCCCCAGAACAGGGCCTTGGCACTCTTTGCGAGGATGTCCGCCGCACGCTCATCGGGGTGCGCCAGGTGTTGCCCGGCGTGGCGCAGGGGCGGGAAGTCGCGAATGTCGCGGCCGCTGGCATCCTTGATGTTTTCTTTCTCAAAAGACAACAGCGCAAAGGGGGCCGAGTAGGTGCGCTCGAAGCGATCACCCATGCCGCCAGTGAGTACATCGAACACACTGCTGACCTTGTTGTCGTAGAACACCTCCTGCGTTGCCAGGCTCTCCGGGTTCTCCAGTGCGCGCCGGAAATGCAGCGAGTCGAGCAGGGCGACCAGGATATAGGCGGCAATGACGGTGAACGCCACCATGCCCAGCCGCGAGCTGAACACGTCGGCCCAGCGTTCGCGGGTCTGTGGGTCCCGGCGCAATCGCCAGAAAAAAAGCGCGAGGGAAATCACCAGCAGGAAAATCAGTGCATCGGACCAGAGCAGAACGGGTTTCATCGTTGCCAGACCCCTCAGGACAGCCGGACCCGGGGGTCAGCCCAGGTGTAGGAGATATCGGTCAGCAACAGCCCGACGATGTAGAGGATGGAGCCGATGAACACCATGCTGCGCACAATGGCAAAGTCCTGTGAATTGATGGCATCGAGCATGTAGCTGCCGAGCCCGGGTATGCCGAAAAACGACTCGATCAGCAGGCTGCCCATGAACAGCGAGGGGATCAGTACCACCACGCCGGTGAGTATGGGAATGAGCGCGTTGGGCAGGATATGCCGGAACAGGATGGACAGTTCGCTGCAGCCCTTGGCGCGCGCCGTGCGCACGTAGTCCTGGTTCGCTTCCTCGAGGAACAAGGTGCGGTACCAACGCGCGCCGGCGCCGATGCCGGCGACCACACCTACCAACACGGGAAGGATAAGGAATTTCCACACCTGCCCTTCGGTATGAAAACCGGATATGGGCACAAGGCGCCATGTCTTGGCCACCAGGAACTGCCCGCCAATGATGTAGAACAGGTAGGAAATGGACATCAACGCCACAAACACGAATACCGCGCCACGGTCCAGCCGGGTACCGCGAAACATGACGACCATCAGTGCGACACAAATGTTGACGCCAATACCCACCAGGAAGGTGGGCAGGGCTACCGCGAGGCTGGGCCACATGCGGGTGGCGACATCGGTGGTGATGTCCCGGCCACTCTCCGAACGCCCGAAGTCGAAGGCGAACAGGCGCACGGACTTGTCGAAGAAAATGGTGTCGGTGACCTGCCCTACGCCAGCCGCCTGTGGGTTGAGAAACAGGGGCTTGTCGTAGCCGTTTTTCTGCTTCCAGTTTTCAATCGCCTCCGGGGTGACGTACTTGTCGCCGAGCTGGGAGGCCGCCATGTCATCGGGTGAATTGACCACGAAAAACAGGGTGAAGGTGAGCAGGTTGACGCCGACCAGGATCGGAATGGCATAGATCAGGCGGCGCACGATATAGGCAAACATGTGGTCGCTCCTGTTATTGGCGGGCCGTCGCACGCAGGCGGCGGCGGTAGGCGATAACGCCGGGTAGCAGCAGTGCAATCAGCAAAGCGCTCATGGCGTACAGTGGCCAGATGACGGGCTGGTTCCATTCCTCGCGCTTGCGCTCGCGCAGCTCGTCGTCAATGCGCACGTACTTCAGCGTGTTCTTGGAAATGCCGTGGCGCTTGTTGTTGTGCACCCAGGGGTTGTTCAGGTAGATGTCTTTCGGGTAGTAGCCGAACAGCCAGACGGCGTCCTCGCGGTAGAGTTCGACCATGCGGGCCACCAGTGCATCCCGTTCCGCGCCGGGCGGCAGAACGCGCATCTGGCGGAACAACTCGTCATATTCCGGGCGCTCGTAACTGGCATTGTTGGCGCCATCGCACTGGCAGATCAGCGGGCTTTCGGGGCCGTAAAGCAGGAACAGGAAATTTTCCGGGTCCGGGTAGTCCGCCAGCCAGCCGTGGGAGAAAATCTGCGTGTTGCCGGTCAGCAGCTTCTCTCGCGTGCGGTTCCAGTCCGCCGGGCGGTATTCCACCTGCACGCCAATACGGCCGAAGGCCCGGTCCATCCAGTTCATGCTGGTGCTGGATATCGCCTGGCTCTGCACATCAATGAAGATTTTCAGGGGCTCACCGGTGCGTGCATCGCGACCATTGGGGTAACCTGCTTCGGCCAGCAGCTGCTTCGCATGCGCGATCGACTTGCGCTGTGGTGCGCCGTCTACCCAATCGTAGACGTAGGGATTGATGCCGGCTTCGCCGTCCACAAACCCGGGTATGCCCGGTGGAATGGGCGACTGGGCGGGGATGCCGTTGCCCTTGTAGAAGATGTTGAGGTATTCCTCGGTATCGAAGGCGATCTGCAGCGCGCGGCGCAATTTGCGGCGTTCCTCGCTGTAGCCGCCGAGCACCGGGTCGCGCATATTGAAGCCGTAGTAATAGATGGCGGGTTTCACATCGGGGGCTACCGTGATGCCGTGCTCCGCGAGCTCTGCCCCCAGCTCAACGCCGTCGGGGCCCACCACGAAGGCCTGGTCGAACACGCGATTGGTGTTGCCGTGGCTTTCACCCGAGCGGTCGTAGTAGCCCTGCAGGAACTTGGTCCACAGCGACAGCACCTCCTTTTCCAGCCTGAACACGGCGCGGTCGATCAGCGGCAGGCGCTTGCCCGCATCAGCCAGTCGGCCCTGTTCGGCGTCGCCCGGTGCCCCCTCGGTGGGGAAATAGTCTTCGCGGAAGTGGGGGTTGCGCTCCAGCACAATCTCGCTGTTCGGGTCGTTCTTCACCATCATGAAGGGGCCGCTGCCCACCGGCCACCAGTCCAGTGTGAGGTTGCGGTCAAGAAAGCCGGGGTTGTGGAAGAAGCGATCCACCTCGGGGGCGATGGGCGAAAAGAAGTGCATGGCCAGCCAGTAACTGAATTGCGGATAGCGGCCCTTGATGGTAATGCGGAAGGTGCGCTCATCCACCACCTCCAGGCCGTCCATGTTGTACTGGTCGAGGTTCACCCAGCCATCGCGGGAGATGTCCTTGAGACGCTCGGAGAAAGCCTCCATCCCCACAATGTACTGCGCCATGAAACCGAGCATGGGTGAGGCATTGAACGGGTCGGCCAGCCGTTTGATGGCATAGACATAATCGTTGGCGGCGACGGGCCGTGAACCCAACTCGGGAAAATCGCTGATCTGCCGATATTGCCGTCCCGCGGCGGGATCGGTAAACAGGTAGCGAGGATTGCCCGTGTCATCGAGCGCGAAGGCGGGATGAGGCTGGTAGCGGGCATCGGCGCGCACGGTCATCTCATACACCGAGAAGGCGACCTCTCCTGCATCGGGGTCAACGAGCTCGCCCGCGGCGTTGGTGTAGCTGATCAGCGGAAAGTCTTCCACGCCCAGCGGCAGCAGTTCGTAGGGCCGTTTCAGGTAGTGGTAACCCATGGGCGGCTCGTAGATCTGCATCAGGAACAGCGATTCATCGGCGGCGTAGGACAGCGCCGGGTCCAGATGCTTGGGCGGCAGGGGTGACATCACCGACTGGTAGGTCACCATGCCGGGAGGGCTTTCGGGGTTGGGGTTGTTCCAGGGGCCATCGCTGCACCCCGGCAGAAGCGCGGCGCCAAGCAGCAGTGTGGCGCGCGTGCAGAGCGCAACGAATCTGGAGAGCATACCGGTGAATCCGAATGACAGGCAGCGCTCATGTTAGCAGTAAACACACCGCCGGTTAACCATCGCTCAGCAGGCGAGGTAGAATGCTTCTCTGGAGGCGCCATGCGAAACTTTTGTTTAGTCCTTGTGTTGGGTGTACTGATGTCAGGTTGTAGCCGGAATCCGGTTGTGCCGCCGCCCGAGTCATTGCAGCCGGGGGTGTCGCTGGCGCTGGCCGAGGCGCGCGCTCAGCGTGTGACCGACATTCACTACCGTGTGCACCTGAACGTGCCGGAGGCCGCTGCGGAGCCCATTGCCGGGCGCACCGATATCCGTTTCCACCTCGCGGACGCCAAACAGTCGCTGGCACTGGATTTTCGGGCCGAAAGCACGGCGCTGCACACCGTTGAGGTGAATGGCGCAACGCTCCCGGCGGTTATAGACACCGAGCATGTTGTGCTTCCCGCCAGTGCGCTGCAACGTGGTGAGAACCGCGTGGTGCTGGAGTTCACGGCGGGTGATAGCGCCCTGAACCGCAAGCCGGATTATCTCTACACCCTGTTTGTCCCCGATCGGGCGCGCACAGCGCTACCGCTCTTCGACCAGCCGGACCTGAAAGCTCGTTGGACCCTGAGCCTCGACTTGCCCGCCAGCTGGGAGGCTATCGCCAACGGCCCGCGGTTGGCCGTTGTCGATGCCGGCGAGCGGCGCCTGCACCGCTTTGCCGCGAGTGAACCGATCAGCTCCTATTTATTCGGTTTTGTTGCGGGCCGCTTCCAGGCCGTAACCCGGGAATGGCGCGGGCAGGAAATGACGTTGCTGCACCGGGAAACCGATAGCGACAAGCTCGCCCGCAACCTGGATGACATCTTTCGCCAACACCGCGAAGCGGTCGCCTGGCTGGAGGATTACACCGGCGTACCCTTTCCCTTCGAGAAGCTCGATTTCGCCCTTATTCCTGCCTTCCAGTACGGCGGCATGGAACACGTTGGCGCTATTCAGTACCGCGCCGAACTGTTGTTGCTCGACGAGAATCCGACCGATGATGATCGCCTGCGCCGGGCGAGCCTGATTGCCCACGAGGTGGCGCACATGTGGTTCGGTAACCTGGTAACGATGCGCTGGTTCAACGATGTATGGACCAAGGAAGTGTTTGCCAATTTCATGGCCGCAAAGATGGTGAACCCGGTTTTTCCAGAGATTGATCACGAGCTGAATTTCCTGTTGCGGCATTATCCGCCGGCCTATGCGGTGGACCGTTCAGACGGCGCCAATCCCATTCGCCAGCAACTGGCTAACCTGAACGAAGCGGGACAGATGTACGGTCCCATCATCTACAACAAGGCGCCCATCATGATGCGCCAGCTGGAGTCGCTGCTGGGGGCCGAAGCGTTTCGCGCGGGCCTGGCCGAATACCTGCAGCGCTTTGCCTACGACAACGCCACCTGGCCCGCGCTGGTGGGCATTCTGGACCAGCGCACGCGCCTGGACCTTGCGGCCTGGAGTGACAGCTGGGTGCACAGCGCCGGCTTCCCGGACGCAGCACAGCAGGCAGAGGACCCCGCCCTGTTCTATGGGCCACAAGCTGTCGAGCTCGCGCAGGTGGGGCAGTGGGCGCAGCTGCCGCCCGTGGCGCGTGGTCGCCTGTTGCTCAACCTGTTTGAAGCGGTGCTCGCAGGTGGGGTATCTCCGCAGGCCTACGCGGCTGAGTTGTTGCCGTTGGTGGCAACGGAACAGAATCAGCTGCTCCTGCAAACGCTGCTGGAACAGCTGGGTTGGTTGCAGCAAACGCTGCTGCCGGATGTCGCCCTCGCGCGCCTGCAGCCAGAACTGGAGGCGGTGCTCTGGCAGGCGATCGAGACTTCTGCAGATGCGGGACGAACGCGCCTGGTGTTCGAGAGTTTGACGCGACTGGCGCGGCAACCGGCCAGCCTGCAGCGCCTCTATGCGGTGTGGAGGGGTGAGTCGTCGCTGGCGGGCCTCACGTTGGCAGAGCGCGACCGCATTCGTCTCGCGGAACGGCTGGCCGTGGCGTTGCCCGAGCAAGCGGATGCGATCATTACCCAGCAGCTGGCGCAGATCCAGAACCCTGACAACCGACGTCGCCTGGCCTTCCTGGCTCCCGCACTGTCGGCTGATGTTGCAGTACGTGATGCGTTTTTTGCCAGCCTCGCCGACCCTGCACAGCGCGCCACGGAAAACTGGGTTGTGGATGCCGTGGGCTATCTCCATCATCCCCTGCGGATCGCCCATGCGGAGCGTTACATTGAACCCAGCCTGGAGTGGCTGCAGGAGATTCAGGTAACCGGAGACATCTTCTTCCCTTCCGCCTGGCTGCAGGCCACGCTGCAATATCATCATTCGCCGCGGGCGGTTGGCACCGTGCTGCGCTTTTTGCAGGAGCGTCCGGGTTACAACGCGCAATTGCGGATGAAGATTCTGCAGGCGCTGGATATGCCTCAGAGGGCCATGCGCCTGCGGCAATGAAAAAAGCCGCCGGGGGTTCCCCCGGCGGCCTCGATTTCGCGCTACGGTGGTGGTCAGGAACCAACCACCCCACCATCCTTGCGGGTGATGACGACCGTGCAGTCGCGGGGAATCGTACCGCTGCCCTGCGC
The DNA here is from genome assembly GCF_000423125.1 of Haliea salexigens DSM 19537. Lineage (GTDB taxonomy): Bacteria > Pseudomonadota > Gammaproteobacteria > Pseudomonadales > Halieaceae > Haliea > Haliea salexigens. The sequence goes on from NZ_AUHJ01000006.1 coordinate 20,800, forward strand.
GGCCGGGAAGTTCGTTACGCTGGGGTCGCCATTGCCCGGGTGCTGCAGGTTGACGAACAGGGTGCGCCGGTTCGGCGTGACTGCAATGCCGGTGACTTCGCAGCCAGTTACACCGGTAAACAGACGGCTGATCTCAATGTCATCACCCGACTGGTTGCCGTTGGCGATCAACAACTGATCGTTCAGGCCATCCTTCTGGGCGCCGTCGGTCTGGATGAACACCCGGTTGTCGGGGTCGACCCAGATGCCATCGGGCGAGGCCACGCTGCGCTCGGTGCCGTGGGTGTCAGATGAGAGCAGGAAAATCTCCCAGGTGAAGCTGCGGCCGATATGGCGATTGCTGTCGCGCCAGCGGATGATGTGTCCGTCGGGGTTGGGTGCCTGCGGGTTTGCGGCGTCCGCCTCTTCACGGCGGCTGTTGTTGGTCAGTGTGCAGTACACCGTGCCGTCAGCCCCTACCGATGTCCACTCTGGGCGGTCCATGGGTGTTGCACCGGCGAGGTCCGCGGCGATACGGGTGTAGGTCAGCATTTCCGCCTCGGAGCTGAAGCGCGCGGCGATAGCCGGGTTGCGCAGGCTCAGTTCCAGCCATTCACCGGTGCCGTCATCATTGAACTTGGCGGCGTACAGCGTGCCATTGTCCAGCGGGCTCACGCCCTGAGCGCGCATGAAGCGCCAGTTGCCGGCGGAGACAAACTTGTAGATGTAGTCGAAGCGCTCATCGTCACCCATGTAGCCGACGACGCGGCCACCACGGCCTTCCACCAGGGCTACACCCTCGTGCTTGAAGCGTCCCATCGCGGTGCGCTTGAGGGGCATTGCCTCCGGGTTGAAGGGGTCGACCTCGACGATCCAGCCGAAACGGTTTTCTTCATTGGGGTGGCTGTCACTGGCCAGGTCGAAGCGCTCGTCGAAAACGTGCCAGCTATAACCGAAACCGCCCGCACTCAAGCCGTAGCGGGCCTGCTCGTCGCTGGGTGTCCAGCTGCTGTCGCTGGTGCCGAAATAGCCGTTGAAGTTCTCCTCGCAGGTGAGGTACGTGCCCCAGGGCGTGTAGCCGTTCGCGCAGTTGTTCAGTGTTCCCATGGCGCCCGCTTCGGGCCCGATGAGCTCGCTGCCGGCCACCGGCCCGCTGAATTCCACGGGTGTGCGGCCGTGTACACGGCGGTTGTACATGCTGTCTTTCACCAGCTCCCAGCCACGGCCGGTCTTGCGTATTTCCAGTACCGAAATACCGTGCGCGTGTTGCGATGTCATGACATCCGCCAGGGTCTCCGGGTCGGCCTTGCCCAGTACGGTGCCGTTGGTGCCATATTCATGGTTGATGGCGAGCAGCCCGCGGTTACTGCTGCGACGGAAGGGGAAGAACCACATGCCATCGTGGCCGATGCCAACCTGCTGCGCCTGTTCTTCGGCTGTGGGACGAACAAGAGGATCACCGCTGTAATCAGTCACGTTGTTGGTCAGGGATGTGCCCCAGGGGATCAGTACCTGGTAGTCATAGTCCGGCGAAATGGCGGGCACGGGGCCGTTGCCTTCGGCCAGAGTCACAGGCTGGAAGTCGATCAGCCTGCTGCCGATCTTGCGTCCGGGTGCTGGCACAGCGGCAGTAGCAGAAAGCGGCCCAGCCAGAAAACTGCCTGCCGCCAGGGTCAGGCCGCCACGGAGTAATTGCCGGCGCGATGCGTATTCGTTGAGTACGTCTTCAAAGGGGCGATTGTTTGACGGGTTACTGATGCCTTCATCGTGTTCCATGGTTTGGTCTACCTGCGCTGATGGGATGATGGGTGACCCGCTGGGTAGCGGATGCAGCCGGGTTCTGGGCGGGCATCGGTGCGCGGGCACCGGCCAGTCACGAATCAGGTTACGAGGGGAGTGTTGCAGTGATGTGGCGCTTTGGTGTCACATCCAAGAACTTTTTATGGCGCAAGAAAAAGGGCCGGGAGCGTGCGCTGCCGGCCCTTGCAGTTTGCGTGGATAACGCTAGAAGGTGTACACCGCATCGAAGCCGAAGGTGCGCGGCTGGCCCCAGGTGTTGCCGGCCCAGCCCAGCGTACCGAAGTCGATACCCCACTCGCGGTACTCTTTGTCCGTCAGATTGCGTACCCAGGCTGACAGGCGCAGATTACCGTTTTCACCCATGCTCAGCTCGTCCAGCGTGATGCGTGCGTTGAGCAGGGTGCGTGCCTCGGAGGCGTCAAACTGGTTCTGGAAGGGGTGGAAAACCATGCTGTCCGTGTAGGCGACATCCAGTCGCGCACTCAGGCGCCCCATCCCGGTGTTGGCGGTGGAGTACTGCAGGCCCAGCGACGCGGTATTCTCGGGTGCGCGGGTTACGGTAACCACATCCTTGATGTTCTCGATCTGGTTGGTCACCGGGTTACGGGCGTTGTACTCGTCGAATTCTGCGTCGAGATAGCCGTAATTCATGTCCACGGACACGGTTTCGGTGAGCAGTGCGATCACTTCCAGCTCAAGGCCCATGTAGGTCGCTTCCCCGGCGTTGGTGATACGGCTGGAGGCGCCGCCACTGCCGGCTTCAAACACAGCGATCTGCATGTCCTTGTAGTTGTTGTAGAACACCGCACCGTTTACGCGCAGGCGACGGTCCAGCCAGTCGGATTTCATGCCCAGCTCGTAGGAGTCCAGTGTTTCCTCCTCGTAGGGCTCCTCCCAGGCCGTGGCACTGGATGCCCGGCTGTTGAAGCCACCGCCGTTATAGCCCGTGGAGTACGTGGCATAGACGTTCATGTCCGGGCTGATCGAGTAGTTGGCGGTCAGCAGGTAGCTGATGTTGTCCCAGGTGTCCTCGTTGGTGAAGCGGTCGTCGAAGCTGACATGGTTGAGGCCTTCATTGAACAGGAAGGCTTCACGATCATCCTCGGTGTAACGCAAGCCGGCGGTGATATCCAGCTGGTCGGTCAGGGAGTAGGTCGCCTGGCCATATACTGCCGTGGACTCGGAGGTCTGGCCATAGATGAAGTCCTGGAAGCCGTTGAGGTTTGGATCGGCACCCGGGAACGGGAAGGGCAGCGGTAGCCGCTGGCTGCCCTGGCAGACCGGGCCGGTCCCAAAGTCGTCACAGAAGCCGGCGCCGATGAAGGCTCCGCCAACTGCACTGTCTACCAGGAAGTTGATCGGCAGTACGAAGCTTTGCGGGTTGTCCTGATAGACTTCCTCTTCGAACAGGAATACGCCCACGGTGTACTGCAGGCGGTCATTAAATGCATCGCCGATGATCTGGAATTCATGGCTCTCCATTTCAATCCAGCCTTCGGGAATGCCGGCCTGGAAGCCCTGGGTGGGGATTTCCGCGCCACCGCCGTAGAACAGGTCCCGCATGGTGTACGCGCCGCCGTCGAGGTCGGTGGAGTCGTACCCGGAGTCGGTGTCGCGGTTGGCGTAGATGTATTTCAGTGTGAACGGTTCCAGCTCCCAGGCCACGGTCAGGTTGTGGCCCTGAACTTCCAGCCACTCTTCGCTGGACCCTTCCAGGGTGAACTGTTCGCGGCGCTTGGTGGGGTCACCCACGGTTGCCGCCATCTGCTGGAAAATCTCCCCACCCAGGAACGTGTAGGGGAACGGCGTTGTGGTAAATCCGTTGTAGATGGAATCCTTGACCTTGGTCACCTGATAGGGCGTTGGCACCCCGGTGTTGTCGGTGTCATCGTAGGCGTAGTCGATGGTCAGTCCATCGGTGGGTTCGAAACGCAGCGCCAGACGGTAGGAAGAGTTGTCTTCACTCGCCAGGTCCGGGTTGACGCCGGGGAAGTCGTTGGTGGCCCAGCCGTCGTATTCCATTTTGCTACCGGAGATTTTCACCGACAGCATGTCCGCCATTTGCGGCAAGTCGACAGAGCCGGTAAGGCGGCGATAGCCGTCGTTGCCCACGCTCGCCTCAAGCCGGCCCCCGAATTCGCCGGTGGGCTTGCGCGTGGTCACGTTGACCGCGCCCCCGGTGCTATTGCGCCCGAACAGTGTTCCCTGGGGGCCGCGCAGCACTTCGATGGACTGCAGGTCGACGATATCGAAAATTGCGCCGACCGTTTTGCTCATGTACACGCCGTCGAGGTAGAAGCTGGTCTTCGGGTCTGTCATCAGTGAGGTTTCGCCACTGCCCACGCCGCGAATGTAGATGGACATGTTCGAGTTGGAAGACGGTTGCTTCTGCACGTTGGTGTTCGGTACAAACCCGTTGAGGTCGGTCACGTTGTAAATGCCGAGGTCGGCGATCTGCTCGGCGTTGAATGCCGTAACGGCAATAGGCGTTTCCTGCAACAGCGTTTCCCGGCGCTGTGCGGTGACCACGACTTCTTCCAGTGCCAGATTCTGCGCCTGAGCCAGGGAGATGAACGGAAACGATGTAGCGGCAATCAATGCGGCCGCAATGGGGGTGTGCATGTATCTCGGCATGGTAAGGCTCCGTAATCGTTATTATGAGCGTCCCGGAGGGACGCCTGGGTACCCTCGCCAACACGGTGTGTTGGCATGTGCAGTTATTGTGTGTTATCGAAAACCTGCAACCGCAGTTTAACTTTGCTTGTGCCGGTGGCGTCAAGTACCAGAGGTGTAAAAATTTACGCCCGAGCAGCGATAGCCCTGCCGGGTGGGCAAGTGAGCCAAAGTGGTGCGCTTGCGAGGGTGAAAGTGACGAATACCAGCAACAGTGATTGCGGGGTTTTTTCACCCGTGCTTACATGCGATGCAATGAGCGCCGATAGGGAGGGCGATGCCGTGCCGCGGCAATTGCCATGAACGTAGTCAAGAAAAGCGGCTCAGCCAGCCTCGCCCCGGCCCTGTTGTCGGTTTTTGTGCTGTTTCTGGGCACGGCTCTCACCATCGCTATGTGGCAGCATAACCACCGGCGAGAACAGGTGTTGCTGCACTCCGCGTTCAGTGCCGAGGCCGAGCGCCTGGTGGCGGTGGCTGAGAAGCAGCTGCACGCCTACTCCGTGGTGATGCGCGGCCTGCAGGGCTATTTCCAGGGTTCGGAGAGCGTCGAATACCCGGAGTTTCTGGCATACACGCGGGCCCTCAATGCCACCTCGGAGCTCGCCGGGCTGCAGGGCGTCGCCTGGGTGCAATTGGTGCCGCGCAGCGGCCTCGAAAAGCATCTCGAAACGATGAGGGCGCAGCTGCCTGTGGCCTACGATATCCGGCCCGAGGGCGCGGCCGACTGGCTCGCGCCTATTGCTTATATCGAGCCGATGGCCGGCGCCAACCTCCGCGCCATTGGTCTGGACATCTATCAGATTCCGGTGGCACGTGCTGCGGCCGAAAAGGCCCGTGACCTCGGCGAGATCGTCATTACCCGGCCCCTGCAGTTGGTTCAGGATCAAACGGGTGACGATTTCCAGCAACAGGTGCAACCGGGGTCACCCTCTTTTGTCATGTACATGCCCATTTATGGTGCATCTGAGGTTCCGGGCACCCTCGCAGCTCGTCGCGAGCGGATTACCGGCTACGTCGATGTACCCTTTCGCGTCCGGGACTTGATCGGCGGTATGGCGAGGGAGATCAATGCCGGGCTGGATTTCGATATTTTCGATGGCGACCCCGCCGACCCCGACAACGTTCTTTATCTGTCTGACGCGGTTTCCCACGCGGAGCGTGGTGCGCGCGGCGAGGCGCAGATAGAGCGCAGCCTGACTGTGGGTACTCGCCGCTGGACCTTTTACGTGAGCTCTACGCCCGCCTTCCGTACCGCGGTGCTGGCGTCAGGCCGTGCATCGATGATGTTCATGGCGGGCGGTGCCGCCAGCCTGGCGCTCGCCCTGCTGGTGCTGGTGATCGCTCGTGGGCGGGACCGCAGCGACCGACGTGCTCAGCGGCTCGCGAACCTCTATCACGCACTGAGCGAGGTGAATCAGGCCATTGTGCGCATGGACAGCGAGGCAGACCTCATGCCGCTGGTGTGCAATGTGGCCGTTCGCTATGGTGGCTTCACGCTGGCGTGGGTAGGTCGCATTGACCCGGAGACCGGTGACATTATCGGTGTGGCGGGTACGGGCGAGGGGAGCGAGTATTTCGACAGCAAGTCCCTGTCGGTCCACGCCGATCACCCCGGTGGGGGCGGCTCCATGGCCACCGCCGCACGCGAGAACCGGCCGGTGGTCATCAATGACTATCTCGACTCCTCCCTGACCGAACCGTGGCATGACCGCGCGCGGGAATTCGGCTGGCGCTCGTCGGCGGCGTTTCCCATCCCGCGCGGGGGCAAGCCCTTCGCCGTGCTCAGCGTCTACCACGCCCACCGCAATGTATTCGACGATGAAGCGATGGACCTGCTGCACGAGATGAGCGCCGATATCAGCTTCGCGCTGAACAACTTTGACCGCGAGGAGCAGCGCGCGAACTTTGAGAAGGCGATTCGAGATAGCGAATCGCTGCTGTCGACCATCCTGGAAAATGTGGGGGCCTGCATATACCTGAAGGACCTTGACGGTAAATACCTGTTTGTCAATCAACAGGTAGTTGCGACCTGGGGCATCGAGCGTGAGCAATTGATCGGGCGCGGCGACGAGGAGCTGCTCGAAGCCGAAAGTGTCGCGCGCATCCGCGAGAGCGACCGGAAGGTGCTGACTTCAGGAATATTACAGGAACGTGAGGAAGTCGATACCGTGAGGAGCACGGGCAAGAGTCGCGTGTTCTGGTCGGTGAAGATTCCCCTGCGTGATGCGGACGGCAAGGTCTATGCGCTGTGCGGAATATCCACAGATATCACCGAGCACCGGGACAACCGCGATCGCATCCTTTTCCTGAGCAACTACGACCCCCTGACAGGCTTACCCAACCGTGAATTACTGCATGAGAGAACCCGGTTTGCGGTGAACGCGGCTGCGGCCAGCTCGGCGCCGCTGTCCCTGCTGTATATAGACCTCGACCGTTTCCAGTTGATCAATGAATCACTGGGCCTTGCAGTGGGTGATGGCGTACTCAAGTCGCTGTCCAACCGGCTCACAGCCGAGTTGAACCTGGAGGCCACACTGTGTCGCATGGGGGGCGATGAGTTCTTCCTGCTGTTGCCTGGCTCAGGACAGGCCGAGGCGGCCGATATGGCTGTGCGGCTGCTGCGGCTGATTGCCGAGCCGCTCGAACTCGATTCGCACCGTCTCAGCGTGACGGCCAGTATCGGCATCGCCTGTTTCCCTGAACATGGCAGGGACCTGGATCAGCTCACGCAGTCAGCCGACGCCGCCCTTTCCCGGGCCAAGCTCGCGGGGCGCAACGCGTTCTGTGTTTTTGAGGACGAGATGCGCGTGCACGCGAATGAAACCCTGCAGATCGAGAACCAGCTCAGGGAAGCCCTGGCCGACGGTGACCTCAGCCTGCACTACCAGCCGCAGGTCAGCCTGACCACCGGCGAGATTACCGGGGTAGAGGCGCTTATTCGCTGGCAGCACCCAACGCTGGGCTTCGTGCCGCCCTCGCGGTTTATCCCGATTGCGGAAGAGAGCGGGCTTATACTCGACATCGGTAGCTGGGTACTGCGTACTGCCATTGCGCAGCAAGCGCTGTGGCAGGCGGCGGGGCTGCCCGTGGGGCCTGTGGCCGTGAACCTTTCCGCGGTGCAGATCTACCGCGACGACTTTGCCGACATGGTGAGCCAGATGCTGGCCGACGCGGGGGTCCCTGCGGCACTTCTCGATCTGGAGCTGACTGAGCGTATCGCCATGGAAAGTTCCGGCAAGACCCTGGCAACACTCGCCGATCTGCACCGCCGGGGCGTCGTGCTCTCGATTGACGATTTCGGCACCGGCTACTCGTCCCTGAGCTACCTGAAGCGGTATCCGGTACAGAAACTGAAGATCGACAAGAGTTTTGTCGACGGTGTGGCGGAAGATGCCGAGGATCAGGCGATCGCGCTGGCCATTATCGGTGTGGCACGGGGGCTGGGCTTTCGCACGATCGCCGAGGGTGTGGAAACCCGGGAGCAGTGGCAGTTCCTCAAGGACCACGGCTGCGACGAGTTCCAGGGCTACTACTTCAGCAAGCCGCTCCCCGCCAGCGAGTTCGAGGCACTGCTGCGTCAAGTCACCTCAGGCAGCGCTGGTTAACAGTACCCAGCACGTGTAAGCCACGAAGCACAGAATCAGCAGGGCGCCCTCCACGCGGTTGATGCGCCCCTGGCCGCGCCGTCGATAACCCATCACGCAGAGCAGGAGAGCCAGCGCGCCCATGCTGAGCACGTCGCGTCCCAGCACTTCGGGTGGCACGGTGATTTCGGCAATACCACCGGCAATGCCCACCACGGCGAGTGTGTTGAACAGGTTGGACCCGATCACGTTGCCCAGCGCTATATCGCTCTCGCCTTTGCGCGCGGCAATCACCGACGATGCCAGCTCGGGCAGGGAGGTGCCGACGGCGACGATGGTGAGGCCGATGACGAGATCGCTGACACCCAGGCTCTGCGCAATCAGTACAGCGCCCCACACCAGCAGCCTCGAGGCCGCAACCAGCAACACCAGGCCAAAGAACAGCCAGAACAGCGCGCGCCCGAGAGCCATGTTCTCCGCGCTCTCGTGTTCAGCGCGGACCTCTGTGGCGAGGGTGTCGGCGGGGCCGCGCAGTCCCTGATAGATGGTCCAGCTCATGAGCAGGACAAACACCCCCAGCAGGACAAAAGCCTCAACGTGGGTAATGACCCCATCGGCCACCTGCCACGCCGCCAGTGCCGTTACCGCCAGCAGAACAGGCAGTTCCTTGCGCAGGATCTGTGAATGCACGGCAAGTGGGCTGAGCAGGGCGGTCACACCGAGAATCAGCGCAATGTTGGTGATGTTGGATCCGTAGGCGTTGCCCAGCGCCAGGCCGGGGTTGCCCTGGCTGGAGGCGATGGCCGAGACCACCATCTCCGGTGCGGAGGTGCCGAAACCAATGATCACCATGCCGATGAGGAGGGGGGGAACGTTGAAGTGCCAGGCGGTTGCCGCCGCCCCTGAGACAAAGCGGTCTGCACTCCAGACCAGTACAACGAGGCCGATGAGAACGGCCGCCAACGCAATCATGACTCTGCTCCTGACACGGGTTTGTGCCGGGTAACACCCGGCGGTTGCCCGCAAGATACTGACCATCGGATGCTGTAGCCAGCGCGGCACCGCATCAATATTACCGTTTCGGGTTCCAGTGCGGCGCGGCCGCAGGTTTTCCGCCTCTCCGGTTTACATCGCCAGCCCAGCCGTTACACTGGGGTGCTCGCGAGTTACTGCGCGCTGCACTGCGTAGTTTCCCCTTTCCCTACGCATCAGGAGCACACTATGAGCGCAGCTAAAGCAGGCGATAGCGTCAGCATTCATTACACCGGCACCCTCGACGACGGCACCGTATTCGACAGCAGCGATGGCCGCGACCCCCTGCAGTTCGAGGTGGGGTCCGGGCAAATCATCCCCGGCCTCGATCGTGCCATTGAGGGCATGACGGTGGGCGACAAGAAGCAGGTGAACGTGGCTGCCGACGACGCTTACGGCCAGCCTGCCGACGAAGCGCGGCAGGAGGTCGCCCGCTCCCAGATACCGGAAAACATTCCGCTGGAGCCGGGTCTGCAGCTGCAAATGCAAACCCCCGATGGCCAGGCGATTCCGGTACGTGTCGCCGAAGTCGGCGACGACGTGGTGGTACTGGATGCCAACCACCCGCTGGCGGGCAAGGATCTCACCTTCGATATCGAGCTGGTTGCGATCGGTTAAAGCCGCTTTGTGTTTTGCCCTGCCTGTGGTAAACAGGCAGGGTTCCCTATAAAAGATAATAAAACGGAAGCACGATGAAGATACTTGCCAGACTACCTGCTCTCTCCGCTGTTCTCGTCCTGGGCCTCGCTGCACTTGTCGGTTGCTCCGACGGCAGTGACCCCGCCCCGGTAGCGCCGCCGGAGGTCACGCCAGAGGAAGTGCCGGACCCGAACCTGGTGATTGTTGAGCCCGGAGAAGACTTTCAGCGTCGCCTGATAGAAGCCTTTATCAATGTTGAACCCGGGCAGACCATCGAGCTGCCCGCGGGTGAATACGCACTGGACGCGCAGCTCTCTCTGGATGTCGATAACGTCACCGTGCGCGGCCAGGGCCAGGGTGAAACCCTGCTCGACTTCGGTACCCAGGTGTCTGGCGGCGAAAGCATCCTCGTAACCAGCAACAATGTGGTGCTGGAGGATTTTGCCGTCATTGACGCTCCGTCGGATGGCATCAAGTTCAAGTTTTCCAACGGCGTGACCTTGCGTTCGATGAGGGTGGAGTGGACCTGCGGTGCCTGCGAGGAGAACGGGGCCTACGGGCTGTATCCCGTGCAGACCAAGAATGTGCTGATCGAGGACTGTGAGGTTATCGGTGCCAGTGACGCCGGTATCTACGTGGGGCAGTCGGACAAGATCATTGTGCGCCGGAACAGGGTGTCGCTGAACGTGGCCGGTATCGAAATCGAAAACTCCACTGACTCCGACGTGTACGACAACCTCGCCGAGAACAACACGGGCGGCATACTTGTGTTTGATTTGCCCAACCTGTCGGTGGATGGAGCGCGCGCACGCATTTTCGACAACACCATTCGCGACAACAACACGCCCAACTTTGCCCCGGCCGGTAACATTGTCGGTGTGGTACCGGCGGGTACCGGCATTCTGGCCATGGCGTTTGATGACGTGGAGATTTTCGGCAACCGCATCGAGAATAACCAGTCCATGGCGGTCGCCATCGTCAGCTACGACATCAGTGGCCTCACGACCAATGACGCCACTTATGACCCCGACCCCAGGCGCATTCACGTACACGACAACCTTTATAGCAACAACGCGTATGCACCTGCAGACCTGGCGCTGGATGTCGCCGGCCTGTTTGCCGGGCTTGATGGCCTGCCCGAGGTGGTGTACGACGGTTTGGGCGAAGCCGAGGGTGCGTTCGCGGATGCGGATCGCATCTGTGTGGCGGAAAAGGATTCCGTGCGTCTGGGCGTTGTGTTCCAGCCCGGTGGTGGTGGTGCGAGCATAGACCCGGCCTTCTTCAATTGTGCCCATGCCTCGTTGACCGCGGTTGAATTGGACACACCAGAAGAAATTGCCCAGGGTGAACGCCCCCTCACGGACGACGAAATAGCCGCCTTGTGCACGCCCGAGGGTGCCGGCCCCAACTTCGATGCAACCGAGGTGAGTTGCCGGGAGCTCGCTGGTTACAATCTTTTTGCGGATGCCCTGGAGCCACGTGCCGCGGCGAATGCCGGGGTGGGCTATGAATTGACCAGTGCGCTGTTCACCGATTACGCCAGCAAATACCGCTTCATCTTTGTACCCGAGGGTCTGCAGGCGGCCTACAACGAGCAGAATGTGTTCGATTTCCCGGTGGGCACCATCATCGCCAAGACCTTTACCATGCCCAATGACTTCCTCAATGCGGCCTCGGGCGAGGTGATTATCGAAACCCGCCTGATGATTCACCGTCGGGATGGCTGGGCCACACTGCCTTACATCTGGCGTGAAGATGGCAGCGGCGCGGACCTGACGGTCGCCGGTGGCCGCCGCTCGCTGGAGTGGATACACAGCGACGGCAGTACGCGCAGCACGGAGTATGTGATCCCCGATGCCAACAGCTGTAAAACCTGCCACGGTGTGACACGGGCCGAAACCGGCAGCGGTGTCAACACGGAAACCGTGAATCTGCCCATTGGCCCCAAGGCGCGTTTCCTCAATCGCGACCGGCAGTATGGCGACGCTACAAAGAACCAGCTGGCGCACATGGCGGACGAAGGCATTCTAGTGGGCCTCCCCGCGGATCTCGCGGCAATCGACACGGCGCCTGATTGGGAGGATGTGTCCAAGCCGCTGGAATCACGGGTGAAGGCTTACCTGGATATCAACTGTGCGCACTGCCACAGCCCAGGTGGCTTCGCCAGCAACTCCGGCATGTTCACCGAGTTCTGGCGTGAAGTGAATGCTACCTACGGTGTGTGCAAACCTCCGGTCGCGGCGGGCGCGGGTTCGGGTGGCTTGCAGTACGGCCTGGTGCCGGGGAACGCAGACGCCTCCATCGCTGTATTCCGCATGAACTCCAGTGAACCTAATGTGCGCATGCCGGAAATCGGCCGCAGCATCATTCACGACGAAGCGGTGGAGCTGGTGCGTAATTGGTTGAACAGCTTGAGCGGTGGGTGTGACTGACCGCGGCGCGGCCGCGTAATACCAAGGCCCGCCCTGTTTTGCAGGGCGGGCCTTGTCGCTTCTACATCATGGATTGCTGGTAATTCTGGTTGCCGATGCGCTCGATCAGTTCGAGCTGGGTTTCCAGCCAGTCAACATGCTCTTCTTCACTTCTGAGTATTTCCGAGAACAGGTCGCGCGTGCCGAAATCGGATACCGACTCGCAGTGCACAATCGCTTCGCGCAGCATGGGGATGGCCAGTTCTTCCTGCTTCATGTCGCATTGCAGGATTTCCGCCACGTTTTCACCGATAAACAGCTTGCCCAGGTCTTGCAGGTTGGGCAGCCCCTCCAGGAACAGGATGCGACGGATCAGCATATCGGCATGTTTCATCTCGTCGATGGACTCTTCGTACTCCTTCTCGTTGAGCTTGTTGAGACCCCAGTTCTCGAACATTCTGGCGTGCAGGAAGTATTGGTTGATGGCCGTGAGCTCGTTCTTCAGCGCCTGATTGAGGTAGGCGATGACCTGTTTGTCACCTTTCACGATCTGCTCCTTGTGTGGTGGTGTTCTCCTGCAGTGTAGTCAACTTGCTGCGCTGAGGCCATGGATTGCGCAGCACAAGCGAGGTTGCGCCGGACGAGTGAATTTCCGATACGAGACTGACAATTAATACCACACGCAATTGACAATGATTCGCATTCTATTAAACTGGGTCGTAATCAGGAGGTGATTACATGTTCATTTGTCTTTGCCGGGGAGTGACCGACTCCGAAATTCGCGCCGAGGTGCGCCAGGGTGCAGTCCGTTATGAGGACATTCAGGCGCGGCTGGACGTGGGCATGTGCTGCGGTACCTGCAAAGAGAGTGCCGAAGAAGTCATCGCCGAAAGCATTGCCGAGTCACTGTTTTTCGAACTCAAGCCCGCCGCAGACGCCGCCTGGGCCTGACCTGGAGTAATACACCATGAAATCCGCTTCTCTGCGCCCGTCAAAACGTGTGCTGCCCCTGGCTGTCGCCGCTGTTTTCCTGCCCTCCGCCCTGTCTGCACAGGAGGGAGGAGAGTTCCCCATGCCGGTTATCGAGGTTATTGGCAAGAGCGAGGATGCCGTGTCGCGGCAAACGGGCTCCGTGGTGCTGATCGACCGTGAGGCGCTGGAACTGATTCAACCACTCTCCACAGACGATGCCCTGCGCCGGGTCGCCGGCATCAACACGGCAACCGAGGACGAAACCGCGATCGTGGCCAACCTGGGTATCCGCGGACTCTCGGCGAGTGAGTCCAAATCGCTCATCCTGGAGGACGGCGTACCTGTCGCGCCGGGTCTGTTCATCGGTAACGAACGCTATTTCAACCCGCGCATCCAGCGCATTGAGCGCATCGAGGTGCTCAAGGGGTCGGCTTCTCTGCGCTACGGCCCGTCTACCATTGGCGGTGTAGTGAACTACCAGACCAAGACCCCTGATGACGGCGTGCTGCTTTCGGGTCGGCTCGGCTCCTTCGATACCCGCGAGGCTTCGATAGAGGCTGGCGGGCGCAGCGCGTCAGGTGACGCCTTTGCAGGACTGGTGGCGACCCGCGCCGAGAGCGACGGCTTCATGGACAAGGACTACGAAATGACCGATATCCTGGTCAAGTCCGGCATGGCGCTGAGCGATACTCAGGAAGTGGGGGTGAAGTTCTCCTGGTACGAAAATGACGCGAATATCTCCTACCGCGGCTTGCTGCTGGGCGACTACGATGCCGGCAGCACCTACAATCCGGCGCCCGACGATTATTTCCTGACGGACCGCATTGCTTTCGACCTGAACCACGCCTGGCGTCTGAACGATCAGGCGCACCTGCAAACAGTCGCCTACTGGAGCGAGGTGTCGCGTGATTACTGGCGCTACGATGTCGACACCGATGCCTCCAACGAGGCGGGTCGCTGGGTATATACCGACACCCTCACAGGCAACAACCGCAGTTTTGAGCGCGTTGGCCTGGATACGAGACTGCAGCTTGACCACCAACTGTTCGGCCTGGAGAACGAGGCGGAATTTGGTTTCAGGATCATGCGCGAGGAGTCGGACGACACACGCATTCGCGCCACCCGCACCACCGATCGCACCGGCCTCAATGACCGCCATCGTGTCGACAGCGCCGACAGTATCGCCGTACACGCCCAGAACCGCATGGTGCTCAGTGAAAGATTGGCACTAACGCCGGGGTTGCGGGTGGAATCCTATGAGCAGAAGCGCCGCGTCCTGACGGACAATAACGCCTCGGCCAAAACCTCCAATACCGAGGTTCTGCCCGGTGTTGGCGCTACTTTCGAATTGACCCCCACGGCGCAACTCTACGGTGGCGTGTATCGCGCGTTTTCGCCGGCTGCCAACGGTGTGGCCCTGGATGGCCTTGCCGACCAGAACCTCGATGGAGAACGTTCCAACAACTACGAGGCCGGCATACGTGGCCTGCAGGGCAAGCTGAGCTATGAAGTCGCCGCTTTCTACATGGATTTCGACAACCAGGTGGTGACCGGCAACAGCGACCCGAATCTTTCCCAGTCAAATGCTGGTGAAACCACCCACCAGGGTATGGAGCTGGTGCTCGGCTACGAGCTCGGTGGCGGTTTCAGTGTTGATGCCAACGCAACCTGGGTGCCTGAATCCGAGTTCGAAACCGGGGAGTTTGCCGGCAACCGCTTGCCGTACGCCCCCGAGCACCTGGCCAACCTTGCGCTGAACTACAGCGGTAACAAGCTGCAGGCCGCATTGACGGCCCACTACCGCGGCTCGCAGTTTGGCGATGCCAGCAACCAGGTGGAGATCCCGAGCGACGCGGCGGGCGGTATCTGGGGCGGCAAGATGCCCTCGTATACATTGCTCGACTTCATGGCGCAGTACGAAATCAGCAACTCACTGACGCTGTTCGGTGCCGTAAAGAACCTCACCGATGAACGCTATATCACGGGCCTGCGCCAGGGCATCTACGTCGGTCCCGAGCGGTCGTTCGAAGTGGGCGCGCGCTTCCGGCTCTAGCACCACTCATCTCCCCTCTCGGCAGGGGCAGCTGGGCCGCATGGTCTTTGCTGCTCCTGCCGGTGTACGTTGTGCACGATCGATGTCGAATATTCTTCGCGTATCACAGCGGATAGGTGAAACCCGTACACTCTTCTGTGTAAGTCCAGAGCCGGGCGGCCGCGGCATCGTCACGTGCCCAGGCACGCGGGCGCACCTTTTTACAGTTGGCGAAATAATCACCGCTGACGTCGGCGACATCGTCACTGGTACACAGGTAGAGAGACGTTTCCGCGCCCTGGTCGGGCGAGCGAAAGAAAATCTTCATGATGGCGGGCGCGATAGATTTCAGGAAGCCCTCGTTCTGCTGCCCCAGAGACGTGGCCACGGCACCGGGGTGTAGTGCGTTCACTGTGATCGGCTGACCCGCCAGTCGCTGTGCCAGGCTGCGCGTAAACAGGATATTTGCCAGCTTGGAGCGTCCGTATTCGCGAAAGGCCTTGTAGTTCTTTTCCGCCTGCATGTCATCGAAGTTCATGCCGCGTACAAACGCATGTGCGGCGGAGGCCACATTCACGATACGCGCCCGCGGCGCTTGCTGCAGCGCGGGCAGAAGCAGACCGGTGAGCAGGAAGGGCGCGAAATGGTTGACTGCCAACGTCTCCTCGTAGCCATCAGCTGATACGCGCCGGCGGGTATTCATTAGGCCCGCGTTGTTGAGGAGCACGTCGATGGGCCTGCCCAGCTCAAGGCAGTTGTGTGCCGCCAGGCGCACGCTGGCAAGACTGGTCATATCCAGCGCGACGACATTCACATCCTTACCCCCGGCTGCGACCACTTCCTTCTTTAATGCTTCCGCCTTCTGGGGATTGCGACAGAGCAAGGTGAGTACCGCTCCCTGCCCAGCGAGCTTGAGTGCTGCGCTGCGTCCGATGCCGGCTGTGGGGCCGGTAATGACGACGTGTTTGCCTTGCATATCCATGATCTCTGCCTCGCGAAGTCAGACCAGTGCAAATTGCCTGATCAGGTTATGGTAAACATGGTGCAGGGCATCCAACCGCTCCCGTGGCACCCCCTCGACATCAATCAGGCCCTGAATCGACTGATCGAGGGAAAACAGGGTCTGGCGCAGCTGCGTATCTGCCACCAGGCTTTGTATCCAGCATATGGCGGCCAACCTTTCACCGCGGGTGACGGGGGTCACCCGGTGCAGGCTGCTCGAGGGGTAGACCACGGCATCACCGGCGCGGGGGCGCACACGCTGCTCACCGAAGTCGGTTGCGATGACGAGTTCGCCACCGTCAAATTCCTCGGCGTCAGACAGGGCGAGCGTCATGGAAACGTCGCTGCGCATGACGTCACTGGTGTCAGGAATACGCATGATGGCACCGTCAACGTGCAGACCGTAGGTCTCACCGATGCCGTAGCGGTTGAAACAGGGGGGAAAGATACGCTGGGGCAGGGCTGCGGAAACCAGTGTCGGCGTCTCGCCGTAGCGTGCCAGCAGCGTGTTGGCGAGCGTGCGCACCGTGGCGTTCGCCGCATCGGCCTGTTGGTTGCGTTTGACGTCTGCCGACATGCCCAGCGCCGTGCTGCGGCCATCCAGCCAGGGCACGGTTTGCAACCGTGCCCTGAAATGAAGGACTTCTTCCCTGGAGAGTAGTCCGGGGATGATGAGCATACCGCTCTCCTGTCAGAATTCGTACACCACTGAAGCGCGCACTGTGCGCGCGTCACCAATATACATGAAAGAGCCTGAGCGGTATGCGGCGGTCCAGTAGGCTTCGTCGGTCACATTGCCCACATTCAGCCTGAGGTTCAGGTCGTCGGTGACGAACCAGTTGGCAAAGAGGTCAACCACGCCATAGGAGGGCACCACGATGCTGTACTGACCGTTTTCTGCGTCGTAGCCCGCCGCCGAATCGGGTTGGCCACCGTACATTTCGCTTTTGTAGGTGTAGCTGGCACCGAAAGCCACGGAGTCGTTGGGTTGATACCGCAGCTGCAGGAACAGGCTGTCGTCGGCAAAGTTGGACAGCGCCAGGCCAACGTTGGCCGGATCGAAGGAGCCGGTGACTTCCGAGTCCATCAGCGCGGCACTGAGTTGCACGCTGAGTGCTTCGGTAATGGAGCCAGACAGCGAGAATTCGACGCCACGAACCTCGTTTTCGCCGGTATTCAGCGTGCCGAGGTTGGAGTAGGCATCGCCCACACTCTCGTGTACGTCACTCTTGGTGATCTGGAACAGGGCCGCCGTGGCCAGCAGTTTCTCGTCAAAGAACTGCCACTTGGTGCCCACCTCTATATTCTCCACGTGCTCCGGATCGGATTGCGCGACCTGCTCAGGAGAACCGCAAAGCCCGCCGTAACCGCAGTTCGCGCCGAGGTCGGACTCGCCACCGTTGATGTTGCTCGCGGTGCTGTAGGTGGCATACACATTGCCGTATTCGGTGATGTTGTATACCAGACCGACGTGGCCGTTGGTCAGGGTATCAGAGTAGTCGTAGGTGGACGCTTCACCGCGGCTTGTCACCGCATTGCTGTAGTCGAACCAGTCTTGCCGCAGGCCCAGGAACAGCTCCCAGTGCTCGTTGAATGTGAGCGTGTTCATGGCGTAGGCGGAAATCGTCTGGATGTCCATGGCAGCGTCACTCTCGCCGCGTTTATAGCTTCTCTGCAGCAGGGTGTTGGCGTTGCTGTATAGCGCGCCATTGCCGTCGAGCACACAGTATCCGTCGCTCACGCCACCCCGGCCGGATACCCGGCAATTGGGGTTGCCCAGGGTTTCAACATCGTAGACGCCGTTGTCGACTTGCTCATCAATATAATCGACACCAAATACCCAGCGCTGGCGAATGCCGCCGTTGTCGATGCTGTGGATCAGGTTGAACTGGGCGGCGCTGTACTCGACATCCTGCCAGCCCTGGTGGGTGCTGAGAGAAATGGTGTCGGCGCCCGGTGCCTCCGGGTCGCTGGGGTCACGGGTGGTGCCGCGGGCCCCGGTCGCGAGGTAGCCGTTTTCGGTGTCGCCGGTGCGCACGGCGGCGTACATACTGGTGTCTTCATTGAAGGTGTATTCGCCGCGCAGCGTTAACGACAGTGCCTCACTGTCGAGAAAATCCTCCGCCTGCGCATACACCGGAATATCTTCCACGGGTTCGCGGGCGTCGCGGTCAAAATAGCTGCCCAGGTCCGGTACATCTTCTGCATCGAGATAGTACACATCTGCCGCCAGACTCCAGCGCTCGCTGGGTGCATGATTGATGGCCAGCAACGCGCCCTGGCGATCCCGCTCGGCGCCATCGCGATCAGGCACTGTTTCCGAGCCGGTGAGGAGGTTGAGGCGAAGCGCTGTGTCCGCGGTGAGGTTCAGGTTACTGTCGAAGGTTAGGCGGTAGTGATCATCGGTACCCACACCCGCATCGAGAATGTTGAATGATTCGCCGAGCAACGCACCCTTGGTGATGCTGTTCACGGCACCACCGGAGGTGCCGCGTCCGGCGAACGTCGCGCTGGGGCCCTTGGCAATTTCCACTTGTTCAGTGGCAAAGCTTTCACGCGTGGTCATGCCCGGGTCGCGCAGCCCGTCAACAAACACATCGCTGCGTGCCTCGTGGCCGCGAATGATGTAGCGGTCACCGAAGGCATTGCCGTTCTCCCCGGTGCCCAGGGTCACACCCGCCTGGCTGCTGAGGATTTCCTTCAGGTCCGTTTTGCCCGAATCGAGGATTTGCGACTGGGTGAGGATGTTGAGTGTGGCCGGTGTGCCGGCGAGGTCCGCCGCGCGGCGCTGGTCACCGGAGCGCTCTGCGAGGTAGCGGGTGCCGGATACACCAAAAACCTCGACCACTTCGATTTCCTTGCTGGCTTCTGCAACGCTGCTCGCCAGGGGGCAGGGTTGCGACTTGCCGCTGGCGTCGGTGCAGGTTTCACCAGGCTGCGTTTGCGCCTGTGCGGACAGCGACAGGGCCATCATCAGGGCGCTTGAGCCGAGTAATCGCGAACGGCTTGGTTGTTCTGTTTTTGAGGCTGACACGAAAAGTACTCCCTTTGAGTTAGACAAAATCGAGTCAGCATAGTAGTGCGAGACGAATGCCCTGTAAATACAAGTGAGAACTATTCGTATTATTATTTGTACCTAAAGCCGCTTTCGGCGCCGCGGCGAGCCGGCAACGCCCTGCAATGTCAGCATGCAGCGGGGCCTCTCTGCCAGTGGCCCGGTTCCGTGGCTTCAGCCCTCCACGGACCAGACCAGCGCCAGCAGCTTGCCCTCGGACATCTCCTCGACGGGGGCATCGTCATTGATGACGCGCAGTTTGCCGTCTGCGGTGAGGGTGAACATGGGCAGGATGCTGCTGCCGTTCTTCTCCTTGTAGGCGGCGAGGTCGAATTCCTCGTTGAGGTTGATGGCGCGGATTTCGGCGCCGCGGGCCAGCAGGCTGGCCAGCTTCTGGTAGGTGATGTCGTTGCCGAACAGGCGCGGTGCGCGGAACTCGTCAGCCGGGCGCTCGCGGTCGCTCACGTCGCGCTCTTCCGCGTTGCGCAGGCTGAAAACCCGCTTGGGACCGAATTCGCCACGGTATTTCACGCAGGCGAGGGTATTCCAGCGTGCGCGCCGTGACATGGCGAACAGGCGGCCGATACCCACCAGTTCCAGATACTGGTCGGCGTGCGAGGAAATCGGGTCGCCATAGTAGGTTTCCAGCCCGGCCATGCGGGCGCTGCGAATTTCCTCATAGGACGTATCGGCGAGCTTGACACGGAATCCCTGCTTCACCAGAGCTTGCGCTATTGCCCGAGCCACGCCGTTCGCACCCACTATCAGGACGCCATTGGGCTCCGCCTCGGCAAGACCGAGGGCGCGGGTTGCGGCTCCGGCCGTGAGGCTTTGTAGCACCACGGTGGCGATGATCACGAGGAATGTGTACGCCACCAGATCCGATGCGCCGGGATAGCCCACATCTTCCAGCCGCAGCGCGAACAGTGAGGAGACCGCGGCGGCTACGATGCCGCGCGGTGCCACCCAGCTCAACAGCGCCTTCTGGCGCCAGCTGTAGTTGCCCCCTAGCGCTGATGCCCACACCACCACAGGCCGCGCCAGCAGCACGACAAGCAGGACCATTACGCCGCTCCAGCCGGTGGCGACGATGTCCATGGGGTCAACGCGTGCGCCCAGCACGATGAACAGCACCGAGATGATCAGAACGGAGAGGCTCTCTTTGAAGCTGAGAATTTCGCTGACCCCGACCTCCTTCATGTTGCCCAGCCAGATACCCATGACGGTGACGGTCAAAAGGCCGGACTCATGGGCGATATAATCACTGCCGGCAAACATCATGACCACCCAGGCAAGGGTGACGACGTTGATCAGGTATTCAGGCACCCAGTGCTTGCGCAACACGAAGCCGAGGCTGACAGCGCCGACGAGTCCCGCTATCAAGCCCACGCCAATGCTCTTCGCAAACACCACCCAGGACTCGGCACCCGAGAGAATATACTGAAACACCAGCACGGCCAGCAGGGCACCCACCGGGTCAATCAGAATACCCTCCCAACGCAGTACCTGGCTGACTTCCGGCTTGGCGCGCATGGTCCGCAGCAGGGGATTGATGACAGTGGGGCCCGTCACAACCACGAGTGCTGCAAACAGCAGGGCAATTGGCAGGGAAAAGCCAGCCAGCAGCCAGCAGCCTGCGGCCATCAGCAACCAGTTGAGCAGCGCGCCCCAGCTGACCAGGTTGGTGACTACGCGCCCGTGACCTTTCAGGTCGCGAAACTTCAACGTCATGCCGCCTTCAAACAACACCAGGGCCACGCCAAGAGACACCATGGGGAACAGCAGGTCGCCGAACTGTTCGTCGGGGCGTAGCAACCCGGTGACGGGCCCTGCGACAATGCCCAGGACCAGCAGCGCGAGGATGGAGGGCTGCTTGAGCCGCCATGACAGCCATTGGGCGCCCACGCCCAGTACCAGTATGGCGGCGATGATATACAGCAGATTCTGATCCACTCGCGAGACTCCTGTCAGTGTGGTGTGCAATGCAGGGGCCAGCATACCGCAAATCGCGGTGCGCGCCGCGACAGTTCTCAGGGGCCGTTAGCGGCCACAGTGTGAGGCGGCGGGAAGGAAATGGTGGGAGCCGCGCCCGGTGGGTGCAGCGGCTCCAGTGGTGGGGGGTTAGTCGAGCATGAGAACGCTGTAGTCGCAGACGCCGCCCGGGAAGATGGCCTGCAACTGTGCGTACTCGTCGGCTGACGGCATCCAGTCGCCGTACACGCCGGCGTCGATCGCGTCATCCAGCGGCTGCAGGGAGCAGCGGAAGACATCGCCCGTGATCGGCGCGCCCGCCACAATGCGGGAGGTGCTGTAGGTGGGGAAGCGTTCGGTGCAGCTGCCCGCGGGTTTATCGTCGAGTATGCCATCCCACACGGTATCGCCACTGGCAATCAGTTCGCCAGCGCTGTCAAAGCAGCTGTCCACGGCGCTCGCGGGGCGGTTGGCCGCTACGGAACGGTCCGGATTGGCCTGGATGTTGGCCATCCATTCATCCAGTACGGCAAACGCCTGCATGGTGTTGTCGTAGTCGCTGCCGTCCGGATTGCGGTCGATAAACCAGATAACCTGGTTGGAGGCGTCACCGTCGTGATTGAGCAGGCGCTGGCGCGTGACGAAGGACTGAATCGTGTTGTGCATATCCAGCTCGTCTTCCAGGTAATGACGCAGGTCGATGAACGGTATTTCGGCCTCGCCCCGTTGCACCATGCCGGAATCGAAAGCGGCCTGGATGGCGCCCGGGTCGGCACGTTTGCGCGCGGCGGGTTCATCCTCCGTCGCCGTGGTGGCGTTGCGCCAACTCCACGGGTCGATCTGGTTCGGGTAGAGCGGCTCGCTGTCGTCCAGCGCGAAACACAAATCGATAATGAAGGGGCACCCCTCCTGTACCATCTCCGGTTCATTCTTCCAGCTGCCGACGTTCCAGTTGAGGTCGATGAACTCGGCGGGGCTGATGTTGCCATCGAGCAGCGCCTGCAAGCCGTATTGCACACCCACGTTGTCCCAGGTGGTGGCGGCGAAGCCGTCTTCGGCGCGTCCGTAAATGTTGATCACATCGGCGAAGTGCGTCCACTCGACCTCGGTCTGTTGCTCGGGTGTGATCCCGGGTGCCTCGCCAAAGTGCGGGTTAAGCGCCAGGGGTGAAAGGCCGCGCCAGGAGGCGGTGCATTCGCTGGACCCCTGTGGCACCCAGGGTGTGAGCCCGAAACTCACCACATCATTGGGCACCTCGTTGTTGGCATTCAGGCCGATCAACCAGCTGCGGTTGTTCCAGTCGGCCCATTTGCCGCCAGGGTCATCGCGCAGCTGCAGGTCTATCCAGCGCTCTATGAGCTCACAGTCACCGATGTGAATGGTCTGTGTCACCATATCGGAATAGGAGTACTGCGGTACGCCGGCATCAATCAGGCCGGGGTGGTTCTGGGCGTAGACGTACTGCTGAATGCCGCCACCGGACCCGCCCACACCCACCGTGTAGTCAGGTACCCCGTAGGCAGAGATGAAGCGGTCCTTCACCATGAGGGCGGTTTCACCGCCCAGCTCCAGGTTGTAGTGGGTGCCCGTTTTCGTGCCGGTAGAATAGGCCACGGCATACCCGGCGGCGAGGCCGTCGGTATACAGTGCGCGGCTACGGCTGGGGCCGCCCTGGTAGTGGCCGATGGCCACGCCGCCCTGGAAGTAATAGATCAGGCGCTTGTTCCAGGCGCTCAAGTCGGCGTTGCCGGCTTCATCCGGTGCCGGCGACAGCATGGCAATGGAATAGAGGAAGCGGTTCAGGGTTCCCCGTTCCCAGCGCACGATGAAGTCGACCTCCTCGCCATCCAGTGTGGTGGTCGTCGCGACATCGGCAGGCCGGTCTCCGCTTTCCGGGTAGTCCATCCAGCCGCCTGTTTCGCTCAAGTACTTGTAGCTGACCACTGTCTCCACGCTGCAGTTCTCATCAATGACCGGGCCCAGCTCAAGGTCTTCCAGGTGGCCATCGGTGGCGCAGAAAAACGGTTCCTGTTGGGGCCCCGAAAAAATCGGGCCGCTGGCGGGGTGATTGACCAGAGTGACACTGGCGGCGGTCACGTTCCCCTCGGCGCTGGTCACATCGAGGACGTTGTCACCCTCCATGAGGCCGCCAACGCGGCCTTCCAGGCCATGGCCTACAGTGCGGGCAGTAAACTGCGTGCTGACATCCTCGCCCTCCAGCATGACCACCACATCTGCCAGTGGCAGTGCCTCGGGCACTTCAATGCCGACCCGTGCCTCACCCCCGCTAACCATCTCGGGTGCACTGGAAAGCACTGACACGGCGAACGCGCCCAGCAGGTCGGGCTCCCCGCCCGTGTCAGTGCGGTCGGTGCCATCGCTACAAGCTGCGAGCAGGACGGTCAATACCAATACCCTGCCAAGAAGTGACCCGCCACGACGGGTCGCTGAACCAAACGTCTGCATCCTTTTCTCCTTATTGTTTCGGGTGTGCAGTACTCCAATACTAGATGCCCTGACGCGGGGCGCCACTCAGGTAGTGCAATTATCTGGCCAGTGCCTTTGGAAATGGCGCGAGTCTGCTAGAATCGTAGGCACGAAATTTTTCTGCTGCCATGTGGCGCGAATCGGTCGGGCCGCAACCCGCATACACTCCGGGAGTGCCAGTGACATGAAGCAGAAAATCGCCCGCTGGCTGCTGCGCAGGGCTGGTTGGAGCCTTGAGGGTGTTCGGCCAGCGCACGCGCGCTATGTGCTCATTGCGGCGCCACACACCTCGAACTGGGATTTTCCGCTGATGCTGTTGTACGCCGCAGCGTTTGATATTCAGGTGCGGTGGATGGGCAAGCACAGCCTGTTCGTGTGGCCAGCGGGCTGGTTCATGCGCAAGTTGGGGGGGCTGCCCATTGTTCGGCATCGCAGTGGTAATCTGGTGGCATCACTCGTCGACGTGTTCAAGCAGAGCGAGCGCCTTGTGCTGGTGGTGCCCACTGAAGGCACACGCGATCGAGCCGAGTACTGGAAATCCGGTTTCTATCACATCGCGCGTCAGGCCAGTGTGCCCATAGTCCCCTCGTTTCTGGACTTTTCCCGCAAGCGCGGTGGCTTCGGGCCTGCTTTGGTGACCACGGGAAGTGTGGTGGCAGATATGCAGTATTTTCGTGAGTTTTATGCGGGTATGGCCGGCAAGTTTCCTGCCAATGTGGGGCCGATACGCCTGCGGGAAGAAGCGGATCAACAGTAGACCAATAAGAGGAGTGAAAGATGCAACGTTTTGATGGCAAAGTCGCATTCGTGACGGGTGCAGCGTCAGGCATTGGCCTGGCAACCATGACCCGACTGGGTCGCGAGGGTGCAAAAATCTTCGCCGCCGATATCAATGCCGGGCAACTGGCGGAGGAGGTGGCGAAGCTCAGCGAAGAGGGCGTGGATATCCACAGCCGCGCGCTGGACGTTACCGATGAAGCTGACTGCCGCGCCGCAGTTGAGCAGTGCGTGGCAGAGTTCGGCAAGCTGGATGTGCTGTGCAATATTGCCGGTATGGTACTCACCAAGAACTTTGCGGACGTCAGTGTGGCCGAATGGGATCGAGTCATGACGGTGAACACACGCTCGGTGTTTGTGCTGTGCCAGGCCGCCATGCCGTACTTGCTGGAGGCCGGCGGGAATATCGTCAATATTTCATCAGCGGCTGGCCTGCAGGGTCTGCCTTATAACAGCGCTTACTGTGCCAGCAAGGGCGCGGTGCTTTTGCTGTCAAAGTCACTGGCGGTAGAGTTTGCGGGCCGGGGTGTGAGAGTCAATGCGGTTTGCCCCGGCGCGGTGGATACACCGTTGATCAAGGGCCTGCAAATACCCGAAGGTGCTGACATTGCCCTGTACGGTCGTATGTCGCCTTTGACAAGTTACTTTGCCCAGGCGGAGGAAATTGCGGGCTCGGTTGCTTACCTCGCATCGGACGAGGCGAGGTTTGTGACCGGCTCGGCGCTGGTTATTGATGGTGGGCAGACTGCGATTTGAGCGGCCTACATCTCGAAGTCGCGCATCGCCAGCCGAGACGCTGCAGTGCACACGCACAGGGCCTTAACGGCCCAGGCACGATTCAGGCTGGCTGATCTGCGAAGCGGCGTCTAGGCTTTCATTGTCAATAGAGCATCCCGGAGACAGAAAATGCTTCGTACACTCAAGATTGTGACGGCCGTGTTTGTGGCCCTGCTCGGCGTGTTGCATGTGTTTGGCAACCTGGCGAATTTGCAGGCCGCTATGGGATTTGTCGCCGTGGTCACCTCCGCTGCGGATCAGCCTTACTACGCGCCTTATGGTCCCCCGATTTCCTCAAACGCTCTCCACGTTGCTGTGCTGGCTATGATTCTTGCGGGTGAGGCGGCTGTTGCGGTGCTCGCATCGGCCGGGGTGTACAGGATGCTGAAAAGCCGCTTGGCCGCGCCTGACGTTTTTGCCGGTGCAACACGTCCGGCGGTGGCCGCGTGTGTCGTGGGCATGCTGGTCTGGTTTGGACTGTTCATCGTCATTGGCGAGGGCTATTTCATGCTCTGGCAAAGTCAGGCAGGTGCCGGGCCGATAGCCGGCGCCATGCGCTACGGTACGGTTTGTGGGTTTTTTATGTTGTTCTTGTTACTGGCGCCCGACACCGACCGGTAGTCGATAGCTCGGGTCGACACGCCGGAGATGGGCCAATTACATGCCGCGCGTTGCGCCCCCTACCTTCACGGCTTGCAGTTCTTCTCGCCCGCCATAACGCACAACCCGTAGCCCAGGCTGCCTTTCTCGCGGCAGTTCTTGCTGCCTGCCAGCATGCAAAGGCCGTAACCCAGGCTGCCGTTTTTCTTGCACAGGGTGCCGTCTGCCACTTCACATAAACCATAGCCAAGTGAGCCATCGGGTTTGCAAAGAGGCTGCCCAGCAGCTTCACAGAGGCCGTAGCCAACCTTCAAGCGGGGATTGTCGAGCTGTACCAGTGCCGCAATGGTTTCCAGCGAAAGTTCACGGCTCTGTAGCTCATCGACCAGCGCCTCCAGGTTGTTCCCGAGTGAGGCAGTGCTGGCGCACAGCAAGAAAGCGGTAATGAGGTATTTCATCGTGAAAGCTCCGTGTTGTGGGTCGCAGGGTGTGTCAAAGCCCGGCTGCGGCAGGTGTTTTTCCAATATTGATACGCTACGCTTCGTCAGCTGGCATCATCCTTGAGTGTTGCCTCGCGTGTGCTGACGATAGCCATGGTGATCAGTCCCGTGGGTACGGCAAACACGCCAAGCCCAATCATGAGGGTAAAAAAAGTGAATATCTTGCCCCCCACGGTCACGGGGTACACATCCCCGTAACCCACGGTCGTGAGTGTCGCCAGTGCCCACCAAAAAGAATGAAACACCGAGGCGAAGGTGTCGGGTTGCGCGTCGCGCTCAAAAAAGTAGATTCCGACCGCGGCGAGGTAAAACACGAATAGCGCGCCAATGCCGAACACGGCGAGGTCCACTCGCACCAGGCGAAAGGCATCGCCAATGCGTCTGGCCGCGTCCACATAGCGTACCAGCTTGAACAGGCGGAAAAGTCGAAACAGCCAGAGGATGCGCAAACTGCGCAGGTCCAGTCCGAGCTGCAGATAGAACGGCAGAATAACCAGCAAATCGATGATGCCATGAAAACTGAACATGAAGGCGAGGCGTCTCTCGCTAAGCCACAGGCGCAGCAGGTATTCGATGGTAAAGACGATAATCACGAACACTTCGAACCGGTGCAGGTTGCTGCGTACTTCTGGCGGTAGATCGGGCAGCGTTTCAACGGTAAACGCCACAATGGACAGCACGATCAACGCTTGAATAAAGGCCTGGCAGGCACGCCCGAGCAGCGTTCTATTGCCGGCAAAAACCGTCTGTAGCCGCGTTCGCAGGCCGGGTGCCTCTGCAGTCAAACTCGCTCCCCCTGTGGCTCAGGCTGGTGCATCAACCGGGATAGTCAAAGCGCTGTACGGTGGATTTCTCGCCATTTTTGTAAGTCAGTTGCACGGTGACGTAACGCGTGCTGCGGGGCACCGTAATATACGCTGGTGTTTTGGCGTCAATGGGTGCCAGACCGGGCTTGCGCCAGGGCGGAAAGCGAAAGTTTTTGTTCGGCTGGGCAGCGTTCAATCCGTACTGAATCTTCTCGATGCTACCGCGATAGCTCATCAGGTGCGTGAAATACAGGAGACGCTTGCCGTCGTAGTCTCTGAAGCTGACCCAACTGGTGGTCGTTGCCTCAAGCACACGCTGGTTTGCATCTTCGCTCTGTTTTTTTCCCTTGAACTCGAAGCTGTAGGGTCCTTGCAAGCTGCCCCTGAGGTCGCGGTAGCGAACTGCAATTGTACTGTCGGGTTGACTGGCGGGCAGGTTGAAGAACAGGTTGGGCATGGGTTTGCCCGTTTGCGGATTGATCACGCCACTGTCTCCGGTACTGCGAGGTTCAGGGCCGCCCTGCAGATTCCAGAGCACCTCCAGAGCAGGCTCGGCGATAGTCACCTGGGCGGTGTAGCCGGCGTTGTTCACGGCGAAGGAGAGGGATACTGGGTTCTCCAGGGTGCCATCACCCAACGCGTGTAGCGCTTGCAGGCGCGCACTGGCGTCATTGCGCCATTGCTCAACCAGCGCCTGATCGATCATGTATTTAAGCAGACCGCCGGCTTCATCGGCTGCCTGGAATTGCTGCAGGTAGCGTTGCTCTGCACGTTTATCAGCGAGCGTCTGAAAGCCCAGGCGGCGCGCGGACGCGTCCTCACTGAGATGATAATAGACCGGTGCGAAATCCGGGTGCTGCCCGGCATGCTTTTCGAGCGCGAGCACGCGCTGCGGTGCTTCGAGTAACAGCAGGCGTACGTAGGCGGGCATGCCGTCCTCCTTGCCGGCCATCAGTGTAGTGTAGGTCTCGCGTGCACCGGCAGTACCTTCCTGTACCTTCAAAAAGGCGAGAAACCGGAGGTGTGGATCAAGAAGTGGCAAATCACTGCGGAAGTAGTTGATATAGGAGCGTCGCGCGGCGGCGTAATCGCCGCCGAGTTCCTGCAGGCGCGCGTTGTGGTAGTGGTCCTCCGGCGAACGGGGGTTGTCGATCACGCCGCCGCTGGCGAAGTTATCCCGCATTTCTTCCAGGGTTCGGAGCACCTGTGCGGAACTACCCTCAAGGCGCGCAGTACTTTCGCGCAGGCTCTGCGTGTCCTCGGCAATCCCGTCGAGCTTCGCATCAATGATGCCGAGGCGTGACTGTAATTCGGCGATGCCGGGGACGGCTGCCGCGATAAACCCGGTTTCTTCCGCGTCCTCCCCGGACTGCAAGAGCACAATCAGGCCAAATACGCCGGCGGCTATACCGGTAAAGGCCACGGCGCCCAGAAGCTCCTCGTTCCCGCGGCGATAGAGAATAAACAACAGCACAAACCCAAGCGCGGACAAGCCGAACAAATAGGATGCAAAAGGGGCAATGGGTTGCAGAACGTCGGCGACGAGCCCGCCTATTGTGCAAGCCGAGCCAGTGATGGTGAGGGTGGTGCTGCGCAGACTCTGGAAAACGGCGCGATTGGTGAAGGACTGGAGAACAGGCATAGGCGATGGCCATTGTTTTTTCTCAATACTACACGGTGCGTCTCCGTTCGGCCATTTGAGCTATCGGTTTAGGGGCAAGCGCCAGAGACCGGTTGGGGGCGGGTTACGCAGCATGGGTGGCTCCGGCCGGCCGTCGAAGACCACCCGGCTTATCCTGGAGCGTTTTAACGGGAGGGTAGGGCCGGGTACTGGCGCAGTGTCAGGCTGTCCCCGCGCTGTGTGAATTCCAGGTGTTTGAGGAAACTCATGCCGAGCAGGACCTCATCGGTCTGCAAACCCGGCACAATGCCGGCGCGAACATCGGGGAGCCGTATGTCCGCGACGGCCACCTCGTCCAACACGGTGGCGTAGCTTTTTGCCGTACCGTTAGCGGTTTGCGTGCGGTAGGCTCGACCTCGCTGTAGCCCGAGACGCTTGGCCAGCCCCTCCGGAATCGCCACCCCGGTGGCTCCGGTGTCCAGCAGGAAGGTGACCGGCTGCCCGTTGATCTCACCGCTGGTGACATAGTGCCCGTACCGGTTGCGCTGCAATGTCACCTCGCGGACGCCGTCCTCAGCGTAAAGGGTCTCGGGGCGCTGGTTCGGGTTGAGTTGCCGTTCCAGCACGTCGCTGAAATACAGAACACCCAGTCCCAGCAGAACCACCCATGCCAGAGCCTGCATGCCAAGCCCCATGCGTTTCTGTCCCTGAATTTCGTCGTCGTCGCTCATTGGGTTGATGAGGTGCTTAATGTCCGGTTGGGTATACACGCCTATAATAATGCATTTCTGGGTAGTTCATTGAGCCGTGCGGCCGGGGTTGACTTCCGAGGCCCTGTGGCGCGCATAATCTTTACTCGTCTACCGCCATGAGAGAACCTATATGCCTGTTCGCGTGATGCTCTTGCTGACCAGCCTCGCACTGCTCGCCGGTTGTGGCGGTGATGAACCCGTAGAGGCCTCCACACCAGCCTCCAAATCAGCCGCTCAGGTGTCGACGCCAGCAGCGACTCCGGCCCACGCAGATGCACCTGTGATAAACACCAGTGAGGTGCTCGTTGCCTCTTCGGTACAAGACATGGTTGCGTTGCTTGAGCGGGAGGATTGGTGGGGCGAACCCAAAACCGACGAGCCGCTGGCAGTGCCGCACCTGCTGATCACTGCGATCAAGCCGAACTGGCAAGAGGCGTCGAAGAATATTCCTGTGCAACAGAAAAAGGCGCTGTTCTATCGCCTGATGCTGCCGCTGGTAACGCATGCCAACCACATGGTCATGGAATTCCGCACCGGGCTGGAAAAAGCGCAGGAGGAATTGGCCAGCGATGATCGGGTGTCGGAGCAGAGCCTGGCGCTGCTGCGGCGGCTGGCATTGTTGCTCCCTGGCGAGACTGAGGAGCACCTGGCGGCACTGCAACAGAATACCCCGGAGCTAAAAGGCATGATCGACGGTCTGCTGTATCGTGTCGATACCGTACCTGCCGGTCTTGCGCTGGGGCAGGCGGCCTACGAAAGTGGCTATGGCACCTCCCGCTTCGCGGTGCAGGGCAACTCCCTCTTTGGTCAATGGACTTACCAGGGCGATGGCATCAAGGCCAAAGAGCACCGCGCCTACAAGGGCGATTACGCAATCAAGGCTTTCGATTGGCCGTTCGACAGCGTGCGCGGTTACTTCATCAACCTGATGTCCCACCCCGCCTATGAGGACTTCAGGGACCTGCGGGCCGAAATGCGCGCACGCGGCGAACCGCTGTCTTCGCTGGCCCTGGCAGATGGCTTGCTGCACTACTCCGAGCGCGGTCAGGAATACGTGGACTCTCTTAAAGGCATGATCCGCCACAACAGGCTCGACCGTGCGGATGGCGCGGTGCTGCGCGACGAGCCGGTCCGATTCCTGTTGGGCGCCGAGAGCCCTGAGGCGGCGGAGAAACTGCGGGCTGAAATTGAGACGATGCGCGCTGACGGTAAACTGCAGGAGTTGGTAGAGAGCATGCGGTTGGATTGAGTTACGCACACACTCTCGAACCTGCCAGGCCACGATGGTGGTCTGGCGCGGGCGCTCTATTGGTTAGCCGGTGTTGCTGCCTTCATTGCCATCACTCGCATGCCGACCCACACCAGGCCGATGAAGTAGATGAAGGCCAACCCCAGTGAGATGAAGGCATCTGCAAAGTTGACGCTTTCTTGCACGGCCGGAATCGTACCGGCGGTGAGGAACAGCATGGTGGTCAGGTTAATTGCCACCGGCAGCCAGCCCATCACCTGACAGTAGATCAACACCAGGATGAGAGCGAGAACGACCAACCCGCCGGCATCACCTAACCAGCGGGGCAGAGCGAACACTAAGCACGCCATCAGTAATCCCACAATGGCGCCCGCCACACAAGCGGCCAGTTTGTCCCAGGCGAAATGCTCGATTCCCGCCCAGTAGAGCAGGAACAAGAATCCGGCCCAGAACTCGTGTATACCGAGCGCCGTATTGAGAGCGATGAATCCCGCGACCACAATGATGATGCCCAGTAGCACCAGCAGTCCCTTGACGGGAGTCATGAGATTGGTGGTCTCGGTCTGGTCGGTTGTGTTGTTGTTATGCATGACAATTTCCTGTGGACTGGCCTATACGCTGGGCGACTGGAAGACGCTTTCGACAAAGGCATGGTCGTAGTAGCTGCCTTTGAAACTCTTGGTGCACCGCAGATTATGCTTCCGGACCAAACAGCACCCTGGATTCGCCGCTGGACATTATCCAGGTGGCATCCCGCCGTACGATGCGCCAGCCCTCGGGCCTGCGAGCCCACTGGTCCGTGTATTCTCCGTGGGTATCGTAGAAGCTCTGGGCGTAATGTCCCTTGCCTTGGTGGCGGGCCTGTACATAGGCCCGGGTCACGGCGCTGTCGCCGTCGAGCTCTAACTGGACGCTACCGATCAGGTGCTGCATGGCGCTGCAGCGATCATGGAAGCTGCGGAATTGTTGCAGTAAAGCGTCGATGCCCTGTTGATCCCGGCCATCTCCGTAATTGAAGCACACGTCTTTGGCAAAAACCTCGCCAACACGATGCCACTCGTTACGGTCGACCACCCGTGGGAATTCACTCAGGGTATTGAGTATTGCGCGCTCATCCTGGGGATTGTTTGGCATGGGTTTTCTTATTCGAATTATGGTCTCTTGAACGGTGGCGTCTTGACTTGTCTAAAGCAAGCGGCAGGCGGGAGGAATGAGATAATACCCTCGGGTAGTTCAATTTTCTTTGTTTGCGAGGGAAAGGCCATACGTACTACGACGACTCTGGCCGGCCGGCGTAACGTCCCACGCACCATACCGCTCTCGCTGACGTCAGTCACTTGCCGCTGTGGCCGCCGGCACGCTCTTGTTTGAGTTGAGAGGGCATTGAGCCACCGCGGCGAGCCTAGAAAACGCAGTCTATACTTCCTGTGCGGGTTTGCGCCCCGGGACCGCTAGATCGCTGGTACAGGCTGTAGGGCTTGGCCTGATGAGCTGATTCGGCGTGCGTAGTGGTGGCGGGGGGGAAGGACGATGTATTTCAACAGGTTGCTGTATTTCAGTGTCGCGCTGCTGCTTTGCTTTGCCGTGACCTCAGCGTCCCGTGCGCAGTCATCCGGGTGGCCGACGAAGGAATTCCTGATCGTCCAGTCAGATCCCTACAGCATGCTGCCGGACAGCCTGCAATCTCACCATCAGCTGACTGATGATGAGCAGACAGCGCTGACGGACATGGAGGTGTTTCTCACCGAAGTCGCCGAGCGCTACGAAGGCATGGGCTTTCGTGCGCCGGAGCTTGAGCGGGTGGAAGGTGTGTCGGGGGGAGAGGCCTATAAAGTTCACTTTTTCGATTATGACGATCATGATACGTCATCGTTCCGCGTACGCCGCAAATCCGACGCTACAACAGAAATGCAGATCGATGCGTCGCGATCGTTTCAGAAGGACGGTGTTCCCCTGGATCGAACCTACGAACACCTGGCCCATGAGCTCTTCCACCTTGTGCAGCGCGCCTATCAACCTAGCGCAAACGTCATTCAGAACGACTGGATAATTGAAGGTCAGGCGCAGGCCATGGGGATGCACATGCTCCAGAAAATCCTGCGCAAGGACCCCTATGCGGGTAGCCAGGATGGATACCGATTGGGGGCTCGTCCCTACTACACCCCGTTGCAGGACATCGCTGCAACCCGGGTGCCGAAGGCCGATTATCTGACAGCCTCGTTCTGGCGCTACGTGGGGGAGGTTTTCGCAGCGTCGAAGAAGAATGGCCGGGCGGGTATCGAGCCCATTGAGCCCGATTATCGCTATCTCGTTGACATGTTCCAACACCCGTACCCGGCGAGCGCGTCGCTGGACGCAGACCTGCTGTGGGCCGATCAGGGCCTTCGGAACGTTCTGGGCTATGGCCTCGATCGTGTCTATGCCAATTTCGTATCAACTTTCGCGGCCTATGTGCCTGTTCGCCTGACGAAGGAGCCCGAGCACGGTGCGGACAACGCCGAAATAAACTGGCGCAACTTCGTGTTTGGCGGGTGTGCGCGGTCGGCTGATCTCACAGCAACGTCGATCTCGGCCGATATCGAGCTGGTCGTCGATGCCAACGCGGCAAGCTGCTTCACGGTGAAAGTCTGGGGCGAGGGTCAGGCCGGGCTCTCGCTGCAGATTCACTCTGGCGATGCCGATGCCCTGGCGGCCTTGCGCATCGGCACCCTTGGTGGTGCCAAAGTTGGCAGCCCGGTTCTGGTGGCACCGTTACCCGGTGGCGGCTACCTAGGGCATTGGCGCTTTAGTGTGGAGGCCGGTGAACCGGCCGTGTTTATTATTTCCAACGTGGCCGCCAACCCCACAAAGACCCGCAAAGTCCTGCTTTCGCTGAATGCGTCATCTGATTTCTGGGAAAGCGATATGACTCAGCCCCGGCAGGTCGCTTCGGCCAGGGGCGGCTCCGCCGCCTCCCCGGCGGCGATGCCCCTCGCACGCGACCGAACGCGGGAACAGGCCGCTAAAGAGTTTGCCGAGGGACTGGATACCCTGAGCAACAGAAGCTCCAACAGTGTTGGCGTGTCCCACAACTATGAGGTGCGCGGTTGTGTCGGTCAGGCCTTCGCGGAATCCGGATGTGGGCCGACGACTTCAATTCACCTGACGCTGATGCCTGGAGCATTTGCCGATGGATTCCAGACGACCGGAACCGGGGGTGGCCTTGCGCAGGTGATGTCGCAGTTTATTGCCATGGCAGACAACGGCGCGTTTGCGACAGACAGGGGGTTGCGGGACGCATTTGGTGAGGCCGCCGACATGGAGGGGTCGTATGTGCATATCCGGATCCCGGCCATCGACTACGGATTCACTGGTACCTTTACGGAAGCAATAATTGGCGTGAATGGTGGAAAAGGCCGTGGTGAATTTGAGGCGCGAGGGCCAGCGGATCTCGTGCCCGGTCGCGGGCGCCTTTTCCCGCACACCGGCACGGTGACGATCGAAGAGTTCACACCATCTGTGTTGCGCGGCAGTTTCTCCGGTCAGCTCACCGATCTATCGAGCGTCGATTTTACCGCATTTGGTGACGACCAGGCGCTTCCGGTGCAGCGCCAGATACAAGGGCGCTTTGCGATAACTGCGCCCTGGGAGGGCGACAAGCGCGTCACAGTGTATTCGGTGTTGGGGGGCGGAGATGGCAATGCGATGGCGGATCTCTACGAGGTTTTTCCAGCGGCACGGAATTTCGATACCGAAGCGCTTACCGGTATCGATCCGTCCACGATCAGCGGCTCAGGCAGCGGCTACAGTGTAGGAATGCTACCCGTCAGTGAAATCACCGAGTTGCCCGTCTGCAGCTGCGAATGCCGGATTGACAGAAATCAGCCGCGCGCGTGTCTCAAGGTGTGCAAACCGAAGATATTGGCCTGCGGACAGGCCAATCAGCTTGTCGAGCGCTTCGGTGCGAGTGTCACCGCGCAGAGTCACCCGGTTAGTGGTACGCAGTCGTCCTCGTCAGGCGATCCGGTGCGTCCCACCAGGGACGAATACATCCGGGGTTTGATTGACAACGGCTACCCACCGGATCGGATCGACTTTCTCGTCGGGGAAATGGATGCCTTCATGGCAGAAA
Source organism: Haliea salexigens DSM 19537 (assembly GCF_000423125.1). Lineage (GTDB taxonomy): Bacteria > Pseudomonadota > Gammaproteobacteria > Pseudomonadales > Halieaceae > Haliea > Haliea salexigens. The sequence continues at coordinate 55,630 of NZ_AUHJ01000006.1, forward strand.
ACGGGGGCTGGGCTGAGCGCTAATGGGGTGTACCCTTCGCCTTTTCCGTCAGCACAAATCAGAAAAGGGGTGGCCTTTTCAGGCGACCCCTTTGAAGTTGGTGGAGGCGGCGGGAGTTGAATATTAAATATAACAACATGATTTAATAGAATTTATTATAGGTTATCCCACGCCTTGTACCGCCAAATATACCGTCACTTGTCTTTCTGGCTCGGGTTCAATTGACCTTTGAGATGCTCACACTCAGCTGGAACCAACGATAGCAGCATCAGCAGTGGCTCGCCAGACAAAGGGGGTCTGCCATCACATAACCACTTCAGAAAATGCTCAGCATGCTTGGTATGGTATCTGGCATCCCAACCCAAAAAGGCGATGCCGAATCATGTTGATCAAGATCCTGAGCCACCCTCCAGTGAAGTTGGCTATCAAATGCTACGACAGGGTCATGTTGACCGGCGCAACGTGCTTCGTCGCGCTCTTGGTGGCTCACTGGGTCACCATGCCCTTCTAAGCGCAATTCAAGCGTTTGGGCCTGTGCCCGCCGTAAGACGAAATGACCGCAACCATTCCGATGGCTCGCGACCCGTTTGCTCGCAGCGCGTCTTCAGCTCCTCGGAGAGATGGTCCCCGTAAGGCACTACTATAAAGCCCGTATCCAGGTCGCCTATCATCAGGCACACCTGATTTTCAACAAGGTGCAAAGCGACAAGCAAGCAGAGACAGGCATCTAGGCGGTCCTGGTCGGGTTTCCGTACCGTGCTGCTGAGAGCACACTCATCAAGCCAATCGACGAGCCTAGGAACTCCATGCTCTCTAAAGGCGTCCGATACAAGCTGGCAGACCTTCCTCCAATCTGAGATAGAAAACGTCTTCCTCCGGTTAGGATTGTACTTGGGCAGTCGACCTGTAGGGCGTGAGTCATTCAGAGTCCAGCCAAGAGCGATCATTGTCAGGACTGGGTAGGTCTCAAGAACCCTCGTCCCTGTGAAAGATCCGAGGGGATTCGCTGGCCCGCCAAACCGTGCCAGAAATGACCATACGGGTGCATCCGCCCCAAACATGTCCCTCCTCGCTCGGCTTGCCGGCTGCATGCCGCCGTACCGACGACCTACCGGTGATCCTACTAAATTCTCAACGGGCCTTTGACCGGCAGCGTTACTCACGATCGTGGGCTGGTCTAGCATCACAATTGTATTGGCGGGTGCATGATGTGCCTGCCACTCGATGATCGCGTGCTCAGCTTCACGGTAATTCACCGCCAGCGGTAAACCTAACTCCTGAATCTCTCCATCATCTGAGCGGAGGATCCCAACTAAGGCACCGGTGTTGTGGACCGTCCACGCGGAATCAAATCCAACAAGTAGCGTAGCCATACGCTATCCCCACAACCCAGAATTTTTTATTCATCGCACCGTTATCTAGCTCCATTGAGACACTTGTTGTATTTTTTCATAGATCTCCTTAAATCTACCTGAGCTCCGCCGGCCCCAGCCGCTCCTGAAATGACTCAGATCTCCGTGTGAGGAATGACTTTGATCATCAGTCAATCCTGCGCGCTTCATCACATCTTCAGGTACCTCTCCTTCGTTTGCATATAAGCCTCCACCAGTTAGAAAAATTGCAAACCACCACTCTGGATAGCTTTGGCCGATAGAATTCTTTATAAACTGCAGTGCCTCCCCGGCATCCAGTCGCTCGCCCCCCAGAGCATGAAATTTGTCTGGGGCGCCAATTTTAAATACTGCCATTGCGATTGACCCAACCCCTAGGCACCAGTAGAGACGTCCTCTATTTTCTTCGGTGGTATCAAATAGATGACCTAGCGTACGGAAAACTTCTTGGATCTGCCGGGGTGTCAGTTTTAGAGCCCCTATGAGTCCTGATATGTAACCGACAGACTGGTGATCCAGCCCGAGAAAGCAAAATCTTGCACCTTCTCTCTCCAAGTAAAAGTTTACATATCGCTCCGCGAGTCTTATGTAGCTGGCTTCTGATATCGGTGGCAGCTCCACTTCGCGATGCACAAACTTTCGATAGTACTCTTCAAAGTCTAGATCAATACCAAAGGCGGTCTTCGCTGAGTTTTCCAGCTGTTGACGGTCTGCTGCCAGGATGAAGACGGCACCGCTAGTATCGAAAAGATGTTTGATGGTCTCTAAATAGGTAATTGCGTAGTCCGGTCGACACCTATCTAACTCATCGACAAGGAATAAAACTTTTGGCTTAGAAGAGGCAACGATCTCACGGATAGCCCTCTTCAATGAATACATCGCATTCCTTCTCGCTTCGTAGATAGAGAATGCATCCATTGTTTGATGAGCTCCTTCAATTCTTTCGGCCCTCTTCCTCTGCGCAACTTCACCAGCTGCGACGGGATCAATTCCGGTGAGCACATTGACGAGTTGAGATCCAATTGCTGTAGCGAACCATCCAAAGTCCTTTGCTGCCTCCAATAGAGCATCTGCAGCTTCTCCTTTTTCCCGGACAGCTTCCGCTAATGCAGAAACAATTGCGAATAAAGGGTCACCGTTGTAGTCGCTCTCCCAAGCGTTTAGCGACACGACAAGCGGCCTGTTCTCATCGCCATCCTCCATTGCTGAACGCCACATTCGAAGAAAAGTGGATTTTCCGGAACCGAACCTCGAACTCAGGGCAACAACCAGGCTGCCTTCCACGAACTCATGCTCAGTATCAATAAATCGACCTAGCCGCTCTGAGAACTCTCTCAGCTCAAGGAGGTCATCTTGGAAGGTGGCTATATTCATGTGCTCCGTCCCATTAGCAAATTTTGGTACTGTCACTTGCGACGACGACATGGGATTTCCTACCGACTCCATTGCCCCGACAAAACCTCCGCCTGCTGCAACACCAACTCAACCGCCCCCGGTGCATCATCCGGTGGATACTTGTACCGCTGTAGAGTCCTGCGCACCAGAATCCGCAGCTTGGCCCGCACACTCTCCCGCACCTGCCAATCCACGGTGGTAGACTGCCGTAGCTTCTCGGTTATCTCGATAGCGATCTTCTTCAGGATCTCGTCGCCCAGCTCCCGCACTGCGCTCTCGTTGTTGGCCAGGGCGTCGTAGAAGGCTACCTCGTCCGGGTTTAGCCCCAGGGCGGTATCGCGTTCCAGCTCTGCCTGGAACTGCTTGGCCAGGGCGATCAGTTCCTCGATCACCTGGGCGGTCTCGATGGCGCGGTTGTTGTACTTGCGCAGGGTCTCCTGCAGACGGTCACCGTATTTCTTTTCTTGGACCACGTTGTTGCGGGTTGCGGAGCGGATCTCGTCCTTAAGGAGTTTCTCCAGCAGCTCCACGGCGAAGTTCTGATAGGGCATCTGGCGCACGTCTTCCAGGAACTCGTCGGAGAGCAAACCGATGTTCGGCTTGTCCAGGCCGCAGAGGGCAAACACGTCGGTCACGCCGTCGGCGATAATGGCGTTGTCCAGGATCTGCTTCAGGGCGGAATTCTTGTCCTCCTGGGTCAGTTTCTTGTCCACGCTGGTGTGCTTGGTGATGGCGGCCTTCACTGCGGACAGGAAAGCGACCTCCTTGTGGTAGGCACGGGCCTCATCCAGGGTGCTGCACAGCGAGTAGGCCTTGCTCATGGCCAGCACGGTATCCAGGAAGCGCTTCTTGCCGTCCTCCAAGCCAAGGATGTAGTTGGCGGCAGGGATAAGTAACTGGTTGGCCTGGTCCTCGAAGCCGCTGTAGTTGAAGCCTTCTCCCTTGGGCCCCTTGGCGAACAGGCCATGGATGATGTCCAGTTTCTCCAGCAGGATAGCGTAGGCTTCTTCGGCGCTGTGGGTGGGCTCGCCCCTGCCCTTGGCGTCGGTGTAGGTCTTCAGAGCCTGTTTCAGCTCGTTGGCGATGCCGATGTAGTCCACCACCAGGCCACCGGGCTTGTTCTTGAATACCCGGTTCACCCGGGCGATGGCCTGCATCAGGTTGTGACCCTTCATGGGTTTATCCACGTACATGGTGTGGCAGCAGGGGGCATCGAAGCCGGTCAGCCACATGTCCCGCACGATCACCAGCTTGAGGGGGTCGTTGATGTCCTTGAAGCGCTTCTCCAGGCGCTTTTTGGTTTGCTTGTTGTAGATGTGAGGTTGCAGCAGTGCCTTGTCGGAAGCTGAGCCAGTCATCACGATTTTTATCGCACCCTTCTCCGGGTCCGGGTCGTGCCAGTCAGGCCGCAGTGCCACGATCTCGTTATAGAGGTGGGCGCAGATCTCCCGGCTCATGGCCACAATCATGGCCTTGCCTTCCATCACGGCTGAGCGGGTCTCGAAGTGCTGCACCAGGTCCTTAGCCACCTCGGTTAGCCGTGGCCCGGCACCCACCAGCTTCTCAAGGCGACTCCATTCACCTTTGGTCCGCTCCCTTGAGCCCAGGTCTTCCTCGTCCTCAACGACTTCCTCTACCTGCTCCGAAATTTGTTCAATGGCTTCACGGTTGATGTCCAGCTTGGCCAGGCGGGATTCGTAGTAGATGGGCACGGTAGCACCATCGTCCACTGCATCCTGGATGTCGTAGATGGATACGTAGTCGCCGAAAACTGCGCGGGTGTCCTTGTCCTCGGTGGCGACGGGCGTGCCGGTGAAGCCAATAAAGGCGGCGTTGGGCACTGCATCGCGCATGTGCTTGGCGTAGCCGAACTTGTAGCTGCCATCCTTCTTGAGGGTGGCTTTCAGGCCGTACTGGCTGCGGTGGGCCTCGTCCGAGATCACCACGATGTTGTGGCGGTCATTGAGGATGGGGTGGCCCTTCTCGTCATCCAGGATGGCGAACTTCTGCACGGTGGTGAAGATGATGCCACCGGACTCCCTCTCCGCCAGCAGGCGGCGTAAAGTCTCCCGGTCTTGGGCCTGCACGGGTTCCTGCTTGAGCAACTCCCTGGCTGCGCTGAACGTGGCGAACAGCTGGCCGTCGAGATCGTTGCGGTCGGTGACCACAATCAGGGTCGGGTTGTTCATCTCTGGCTGCTGCAACAGCTTGCCCGCATAGCAGCACATGGAAATGCTCTTGCCGGAACCCTGGGTGTGCCAGACCACCCCGGCCTTCTTGCTGCCTGGTACCACGTCGTCGGCGTAGGCGGCGCGTTTGTCAGCCTGTACGTTTTTCTCTGGCTGCCGGGCAGCAATCACCGTGGCTCGCACCGCTTCACGCACAGCATGGAACTGGTGGTAGCCAGCAATCTTCTTGACCAGCTTGTCGGAGTCCGTCTCGAAGATCACGAAATAGCGAATATAGTCCAGGAACAGCTCCCGGTCGAAAAAGCCATGCACTAGGGTTTCCAGCTGCCATTCTAGCAGTGGCTTGTCGTCCTCGCTCTTGAGGGTGCGCCAGGGCATGAAACGCTCCTGGTTAGACGTTAGCGAGCCCACCCGGGCGTTGTAGCCATCGCTGACTACCAGGGCCTCGTTGAAGGCAAAGAGGTCTGGCACTTCATCCTTGTAGGTCTGGATCTGATTGAAGGCATCCCAGATATCCACGTTCTCGGCCTTGGGGCTCTTCAGCTCCAGCACGGCCAGGGGCAGGCCGTTGATGAAGGCCAGTATGTCCGGGCGGCGCAGTTGCTTGCTGCCCTCGATAGTGAACTGGTTGATGGCTCGGAAGCGGTTGGCGTCCGGGTGGCCGAAATCGATCACGAAGGCGTGGTCATGAACCACCTCATCGTCACGCTTGTACTCGACGGGCACCCCGTCCAGTAGCAGGCGGTGAAAGGCGCGGTTGCTGACCACGGTGCCGAGACTTTCTGGCTTGCGCACCTGGGCCACCACCTGCTCGATGGCGCTGTCCGGCAAGTGCGGATTGATGCGGCGAATGGCGGCTTCCAGATCAGCCAGCAACAACACCTGCCGATAGTCGGCCCGCTCGGGTGCCGGGCCATCCGGGGCCAGGTCCAGGCCGTGGGCGATCTCCCAGCCGCCTTCGGCAAACCATTCCAGGCAGAGCTGTTCCAGTTGGTCTTCGGTCATGCCTCAGTCCTTGTCCACCGCTGGCTCCTTGAACAGGAGTACCTGCCTCGCCACTCCTGGCGAACTACTAAGAAATTCTTAGTGGTTGCCTGCTCCACGAGTTCCTTACTTTTGCAGATGTTCCGCAGGTGCATCAGGACGTTTTCAGGTGTGGTGTCAAACATCTGTACCTGAAACTCAGTCACTTGAAATCTCGACTGCATCGAAAGAGCTCTGTTTGAGCTGCTGATTGATGGTCTTCAGGTGATTGCTCAGAGCACCTTCCAGTTTCGTCATGTGGTCGATCATCCAATGGACCATCTCAGGCCAATTGGCCTTGTCATAGCCATCCACCGCCTTGGCATACTGAATACGGCAGGCCTTTTTGTTCGGCAATGGCAACCAGTCCAGCTTATGGCCAAGGCAAGCCTCTATCTCAGACTTGCGCGCGTGCAGCTGGTCAAAAACAAAGGTGTTGGCTTCCGCCTGGCTATTCTGGAGGCTCAAGCCTACGCGAACCTCCTGTTTACCGAAAATAAGCTGATAGGGCATGCTGCTGATGCCCGAACCGGCACTGAGCCAATGGTCCTTGTTTGGACTGATATTGTTGTACAGGGTGCAGCTGCTCTGACTGAAAGCCTCCAGAGCCTGCTCCCAGAACGCCAGGCGCAAAGTGTGGCGATGCTTCTGCTCAGTTTCGGCACTTTTCTCCTCAGCCTCCTTGGCCACCATTCCGATCATGAATTCGGTGGACTCAGGCGTAGGGATAATCTGCTCCACATTCAGGAACAGCTCTTCGCCAGACTGATAGGGTGTGACCTTGAAACATTTGCAGGCGATACCGAACTGACTGAGCCAGAGCGCCGTGTTGGTCACTTCCTTGCGGTAGCGGGCGGCAACCAGAATAAGGCGCTGGGTCATGATCCGGTTGATCTGTGCCGCTTCCAGCCCATCCACCTCCAGAAACTCGACCAGGTTATCCTCAGCACTGACGGCAGGCTTGCCGGTCTCCTGCGCTTTCTGGTTCAGGTAGCGCTGGTAAATATCGACCACCTGCGACTTGCTCAGATTGGCGCAATATCCCGCGTACTTCAGCGCCTGCCAGACCACATCGCGCCCGGTATCATCGAGTTTGTTCTCAATGATAACCAGGCTGCCTTCCTTGTCGATGGCCAGGAGGTCCAAGCGCTCGCGGGTATCATCGAAACCGTCGAACTCCTTCTGGATGATGAGTAGCTCCTCACCGTCAGCCTGGGCCAGCGCTTGTGGGTAGTTCTCCAGCCACTCTTGCAGGTGCTTGCGTTCGGTGAAGCCGAGCTCAGTGAAGCGTTTGGCTTCCAAGGGGTTGATGCGATTGGCGGTTTTGTCAATCTTAAACATCAGCAGCCTCTTCAGCCTCAGCTATCTGAGCCGCTGGACCAGTGACGGAGACTTCTCCGGATAGGAGCTTGGGTAGCAATGTATCGCGGATCAGACTGAGGGTTGTTGATTCTCGGACGTTATTCTCAACACTCATATAGATTCCACTCAGCAGTTTTGTGGATGCTGAAACCAGCTCCTTTGAGGGAATCACCGCCGGAATAATCTTGAAGCTTTTTTTACTGATTTCGGCGAAAGTTGTGCCGCCGGCTCTACTTTTAATTTCATCCATGTTGGAAGAGCACCATTGAAGTACCCACTCAGGCGTCACTACCGTCTCACATTTAATCGCTATATAACCTTGGTTCACTGCTACGGGGATTTTGGCCAAAGCCAAATAACCCACAGGAGCTCGTGACGACATCAACACTGTGCCTACTGGAAGTAAACCTGAACTGATCTTGGATAGACCCGCCTGGGTGACTCTCCGCTCTGTATCGATGAGCACCTTGTCGGTAAGGTTCGATAGGTCCTTGGGAGAGGTCCAATGTATTTTCCCTCCGTCCCAGAATAAAGGTTCTTTGGTGGATGGAGTACCGCCGCCAACTACTGTAACTGCATCACCAATCATTTTGACTTCCCAACCCTCCGGAATCTCCCCCAACTCACTATCCTGCATGGCCGACGGAAACAGTTCGGCTGTCGCCAACAGCTCGGCATACTCCTCCGGTTGTTCTGCCTGCATCTGCGTCAGCTGCGCTTCATCCTTGCCGGAAATGGCCCGCATGGCGGCCAGGTTCATGTAGGTTTCCAGGTCGGGCAACGACACCTCGTCGTCAGCGTAACAGACCGGGGAGGCGGGCTCGGCGACAGGCTGTAGCGCATGCCAGCGCTGCCTGGCGGCGATCTTGGCTTTGACGGGCTCGAAGTCTACGAACCAGCTTCTGAATATTGCTTGGGCTATTTGTTCGAGGGTTTGGTTGATTTGGTGATTGATCTCAATTTTGTCTTCTAGAGAAGACAGTACTGAACTAATTCGTCGCTGCTCACTAAGGCTGCTAGGAACCTTTACCTCAAAGGGATAAACAGCGTTTCGGTTCAATGACTTCTGAGCGCTACCGGAATTGAACTGATCAAAATTTATGGTTTTTAACAAGTAATAAAGAAACTTGGGGTCATTGCCTTTGAAATCGGTGATATACAAAGCAGTATTCAACGGCCAAAAATCTTTATCAGAATAACTTACCTCTCCCATAGAGTTGCCACTACGCCCAACAGTGACACCAGGACCAGGTGCTTTGGCCTTATTGTGATATCCGGTAATACCCGATGACCCCAATATGGGCACATCTCCAGAAAGCCTGTCTTGGGCTGGCAAATCATGGCCCCGCTGCAGCGTCAACACCTTACCTAGCGGGATAGTTGTCCATTCAGACATCATATCCCATCCCCCCAAGATTGCGCCTGATCTCAGCTTCCAACCGCTCACTCTCCGCAAACTGCTCCCACAGCTGCCCGGTCAACCGCGCCATCTTCTCGGCGAATGGCTCACCATCATCCTCCTGCTCGACAGCGCCCACATAGCGCCCCGGCGTGAGTACAAAGTCATGCTTTTCGATCTCCGCCAGGCTGACTGATTTGCAGAAGCCTGGGACATCCTCGTACAGGCTTACCCCAAAAATGTTATCGAGCGCACCTAATGCATCTTGTCCGCTTTTGCTCAACTTGACGCCGGATTCACTTTCGAATTTTTGTACGATCTTCTCTTGGTCATTTGGTCGCTGCCAAGCGTGGAAGGTGTCGGCAATCCTGGCTATGTCTTCGGCGGTGAAATCCCTCAGCACCCGGTCTCTCATATAGCCCAGGTTGCGGGCATCGATGAACAGGAACTGCCGCCGGCGGTCGCGCTTCTTCTCCTGGCGTACCACACCGTTGGCCTTGTCGCGGGTCAGAAACCAGATGCAGGCCGGAATCTGGGTGTTGGTAAACAGCTGCCCCGGCAAGGCCACCATGCACTCCACCAGGTCTTCCTCCACCAGGCGCCGGCGGATCTCCCCCTCGTTGTTGGTATTGGAGCTCATGGAGCCGTTGGCCAGCAGCAGGGCCATGCTGCCGGTAGGTGCCAGGTGGTACAGCATGTGCTGCAGCCAGGCGAAGTTGGCATTGCCGTTGGGCGGCGTGCCGTGCTGCCAGCGGACATCCTCGGCCAGGGATTCGCTCCACCAGTCCTTCATGTTGAAGGGCGGGTTGGCCATCACGAAGTCCGCACGCAGGTCCGGGTGCTGGTCGTCTAGGAAGGTGTCGGCGTTCTTCTTGCCGAAGTTGAAGTCAACACCGCGGATGGCCATGTTCATCGCCGCCAGCTTCCAGGTGGTGGGGTTGGATTCCTGGCCGTAGACGGAGATGTGCTTTTTCTGCTCGGCGGGGTCGTAGTGCTGCTCCTTGGCGTGCTCCTCGATGAACTTGTCCGAGGATACAAAGAAGCCCCCGGAGCCCATGGCGGGATCGTAGACGCGGCCAGAGTAGGGCTCCAGCATTTCCACTATCAGGGTGACGATGCTCTTGGGGGTGTAGTACTGGCCACCCTGCTTGCCCTCGGCCAGGGCAAACTGGCCGAGGAAGTACTCGTACACGTGGCCGAGGACATCCTTGCTGTGCAGGCTCAGTTTCTCACCAGCGAATACCGGCTTGGTAAAGCTGGTGTCAGAGAAAGTGTTGATCAGGCCAATCAGCTTGTCGTTATCTAGTTGGTACTGGCTGATGCGGTTGAGAATACCTCTGAGCTTGGCGTTGTTCTTTTCGATCTCCTCAAGGGCGTTATCGACAAGCCAGGAGACGGAGCGCAGCTTCACGTCGCTACCAGCGTCGTCCTGCCATAGCACGGTACCAGCCGGCAGCGCGGCCTTTTCCTTCAGAGTGTTCCAGCGAGCAGCCTTGGGCACCCAGAACACATTGGCTTCGCGGTAGTAGTCCCGCACTTCCAGCTCATCCTGCAGGGCCTGCTGATAGGCTTCGTCGCGGTCGTAGTCGTCCCGGGGCAGGTAGTAGATATTGTCGTCACTGTCCGCCTTGAACAGCTCCAGCAAAGCCTCCTGCCGTTCCTCGAAGGCATCGGACACATACTTCAGGAAAATCAGACCCAGAACGATGTGCTTGTAGTTCGCAGCATCCAGGCTAGATTGCAGCTTACAGGCTGCCTTCCAGAGCTTGTCGTCGAGTTCCTTCAGGAATTGCTGTTCGGTATTGCTCATCGGTCCCTCGTGGGTGCTGTTCTTCTTGGTTTGCCGGACATGACCCGCTACCCTGGCTGGTGCCCGTGGGATGTGTAGGACTATACCCATCATCCGCCGCCGTGGAAAAGCACAACGTGCGCAGTGTGACGGAGCCAGCAAACCCAGTGGATCGGTAGCCTCGTCCCCAGTCTTATCTCCAATCTACGGCACTCGGAACGGTGGCGCAGCGCTGTATGGATAGACAAGTACCGTTTTCAGGCAGGAGGGGGCGAGAATCACCCCCAACTCTGGTGGCGCTACAGCATCCGTGGCCCAAGCTAGATCGGTAGAGGAGGGAAGGCGAGACGCCGATCCTGCACCGCGCGGCTACGGCCCTGGCCGTAGCAAGGTGCAGGTCGGTGGTGAGCCTGAGTGACGAGACCGAGCGACGCGCCGGGAGCGCGGAGGCAGTGGCGCCGCCATAAGCAGCCAAGCAGATTTATCCATAGGACTGATTATGCGGCGAGAGCGGACAGTTCCCAGCGGGACTGCGCATAATCCCGTCTTATGGTCATTCTGCGACATCATTGCTGTTGCCTTGTATCTTCTTAACCTGGCTTCCAAGCCAAGAAAAAAAAGAGGACCGCACCGTCGCCGATGCAGCCCTGTTCGTGGATGGGTTTTGGTAGCTATCGCTTGCCTTGATCTGAGTCCCGGCTAATGAAGCTGATGTCGCCACTGAAGTACCTGTAGAGCCAGTACAGAACGACAGGGGCACAGAGAATAAGCCCTGCAGGCCCTTCCTCTGCTGTAATGAACAGCCCCAGCATGACCAGGATGCTGCTAACCAGAAACGCGACTTTGTCTTGCTTGCTCATTGAGTAGTTCCTTCTTGATGATAGGGTTTAGAGACGACCGCGTTCTGCCATGGAGTAGACGCCCTCAGTACCGACGATGATGTGGTCCAGTACTCGGACATCAACATGCGTTAGCACGTCCTTCAGGCGGGTAGTGATTCTCATGTCGGCATCGCTGGGCTCGGCAATGCCTGATGGGTGGTTGTGGGTGAAGATGACAGCCGCTGCGTTGTGCTCCAGGGCACGTCGTAGGACGACCCTGGGGTAGACAGCAGCACCATCTACCGTGCCCCGGAACATACGTTCGAAGGCAATGAGGCGGTGCTGGTTGTCGAGGAACATGCAGGCAAAGTATTCATCCAACTCATGTGCGATCTGCAGACGGCAGAAGGCCTTCACGTTGGAAGGATTGCTATACACATCAGAGTCTCGGATTCGAGATTCGAGAATCATCAGGGCCTCTTGGATGGTGGCCTGCTCTTTCTCTTCAAAGCACATGGCGTAGGTGAGCGGAGAAGTGATTTCCTTGGTTTGGTGAGTGTTCATGGTTTAGCTCCTGGCGTTCGAAAGTGTGTGTGAGCGCAGCCGAGACCTTTCAAGGTTGATGGCGGCAAGGGTCAAGGGAAAGTCAGGAACGTGCCTGTGCCTCCCAGTCCTAGCGCGCAGCGCCAGGGATGGGCGAGGACGTAACCAATGAAACCAAGAGGCTAAAAGGGGGGAGTAGAGGCTATCTGGTTGTGTGGATGTGTAAAAAACACCTGCCCGAAGGCAGGTAGTTGTTGATCAGGTCAAGCGAGGCAATGTCTTAAGTTCGATCTGTAGCTGCTCAAGCCGAGCACTGCGCTCCAGTTGAGTGCGGTTCTCGAAGTCTGCGGCTTCGTGCTCTGCCCACTTGGCGCAATGGTCGAGGGCAGATGCACCACGGTTCATGGCGGTGAAGAGGGTAGCGATTGCGGTGAAGAAGTTGCCGATAGCTGTGAACATGAGGGTAGCTCCGTAGTCATTATGGGGTGGCGTTCGCCACACCGACCGCGCAGCGGTGCCAGCATCAGTAGCGAAGACGATGCCTATGGGAACGTACTGGGGGGGGGCGGTGCTCCTCCCCACTGTCGCTGGCTTACCCCGGGGGGGGTATTTGCCAATGCGACAGCGAGGCACCGAGTACTGGGGTCGTAGGCAGGTGAGCAAATTTTCCTTATGGTTTTGGTTTGGTGGAATTAGTACCTCGGCTGTACATAGTCAGCAGTGGTTGATACCGGGGCGTTAGTACATCGGGAGAACTTCGGTGGAGAAGTCTGGAGAACTTCTTTCGGAGGGATGAAACCGATCCAGAGAGTTGGATGTTATTTGATCAGTTCTGGTTTCATAGTGAAGAGCACTAGGGCCTTGGCTGAAGACTTATCGTCAACACCTCGGTATAGACGACAGGTGCATTGTGCCCACGTCCTCATCCCGCCTCCGCCCTCGCAGCGGCGAGCGCTGCGCGCTACCTTGCGGGGCTGCGCGGAATGCGAACGTGGCCAAGAGAAGTGTCTCTCTGCCCGATGTGTCCAACTTCTCGCAAGCAACCCGGACAGCTGAGAGCCGTATGAATGTTAGGCATGGCCGGGTTGTCCAACTTGCCCAAGCTAAATGAAAAAATAAATATAGATAAGTAGTAGGGCCAGGAGAGAGGTTTTGGAAGAGTGCCCGGACAAGCCGGACATCTCGGACAAACCCAGCAACCGCGCGGCTTGTGGGCGTCCGAGATTGAGGGGTGAGGGTTGAGAATCCTAGACAGCTGCCGCCCAGGACTCCCTCCATAAACGCTACAGCGGCTCCCAGTCGGTCGGATAACCGAGCAAGCGGTCGATGTTCGAGCGCAGACCTTCAATTGAAGGGACCTCGTAGGCTTGAACACGCCTCCCACCTGCAGGATGCTGCCCTTTAGTTGCTGCGAAGCCGAAGCGTGCCAGAGCCTGTGTTAGCGCCCTTTTACTTTCCACCGAACCCTTCGCCCTGGTTTCGTTCCGACAAGCCATGTAGGCTTGGTAGAGCTCCTCCTTGGGGACTTTGAGCGGCCAAGGGTCACCATCCCCCACAACACTCAGCGGAAATTGTGCTGAACTGGCAAGCTCAAACACCCAACGATCAATGGGTTTCAGAGACTCAAGCTGCTGCAACAGCCGGGCACGGGTACGCGGAAAATCCCGAGTATTAAAGGCATTGATATCCCTGGTTTGGAGATATGCCAGCAACGCTTCAGGGCCACCATTGTCCCTCTCTGCAGCGAGCCGCTCAAAGTAGGCGAAGTCCCCGACGCGGTGGTCGGACACTTCGAGGACAAAGAACCGGCGGTCATCGATTTCTGCGGGAATCGCCCATTCCTCGTTGGAGGCAATAATGAGGTGTATGCAGTTGCTTACAGCCATCACTGCTCCATACTTTCGCTCAGATGACCTGGATTCCTCGGTGATCAACCCTTTGAGCAGTCCGGTTTCATCTTTGCTGCCACCCCAGTGCATTTCGTCAGCAAAGACGAGGAGAGCATCATCTAGGTGTTCAGTGAACTGCCCAAATATCTGGCCTCGATTCGTCAAGTGCTTGAGGTACCTGCCGATGATCTTGCCCAAGTATTTGACGAACTCACCTTTGCCCGTACCTTGTCCAGAGAGCAGGCAGAGTGCGACGCCGGGTAGTCTCTCAGGGCGCTGGATCATCAGCGCCAACCAGCTGAGGACGTACTCATGACAGTCTGCGTCACCATTGCAGATGACATCCCTAACGTGATCCAGGAACAACTGGCAGGACCCTCGGGGGTCAGCCTTCACTGCGAAGCCCTTCCAAAGATTGTAGTACTCTGCTGGCGAAGATCCCCCAGGGTCGAATACCGTACCCTCCGTGTATTGTCGGCGGTCCGGGTGCGAGAACCACAATCGACTTACAGATTGTTCCCGTCCTCCCACCGTCACCATGGCATTGGCGTACAATCCATGGAACGCTTTCTCAGTAAGAAACGGATGGGTCGCGTTGAAGTCATCGGCAATCATGACCTGATTACCGCAGTTGACCACCGCATACCGCTTGTTGAGCTCTGCCACACACAGATCTGGATCCCTCAACCGGGCTTGGTCGAGGCCCGCGCTATGCGCGGACCAGGACTGCATCGAGACCACAGATGTGTTACTGTTGCGTTGCTGGAATAAGGAGAGGCTCTGGGATTGCCGGCCAGCGACCAGGGCTTCATCCTCTTTCTCCGCCATCACGCGGAGACTAGGACCTTCGGCATTTAGACTCTGCATGACCCCTCCTGCTTCGACAAGCCTTCGGCATAGTTAGCGGGAGCGAGCGAATCCCAACCTCGAAACACGTACCTCGCAAAGCCGACATGACGGGCGCCATGGCGTACGGTTTGCCTGGCGGGATATGTGTCGATCCAGGCCCCACATGCTCGCAACCTAGAGACCGCACTGGCGGCACCGACACCACACGCTTGCTCGATATCTCTCCACGTGGCGCCTTGTGTCCCTGCCTTGATAAGAAATATGAGTACCGATGCCTGAGCAGGCGAAACAAACACACCGAGCTTTGTGTTGGGGAAACCTACGAATACTTTCTGCTTACGCATTATTGGGCACCTCCGTTGCAGGAGTCATTAGCGAACTTTGTTGTAGCAACATGGTCATGAGTGGGTTCCTTCGTGATGGTGTTAAAGCCAAGTACCGTCGTGTTGATGTGTAGCCCAAGGAGTTTGTAGTAGGGCGCGTCCTCGTGGATCTCCCACGTCGAGGTCACCATATCCTTGGTCTTTCTCTGGAATGATGCCCCCAGGGCCTCCAATTCTCTGACCGCCGCCTCGGGATCACTGACCCCAGCGTCTCGGAGCTCGGACCAGCTTATCCACTTCCTGCCGTTGGTCAGGAAATGCCCTAGCGCCCGCCCTGGGTCTTGAGGCAAAGTAATCGAAGTCGTTTTGCTCGACAGTGACACTGTCACGTTGCCCTGTTCATCCACGGGGCGAATCATCCATGGCTGTGGGGCGCTCTTTATCGAAGTTGGCTTGAGAATGGCCCGCGACGATTTCACACCGGGTTTCCCAAAACTATGCATTGCTGGCAACCTCCTGATCGCGCTGGGTAATCCTCTGCTGAATCCAGGCACGAACTTCTGCCTCGATCCATGCGCGAGAGCTTCCGCCCGGCACGAGTGGCACGCTTTTTGGGAAACGCCCCTCTGCGGCGAGGGCATAAATGTGGCTCTTGCTAAGGCCGCAAAGCCTCATAACCTCACGGATACGGATGAGCCGGTAGTCGGTGTAGTAACCGTCCTCATCCAGGACGAGTTGGTCTGCTAGTAGTGTCTGCATAGGGAGATCCTTATCGCAGGTGACTGAAAAGGTCGCAGCGTTCTCGCTGGACTGGGCATAGTTTTGCTGTTTGGAAAATCGTTTTCTGAAGAATTTGCGGGGGATAGGCAGGAAATATTACACATCGATACTGAAGAAAAATTTCTCCAGTTGTGATTTTTCCTCGACGTACGTCGACGCTACGGCAAGCACACGGATAGCTTCCCAGATGCCGTAGGGCAGCTCGGGTCTCGTAACTAACTCGGAAAGAAGCGACCAAGGATCTCGCGGCGGAAAAGCAGGCGGAAAGTTATTGCTTAAGCCCTAGCGATGAATGATCGAAGTGGCAGTGCGTGGGAGAGGACCTACAGCAATTAGGAGTTGCGGCTAGGCAGCATTGGCCACGGCGGCGCGAGCGGCTTTCTCCTTGAGGTCGTCCAGGTAGTCCGCCCACCCCTGCATCATCTCCTTCCTGCCATCCAAGTGAGACGTGCGGTTGTAGGCCCGCCCATTGGGGTCTTTCACTGCATGCGCCAGCTGATGTTCGATCCAGTCGGGACGGAAGCCCAGAACCTCATCAAGCAGCGTCCTGGCCATGGCCCGGAAACCGTGGGGGGTCATGGTGTCGTTGTCGTAGCCCAGGGTCCTTAGTGCTGTTCGTACTCCATTCTCAGAAAGGCACCGGCTGCCGCCGCGGGCACTCGGGAAGACGAACTTGCC
Organism: Haliea salexigens DSM 19537; assembly: GCF_000423125.1. Taxonomy (GTDB): domain Bacteria; phylum Pseudomonadota; class Gammaproteobacteria; order Pseudomonadales; family Halieaceae; genus Haliea; species Haliea salexigens. The sequence goes on from NZ_AUHJ01000006.1 coordinate 72,061, forward strand.
GCGTCCTGTCAGTAGTTGGATTTCCTGGAGGATAGATAGCGCTTGCTCGCTGAGCGGTACAATGTGGGCGTGCCCCATCTTCATTTTTTCAGCTGGTATCTCCCAGCGCTTTTCCGTCCAGTTCAACTCAGACCATTCCATGGCCCGAAGTTCTCCGGGGCGTTGGAAGATAAGGGGAGATAGCCTAAGGGCTGCCCGTACAACAGCAGTGCCACGAAAACCATCAATGGCGACCATCAGCTTGCCTACCTCGACCGGATCTGTGATCGCTGCCAGGTGTTTCTTCTTGGGGTTCTTCAGGGCGCCCTTGAGATCCGCTGAAGGATCTCGTTCTGCCCTGTCAGTGACGACTGCATATCGAAATACCTGGCCGGCGGTTTGTTTGGCGCGGTGTGCGGTCTCGACAGCGCCTCTGGACTCGATCCGCCGGAGCGTGTTGAGAAGGTCTGATGCTGTGATACCTGTGATGGGGCGGTCACCCAGGTAGGGAAACAGGTCCTTCTCCAGTGCCCGGAGCGTCCTGTCCTGATGACTCTTGGAGCGATCACACATTTTCGTGCTGAACCACTCCCTGGCGATTGCTTCAAAGGTGTTCTGGTCCGTCAGGTGTTGTGTCTGTTTTGCCACCTTCCTGGTTGCTGCGGGGTTAATGCCTTTCCTGAGGTTAGTCCTGGCATCCTGGTGCGCCTCGCGGGCCTCCAGCAGGGAGACATCGGGATATACGCCCAGTGCGAGTGTTTTCCGCTTCCCGGCAAACCGGAAGTCGAAGCGCCAATACTTGCTGCCGTTGGGGTGGACTAGCAGGTATAGCCCGTCACCATCGCTGAGCTTGTACTGCTTGTCAGTTGGCTTTGCGTGTTTTACTTGGGTTGCCGTCAGCTTGCCCATATCTGCAGTCCTCTCCTGGTTTTGACGGTACACGTTTTGACGGTACCGAATATACCGCCACCTGTACCGTCAAAGGTGACGGGATCTGGTTGGATCATGTGGACGGTATAGGACGCAGTATAAACAAAAAAGCCCTGAATATCAGGGCTTTAAGGACTTCTTTGGACTTGCTTGGATGGGTGTTTGGTGGAGGCGGCGGGAGTTGAACCCGCGTCCGCCAGTACTCTGCCTTCGGCTCTACATGCTTAGTTTCCGTTAATTAATTTAGCCTCATACAGCCCAACGGGCAGGACGTAATTGGCGAGCCTGAATAAGTTTTAGCAGTTCCACCTCAGGCAGGCTTCACAGCGATCCAGTTCTATATGACAGTCAGTAGTGCGGTACTGGCACCTTACTAAAGACCGCTAGGGCCGAAGCCACTAGTTGGTGCTTTCACGGGCTGCTTACGCAGCCAGTTGGGCACCGTAGTTGTCGTCGTTGGCAACTAATAGTTTGCAGCTTTGGATTAACGTGATTGGCTACCATCACGGCATGCACCTCAGGGTTCGTTACCGTCGTCGAATCCGTATCGCCCCCAGTGTGACTCGCAATTGTACCTCAATTGCACAATGTTAGACTGTGAATTGTGCAAAAGTTCCCGTGGGCCTACTCATCCGTTTCCAGGTGAGTGGGCTATTCACTCCCCTGAAAAAGGAGCCTGACATGTCAGTGCGTTACGCTCACGCCGATCTTCATTCCTTCAGCCAGCGCCTGTTTGAGGCCGCAGGCCTGCCCGCTGAGCGTGCGGCAGTGATGGCGGAAATCCTGCTGGAGGCCGATCTCATGGGCTTTACCACCCACGGCATGCAGCGGGTGGCGCACAACGTGCGCTGGTTGATGGAAGGTGCAAGCCGCTGCAGCGGTGAGCCCACGGTGCTGGTCGACAAGGGTGCTCTGTTCAACTGGGACGCCGCTTTCCTGCCGGGCCCATGGGTGGTGAGTCAGGCGGTGGACACGGCGCTGGCGCGGGTACCGGAACACGGTGTGGTAACGGCAACGCTGCGCCGCAGCCAACACATCGCCTGCCTTGCGGCGTACCTGCCGCGTGTGATCAAGGCGGGTTACCTGGGCATGCTCACGTGTTCCACGCCCTCTGAGCACACCGTGAGCCCTTTTGGCGGCCTGACCCCGGTATTCTCCGCCAACCCGCTGGCCATGGGGGCGCCCGGGCAGGAATACCCGCTGTTGTTTGATATCAGCATGTCGGTGACTGCCGGTGGCTACGTGGCGCGCGCAGCTCGCGAGGGCGAACGTCTGCCCGAGCCGTGTCTGAAGGATGCCGATGGCCGGGTGACCGACGATCCGGCCGCGCTGGAGGGCCCGCCGCGCGGCAGCATCATGCCCATTGGCGGTGCCCAGCATGGCTACAAGGGCGCAGCGCTTTCCGCTGCCACGGAAGTGCTGAGTATGGCGCTGGGCGGCTACGGGCGCGCGGATGCGGAGGCCGCGGGTGATGGTGAAGCCAATTCGGTGTACCTGCAAATTATCGACCCCGCAGCGTTCGGATCCCTGGCCACGTTCAAGGAGCAACTGCATGCGCTGCAATACCTGGTGACGGCCAGCGAGGTGCCAGAGGGCGCGCCGCCGGTGCGCTTCCCGGGGCAGCGAGCCTGGCAGCGACGCACCGAGCAGCTGGCTGGCGGCGTGGCGCTGTATCCGAGCATCATGGAGGATCTGGCACCACTAGCGCGGCAGTTGGAGGTCACCCAGCCCGTGCCGCTGGGCTGACCTGGCCTCAGGGGTTCAGCGGAGGCGTCGCTGGCGCTGCGTGCCCGCGCTTGGCCGGGGCACTACGCCATCATGATCGCGAATACGACGCGGACCGGGCTGTGGAAGCTATTGCCTGAGATCAAACCCCTTGTAAACGAGAACGAGCCCATACACGGGGGATGGGCATCCATAATTTGCGCGCTAATCTTCTCGTGGGGCGATCGTGGGTTTGCAGAGTGTGCAACTGGTGCTGCTTTCTCCGCCACCCGATTCCACATAACGTAGTTTGTGAGTGGGCGAGCTGCGGTTGCTTGATACCTGGTACCGCCGGAGGGGGTTTACTGCGATTGCCTGAACCACTGCGCCGCGTCCCGTGTGGTGGCTACCTTCGATAACGTCGCGTTCAAGTTCTTCAAGATAATCAATTTGCAGCCCGGTTAGTTCCTGTTCCAGGGCGGCCTTGCTCATCATCTGTTCCGCGACGGGCGGACCACCGGTGTCGTAGTCCAGTTGCGTTGGGGTGTAGGCCTCAAGTAGAAAAACGCCGCCGCGTTTCAAGGCCAGAGTCAGGTTATCATGCAGGCGTTTGCGAAGCTGTGGTGGTACATGGCAAAAAATAGAAATTATTCCATCCCATTGATTGGTGCCGAGGTCAAAATGTTCCAGGTCGGCGTGTATACAGTGAATACTTACGCCGTGTTTAGTCGCCAGTTTTTTGGCCTTTTCAAGGCCGACATTGGACAGGTCCACAGCGGTGACGTCGTAGCCCTGCCGGGCGAGGAATACCGCATTCCGGCCTTCACCCTCACCGAGGCACAACACTTTTCCCTTGGGGATACGCTGAAAATTTTCCGCCAGAAAGGTGTTGGGTTCTTCGCCGTAAATGTAGTCTTTGCTGTTGTATCGCTCATCCCACATGGTGGCACCTCTACTTATGCTTAAGTGGGGAATCCGCCTTTGCATAGCGTCATATCGATAAGCCCCAGTTTACCAGTTTCGAGTTCTGCAGTGATTTTTTTGATAAATCTCGGCACCGGAGGCTGACAGCAAGTGAATATTCGTTATAACGATGAGTTGGCTCAGCTGATCAGTCAGCGTGTAGCTCGCAGCCTGGAACAGGAGGGGTTGTTCGAAAATGTGCTTTTTCCTGGGAGCGCCGTCAGGGGTTCAGCGGAGGCAGCGCCGGCGCCGTGCGCCCGCGCCTGGCCTTGTGATAACGCTGCCGCGCGCTCTGCAGCTTCCTCGCTAGTGCACTGCCGGCGGGTGCCGCCTTCCCCTGGCCGAACAGCGCAGTGCCCAGGTCGTCGAGGGCGCTGGCGAGCTCAGCATTCCCGTATCGCAGCGCGAACTCCCGGCTGTGCATGGGTGGTTGTAAGTGCTCGCTCCAGGCCATCAACGCGCGGTAGGCTGCGACGTTGTCGTTGGCCCGCAAGGCGCGCTGCAGCACCTTGAAGGCATGGGCTTCGCTCGCTAACCGGCGCTTGTGCCAGGTTTTCCAGGCGGGTTGCAGAAGCCGTCGCCACACTTGCCAGAGCGCGCCAACCAGCAGGCCGGCAAGGGCTGCGGCGATGAATGACCGCCAGTTCAGCACGTTGCCACTGCTGTCTACTGCAGTGCTGTCCGCGGGGGCGGGCCCGTTTACGTGGAATGTCGCGCCCTCGGTTGTCACCTGTTCCACGGTGCCACGCTCGGTATTCCAATAGCTCAGGGTGACCGGCGGGACCTCGAATTCTCCCCCGGCTTCGAATACCAGCGTGAGTTTCTCGCGGCGTGTGGCCAGTGGGCCATCGGTCGTTTGCGGGCGGTCCGCGTAGACGGCGGCACCTTGAAAGCGCAGCGCTGGCGCCAGTGGTGGCAGGAAGATGGCGGGCAGGCCGTCCAGTTCGGCGCGGTATTCCAGGGTGACGGCATCGCCACTGGCCAGGGTGCCGGTGTCACCACTGATGCTTACACTGAGCCGCAGTGCCGACCCCGCCAGATACGGTGAAAGTGACTCGGCCCCCGCGGGCACCACGGCGCTGAAGCGCACGGCGGGCAGCGGTACGGTCGTGCGGGTGGGCGCGGCGCCCGGGTTGGCATAGCTCACACCCAGCTCGGCACCGTCAATGCGGTAGTCGGCGGCTTGCAGCGGGTAAATACGGAAGCTGCGCACAATGCCCGACCAGTTCTCGCCGTTGATGGTGCGGCTGGTGGGGTAGGAACTGTCCGGGGGGCGCTGGGTGACGGTGTTGGCCAGTTCGAAATCCGGATACTCCGGCGGCTGCGCAAACCAGGTGGGCACCAGCACGGTCACCTGCAGTTCCAGTGCCTCCCCCACCCGCACTGTTTCCGGCTTGACGGTCACCTCCACCACGGGCTCCACCTGGGCAAAGGCGGTGACGCTCAGCAGGACGAGCCAGCAGGCGGCCAGCAGACGTGTCATGGTGCTTCCCTCCGGCTCTGTTCCAGCGCGAAGCGGGTGCGCAGGAAGTCGGCGGTGTCGGTGTTCACCGAGCGCATCCATTTCTCAGCGGATTCCAGCCCGATGGTGCTTTCCCGGGTGATTTCCATTTCGCGTCCGCGTTCATCTTCGTTATCGAACACATAGTCGTCTGCGCCGAGCTCGGATTCGTCCTCGGTGTCGCTGTCTTCCCGTAATTGCTCGATGTAGTGGGAGATGTACTGCGCCAGGGCGAGGTTGTCGGCGGCTTCCTGCCACCCGGGCGCCGCGGCGACTGCCAGTTCAAAGGCGCGGATCGCGTTGCGGTAGTCACGTGCCTTTATCAGGGCGTTGCCACGGTTATAGAAGCCGGTGGCGTCGGGAATGCGCGCGAAGAGCTCTGCGGCTTGCTCGTACTGCCCGGCGTTATAGGCCGCAGTGGCTTTCCGGGCCGGATCTTCGAAATGTTCGAGGGCGCCCGGCCAGTCGCGCTGGTTCATGGCCAATTGGCCCTGCTGGTCGCGGGTTAGCCACAGGTCGGCAAAAGTGGCTTCACGGCTGGCCAGCCAGGCCAGCGCCAGCAGGGCGAGCAGCGTCACCAGCCCCAGCTGCTGGGGCGCGCGCTGCCACCATGGGCTGTGCCGGGTGCGGCTCATCGCAACACCCAGCCGCGGCGGAAGCCGTACAGCACCAGCAGCAGGGCGGGCCACAACAGCAGCCAGCCTTCGTCGTGCCATTCGGCGTCCGGGTCATCTGCCTGTAGCAGGTTGGATTCGACCAGACGCAGCAAGCGCCGTATATCGCCATCACCGGGCTCGCTGCGCACCACGGTCAGGCCGGTTTCGCGGCTTACACGGGCCAGCAGGTCGCCGTCGATGGCGGTTTGCAGGGCGCCGCCACCGGGCCCCAGCACGGGCTTGCCATCCGGGAGCAGCGCCACGCCGCCAGCATCGGTACCCATTATCAGTGCAGCTACCGCCGGCGCCGCCGGGTCGGCGGTAAAACTCGCCAGCGCGGGAATGTCTGCGCTGTCAAAGCCATCGCCAATGAACAGCAGCGTGCCGATTTGGGCGTTCTCGCCGAGCAGGCCCAGGGCCAGGGGGAGTGCTGCAGCACTGTTGGTGCCGTCGCGGGGCATGATGGCCGGGTCCAGGCTTTCAAGGAAGCCTGCCAGGATCGCGCCGTCGGTGGTGGGCGGCACCACGATGTGCGCGGAACCGGCATACGCAATCAGCGCTGTGCGCGCTCCGGTGCGTGCGGCGACCAAGTCCAGCGCCTTGAAGCGGGCGCGCTCCAGGCGGGAGGGCGTCAGGTCGTTGCTGCGCATGGAGTCGGTGACCTCCATGGCGATAACCAGCGGCGCTGTTTCCTCGAACCAGGGCGCCACTTGCTGGCGCCAGGCGGGGCCTGCGGCGGCCAGGGCCAGTAGCAGCAGGGCCAGGGCGAAGCTGTCCAGGGCGCTGACACGTGTGCGGGTGTTGTGTTGGATGGTGAGGGCGCTGCGCAGATGTGGCGCGACCAGATTGCCGAAGGGTTGCTCGGGGTTTTGGCGGCTGCGCAGGAGCCACCAGACGCCGGCTATGGCGGGCACTGCAAACAGCCACAGGGGGCGCAGGAAATGCAGTTGCTCAATCATGCGCTGTGCCTCTGCCGGTTGAATAGCAGAAACGTCAGTGCCATGACGCCGAGCAGCAGAGCGGCACCCGCAGGCCAGGCCACCAGTGAGTAGCGCGGCCGCCAGGATTCGGTTTTTACCTCCGCGGCAGTGGCTTCATCAATGCGCTGGTAGACCGCTGCCAGCGCGGATTCGTCTTCGGCGTTGAAGAATTCACCACCCGTGCGCTCGGCAATCTCCGCCAGCAGGCCGAAGTCGACCCGGTCTTCCCCCGTGGCCTGGGGGTCGCCGATGCCGATGGTGTAAATCTCCAGTTCGTTGCGCGCGGCGATGGCGGCGGCGTTGATGGGCGTCATGCGGCTGGCGGTGTCATTGCCATCCGTGAGCAGGATGAGAATGCGCTCCTCAAGTGTGCTCGACTCGAAGGCGTGGATAGCGAGGCCTATGGCATCGCCCAGCGCCGTCTGCGGCCCGGCCATGGCAACGGCCATCAGGTCTACCAGTTGGCTCGCCGTGGCGAGATCGCGAGTGAAGGGGAGCTGGATGTAGGCCTTGTCGCCGAAAACAATCAGCCCTACACGGTCTGCCTGGCGGGCGGCAATGAAGTCGGTCACCACCTGCTGCACGGCCTGGTGGCGGGAGATCGGTTCGCCGTCCAGGCCGGGGAAGTCCCGGTAGTCCATGGAGCCGGAAAGGTCGATTGCCAGCATGATGTCGCGGGCAACCTCGGTGCGCACAATGGGTTCGCCGACCCAGGTGGGGCGCATCAGCGCCAGCACGAGCAGCAACCAGGTCAGCCAGAGAATAACGGCCTGCAGGCGCCTGCGGCGGCGCACAACTGCACCTGTGCCGGGTTCCACTCCCGAGGCGGCAACGATATCGGTAAAAAAGGGGACCCGTAGCGCGTTCGCGCGCTCCCGGTGTGGCGGCAGGCCCCACCAGAGCAGCAGGGGCAGGGGCAGGGCCAGTGCCCCCCAGGCGAAGGCCAGCTCAAGCACGGTGCACCTCGATCCAGCGGCGTGCGGCGGCCATCAGCCGGGGGTCACTGACGGGTGGCCTGTAGGCGGCCTGCGCCAGCGCGCTTGCGGCGGCCCGTACCTCGGGATCGTTGTCGCTGCTGTAGCACAGGAACTCCGCCCACGCGGCGCCCTGCAGCGCGGCGACTTCATGGCGCGGATAGGCTCCCAGTGCGGTGCGTTTCAGTAGCACGGCGACGGCCTGGCTGGCGCCGGCCTCTTGCCGCGCCAGCGCATCCAGCGCGCGCAGTGCCTCGCGCCGGTAACGGTTGGCCCGGTACGTGGCCACCCGGTGACCCAACGCAATCAGCCCCAGTGCCAGCAGCCAGCCTGTCAGTAGCCACCAGCCGACGGTGGTGGGCAGCAGGGACACCGGCTCCGGTGGCACGATGTCGTGCATCAGGTCGATGAGTTGCGACAGCGACAGACCGTCGTACCGGCTCATGCGCGGCTCCGGGCGGGGCGCCGCTGATCCAGCAGCTGGCGGATCTGGGGCAGTGTGCTGTGTGCGGCATTCAAGGGCAGAACCGACAGGTTGATTTCGCGCTGCCAGTTCCTGATGGTCTGCAGCCGCTGGCGGGTAAAACCGCCCACGGCTTCCAGCGTGGCGCTGTGGCCGAGGTCGATTTCCGCCTGCAACTGGCCGTCGCCAAGCACGATCGGTTCGCCTTGGGTCAGGCCCTGCTCGGCCAGCGGATCGTGCACCAGCATCAGCAACACATCGTTGTGCGCGGCTATGGTGGCAAGCCGCTTGCGCGTGGTTTCATTGGCGCCGGCAAAGTCGCTCAAGATAACGACGAGGTGGTCGTGGCGGGCCAACCGCGCCACCGGCCGCAGCACATCGTTCAGGCGGTCGGCGCTTTCGTCCACGCGCTTTGCCGCGTGCAGTGCCCCGTTAAAGCGGGTCATTGCCTGGAGCAGGGCAAACACCGTGCGCCGGCTGCGACGCGGCGCAAACTCCGCCTGCGTGCTGTCATCGAACACGATACCGCCGACGCGATCCCCGGCGCCCAGCACGCCGAAGGCGGCAATGGCCGCCGCCTCCACCGCAGTGACCGACTTCATGTTGAGGGTCGAGCCGAAAAACATGGACATGCGCTGGTCAACCACCAGCAGCGCCGGGCGGTCGCGTTCCTCGGTGTACACCCGCACATGCGGCGAGCCCGTGCGCGCGGTGGCCTTCCAGTCGATGGAACGCACGTCGTCGCCGGGCAGGTAGTCGCGCATTTCCTCAAAGTTGAGCCCGCGACCGCGCAGCCGCGAGGCATGCTGGCCGTTGAGTACGCTGCGCGCGGGCTGGCGCGGCAGGAAACTGAGTTGTTCCGCGGCGCCCTGCAGGTTACGCAAGTGCTCAAGAGACACGTGGATGCGGGGGTCGTCGCGCATGATCAGGCGCCGCTAGGGCAGCGCCACCTCGGCCAACAGCGTGTCGATGACCTTGTCGGCGTTCATGCCTTCACCGTGTGCTTCGTAGGAGAGCATCAGTCGGTGCCGCAGACAGTCGTGGACGATGGCGCGGACGTCTTCGGGGTCGAGGTAGTCGCGCCCGTGCAGCCAGGCGTGAGTGCGGCCGCACTTGTCCAGTGCAATGGAGGCCCGCGGGCTGGCCCCCACCTCGATCCAGCGCGCCACGTCGGCGGAGTACTTCTCGGGCGTACGGGTGGCGTAAACGAGATCGGCCATATAGCGCTTCATTGGCTCCGACACATGAACCTCGGCAATCTCCCGTCGCGCGTCGAATACGGCCTGTTGCGGAATGCGCGCGGGCTTTTCGGCGGCGCTGCCCTGGTCGCTGGCCACCTGAGCCCGCTGCTCTTCGGAACGCACCAGGTCGACGATGCGCATTTCGTCTTCCACAGGCGGGTAGACGATATTCACGTGCATCAGGAAGCGGTCCATTTGCGCTTCGGGCAGCGGGTAAGTGCCTTCCTGTTCCACCGGGTTCTGTGTCGCCATCACCATGAACAGCGGTGGCATACTGTGCGTCTTGCCGGCCACCGTGACCTGGCGCTCTTCCATGGCTTCAAGCATGGCCGCCTGCACTTTGGCCGGCGCGCGGTTGATTTCGTCGCCGAGCACAATGTTGGCGAAGATGGGGCCAGGTTCGAAGCGGAAGTCCCCACGGTTGCCGTCCTGGTAATAGACCTCAGTGCCGGTGACATCGGAAGGAAGCAGGTCGGGCGTGAACTGGATGCGGCTGAAGTCGGCTTCCAGGTGTTCGGCGAGAGCCTTGATGGCACGGGTCTTGGCCAGGCCCGGCAGCCCCTCCACCAGCAGGTTGCCATTCGCCAGCAGTCCTATCAACAACCGCTCGATGACGGCCTCCTGGCCGACAATGGATTGTTGCATGCGCGAGCGCAGTTCGTTGATACGTGCTTTCGACATGCGGGGCGACCTGAGTTCGTTAGGGGCAGCCTTATGTTGCCAGCGTTGGCGAGGTCCGACAATGGCCCCTGACAGCCCTGGGGGGTTACTGCTTGACGTTGTCGCGAATGATGCGCTGCTTCTGCCGGTCCCAGTCCCGCTCTTTTTCCGTGTCGCGTTTGTCGTGGCCTTTCTTGCCTTCCGCCAGTGCGATGCGCGCCTTGACCAGATGGCCCTTCCAGTACAGCTGGGTGCACACACAGGTCAGGCCTTTCTGGCTGGTTGCTGCCAGAATCTTGGCCAGTTCCTTGCGGTGCAGGAGCAACCTGCGGGTGCGGGTGGGGTCGCTCACGAAGTGCGTGGATACCGTGTCCAGTGGCGTGATCTGCGTACCCAGCAGCCAGGCCTCACCGTCCTTCATTAATACGTAGGAATCCGTGAGCTGGCATTTGCCCATCCGCAGGCTCTTGACCTCCCAGCCCTCCAGCGCCACGCCGGCTTCATAACTGTCGAGCAGGTGGTAGTCGAAGGTCGCGCGCTTGTTACGTGCGATCACATTGTCGTTTTTTGCTGGCTTCTTCTTGCTCATGCCGCGCATTATACGGACAAGCCCGCGCACTGGAACGTGAATTTGGCTCTTTTCATCGCCCGCCCTCTGGTACACTCCAAGCCCATGATTAGAAGGAAGTTTTCCCGGTGAGTTCGGGTGTGGGGAATCCGCTGGGGGAATGGCGCTCACGGATGACGTTTGTGCTGTCGCTGGCCTGCGCCACGGTGGGCATGGGGAGCTTATGGCGTTTCTCCTACCTGAGTGGCGAGTACGGAGGCGGCCCCTTTGTGGTCGCCTATGTCGTATTTCTGCTGCTGCTGGGTGTGCCTCTGCTGATCGCCGAGCTGGTGCTTGGACGGCAGGGCATGGGCAGCGTGGTGGAGTCGATCAACCGAGCCGTGGAACGCTCGCGTCTGCGCCCTGTGTGGCGTGTGTTGCCGTGGTTCATCTGCGCCACAGGGGTGCTGTTGCTGGCGTTGTATGTGGTGGTTGCCGGCTGGGCTCTGGTGTACGCGGTGGCCATGTATGCGGGCAGCTTCAATGCCGCGAGCATGTTCAACGCCGGCCAGTATTTCCAGGCGCTGGTGGAAGACGGCGATCGCATGTTGCTGGGGCAGACGGTGTTTCTCGCCTGCGCGGTGGCTGTTGTGGGGGCGGGAGTGCGTCGCGGCATTGGTTTTCTCGCCTGGCTCCTGGTGCCAACCCTGCTCGCGGGCCTGGTGTTGCTGGTGCAGTACAGCCTGGCGAATGGCAATGCATCGGCGGCGGGCAAGTTCCTGTTTTCCGTGCAGTGGCTGGACTTCAACTCCGAGGCAGTACTGATGGCGCTGGGCCAGGCCTTCTTCACCCTCGGGGTTGGCGTAGGCACGGGTATCAGCTACGGCAGTTATGCCCCCGTGCGTGCACCGATCGGACGCTCGGTGCTGGCCGTGGCGCTGTTCGACACGCTGGTCGCCATTGCCATGGGCCTGGCGATATTTCCGCTGGTATTCGCCAGCCATCTACTGCCTTCCATGGGCCCCGGCCTCATGTTCATCAGCCTGCCGTACGCTTTTGGCAACATGCTCAATGGTGAGGTGTTCGGGGCGTTGTTCTTCGCGCTGGTGGTACTGGTGGCGCTGGGTTCTGCCATCGCCATCCTGGAGCCGGTGACCGGTGCCATCAAGCAGCGTTTCGGGCTGCGTCGGGTCACCTCGGCGGTTATTGTGGGCGCTGTGGTGTGGCTGCTGGCCTACGCTGCGGCGGCGACGCTGGCGCCGAGCAGCCGCGGCACGGCGCCGGACCTGTTTCGCCACATGGACCAGCTGGCGGGCGGGGTGCTGTTGCCGCTGGCGGCGCTGGGCACCGCGTTGCTGGTGGGGTGGCGACTGGGCAGGCCGCTGCTGCGGGCCCAGCTGTACCGCGAAAGCCCGCAGTTTTTTTCGCTCTGGTACTTCCTGTTGCGGTATATTGCGCCGCTGGGCATCCTGCTGGTCATGGCAACTGCCCTGTTGACCGAGTAAACCCGGGGCGGTGCCAGGCCGCCACCTCTGAAAGAGATCGCGATGACCCGAATCTACCGCCATGCCTTGTTGCCCTATGCAGACCGGCAGCTGTTTGAGCTGGTGAATGATATCGAGGCTTACCCCGAATTCATGGAAGGCTGTGTGGGTTCCCGCGTGCTGCGGCGCGAGGCGGATGTAGTGGAAGCGCGTCTCGATCTCGCGCGCGGCGGCATCACGCAAAGCTTCAGTACCCGCAACCGCCTGCAGGCGCCGCAGTACATCACGCTGGAGCTGCTCGATGGCCCCTTTGATTATTTCCAGGGTAACTGGGAGTTTCGAGGTCTGGGCAATAGCGCCTGCAAGGTGACGCTGGACCTGGAGTTCAGCACCAGCAGCCTGCTGGTGGGTGCGGCAGTGAGCCGTCTGTTTGACAGCGTCACCAACAGCCTGGTGGATGCGATTGGGCGCCGCGCGCGGCAACTATACGGTTAGAGCAGGATGAGCGAGACAGCAATGATCCAGGTTGAAGTCGCCTATGCGCTGCCCGAGAGGCAGGCCATCATTCCATTGACGGTCGCCGAGGGTACCACGGCGCTGGAGGCTGCACGGCGTTCGGGAGTGGCCGAGCGTTTTGAGGGGCTCGATCTGGACGACGCCCGTCTGGGCATATTCGGGAAATTGGTGGCCGCTGACCAGGTGCTGCGCGCGGGCGACAGGGTGGAGATCTATCGGCCGCTGAAGGCCGACCCCAAGGAGGTGCGCAAGGCGCGCGCAGCGCGGGTCAAGGAACGGCGTCAGGAAGACGCGGGCTGAGTCGCTATTCGCTTGCTTCGCTGGCGGCGGCATCAGTCGACGTGGCCGCCGCCCATTGCGGCAGGTAGTCGCCAGTGACGGTTGCCAGACTGTCGCCCTCGAAGTGGATGCTGACCGTGGCTTCCCGAATCACATCGTTGCCATTGCGCAACAGGTACGGGTAGTCCCAGCGGTCGGCGTTGAAACTGTCTTCCACCAGCGGCGTACCGAGGATGAAACGCACTTGACGTTGGCTCATGCCCGGCTGCAGTTGGTCGATCATGTCCTGGGTGACGATGTTGCCCTGCTCGATGTCAATACGGTACACCCCGGGGAACCCGAAATTGCCGCAGGCCGTGAGCGAGGCCAGTGCCAGTGCCAGGAAAAGGCTGCGCATGGGCTTTAACTTCCACTTGTCATGATGGGGTGGCATCATACCCGTCCAGACCTGTACAGAGAACCCCCGAAGCCATGCCGACCGACAATCAGGAATTGCGCAATGCCGGTCTCAAGGTCACGCTGCCGCGCGTCAAGATTCTGCAGATTCTGGAGGCCACCAGCGAGACCAGCGAGCACCTGAGCGCGGAAGATGTCTACCAGAAGCTGCGCGATGCCGGCGAGGATGTAGGTCTGGCCACGGTGTACCGCGTGCTGACCCAGTTCGAGACCGCCGGGCTCGTCAATCGCCACAACTTCGAAACCGGCCACTCGGTATTCGAACTGGACACGGGTGAACACCATGACCACATGGTGTGCATGACCACGGGCAGCGTCATCGAGTTCAACGACCCGGTGATTGAGCGCCGTCAGATGGAAATCGCCGCCGAGCACGGGTTCGAAATTGTGGACCACTCGCTGGTGCTCTACGTGCGCGAAAAACGCAGCTGAGCCGCTACTGAGCGGTTTTTGTCGTGTTTTTTGCCCCTCTTTGGTCGGTAATGACGCGTTTTTAATAAAAATACACTTGTGTGTAGTTTTCTCTGAACGTATATTCTTGCGTCAGCCATTTGGCAGAGGAGCAAAATATGCAGGCAGTCAGCGAAACTCAACAGCCCATAGAGGAACTGTTCAATCCGGCGTCAGAGGAGTATCTGAAGACGGCGCCCAGCCAGTATCTGGCGCTGGCCCAGCGCGGTCGCCTGGTGTGGTATGCGCCCTGGCAGGCCTGGATCATGACCCGTATGCCCGACATCATGGAATGTTGGCGCAACGAATATCTGTCCTCTGACTTCTACGATTGGGAGTTTGCGCCGCCGCGTCCACCGGAAGATCAGTGGAGCAACTACGAGCGCGCCATGATCGGCCACAGTTTGCTCGCCGACCACGGTCATCATCGACTCGTGCGCCGGGTGGTATCGCCAGCGTTTTCACGCAACGTGGTTGATGAGATCCAGCGCCGCATCAAACCCGACGTGGAGAAGCTGATTGGCGAACTGGCTGATCTGGAGAGCTTTGACTACATCGAGAAGGTCGCCAACCATATCCCTTTCATCTCCATCAGCCGCATGGTCGGTTTGCCCGAAAAATACTGGCCGGAAATCAAGCAGGTGGTGCTCACGTTCACTGAAGCCTGGAATCCCACACTGAGCGATGAACGCCGCGAGTCCGCCCGGCAGGACAGTAACCGCGCGATTGAAATTCTGCAGCGGGTCATTGCCGAGCGCCGCGCGAATCCGGGCGAAGACGACTTCCTCAGCGTGTTGTTGAAAATTGAGGAAGAGAACGAAAATTTTGGCGAGTGGGATATCATCACCCTGGTTCTTGCGCTGATTGGCGCCGGCGCGGATACCACACTGGTGGCGCAGCAATGGACTCTGTACGCGCTGCTCAAGCACCGTGACCAGATTCCCGCGGCGCTGGAATCACCGGATGCTTTTTCCAACGCCTTCAGCGAGGTGATGCGCTGGTCAATCTCGTCGAAGATGGGTTTTGCGCGCTACGCACCGCAGGACATGGAAATCCTCGGCCAGAATGTGACCAAGGGGCAGATGGTGTTATTGATGCCGCACCTCAAGGACCATGATCCCGAGTACTACCAGGATCCTGAGCGCTTCGACGTCAAGCGCGAATTCAACCCCGATGTGTTGTTTGGCTACGGCCCGCGCTACTGCATCGGTGCTGCCATGGCGAAACGCCAGTTGTACCTGACCATGGTAGAGCTGTTCAAGCAATTCCCGGATCTGGAACTGGATGGCGAGCCAGAGAAAGACAACAACGACCACAACGCGGTGGTGTTCCGCGAGTTGCGCGTGCGCACCAACATCCGCAAATAAGACGAGGAGAAGACGATGACTAAGCGCTATGACAAGCCGATTCCGTTTGGCTGGTACGCCATTGATTACAGTGATGGGCTGAAGCCCGGCGATGTGCGCCCCGTGGAATACTTCGGGCGAGAGCTGGTGCTGTTTCGCACCGAGTCCGGTGAGGCGTCGCTGCTGGGTGCGCATTGCCCGCACCTCGGTGCACACCTCGGTTACGGCGGTATTGTGAAAGGCGAGGCGATCAGCTGTCCTTTCCATGCCTGGGAGTTCAACAGCGAAGGTCAGTGCACGTCAGTGCCCTATGCCAAGCGTATTCCGCCGAAAGTGGAAGGCAAGGAATGTGTGCCGAGCTACCCGGTGATCGAGCGCAACCAGATGATCTGGGCCTGGTACCATCCCAAGGGCGAGGCACCGCTGTTCGACATTGACGAGATCGCCGAGCTGAAATCCGACGAATGGACGCCGCTGGATACCTACGACTGGAAAATCAACACCATTATTCAGGAAACGGGTGAAAACGCCGCCGACCTTGCCCACTTTATTACCGTTCACGGTAGCCCGGCCATGCCTCAGGGCGCTGTCGATATGGAAGGTCCGCGTCGCGTGACCGAGTTCGATTCACGTGCACACGCGATTGATGAACAGGGCAATGTCGACCTCAGCGGTGACAATCACGATGCCATACACCTGCGCTCAGAAGGTGTGGGCCCCGGTTTCACGTTCCAGCGCTTTTCGCGCATGTTCGACGTGCTGATGATGGGTACGGTAACCCCCATTGATGACCAGAACGTGCACCTGCGGTTCAACTTTTCGGTGCCCCGCAAGCAGTCCGAAGACAACGCCATGATGGCGACCGGCACCGTGCACGAAATTGTGCGCCAAGTGGAGCAGGATATTCCGATCTGGGAGCACAAAGTGTATCTGGATGACCCGGCACTGTGCGACGGTGACGGCCCCATCGCCAAATACCGCAAATGGTTCCAGCAGTTTTATGCCTGAGCCCCCGGGCTCAGGAAAGCAAGCACACCGAAAGCACTCATAACAGAGGATAACGAGTATGAACGAGAAACTTGCCACCACGCCCGGCGATCACTACAACTGGCCGATGTTGAAGATCCGCTATCTGACGGATCCGGCCAAGCTGGCTGCGGTGCTGCCCCCGGGCTTTGAGCCCGGCAGCCGCCCGGAAGTTACGCTGACGGTGTACAACGTGCCGGTCAACGGCGAGCCGGAGCAGGGCCTGTTGACCACGGTACTGTGTAATTACAAGGGCCAGGAAGGCCAGTTCGCACTGGGCTATGCGATCGACAAGGAAGCGGAAATTTTCATCAGCCAGGAGAAGTTCGGTCAGCCCAAGTACCCGGCAGAAATCAAGTACTACCGGTTGGGTGAAGAAGTGGGCGCGCGCGTCACGCACCAGAATTACACCTTCCTCGAGTTCTACGGCAAAGTGACCGATACGCTGGACAACGGCCCCAAGTTCGATGAGTACGAGTTCTGGGTTAAGTACTCGCGCGCGGCCTCCTACGTGAAGCCGGGCTTCGACTTCCCGCCGCATGTGGTCAACGTGGTGAGCAACTACGGCACAGCGCAAAAGCTGAAAGTGGAAGGCGACCTGATTCTGCGCGACAGCCCCTGGGATCCGCTCACCGAGCGCCTGCCGCCGGTTTCCAAGCCTGATACCTACCTGTGGACCCCCGAATTCCTCGGCCGCAGTGTAGATCTGGGTGACCCGCTGGACGCGGATGCGTTCGAGCCCTGGGCCAGCACCATCGGCAACTCACGCTGGCTCGGCACCCACGGTGGTCCCCTCAAGGCCTGATCGTCTTTTCGGATACTCACTGGCCGCTGGCGTATGCCCGCGGCCTTTCACGTCATTACTGTAAAGGAACCTCCCAGCATGCAGGATTTCAATAACAAGGTTGTGGTGATCACCGGTGGTGCCAGCGGCATCGGCAAGGCCCTGGGCCGCTCCTTTCTCGCCGCCGGGGCCAAGGTGGTGCTGTCTGACGTGGAGCGCGGCGCGCTGGAAGCCACTCGCGATGAGCTCGCGGCGGGCGGCGGTACGGTGCGGGCCATCGTCACCGACGTGTCCAAGCCCGACTCGGTGAATGCCCTGGCAGACGCCGTGTTCGACGAGTTCGGTGCCTGCCACGTACTGTGCAACAACGCTGGCGTGAGCGTCACCAACACCAACGTCTGGGATACCACGCCGAACGACTGGCAGTGGGTTTTGGGTGTGAATGTGCGTGGCATAGCGCACGGTGTGCAGGCCTTCGTGCCGCGCATGCTGGCATCGGGCGAGGAAGGCGTGGTGATGAATACCTCTTCCGGTGATGGCGGCATTTCACCGCTGGCGGACCAGTCGGTGTATGCCTCGAGCAAGGCCGGGGTCTCCATCATGACCGAGTGCCTGAACGCCCAGTTGGTCGGCCAGGAAACCAAGCTCCGGGCCTGTATTTTCTACCCCTCCGGCGGCATTCTGCCCACGGGTATCTGGACTACGCGGCGCAACCGTCCCGAGGAGCTGGCGCGTGAGAAGCCGGTGCCTGAGGGCGGGGAAATGACGTTTGATGAATTCATGCAGGGCATGAAGGAGATCGGCGTTGACCTGCCGGTACAGGACCTCGATGAGCTGGCGGAATTTGCTCTCGACGGGCTGCGCAAGCAGGATTTTGTGATCATGATTGGTCGTGAAACCATGGAAGAAACACTGGTGGAGCGTGCCCGCAAGCTGGCGCGCGGTGAGTGTCCGATCACGCACGGTCTGCACGGCTAAGCCATCTCCCTGTGCCGGGTGCGATGAGCCCCGGCACGCACTGAACGGCGCTTAGCCCTGCGCGGCGCCCGTCACACGCAGCTGCGCTCGCTCGCATACCAGGCTGTGGCAGAGGAAACCTATCAGCTCGTCATAGCGGCTGGCCGCGTCATAGTCGGGATTGTGCAGATGGTTGAGAATTACTGTGTCGATCATGCCGACCGTCATCTCGGCACAAAACTCCGGCGATAAAGCGTCTTTCAGATCATCAATGCTGGCGGCATACAGCCGCAGGAAGTTCTCGTTCATCACCGACAGCAGGGTTGCACCGCTGGCAAGGCTGTTGCCGATGCTGGCGATAGAATAACGCGCCAGCTCGTGCTCAAGGTCAGATGCCTGGCAAAGTTGGTGTTTCTGCGCTTTCAGGACATGCGTAATGCGTTGATCCAGCCGCGTAAACCGTTCCAGCGCTGCATCCACCGAGCCCCGCACCAACTCCAGCGTTCGACTTACGCAGATGTCGAACAGCAGGTCGTGGCGCGTGCCGTAATAGTTGTAGAAGGTTTTCCGAGATATGCCAGAGCGTTCGCAGATGGCATCAATGGTCATATCGTCAATGCCATGCTCGCCGATCAAGGCCAGCGCTTCGTCGATGATGCGTGCGCGTTGCGCCTGTTTTTTGCGTTCCCTGAGGCTTGTGCGGGGTGCTGGGCTGGTCAAAATAGGCGTCTTTTCTTGGCGTGTGAAGCATATGTGACAGGTGCCACCATACACTACAAGCCGCGCCCGGCGCCAGCGTCAGGCGTCTTCCGCATCGCGCAGCATTTCCCGGGCGTGTTCGAGTGAGCGCTCGGTCAGCTTGACGCCGCCCAGCATCCGGGCAATTTCCTGTGTCCGCTGCTCGTCTTCAAGCGCTGCCAGGCGGGCCCAGGCTGCAGTCTTGTCGGAGGTCTTGCTGACCAGCAGGTGCCGGTGCCCCTGCGAGGCCACCTGCGCCAGGTGGGTGACGCAGAGTACCTGGGCGTCGCGTGCGAGCCCGCGCAACAGCCTTCCGACGACCTCGGCCACCGCACCGCCGATGCCCACGTCAACTTCATCAAACACCATGCTCGGCAGTGTGCCGCCCTTGGCGGTGACCACCTGAATGGCAAGGCTGATACGCGACAGCTCGCCGCCGGAGGCGATCTTCCCCAGGGGTTGTGGCGCGGCCCCCGGGTTGGTGCTGATCAGGAACTCGATGTCCTCCGCGCCATGTGGATGCGGTGCGGCGGACTCGCGCGGGGTGAGTGCAATGGCAAAGCGGCAATCGGCCATAGCCAATGTGTGCAGCACCTCGGCCGTTTTGGCGATGAGGCTTTTGGCGGCCTTGGCCCGCTCCCTGCTCAGTTTGGCGGCATCCTTGTGGTAGGCCTCGGCGAGGTCTTCCAGCTCCTGCTGCAGCGCCTCAATGCGCTGCCCGCCCTGCGCCAGCCCCGCCAATTCCTCCTGCAACCCGGCCTGCAGTTCCAGTAGTTGTGGCGGCTTGATGCGGTGTTTGCGCGCCACATCGTGCAGTTGTTCAAGGCGTTTTTCTACCTGCGCGAGCCGCTGTGGGTCAATCTCGATAGAGTCGATATGGCGCTGGATCTCGCGGTGTGCCTCGTCGAGTTGTATCGCTGCTGAGTCCAACAGGCTGAGGGCGTTATCGGCGGTTTTGCTGCTGCCGGCGGCACTGCGCATCAACTGCAGGGCGTGGCGCGCTGCGCTGGCCTGCTCTTCGCAAATCTCCAGCGCCTGATGGGCGCCCTGGAGATTATCTTCCGCATTGGCCAGCAGGCTCTGGTCGCGCTCCAGCTCCTCCAGCTCCCCGTCACGCAGGCCCAGCTGTTCCAGTTCGTCTACCTGGTAGGCCAGTAATTGTGCTCGCGCCGCGGTTTCGTCGCGGTTGTCGGTGAGTGCAGTCAGCTCGCGCTGGCCGCGCAGCCAGTCGGAGGCGGACTGCTCCACCCGGCGGGCCAGTGTCTGCTGGCCGGCAAAGGTGTCCAGCATCGCGCGCTGGACGGGTTTGCGCAGCAGCGACTGGTGGGCGTGCTGGCTGTGGATGTCGATCAGCAGTTCGCCGAGTTCGGCGCAGTCCTGCAGGGTGGAAGCACTGCCATTGATATAGGCTCGCGAGCGCCCTTCTGCGGTGACCACGCGGCGCAGCAGGCATTCGTTATCGTGCGCCAGGTCGCGGGCCTGCAGCCACGCGGCGGCTGGCGCGTTGCCGGCGATGTCGAAGGTCGCAGTCACCTCCGCTCGTTCGCTGCCAGTGCGCACGGCCTTGGGGTCGGCCCGGTCGCCCAGGCACAGGCCCAGAGCGTCTAGCATGATGGACTTGCCGGCCCCGGTTTCCCCGGTGATGACGGTCATGCCGCCGTGGAATTCCATGTCGAGGGTGTCGACAATGGTGTACGCGCTGATATGGATGTGGGTGAGCATGGCGAACCGCTTGCTGTTTGTGCTGTTATACCGCAGATCTGTTGCGGCATAAACATCCGCAGCGGTCATCGCTTTGTATTCCCGGGGCACTGTGATACAACCGGGGCCACAGGTTTACAGGATGGAGTATGAACTCAGCGGATTTGTCCGAGCGCGCGCAGACCATACTCAAGGCACTGGTAGAGCGGCACATACGCGACGGCCAGCCGGTGGGGTCGCGCAGCCTGCTGGAAGAGGCGGGGCTGGCGGTGAGCGCTGCGACCGTACGCAACGTCATGTCGGAGCTGGAAGAACGCGGCTTGCTGCATTCACCCCATACGTCGGCCGGCCGGGTGCCTACTGCCCAGGGCTATCGCTTGTTCGTGGACCGTTTGCTGCAGGTGCAGCCCCTGGACGAGCGGGCCATCGTGTCGCTGCGCGAGCAGCTGCACCCGGACAAGTCCACGACAGAACTGGTGCAATCCGCCTCATCGCTGCTCTCCGCCATTACAGCGCAGGCCGGCCTGGTGACCGTGCCGCGGCCCGAGACGCACCAGCTGCGCCAGGTCGAGTTCCTGCCCCTGTCCGGTGACCGCGTACTGGTGATTCTGGTCGTCAATGAGCGCGAGGTGCAGAACCGCATCATCCACACCCAGCGGCCGTTTACCGAAGCCGAGCTACGCGAGGCCGCTGCACTGGTCAACCAGCGTTTCGCGGGCCAGCCCCTGAGCGCAGTGCAGGATCGTATTCTGGCGGAAATGGAGGATGCCCGCAGCCGCATCGACAGCTACCTGCAGGCGGCGCTGGACCTGGCGAGCAAAGCCCTCAACCAGGAGGCCCCGGAAGAAGAATACCTGATGGCCGGCGAGTCCCGCCTGCTTGGCCATGTCAGCCCCGAGGATGTGGGGCGATTGCGCGAGCTGTTCGATGCGTTTGAGCGCAAGAAGGACCTGCTGCACCTGCTGGAGCGGTGTACCCGCGCCAACGGCGTGCAGATCTTCATCGGCAACGAGGCCGGCTACGAGGTATTCGGCGACTACAGCGTCGTCACAGCGCCCTACACGGATGGTGCCCGCACACTCGGTGTGCTGGGCGTGATCGGGCCCACGCGCATGCCCTATGAGCGTGTTATCCCGGTTGTGGACATTACCGCGCGCATGTTGAGCTCCGCCCTGTCCAGCTTAAAGCAGCCACCGGCGCAGGGTGGCCTTGAAATTTCCTCATAACGTCCCAACATCGTTCCTGACCGCAGCGAATCGGCGCGCAAGCGTCGTGCCTGTGCAATTCACAATGCCAGTGATGGAGTCCAGACGTGGCTGAGAACGAGCAGAACAAACCAGAATCTGAAGCCGGCGACAGCGGTGTCTCGCGGCAGGCAGCCGAGGCGGCAGCGTACGCGGAAACGGCAGCCTCCACCGAATCTGACGCGGCCCCGGGCGGCGAAGAGGTCACCCCGGAAGCGTTGATGGCAACGCTGGAGGAAGACCTCAATGCGGCCCGCGATGCGGCGTTGCGCGCGCAGGCGGATGCCCAGAACATCAAGCGCCGGGCCGAGCAGGACGTGGAAAAGGCGCGCAAGTTCGCCCTCGAATCCTTCTGCAAGGAGCTGCTGCCCGTGGTGGATAACCTGGAGCGGGCGCTGGCCGTCACCGCCGGGCACGATGACTCGGTGAAGCCGATTGTCGATGGCCTGGAGTTGACCCTGAAGAGCTTTGCCGACGCCCTGCGCAAGTTCCACATTGAGCCAGTTGACCCCGAAGGCGAGCCGTTTGATCCGCAGCTGCACCAGGCCATGAGCATGGTCGAAAACGCAGACGTGGAGCCGAATACGGTTATCGCGGTAATGCAAAAAGGCTACACGCTGAACGCGCGCCTGGTGCGGCCCGCCATGGTTATGGTCAGCAAGGCGCCTGCCGCGCAGTAAAAACGGCGTCGGCCCCTTGAAATTGTTGGTTCAGCGCCAATATAGACAGCAAGTGAATACTGCAGCCGGCCGTGCCGGCGCAAATGAGGAGATGAACACATGGGCAAGATAATCGGTATCGACCTGGGTACCACCAACTCCTGCGTCGCGGTGCTCGAAGGGGGCAAATCGCGCGTGATCGAGAATTCCGAAGGCGATCGCACCACGCCGTCGATTGTGGCCTACACCCAGGATGGCGAAATTCTGGTCGGGCAGAGCGCCAAGCGCCAGTCCGTCACCAACCCCCACAACACGCTGTACGCCGTGAAGCGCCTGATTGGACGCAAGTTCAAGGACGACGTGGTACAGAAAGATATCAAGATGGTGCCTTACAAGATCGTTGAAGCCGATAACGGCGATGCCTGGGTACAGGCCAAGGACGAGAAAATGGCGCCGCCGCAGGTCTCTGCCGAGGTGCTGCGCAAAATGAAGCGCACTGCCGAGGAGTACCTGGGTGAAGCCGTCACCGAGGCGGTGATCACGGTGCCGGCGTACTTCAACGATTCCCAGCGCCAGGCAACCAAGGACGCCGGCCGCATTGCCGGCCTGGAAGTGAAGCGCATCATCAACGAGCCGACCGCAGCGGCGCTCGCCTACGGCATGGACAAGGCCCAGGGCGATCGCACGATTGCTGTGTACGACCTCGGTGGCGGTACCTTCGATATCTCCATCATCGAGATTGCCGAAGTCGATGGCGAGCACCAGTTCGAAGTGCTGTCGACCAACGGTGACACCTTCCTCGGCGGTGAGGACTTCGACCTGCGCCTGATTGAATACCTCGCGGCGGAGTTCAAGAAGGAAAGCGGCATCGACCTGCACAACGACCCGCTGGCGCTGCAACGCCTGAAGGAAGCGGCGGAGAAAGCCAAGATCGAGCTGTCTTCCAGCCAGCAGACGGAAGTGAACCTGCCCTACATCACAGCCGATGCCACAGGCCCCAAACACCTGGTGGTCAAGCTGTCGCGCTCCAAACTGGAGTCGCTGGTTGAAGAGCTGGTCAAGCGCTCCATGGAGCCGGTGAAGGTGGCGTTGCAGGATGCCGGCCTGAGCCCCAGCGAAATCAACGATGTGATCCTGGTGGGCGGTCAGACCCGCATGCCGATGGTGCAGAAAGCGGTGGCAGACTTCTTCGGCAAGGAGCCGCGCAAGGACGTCAACCCGGACGAGGCGGTCGCCATGGGCGCTGCCATCCAGGGCGCGGTACTGTCTGGCGACGTCAAGGACGTGCTGCTGCTGGACGTGACCCCGCTGACGCTGGGTATCGAGACCATGGGCGGTGTTGCCACCCCCCTGATCGAGAAAAACACGACCATTCCGACGAAGAAGTCGCAGGTGTTCTCGACGGCTGACGACAACCAGACCGCAGTGACGATCCACGTGGTGCAGGGTGAGCGCAAGCAGGCGTCCCAGAACAAGTCGCTGGGCCGCTTTGATCTGGCGGACATTCCGCCGGCGCCCCGCGGCATGCCGCAGATCGAGGTGACGTTTGACCTCGATGCCAACGGCATTCTCAATGTGTCGGCCAAGGACAAGGCAACCGGCAAGGAGCAATCCATTCGCATCACTGCCTCAGGCGGCCTGAGCGAGGAGGATATCGAGAAGATGGTGGCGGATGCCGAGGCCAACGCCGATGCCGATGCGCGCTTCGAAGAGCTGATTGCTGCGCGCAACAGCTGTGATGGCCTGGTGCACGCTGCGCGTAAAACGCTCGAAGAGGCCGGCGATAACGCCACAGCGGACGAAAAGGCCGCTATCGAGTCGGCGATCAGCGAGGCGGAGGAAGCCCTCAAGGCGAACGAGAAGGATGCCATTGAGGCGGCTGCTGCCAAGCTGACCGAGGCCACTGGTCCGGTCGCACAGAAAATGTACCAGGCGCAGGCAGAAGCCGCACAGGGTGCCGAGGCCGAGGGTGCGGAACAGTCCACAACGGGCGATGAAGCGGTCGACGCCGAGTTCGAAGAAGTGAAGGACGACAAGAAGTAGGCGTTAACGCTTCCTGTCACCCGGGGCGCTGCAGCGCCCCGTCAGTTAACTTGACCGCGCGGGACCTGAGAGCCCGCGTAGTCATTTGCGAGAATGCGGTTCAACGCCAGGCTGACTATGTCAAAACGCGATTATTATGAAGTGCTCGGGGTCGAGAAAGCGGCCGATGAGAAGGACATCAAAAAGGCCTATCGACGGGTCGCCATGAAGTACCACCCGGACCGGAACCCCGATGATCCGGATGCCGACGACAAATTCAAAGAGGCCACCGAGGCTTACGACGTTCTGATGAACGCGGAAAAACGCGCGGCCTACGACCGGTTTGGCCACTCGGGTGTCGACCCCAATATGGGCGCAGGCGGTTTTGGCGCCGGCGGGGGCAGCTTCAGCGACATCTTCGGCGATGTGTTTGGCGATATCTTCGGTGGCGGCGGTGGCCGCGGACGCGGCGGCCCGCAACGTGGGTCGGACCTGCGCTACACGCTGGATATTTCACTCGAGGATGCGGTCAAGGGCACCACGGTGGAGATCAAGGTGCCCACTCTCGCCACCTGCGAGGAGTGCGACGGCTCCGGTGCACGCAAGGGCAGCTCGCCGGTAGACTGCACGACCTGCGGCGGCATCGGTCAGGTGCGCATGCAGCAGGGTTTCTTCCAGGTACAGCAGACCTGCCCCACCTGTCGCGGCCGCGGCAAGATGATTTCAGACCCCTGCGGCAAGTGCCACGGGCAAGGGCGCGTGGAAAAACGCAAAACGCTGTCGGTAAAAGTGCCACCGGGCGTGGATACGGGCGACCGTATCCGTTTGTCCGGCGAGGGCGAAGCGGGCCCGGATGGCGGCCCACCCGGGGATCTTTTCGTGCAGATGTCGGTGCGCCAGCACCCCATTTTCGAGCGCGACGGCAAGAATCTGTACTGCGAAGTTCCCATCACGTTTGTCGCTGCGGCGCTTGGCGGTGAGCTGGAAGTGCCCACGCTGGACGGCCGCGTGAAACTGAAAATTCCCGCCGAAACCCAGACCGGCAAGCTGTTCCGCTTGCGTGGCAAGGGCGTGAAGCCGGTGCGAGGTGGCGCGGTAGGCGATCTGTTGTGCCGCGCGGTCGTGGAGACGCCGGTTAACCTGAACAAGAAGCAGAAAGAACTGCTGCGCGAGTTCCAGGAAAGCCTCGGCCAGGGCGGCGATGCACAGTCACCGCGCCAGACCAGCTGGTTCGAGGGCGTGAAAACCTTTTTTGATGACATGAAGCCATGACGATAAAAGTCGGAATCACCGGCGCTGCCGGGCGCATGGGGCGCACTCTGATCGAAACCATCGCCCAGCAGCCCGGCCTGGAGCTGGCGGCGGCCGTCGAGCAGCCGGAGAGCAGCCTGATTGGCGCGGATGCCGGCGAGCTGGCCGGTCTCGGCAAGCTCGGCGTGCCGGTCTCCGCGGCACTGACCGAGGTGATTGCGCAGATCGATGTGTTGATTGACTTCACCGTGCCGGCGGCGACCCTGGCGAATCTGGAGGCCTGCGCGGCGGCGGGCAAGGCGATGATCATCGGTACCACCGGCTTCACGGCGGAACAGGACCAACTGATCAAGCGTGCGGCGGGCAAGGTGCCCGTGTGCAAGGCGTCGAACTTCAGCACCGGTGTCAACCTGTGCTTCAAGCTTCTGGACATGGCAGCGCGCGTATTGGGCGATGATGTGGACATCGAGATCGTCGAGGCGCATCACCGGCACAAGATAGATGCCCCCTCTGGCACAGCCCTGTCTATGGGCGGTGTGGTGGCAAATGCCCTGGGTCGCGACCTGGCTGAAGTGGCCGTGTATGGCCGCGAGGGGCAAACCGGCGCGCGGCAGCGCGACACCATCGGCTTTGCCACCGTACGCGCGGGGGATATTGTCGGCGACCACACAGTGATCTTTGCCGCCGATGGGGAGCGCGTGGAAATTACCCACAAGGCCTCCAGCCGCATGTCTTTTGCCCGGGGCGCCGTGCGCGCCGCAGGCTGGCTGGTGGGCCGTGAGCCGCGTTTATATGATATGCAGGACGTACTGGGCCTGTAAGGCTGAGCCGCTGGCCCCTTTAACGCTCGCTTTGGAGGAATGTTTGTGACCGAGTCCATTGTCAACATCGACGAAACCAATGCCGCGGAGCTGCTGATTGAGGAGTCCCATCGGCGCCCGGTCGTGGTGGATTTCTGGGCTGATTGGTGCGGCCCCTGCAAAAGCCTCATGCCGGTGCTGGAAAAACTGGCCAACGAATATGCCGGTGCGTTCCTGCTGGCCAAAGTGAACGCTGACGAACAGCCCATGATCTCCCAGCAGTTCGGCGTGCGCAGCCTGCCTACCGTGATGGTGATGCAGGGCGGCCAGCCGGTGGATGGCTTCGTTGGCGCGCAGTCGGAGGCCCAGGTACGCGAGCTGTTGGAGAAATACCTGCCCAAGCCCTGGGATGGCTTGTTGGAAGAGGGTCAGGCGCTCATGGCGGCGGGCGATTTCAGTTCTGCGCTGAGCCCGCTGCGCCAGGCCTTCGAGGACTCCGGCCAGCGTCACGACATCACGCTCGCCTACGCGCATGCGCTGCTCGAGTGCAACCGGCTGGACGATGCGGAGGCGGTTCTCGGTACGGTGCGCATGGCGGATCAGGACCCGGCGTGGGAGCAGCTGGTCGCGCAACTGAAACTCAAGCGCGAGGCGGCGGTAACACCGGAGATGGCGGCACTGGAGGAGCGCCTCGAGGCGGAGCCGGGCAACCACGATGTGCGGCACCAGTTGGCGGTGCAGTACACCAACGCCGGCTATTTTCGCGAAGCCCTGGAGCACCTCATCACGATTTTGCGGCAGGACCTTAACCACGCCGACGGCGCGACCAAGAAAGCCCTGATCGACACCATTGCCAGCCTGGGCAAGAGCGACCCGCTGGCCGCCGAGTATCAGCGCAAACTTTACAGCCTGCTGTACTGAGGACAAGCCGGGGCAGCCCCCATGCCCGGCAGTGCCGCGGCCCTGACGCTTGTTTTGCTCTGCGGTAATCGTTAAGGTACATGCCCTGGCGATGAAAAACATACTCCAAGGTCAAAACCGCTATGGCGTGTACCCGGAACAGGGCTCCAAGGCAGAGCGTGCGGCACTTTCGTGCTTGCATGGGCCCGGCGTTGGCGGCGTTTCTGATCGCCTGCTCCGAGGCGCCGGCCCCACCGCCTGCAGTGGCGGGCAGCGCAGCACTGGAGGCGCACTCAGCCGAATTCAGGCGCGACATCATCGAAGTGGTGCCGGGCATCCACGTGGCGATTGGGTACGCGCTGGCCAATGTCATACTGATCGAAGGTGATGACGGCGTCATTATCGTGGACACCACCGAGTCGCTCGAGGCGGCGCGCACCGTCAAGGCCGAATTTGACCGCATCACCGACAAGCCGGTGCAGGCGATCATCTACACCCACAACCACACGGATCATATCTTCGGCGCCGAGGCCTTCGCCGCAGGCAGGGACGTGCCGGTCTATGCCCACAAAACCACCTGGAGCCATATCGAGCGCATCATGAACGTGCTGCGTCCGGTGATTGAAACGCGCTCTTTCCATATGTTCGGCAACTACCTGGAAGCGGGCGGCGAGGCTATCATCAACGACGGCATCGGGCCGGCCCTGGCGCACAGCACAACCGGGGATGGCGATATTTACGGCCTCTTGCCCCCCACGCACACAGTCGACGAGCGGCTGGAGGTGACCATAGCGGGGCGTCGGCTGGTTCTGATGCACGCGCCCGGCGAGACCGACGACCAGTTGCTGGTCTGGCTGCCTGATGAGAGGGTGCTGCTGCCTGGCGACAATGTGTACAAGGCCTTCCCCAACCTCTACACCATTCGCGGTACCCGCTATCGAGACGTTATGCAGTGGGCGCACAGTGTGCGCCTGATGCGCTCGCTGGGGGCCGAGCACCTGATCCCCAGCCATACACGCCCGGTTTCGGGTGCAAAGGCTGTCGATGACATTCTTCAGGTGTACGGCGACGCCATTCAATTCGTGCACGACCAGACAGTGCGCGGCATAAACCAGGGGCTGGATGCCGATACCCTGGCGCGCACCGTGCAACTGCCCGCCGAGCTTGCCGAGCATCCCTGGTTGCAGCCGTTCTACGGCACCGTGCCTTGGTCGGTAAGAGCAATTTACAATGGGTATCTCGGTTGGTTCGAGGGCAACAGCAGCACCTTGTTTCCCATAGCGAGCGCCACCCGGGCTCAGCGTTTGCTGGCACTGGCGGGCGGTGCAGATGCCGTGCTGGCTGAGGCCGAGGCGCAACTGCCGGCTGATCCACAGTGGGCCGCGGAGCTTGCCGACCTGGTGCGGGCTGCCAGTCCCGATTCTGTTCCGGTTGCGGCTGAGCTGAAGGCGCGCGCCCTGCGTATGCTCGCAGAGGTTACGCCGAACCCGAACGCACGCAATTGGTATCTCACCGATGCGTTGGAACTGGAGCAGCGCATCACTACAGGGCCTTCGCCCATCAGCGCAGAGCGTGTTGCCTTTGCGCAGGGCTTCCCGATTGCTGGTGTACTGCGCAGCATGGCGGTGAACCTGGATCCGGAGCGCAGCGCAGGGGTGAACGAGCGCGTGGTGTTGGTGTTCCCCGATCAGGGCGTGCAGTACGCGGTGCATGTGCGCCACCAGGTGGCAGTGATCGATGCACTGCCCTCGGTGCCAGAGGATGAAAGCGTAGTGGTGACGGTGCCGGCCACGGAGTGGCTGGCCCTGATGACCGGCCAGCGCGGTTTTCCGCTGGCGCTGGCAGACGGCACTGTGCAAGTGTCCGGGGGCATGGCGGACACGGCGAAGTTATTGCGTTTTCTGGCGTTGTTTCGTCAGGAATAAATTCACAGCGGCCTTCGGGCCAGTTCAATTCAATCGAGAGGTAGCCACGTGGATACAAGTTTTGCTCCGGAAGATCTCGCGTTTCGCGATGAAGTGCGCGCATTTTTTGCAGAGGCTTACGATGCCGACCTGCAGGCGCGCTTGAACAACCTCGAGACGTTCAAGGACGCGGTCATCGACTGGCAGAAGCGCCTCTACAAGCAGGGCTGGATCGCCCCCGGCTGGCCCAAGGAATACGGCGGCACGGGTTGGAACGCCACGCAGAAATTCATTTTTGAGACTGAACGCAGCGCCGCGGGTATTCGCGATGTCATTCCCTTCGGCCTCAACATGGTTGGCCCTGTCATTTATGCGTTTGGCAACGAGGAACAGAAAGAACGGTTTCTGCCAGGTATTTTGCAGAGCGACGATTGGTGGTGCCAGGGCTACTCCGAGCCCGGCGCGGGGTCCGACCTCGCGTCACTGAAAACCCGCGCCGTGCGGGAGGGCGACGAGTATGTGGTCACTGGCGCCAAGATCTGGACCAGCTATGCCCAGTATGCCGACTGGATTTTCTGCCTGGTGCGCACCAGCAGCGAAGGCAAGAAACAGAATGGCATCAGCTTTCTGCTGATCGACATGAACTCGCCGGGGATCAAGGTCAACCCGATCGTCTCGATAGACAATCACCACAGCCTGAATGAAGTGGAATTCAACGACGTGCGGGTGCCGGTCGCCAACCTGATTGGCGAGCAGGACAAGGGCTGGACCTATGCCAAGGCCCTGCTGGCCCATGAGCGCACCGCGATTGCGGGTGTGGCGGACAGCAAGCGCAGCCTTGCGGAAACGCGCGCCTTCGCCGAGCGGGAAGTCAACGGTGGCAAATCCCTGTTGAGCGATCCGCTGTTTCAGAAGCGTTTGTCCGATATCGAAATCGAGCTGATGGCCCTGGAGTTTACCGAACTGCGGGTGTTGGCAACGGTGGCGGCTGGAGGCGCGCCCGGTGCCGAGTCTTCCATGCTCAAGATCAAGGGTACAGAGATGCAGCAGGCCGTGCAGGAGCTGCGCATGGATGTCGCCGCCTATTACCAGGGTGTACTGCCCAATGACCTGACAGCGGAGCAGCTCGGCCACGACTTTGGCTCACAGGCCCGTCAGACCTACATGTATGGTCGCGCTTCAACGATCTACGGCGGCTCCAACGAGGTACAGAAAAACATCATCGCCAAGGCCGTGCTCGGCCTTTAATCCCGCACTGCTGGAGAGGATATAGCAATGAATTTCGAGTTTACTGAAGAACAGGGCATGCTGCGGGACAGCGTGGCGCGCTTTGTGCAGGACAGTTACGATTTTGATACCCGGTGTAAAATCGCGGCAACTGATGAAGCCATGAGCCGCGAGAACTGGCAGACCTTTGCCGAACTCGGCTGGTTATCCGTGCCTTTTGCCGAGTCTCACGGCGGTTTTGGCGGCGGTCCGGTGGATACCATGGTGATGATGGAAGAGTTCGGCAAGGGCATCGTGCTGGAACCTTACCTGGCAACTGTGCTGCTGTTCGGCGGGCTCCTGCAGCGTGGCGGCAGTGTAGAGCAACAGGCAGAGATCATTCCGCGCATTATCGAGGGCGGTTGTCAGGGCGCGTTTGCCTATCTGGAGCGCCAGAGTCGCCACCAGCTGGCCGATATCAAGACGACCGCAACTGTTGAGGGCGACCAGCTGGTCCTGAACGGTGAAAAAGTGGTCGTATTCAACGGGGCCAGTGCGGATCAGTTGATCGTCGCGGCGCGCAGCAGTGGCGAGCAGAGCGATGAAGCGGGCATAACCCTCGTGCTGGTGCCCGCGGATGCAGCCGGTGTCGAGCGCACGGCTTACCGCCTGATGGACGGGCAGGTGGTTGCCAACATCACTTTCAGCAACGTGCAGGTGCCGGTGGCGGATATTGTGGGTGAGCTGGATAACGGCTATGCGGTCATGGGCCCGGTGATTACCCAGGCCAACGTGGCACTCGCAGCGGAAGCGCTGGGTATCATGGGGCAATTGAACGCCAAAACCCTGGAGTACACCAAAACGCGCAAGCAGTTCGATGTGGCTATCGGGAGTTTCCAGGCGCTGCAACACCGTATGGTGGATACCTTTATGGCCTACGAACAGGTCAAGTCGCTGCTGTATCGGGCCGTGTGTGAACTGGACGGCGCTGGTGACGACGCGGCCGCCTGTGTGCATGCCCTGCAAGTCCTGGTCGATCGCAATGGCCGGAAGATTTTCGGTGAGGCGATTCAGCTGCATGGGGGTATGGGTATTACCGACGAACTGGACATTGGCCATTACGCCAAGCGTCTGATGATGATCAACACCACCTTCGGCAATGGTGACTACCATCAGGCAAAGTTCAATGAACTGCGCTACAGTGCCTGAGTGCGGACGAGAGCAGTGGCCGGTTCGATGATAACCACCAGGGAGAAGCAACAATGAAATTGGGCATACTGCTGGGCTATTCCGGCAAACAGATCAACATCCCGATCGACCTGATCCGTCAGGCGGAATCCATGGGCTACGACTCGGTATGGACAGCGGAAGCCTACGGCAATGATGCGGTGACCGCAGCGGCCTGGGTGCTGGCGCAAACCGACAAGATCCGCGTGGGTACCGCCATCATGCAGATGCCGGCGAGAACGCCTGCCATGTGCGCCATGACCGCCATGTCTCTGGATCAACTCTCTGGTGGTCGCTTCATCGTTGGCCTGGGGGCGTCCGGGCCACAGGTGGTCGAGGGCTGGCACGGTGTGCCCTACGGCAAGCCGGTCACCCGCACGCGGGAATACATCCAGATCATGCGCAAGATCATGGCCCGTGAAGGGCCGGTAGAGTTCGACGGCGATGTGTATCAGCTGCCCAATACCGGCGCTGGCACCACCGGCCTGGGTAAGCCCCTGAAGTCGATTCTCGAGGGCAACCCGAATATCCCGATCTACACCGCCTCCATTACACCCGCTGGCCTGCGTTGTGCGGGTGAAGTGGCGGACGGCGTGTTCCCGGTGTGGATGGACCCGGACAAATTCAGCATTCTGGGTGACCATATCCAGAAAGGTCTGGATACCGCCGGGAACGGCAAAAGCCTGTCTGATTTTGATATCGCACCTTTTGTGTCAGTCGCGCTGAACGATGACCTGAAAGCGGCCTACGACTCCCTGCGGCCCTGGCTGGCGCTTTATATCGGCGGCATGGGGGCCAAGGGCAAGAACTTCTACAACGACTACGCCGCCCGCGCCGGGTATGGCGAGGTGGCCGAGCGCATTCAGGACCTGTACCTCAGCGGCAAAAAGGCGGAAGCGGAGGCACTGGTGCCCGACCAACTGCTGGATGAAGTGGCACTGGTCGGCCCGCGTGAGCGTATCATCGAGCGCCTGGGCAGCTGGAAAGCGGCGGCGGCACGCGGCGAAGTGGGTACCATGTTGCTGGGTGTACACGACCCGGTGGTTCTCGAGCTGTTTGCCAAGGAATTGCTGTAGTGGTGGTAGAGGGCGCCATTGTTATTGTCACCGGCGGTGGCAACGGCATTGGCAAGGCCCTGTGTGAGCGCTTTCACCGCGAGGGCGCCCGCAAGGTGGTGGTGGTGGATTTGCACCCGGCCGATGCTGAGGCAGTTGCTGCCGTGGTCGATGGCGATGCCTATGGCCTCGACGTGCGTGACGAAGCCGCGCTGCAAGCGATGGTCGCAGAGGTGGAAGCGAAATACGGTCGGGTCGACCTGTTCTGCAGCAATGCGGGCATTATCGCCGGTGATGGGGAGCCCTGGTGGGCCACCTCGGCGCCCAACGAAACCTGGCAGGCGATGTGGGACATCCACGTCATGTCCCATGTTTTTGCGGCCCGCGCCTGCTTGCCGGGCATGCTGGCGCGTGGCGAGGGATACCTGCTGAATACGGCCTCCGCAGCGGGGTTGCTCAACCAGGTGGGCGATGCAGCCTATTCAACCACCAAGCACGCCGCCATCGGTTTTGCCGAGGCGTTGGCAATTACCCACGGTGACGACGGAATCAAGGTGTCCGTGCTATGCCCGCAGGCGGTTGCGACACAAATGATCGGCAGTGTGGAAGAGGGTGGCACCGCGGGGGTCGACGGTATCCTGACCGCGGATGAAGTCCCTGAGGCAGTTGTTCAGGGCCTGGCCGCAGAGCGCTTTCTGATACTGCCGCATCCGCAGGTTGCTGATTACCGTGCGCACAAGGCTGCCGATTACGACCGCTGGCTCGGTGGCATGCGTAAGTTGCGCCGCCGCTTCGGCAACCCGAACCTTTAAGGCGGCCGCGCCTCACCATGCAACGGAAAGAGCAGCAGGCGCGCTTTGCGCGCACCATCCTCAACGGCTTCGAAGCCTACTTCGCCGAGTTCCAGAACATCACGCTGGCCGCGCGCTCGCGCTTCGAGGCGCAAGACTGGCTGGGTATGCACGCCGCGTCCATCCGTCGCATCGACCTCTACAAGGAGGCGACTACCCGGGTGCTCGAGTACGTTGAAGTGATTGCGGGCGAACAGCTGCACGCTCTGCAGTTCTGGCAGGAGGCACGGGTGGTCTACGCCGACCTGGTGCGCGGCCACAACAACTTTGAAATTGCTGAAACATTTTTCAATTCCGTGTACTGCGGCGTGTTCAAACACCGCAAGATTCGCGACGAATACGCGTTCGTGTTTTCTCCCCAGGGCGACATGCCGGCACCGGATGTGAGCAAGGTGTACAGGGCCTACCCCTTCGAAGGTGACCTGGGGGGTGTGCTGCGCAGGCTGCTGGATGACTATGGCTTCAGCCTGCCGTGGGAAGACCTGACGCGCGATATCAACAGCCTGGCCGACGCCATAACCCGTTGTCTCTCCGAGCGCTTGAGCCTCTCGCGTGAGGGGGTCGAGCTGCAGACCCTGGAACCCCACTTCTTCCGCAACAAGGGTGCGTACATCGTTGGGCGGATTGTTTCCGGACCCGATTCCATGCCCATCGTGATCCCCATTTTGCACTCGGGGAACGGCGAGGTGTATGTCGATACCATCCTGTTCGGTGCCGACAAAATGAGCGTGGTTTTCAGCTTCACCCGCGCCTACTTCATGGTGGACGCGAGCATCCCGTCGCAGTATGTGTTGTTTCTGCAGCAGCTCATGCCGGCCAAGCCCATTTCCGAACTCTACAGCTCGATGGGCTATAACAAGCACGGTAAAACCTATTACTACCGCTGTGCATTCCGGCACATGCAGAAAACCAGTGACCAGTTCATTATCGCGCCGGGTATCAAGGGCATGGTAATGAGCGTGTTTACACTGCCCTCGTATGATTTCGTGTTCAAGATCATCAAGGACCGGTTCACGCCGCCGAAAGAGATGACCCGGGAGCAGGTGAAGGAAAAGTACCGGCTGGTAAAGCGCTGGGACCGCGCCGGGCGCATGGCAGACACACAGGAGTTTACCAATCTGGCGTTCGCGCGCGAGCGTTTCTCCGACGAGCTGATGGAGGAGCTGCACAAAGTGGCCCCCTCAATGATCGAGGAACATGGCAAAGCGCTGGTTATTCGGCACGTGTATGTAGAACGCCGCATGACCCCACTCAATCTTTACCTGCAGAATGCCAGCGATGAACAGGTGGGCGCGGTGATGGATGAGTACGGGAATGCGATCAAGCAGCTTGCTGCGGCCAATATATTTCCCGGCGACATGCTGCTGAAGAATTTTGGTGTCACCCGTCACGGCAGGGTTGTGTTCTATGACTACGACGAAATCGTGCCGCTGATGGACTGCAATTTCCGGGAGATTCCCGAGCCGCGCAGTGAAGCCGAGGAACTGGCCAGCCAGCCCTGGTACAACGTGGGGCCCAATGATATTTTCCCCGAGGAGTTTCGGTTGTTCTTTTCCGGCAACCAGCGCGCGCGCAAAGTGTTCGATGCCATGCACAGTGATATCTACGAGGCGAGCTTCTGGCGTGGTTTGCAGGAACGCATCCGCGAGGGGCATGTCGAAGACTTCTTTCCCTACCGGCGCAAACTGCGCTTCAACCGCAACACGGATCAACAGGCAGTCAACGCATAATGGCCACACTGTATTTATTCAGGCACGGACAGGCGTCCTTCGGCGCCGACGATTACGACAAACTGTCTATACTGGGCAGCCGTCAGGCGGAGGTGCTGGGGCACTACCTGCGTGATCAGGGCATCCAGCTGGATGCCGCCTACAGCGGCGCACTGCTGCGTCAGCGCGAAACCACCGCCTTGGCACTGGCCAGCCAGTCGGGCGACGTTCCCCATCACATTGATGCGCGCTTCGACGAGGTGCGCAATGACGAGCAGATCCGCTACCTGGTGCCAGTGGTTGCCAAGGCGAACCCGTCTATTCAGGCACTGGTGGATAAGGGGCTGAAGTCCAGCAAGGATTACCAGAAAGTCATCGAGGCCGTATTCACGCACTGGACCTCGCCGGCCTGCGATGAGCCGCGCATTCAAAGCTGGGCTGATTACTCGGGTTCAGTCGCAGCAGCGTTGCGCGATGTGATGGCAGCCGAGGGTGCCGGTAAAACAGTCGGTATTTTCACCTCCGGCGGCACGATAGCCACCATTGTCAGCCAGGTGCTCGGACTGTCGGGCGAGCATGCCTACAAGTTCTATGAACCGATATTCAATTGCTCTGTGACCCAGCTGTTCTACAGCGGTGACAAGGTGTCGCTGTCCTACTTCAACGACCGCTCCTTCCTGCAGGTGCTGGGCACGCAGCAGGGCGAGCAGCTCGTTACGTATCGCTGACCGGCCGCTTGCGCCGC
Source organism: Haliea salexigens DSM 19537 (assembly GCF_000423125.1). Lineage (GTDB taxonomy): Bacteria > Pseudomonadota > Gammaproteobacteria > Pseudomonadales > Halieaceae > Haliea > Haliea salexigens. The sequence continues at coordinate 107,969 of NZ_AUHJ01000006.1, forward strand.
AGCAGGGATTCCTGGGCTGTAGACGCCACCAGGTCGCCCTGGCGGTTGTAGAAGCTTCCCCGGCTCAGGCCCCGGCCCCCATGGGTACTGGGGCTGTCCATGGCATACAGCAGGTAGTCGTCCACGCGCAGCGGGCGGTGAATCCACAGCGCATGGTCCAGGCTCGCGGTTTGCATCTGCGGGTCCATGGCCGTGACCGGATGCGGCAGCAGGGCCGCGCCAAGCAGGGCGAAATCTGAAATAAACGTGAGAATGGTCTGGTGGCGGACGGGGTCGTCGCCGATCACCTGCTCAGGATCCAGCACCCTGAACCAGGTGTACTGCTCCGGCTCCTGGGGTTGTGGATTTAAGTAGTCCCGCCGTTTTACCGGACGCCGCTCAAGTGCCTGCATCATGGGCGCGGCGAAGCGCTCCGGATGCTGTTTGGCCATCTGGCTCCAGAACTCGAAGTCGGTTTCCAGCTCTTCCGGTGGCGTCACTTCCGGCATCTCGAACTGGTGACTGAAACCATCTTCCTGCGTCTGGAACGATACCGACGTACTGAAAATAGGCACGCCGTCCTGTTTTGCCGTTACCCGCCGCGTGGTGAAACTGCCGCCGTCCCGTATCGGGTCAACCTCATAGACGATCTGTTTTTTGGGGTTGCCCGGCCGCAGAAAGTAAGCATGCATGGAGTGTGCGAGGCGCTCGGCATCTACGGTACGGCTGGCTGCATTCAATGACTGTGCGAGCACCTGACCGCCGAATACCCGCGGTGGGTAGCTGGGACTGTTGCCAATGAAGAGATACTTGTCAATGCGCTCGACTTCGAGCAGCGTGAGGAGCTTTTGCAGTTTGTCTGTCACGATTCAGCCTTATTTCCGGAGGGTAGTGCCTCATCTGGGCGCGGTATGAGGCCATTGAAAAATAAATCGAAATAGTCGATGGCAACGGTGTCCAGGTCATCCACCCGTCGCCACAGTTTAATGTCCATAGAAGCGTTGATCGCGCCGGCGATCAACTGCTGTGCAATAAACGGCTCGATGGTGCGAACGCTGCCGTCCTCGATACCTTCGCGAATGAAGTCACCGAAGCGCTGGTTTGCCGCTTCCGTGCGCGCCAGAACCTGCTTGCGTCGTGCCATGGGTAAAGCCGTGATAGTGCTGTAGCGAATCAGCGGGCCGCGCTCCGAGTTCTGGGCGTGGAAAATCTGCCGGCATACCTGATCAATCTTGTGCAGGCCACTGCCCTGCATCTGTACCGCCTGGTCATGAATGTCTTCCGTGATGTCCAGCGAGTAGGTATAGCAGTTGAACAGCAGGTCCTCCTTGTTCCGGATATGGTAGTAAAAAGCGCCCTTGGAGACGCTCAACTGCTCGGCAATTTCATCCAGTGAGGTGCCGTTGAACCCCTTCTTGTTGAAAAACCAGGTGCCGGTTTTGTAAAACGCCTGTTGCTTCAGCCGGTTCTGTTCGTCCCGGTCAAAGCCCTGCGTATACGGCTCCGGAGTGGCGCTGACGGCGAGCGGTGCAGGTCGGTACGTATTGTCGCCACTGTGCAGGCCGTGTGCGAGAAGATCCCAGGCGGCGAGTGCGACGTGACCGACGGTATCCCGTGGCAGGCTGTGCAGCCAGAAGAAGATCCAGTCCAAAGATCCGAGAATGGCTCGCGTTGCAGCGATCGTCTCGCAGGGCCGTATTTCGCCTGCGGTGATGCCTTCACTCAGATAGCCGCGGAGATGCTTGAACATGCTGATGTAGCGCGCTTCCACTTCCTCGCGCTGGGTACCCTGCAGAGACGCGATCTCCAGCAGGGCAGCGTAGTGAGGCCCCCTGTTTTCCTGCGCGGCCAGCCAGTTTTCGAATTGCAGCAGAAAAAATTGCCGGGCCCGCTCCAGCGGGCTGTCAAAGCGCCGCTCGATGTCGGCCATCGATTGCAGGTGATGATCCAGGGTTGCGAGGTAGCACTGGAAAATCAGCTCTTCCTTGGTTTTTACATAGTAGTAGAGGCTGGTTTTGGTCAGGCCCAGCGACTCCGCGATATCGCGCAGCGTGGTCGCCCGTGACCCCTTGGAATTGAACAGCTGCGCCGCCTGGGACAGTATGGCTGCGCGCTTGGCGTCGTGCTGGGCAGTTCGATTGAACGGTGACCCCTGGCGTGGCCCGTCACTCAGTGTACTCATGCAGCGCCTCTGCGGAGGACGGGAAAGCCGCTCTCCGTACTCAATAGTCTCAAATTCAAACTTTAAGTATTTTTTTTGTCGCTGTCTATAGTGTGCCAGGTGAGCCTCGGTTGGGGTTGATATCTAGCCACTTGCGGGACCGGTAACGCCACAACAGCAAGCTGGACTTGAGCAGATAATCCAGCAGCATGACGGCGAACACCCAATACACCGACAGATTCAATTGTACGCAGAGCCAGGCTGGTAACAGGCGGCCAAAAATGATGCCAATGAACGTCGCCAGCAAGGGAAAGCGGGTGTCCCCAGCGCCCCTTAGGGCGCCCGCGAGGGCGAAATCAATGGCCATCATGGGCTGTGCGAGGCAGATGATGTAAATAAAGCCCACCGTGAGGTCAATCACCTCCGTATCGTTGATCATGAACGTCGCGAGGTCGCGCGCGTACCATGCCATGCAGGCGGAAAGCGTGATCATCGCCAGCAACGCCATGCGCAGTGACCTCCACCCCGTGATCATCGCCTGGGCCGGGCGGCCGGCGCCCAGTTGTTGACCCACCAGGGTAGCGGTTGCGATGCCGAAACCGAAGCCTACGACAATGGGGAACGCTACGAGGCTGATGCCAATACCGTAGGCGGCATAGGCACTGGTGCCGTAGTTGGCGACAATGGCGAAGAAGGCGAGAAAGGCAATCTGTACCACCCCCTGCTCAGTCACTGCAGGCAGCGCGATGCGCACCAGTTTGCGCGCTGCAACCCAGTCGAAGCGTGCCTCTCCCACGGGCTGCAGATTGAAGCGCCCGTTCCACCACATGAGCACAAAGGCGATGGTCACCAGCGCACCCGCAATACCCCCGCCGAGCGCAACCCCGGCGACGCCGAGGGTAGGCAAGGGGCCCAGGCCGAACGCCAGGGCGTAGCCAAAGGCCACGTTCATAGCCGTGCTACAAGCCAGGAAGTAGAGCGGGGTGATTACATCGCCCGTCGCCCGTAGTGATGTCGACAACATCATGTTAGTGGCAGAAAACAGGTTGAACAGCCCCAGCCAAAATATGAAGCTCGCCGCCAGAAGCGTGGTTGCATTGTCCAGGCCAAAAATGCCGGCGATGGCCGTAGGGACGGTGAGCACCGGAATAGAGAGCAACCCGGCAACCAGCAGAGCCAGCAGCAGCGCTGTCCAGCTGGCCATTTCTGCCTGTGCAACCTGCTTCGCCCCCCAGTGCCGCGACACCGTTGCGGTGGTCGCCACGGACAGCCCCATGAGGATGGCCTGCACCAGGAAAAAGACGCGGTGCCCGGTGGTCACAGCGGCAACCGCCGACGTGCCGAGGCCAGCGGCAATCTTGATGTGTAGAAAGCCCACCGTGGTGAACAACAGGTTTGAAATGATGGTCGGCCAAGCCAGCTGCCATACTCTGGCACTGCTCGACTCTCTCACCTCGCTCGTTGCAGTCCCTCCGCGCATCAAGGACGCCCTCGCCCCAGCTGAGCACACGTTTGATGACGGAAGCAGCTGACAAGGTGGTCATTCACCAGGCCGACGGCCTGCATGTAGGCGTAGACGATTGTCGAGCCCACGAAGCTGAAACCCTGTTTCTTCAAATCTTTGCTGATGGTGTCTGACAGCGCTGTTCGTGCCGGCACCTCCGCCAAGGTGCGCCAGTGATTGGTGATGGGTTGGTCGTCAACATAGTGCCAGAGGTAGTTGGAGAATGAGCCCGCTGATGCCTGTATCGCCATAAACGCCTGGGCGTTTTTGCGAGCGCTGTAGACTTTGAGTCGGTTGCGCACAATACCCGGGTTGAGCAGGGCCTTCTCCAGCTCGGCGTCTGAAAAGGCGGCGACCTTGCTCGGGTCCAGTCCGGCAAACGACGCGTGATAGCCCTGTCGCTTGCGCAGCACCGTAATCCAGGAAAGCCCGGCTTGCGCGCCCTCCAGAACAAGAAACTCGAACAGTGTGGGGTCGTGTCGCACCGGCACACCCCATTCCTCATCGTGGTAGGCAACGTAGAGAGGGTCCGATCCGCACCAACCACAGCGACTCATTGTACCCATGCTCTGCAGGCCCCCGTGAAAAGCCTTCAGTATCAGACCGCGAGTGACGCCTGTCTACCACTGGTCGCCTCGGCTATCTGGCGCAGCCCATCGGGGTATGACAGAATCCACAACCATGACTGACACCATACGCTTTGAGTGCACCGGGCATATTGCTCGCCTAACACTGAATAATCCTGCCCAACACAACGCTCTTGGGCAGGAGCAGTTGAGTGCTATCCAGGCATCCCTGGCCACCTTGCGGGATGACGAACAGGCGAGAGTATTGATAATAACCGGGGAGGGCGATAAGACCTTTTGCGCCGGAGCCTCCCTGCAACAGCTGGGCAGCGGCAATCTGTCCGGCGACGCCTTTCAGGAAACCACCGACCTCATCGCCGAGCTTCCCATCCCGACGATCTGCGCTATAAGCGGGAATGTCTACGGTGGCGGGGTGGAGTTGGCATTGAGTTGCGACTTCAGGATTGGCATAGCGGGCAGCAAATTGCGAGTACCCGCGGCCGCCATCGGTTTGTGTTACCCCGTCAGCGGCGTCAACCGCTTTGTTGAACGGCTGGGTGTGAGCGCTGCGAAAAGGATGCTGCTTGCCGCCGAGGAGATGCAGTCGCAAACGTTGCTGGAAATCGGCTTTCTCGACTATCTGGTGCAGCCAGCTGCCCTGAAAGACACAGCAGACCAGCTGGCACGTGATATCGCAGCCTTGGCGCCCCTCTCGGTGAGGGCGATGAAGCAGATTATCCAGCAGTCAGCAGCAGGCAAGCTCGACCGCGAGTATGCCCAGGGCCTGGCAAGGGAATGCCTGCAATCGGCAGATCTGCAAGAGGGGTTCGCGGCGCGTCAGGAAAAGCGGGAACCCAGGTTTCAGGGCAGCTGATTCAGGTCGCCCATCTCGCCCGATAGCGCGAAGTAGCCGTGTACCGTCTGCCTGTCCGGGCTTATTTCGAGCTTTCCGTTTGCCGCTTTGGCCGCCTCTGCGGCAATGGAAAACCCGGCAAATTCTGCAGCTTCGAAACTTAGCCCCTCAGGAATGCCTGCGCCATCGTCCTGATACTCAAGGTAGACCTCCCTGATTGACGGCATACTGACGACCACGCGTACGCAACAGGCGCCCGCGGAGTGGGAAAACCCATGGCTCATCGAATTCTCGAAAAGCTCCCCGATGATGATCGCCAGCGGTATAGCCTGCGTCGCGGGCAACAGTTCACTTGTGGCGTCGTTTACCGCAATCAACCGCTGGTTCAGATCCGGATATCGACTGGCCGCTGAACCGAAAAGGCGCCCGACGAAAGCGCTGGGGTCGAGGTAGAGTTCCTCGCCGCGGTAGTAAAGCGCATCCTGCACCAGGTCCAGTACTTGCAGTCGATAGTCCGTCCCGCTTCGCAGAGCTCCCATATCGCCCTGAGCGTACTCGGCGCTGCGCTGGATGCAGATGTTCGCCCACGCCAACAATTCTTTATTGTAGCGATGAATGGAGTCAGTAAGTACTCGCTGGATATCCATTTGGTCGAGCAGTTCGTCGGCGAAGTGATCCGCCACCCGCTGCATCTCCCGGGCCTGCTCCAGCGCCTGCTTCTTCAGCATCTGCTCGCGATAGATCCGAAGGAACAGATAAGCAATCCCCAGAAGGAACAAGGCATAGAGCGTATAGGCCCACCAGGTGCGCCACGGAGCCGGCTTGACTTCAATATCGAGCGATATCCCCGAGAGATTCCAAATGCCAGACGCGTTGAGCGCTTGCGCTCTAAACACGTAGTCCCCCGCTGGGAGGTTGGTGTATGTCGCCGAGCCGCGATTCCCGACATCCACCCAGTCGTCGTCAAAGCCCTCTAGCTTATGACGGTATCGGGTAGAGCCCGGATTGGTAAGGTCTCTAGTACTGAATTCGAGGTTCAGGAAGCGATCTTTGTGACCGAGGGTTATGGACTGACTTGGCGCATCATGCCGATCAGTATGAATTTTCCGCCCGCCAATTACTATGTCGTTCAGGAATATAGTGGCGGGGGAAGGACCTTCGCCAATATCTTGAGGATGAAATTTGTAAAATCCGTTCACACCGCCGAAGTACAAATATCCATAAGCGTCTTGAAATGAACTGTTTAGTTCAAAGCCTATGCCATCTATGCCATTCTCCTCACCGTATTGAACGACCTTCCCAATACTTGTACGACGCGCAATACCTTGATTTGTGGAAAACCAAATTTCTTCTCCGACGCCGTTCTCGATAGAATAGATTGCTTTTTCGGCATATGAGATTTCGGAAAAATCTTGGCTAACTATAGCTCTAAGGTCCGTGGATTCGTGACGAGATTTTTCGTGCTTGAATAAACCGTCATGCATTGAGCCAAACCAGACGAAATTGTCTGTCTCGTTCGCGGTCCATATGATTGGGTTCTCCGCCATTTCGGAGGATGCGTTAGAATAAGTCACTCGGACAAGCTTGTTGTCTATAAGGTTCAGTGTTCTCAAGCCCGCCTCCGTACCGACCCAAATAGTTCCATCACTTGATTGAAACATGAAGAGTATCTGATTTTCTCCTGAATCCCCGCTCGCGGCAGCCAAGTGCCTCGCAGCGCGTTGTCTAACATCTAACTTCGCGATGCCTTGGCCATAGGTTCCGAGAAGGAGGTCACCATTGTTGGTTATAAGAAAGCTGCTTATTGAATTAGAGCGAAGCCCATCGATCTTCGATAGGTCCCAATGTTGAGCGCGAGAGGTTGTAGCTTGCAAAATTTCAAAGCCAATGTTTCGATACCCCAAATATGTGATTTCATTGTGATGATATAGGGTCATGATTCCCTCCCGAACAAAGTCGGTCTCCCACCGACCTTTATCAATCGAGACAATCTGCTCGCTGTTGCGCTTTAGTAGTGCGAGACCATGATAGGAAGCTATTAGAGTGTCGTCGTTCTCTGCTTGTGCAAAACCCACTATCGATTGCAGTAGCGGACTTGTGCTTGAATCAAAAAGTTGGAAGGGAGTTTGAACAAGTCGGAAGACCCCTTTGTATGTGCCAATCCAATACGCGCCGCTCTTGGAGTCTCGGCTTATTGAAATAACGTCGCTGAGCGACTGATGAGATGGTGATGCATGTTCTTGACAAAATCTCTCGGACGTACATATTAACAACCCCTGATCTGTCCCAACGAGTGTGGTTCTTTTGTCTTCGAGTAGCTCAATATCGTGTACGTTAGAAGATTGAACGCTTTTTGAATTTACATCCGAAACCCTTGCGGGCTCGCAGTTTTCTGTTTGAGAGTCGAAGAAAAAGATATCCCCACCACGAGAGCCTATGATTACTTCACTATTCCCTAGCTTGGCCAGCTCACTAATATTTTTCAGGCCGGAGCAGCGATGGGGATTTAATCTCTCACGAATGTCTCCTTGCATCGAAAACGATAAAACGTTGTTAGATGAAAACGAAACTAAGACTCCCCCATCTTTAGTGCCGAAAATGTCAGACGGAATTCCGAGCCCACTGGTGGAGACAATATTTAATCTTCGGCTTCGTGAAGAGAGCGCTAGAACCTTTCCATTTTTATATGCAAGCCAAAGTAATTTTTCTGGAGAAAAGTAGGCTTCAACAAGCTCTTCGGTATCTCCCCCGATCGCTTCAAGCCAATCTGCACTAGCGAACTTGGATCCACCTCGCTGTAGTGATACGGCTTTGTTGTCTGTTGTCAGTGCGAAAATTTCTCCGTCCCATAGCTCAATTAAGTGGCGTGCGCGGAATCTAACTTGATCACCAAACCTGTTTGTAAAGTGGGTGAACTTTCGATCATCTGCCCTTCCGACCTGGGTAACACCATCAAGCGTCGCTAGCCAAAGTTGACGGTCTGTGGAGTGTAGGGTTGATAATATCGTTGTCGACGCGAGGTGCTTTAGTGCTACGGGAACCTGAATAGTATTTTGAGATTTGGGTTGGCGACTCGATCCGCTGACGCCGGGCGAGTAGCTAGATGCTGATATAGAGATCAGGAGGAAATAAACTAGAAAAAAATAGGAGCCGGCAGCGGGCATCCATGTCCTCCTATAGTGCGCAATACTAAGTCGCCTAGTGATCCAGATAATTTCTATATTTTTCGCGGAACGCGGATTTGAATGCTGAATAGGCCGATGTAATTAATTCACGTGCTAAAATGTAATCGACATCTTTTCCACCCTTTACGTCAGACTCAATTTTCCCGGCAATCGCTTTTACCTCTTTCGCGCCAAGGTTGGCACTCATTGACTTGACCGCGTGAGCGAGAGACTGTAGATTTATGGAGCCTAAATTGTTGTTGCCACTATTAAGCTCTGAAATTTTTTGATCCATTTGAAGGCAAAAACCTTCGTATACTTCTTTGAGGATGGCCTTCCCTGTCTGCTCTTGGATATGCAGTATATTGCTCACGGCAGGCTCGTCAATAATCCCTGTGTCATTACTCGCGTCACTCTTATCCGAGGCGCTTCTTGAAGTGCTGTGACTTTCCTCGTCTTCGGAAAATCCAAGTTCGCCGAAATGAGTTGTTAGGATATTCCGTATATCCTCAACTCTAAACGGTTTGCCAAGGAAGCCGTCCATTCCTGCTTCAAAAAATGCCTTCCGGTCGCTCGAAGTAGTTCCAGCGGTAAGTGCTATGATTTTGCAGGGTGTATGGTCGCTTCCCGCCTCTCCATTTCGAATAGAGCGTGTCGCCGCAAAGCCGTCCATAAGCGGCATCTGACAGTCCATGAATATTAGGTCATATCGATTCTGGTATTGCATCTTCACTGCTTGCTCGCCATTCTCTGCGATATCGGTGCTGTATCCACACATTCGAATTACCTCACTAGCAATCCTCTGGTTCGTCGGAATATCCTCCGCTACCAATATCTTGAGCGGTTTTCTTACTCCTTTTTGTTGTTTTGTTTTCCTCGCGATGCTTACGTTCGCCCCCTGTGTCCAATTTACAACCGCTTGGCTCACGCTTTCCATCGTGGTCGGTTTGCTGATGAGGGCACTTGCGCCCAGGCTTTGATATTCCGAGAAGGAATTTAGAGATGCTATGATCGTCGTTCGGCTTTTTATGAGCGTCCAATGCATACTCAAAATCTGGTTATCTACAGTTGATATGTCGATGAATATAAACGAATCCGAGTCCAAAAACTGATATTCAGGCAGCGTGTCGAACTCCGCAATGGATGATGCCCCCAAGCGTTTTAGCTGCTCAGCTACCATATCGCGAGTTGATTTGTGGGCGGAAATTATCGCGAAAGAAGTGCTCGGAAATATGTGGCTTTTTGATTGAGAGCTCGGAGTTCTAGTGTCAAGGATAGGGATACGTAGATGTACTGAGGTGCCGACATTTTGTTTCGAGCTTACGTGTATGCTTCCTTCCATGAGTTCCACATAGTTCTTGGTGATCGAAAGGCCAAGACCTGTGCCGCCGTACTGTCTCGTGGTACTAGCGTCGGCCTGAGTGAATGGCTCAAAAACTCTTTCGCAAGTCGCGTGGTCCATTCCAATGCCAGTATCGTTTATACGGAGATCTAACATTGACTTGTCGCTTCCTACGACTTTCTCACGATCAACAAGCACTTCAATATGACCGGACTCCGTGAACTTAATCGCGTTGTTTGTTAAGTTCATTAGGACTTGACGTAGCTTTCCAGGATCGCCAACGAACTCCATATTGATACTGGCGTTAATAACGTGGCTCAGTTCGATATTTTTCCTCGAGGCAGGTTCGCTCTGGAGGTAGCAGACTTCCTCCACTAGATCTACTACGTTGAAGGGAATGTTTTCTATCTCCATTTTATTGGCTTCGATCTTTGAAAAATCGAGAATGTCGTTGATTAGTGAAAGAAGCGCAGCGCCGCTGTTGTTGGCCGCAGTCGCAAATCTGCGCTGCTGTTCACTTAAATCAGTGTGTAGTAGAAGCTCTGTCATGCCAATCATGCCGTGCATCGGTGTCCTTATTTCGTGGCTTACAGTCGCAAGAAATTCAGATTTTGCTCGGTTTGCTGCCTCGGCAGCGTACGTTGCCTCTTGTAAGTCTTGGGTGCGCTCCCTGACCTTTTCCTCTAGCTCCCTTTGCCTCGCGATTGCGAGTTCAGATTTCTCTCTTTGTTTTTTCAAATATACAGTTAGCAAAGACAGTAAAATAATCGAATATGCCAAGTATGCTGCGGCGCTACGCCAAATCGGTGGCGATACATGCACGTTGATTGATTTTCCATCCCAATTCCAGCTACCTCCAGGGCTTGCTGCGGCAAGATGTAGTTGATACGAGCCGGGTGGTAGAGTGGTAAAGGACGCCTGTCTCGCATCACTAGAAATAACCCAATCTTCATTTATACCATCAAGCTTGTATGCATACTGAAGGAGTGATGGGGCTGAGTAGTCGGCGGCAAAAAACTCAACGGAAAAAATCTTGTCGTTGTGTGTTAGCTCGATATCTTGGAGTTGGTTATATGGCTTTTCAAAATTCCTTCTTTCGTTCATCACTCTTATTTCTGAAATGCTGACTTGTGGCGGTGATTCGTGATCATTGAGCCCTTTAGGGTCAATTATGTTAAATCCTAGATTGCCACCGAAATATATCAGCCCGCTGGAGGATTTGAAGGATGCACCCATATTGAACTCTGTATCTTGCAAGCCATCTCGTACACCAAACTGACGTGCCTCTCTACTGGCGGTCTCCAATCTCGTGACTCCTCGATTGTGAGAAATCCAAAGAGTCCCCTCTGTGTCACTCTGAATTCCATAGATATTTGAGCTTGGTAGTGAAATGTTTTCTGAATAGTGATCGAACCTCTCAATCCCCTCAGTGCGCGCTAGCTTTCCCCATCGATTTAAGCCGCCCCCTTTTGTACCCATCCATAGGTTTTGATTTTCATCTTCGTAGAATGACCACACCATGTCGCTCGAAATACTGTCTGTATTGCCACGCTCGGTATAGTACCTATCAAATATTCCTAAGTCAGCGGATCTAAGTCTGTTCAATCCGTTTTCTGTGCCAACCCAGATGAAGCCCATTGAATCTTCAAAAAGCGCAAGTACATTGTTATTGCTAAGACTTTTTTCGTTACTCGGATCATATATGTATCGTCTGAACTCCGATTCATCGGGGCTGAGTGCACTAAGTCCTCCGCCATAGGTCCCGACATAAAGTGTTCCTGACTTAGATCTCATGATTGATGTTACACCGTTAGCCCCGATCGTCGTGGTGTCGAAGCGCGAGTGTCTAAACGTCGTCACGTCATTTGTTTTAGTGTTTAGCTTATTTAACCCGCCCGAGAATGTTCCGATCCATAAAGTGTTCCCTTCGCCGAGAAGGCTCATAACGGCCGGACTGGATATAGAGGGTGTGGTGTGTTCGTTAATGTTTTGAATGGAGTTGTTATTCTTATCTAATTTTATTAATCCGTCGTCAGTGCCTATCCATATGGTGCCCCCGGCTGTCTCGCCGAAGGCGTTAATTGATTCATTTGGCAGGCCGGCAGTTTCCGTATTAAATTTCGCAAACAAATTTTGGGAGCCAGTCGCTAGCCCGAATATAGTTCCGACCCAGTAAAGCCCTTCTCTCGATTGATAAATGCTCGATATCCGATCTGAGGGGAGGTTAGTATTGAGCGTGTTGAATTTGTAGAAATCGTCGCGCGCTATGTCATATAGATTTAGGCCTTCCAGAGTGCATATCCAAATGTTTTTAGATTCGTCTTCAAAAATGTCGATTGGAGTGCTTGATAGGAGTGACCTTTCGTTTTCGCTCGATGCGGTAAATCTTTTTGCAGAGTTCATCTCAGGGTTATAGCGAATGACACCTGAGGACGGGGTAAGTGCCCAGATAACACCGTTTGAATCCGAAAGCACTTTGAAAATCGGCTCACTCTCGACGGCATCTCCTAAGGAGACGCCACGAATGCTCACTCTGGAGGCTTCGAGCGAGCCGGCGTTCCTAATTTTTATTAGCCCGGTCGATATAGATGCAGCCCATACTGTTGAATCAGGTGCCTGTGTAAAGCTGTTGACCTCTCCGAGATAAGGGAGACCAATCGCGCTTGGTGTGTAGTGTTCAAACTCTTCCGTCTTTGGTGTGAAAATGCTGAACGCGTTATCGTATCCTAACCAAATGCGCCCGCCCTCATCGAGAAATAACGTGAGAATATCGTTTTTCAGAGGGGAGGAGGTATCATTCCCATCCGCGGTAAAATGTTCAAAACCGTTGTCAATCTGATTGTATCGATTGAGCCCGCCTCCTCGAGTCGACACCCAGATAGTGCCGTTATGATCCTCCACTATACTTGTAACTGCATCGTGAGAAATTGAGCTTGGGTTCGTGAGCGAGTACCTGTAATTCTCGACTTCATGACCGTTGTAGCGATTCAGTCCTTCTTGAGTGAGAAACCACATGTTGCCGCTCGAATCTTGAAACGATTGAGTTACGATCTGCTGGGTTAGCATTGTGGTTACAACGGACGGCTGGAAGTCGATGTTCGGCGCAGACGATGAGGTCATTCCCATCGGCTTGGTTGTGGCAGTGAGCACTACGAGTGCCGTTAGAATTTTCAGCCAAAAGGTCATGTTGAGTTGTGTTCTAGTCTTTAGATAGCTCCAGTGTAATCAATCTGTTTGGTTATGTCTGATCGGGAGATGTATAAAGAGGAATTCAAATAAAAAAGGGAGGCAATGCCTCCCTTTCAGTTCTTCATGTGCTTACGTGTTTATCGAAGGCTCCACTTGTAGCCGGCTTGGTCGGCGTAGCTGCGGAAGCCCCACTTGTAGCCAGCTTGGTCGGCATAGCTGCGGAAGCCCCATTTGTAGCCGGCCTGGTCGGCGTAGCTGCGGAAGCCCCACTTGTAGCCCGCCTGGTCCGCGTAGCTTCGGAAGCCCCACTTGTAGCCTGCCTGGTCGGCGTAGCTGCGGAAGCCCCACTTGTAGCCAGCCTGGTCGGCATAGCTGCGGAAGCCCCACTTGTAGCCAGTTTCTGAAGCAACGCTAGATTCTCCCCAAGTGAACTCGAGGCTGGTCGAAGCTGATTGCACTTCTGTCGAACTCTGGGTATTGGTGTTTTCCGTCATCGCCCACTTGTAGCTTGTCGACTCTGCTTCCGCATCTGCCCATTTTGCGGGTGCCGCGGTGTCAGTAGCGCCAGCGTTGCCCCACTTATATCCGCTCGTGGACTGATAGTTGACAGTTTTTGCCAGTCCGTGTGCGACTTTGTGAACTGTTGCGGAGCTGTTGGCAACATTGATCTGAGTGAAGCTTGAGTCGGCCAGCACGGGTCCAGCGACGATAAGCGCTGATAACGCCACGCTCTGCTTAAAGATATTCGAAAGGTTTTTCATCAGTAGTCTGCCCCATCGCATGGTTTTCGCCACCCCAGTGGCCTAAATTTTCCAACCCTATCTCGTCCGTGAGAGGCATTTTGTGCCGCGTTTTTGCGGCGCTCGGTACTGTTATAGGGAGCTGGGAGGGGAGGTTGAAGAGGTTTCCATAACCAGTTTGGGGCACTGTATTTCTACAGTATTGACGTGGTCGTCCGCCCACTCATGTTCTGGGTGAGATAGGTGCTTGTAAGCTTTTGAAAAATATATGGAAAGTGATTTTTAGTGGAGTGCTTTTTAGCGCTTGCCCCATTTGGGTTATACGCCGGGGCAGGGGGGTATCAGCGAGGTGACTCACCGTTATCTTGGCGGGAAAGCGCTTCGATTCTGCTGCGCTCTGCAGTGTAGATTTCCAGCCAATCCACCGGCAAGTCCGCGCTGGGTGGCTCGCCGTCTTCGCGTTCAATGTGAGCCTTAGCGCCCCACCTGAGGGCGTCGGAGGGTGCATCTTCGGTTGGCTTGGGTGTCAGCAGGTCCTGCAGGCCCGGCAAGGTGGGCTCCCTGGTGTCGCCCACTATTGCGGGGCCTTCGTAATGCGTCTCGCCGCGGATGTCCCGTGCGATATCCAGGCCCTGGTTGCCGCAGCCTGTAGTACCGAGGGTTACAGCGCGGGTTGCGCTGACTGCTCCGCTACCTTGCAGGAACGGGCTGTAGTAGAGGCGCCCGTTTTGGTGAATCGCGGGCTCTGCGCTGCTCATCAGTTTGCATTTGACGTCGTCGGGTGTCAGCTCCGGTTCCAGTTGCAGGAGTAGCGCGGCAATGCCTGAGACGAGTGCGCTGGCCTGCGAGGTGCCGGTCATGACCAGCTCTCCGCTGCTGATCATGTAGTTGGGGTGTTTGCGGGTGAGTGTGCTACCTGGGCTTGCGAGGCCGGCGATATGGCCTCCAGGGGCAACCAGGTCTGGCTTGATGTGTCCGCTGGGCGTTGGGCCACGTGACGAGAACCCCGGAATATAGTCATCATTCCTGTCATCCACGGTCCAGGAATCGGTGTAGGCACCTACAGTGATAATGTAGGGCAGATTTCCGGGCGAGCCGATGGTCATCGGTTCTGGGCCCTCGTTGCCCGCGGCCGCGACGACGGTAATGCCCGCTGCCCAGGCCTGCATGAGTGCCTGATTGATCGGGTCGAGGAAGTAGGGCCAGCGGGGGCGGGCGGCAAATGACAGGTTCAGCACCCGAATGTTGAGCTGCTCGCGGTGCTCCACGACCCACTGTATGCCGCGCACGATGTCCAGGAAGTCACCTTGCCCTTCGTCGTCGAAGGCTTTAATCGCGACCAGCTGCGCGTCCGGTGCAATGCCCTTGTAGCTGCCATCTGGTTGCCCATGTGTGAGCACTCGCTCACTGTTTGCGATAACGCTGCTCATGTGTGTGCCGTGTCCACTGGCGTCGGGCACCGGCACGCTGGCTCTGTTGTCTATGGCGTCATAGCGGCCAATGATGCGGGGCTCACCTTCGGTATCGGTGGCCATTGCAGGGTGTTCCCACAGGCCGGAGTCGAGCACCGCTACCGTAACACCACGCCCTGTAATGCCGTGTCGATGGAGGTCTGCGGCGCCTGAAACGCGCGGGTAATAGGTGTCGGATAGGTAGTCGGCGTAGCCGGGGATGAGCTTCAATGTGCAGCTTGTGCCGAATAGCAGTGTTATCTGGAAATCGCTCTGCTGCCACTGGTCGTGCAAGTCAGAATTACTGGCGGGAAAGGTGATGCTGAATTGTGTGCGGGTGCCGGGCTGCGGGCCCGCCGCTGCTTCCGCCAGGTCCGTGGTTGTCTGCCATCGGTCCTCGCCATCGAGCGTGGCCGGAGAAAGCTCGAGTGTGGCCTTTCCCAGCTGTGCATGCAGCTCGGAGCCAAGACCGGCTGGCCAGGAGAGCTCCACGCTCTTCAGGCGGTCGGTTGCTTCGCCGAGGTTATGAATCGCCCACTCCAGCGTCTTGCTGCCAAGGTGAGCCTCCAGCGCGCCGCCCAGCGCGCATGCCGTGGCATCAGGCGGCGGCAAGGGCTCGGACATATCCATCGACAGGTCGTCAATCAGTCGTGAAATCACGGGGGAGCTGCGAATCTGCTCGAGTTGTTGCGCCGTCACGGAGGCGCCCAAGGCGTTGATGATTGGCAGGTCGTGCGTCACGCTCCCCCCTGCGCGTTCCACCAGTTCGCGCAGCTCCTGCACTGAATCGCCCTGCAGCATTATCAACAGAGGTTCGTTATCTGGTGCTGCAGCACGTGACAGGAGGGGGAGGCACAGAACGGCAGTGAGCCACAGTGACCCGAAATTCATACGAGCTGGTTTGCGATTGGCCAATTTACTGGCCCGAGGCGAGTTGCTCGGAAAAGTTGTGTCGCAGCAGGTTGGGCACGTCCTCGGGGTACACAGGGATGGAAAAGAAATATCCCTGCAGCAGATCACACTGTTTGTCGACCAGGTAGCGCATCTGTTCGGCGGTTTCGATGCCCTCTGCAATCACGCGCAGGTTGAGAGTGCGCGACAGGGCGAGAATCGCATCGATGATCGCGGCACCGTCCGGGCTGCCAAGATCGGCAATGAAGCTCTGATCGATTTTCAGGGTGTCAATTGGGAAACGCTTGAGGTAACTCAGGGATGAATAGCCGGTCCCGAAGTCGTCCACCGCCAGGTCGAGACCAATGGCCTTGAGCTCTTTCAGCTTGACGATGTTCGCTTCCGCATCGGTCATGATGGCGCCCTCGGTAAGCTCCAGCTCCAGGCGATGTGGCAGCATCTTGGAGTTTTCGAGGAATCCGCGCACGAAGCCCGATAGGCCACTCTGGTTGAACTGCAAGGGGGAGATGTTCACACTCACGCGGAATGACGGCAAGCCGAGGCTGTCCCAGTACTGGCAGTCCTTGGCGACCTGGGTCATTACCCATTCACCGAGCTCAATGATCTGCCCGGTACGCTCGGCGACCGGGATGAACTCCGCGGGTGATACCATGCCGCGTACCGGGTGCTTCCAGCGTACCAGTGCTTCCAGGCTCACCACGTTGCCGGTAGCAACCTCTACCTGTGGCTGATAGCGCAGCTCCAGCTCGCCTGCCTGCATGCCGTGGCGCAACTCTTCTTCCATTTTGAGCTGTTCAACGGCCTTGGCATTCATTTCTTCGTTGTAAAAGCGGTAGCAGGCCCGGCCCGCGGCCTTTGCCACGTACATGGCTGTGTCCGCGTTGCGAATGAGGCTGTCAGGGTCTTCGCCGTCCGTTGGGTAAATGGCGATCCCGATGCTGGGCGTAACAACCGGGTTGTGTGATTGTAGTGCGATGGGTTGCGAGAGGCTTTCAAGAATCCGCCTTGCAATCCCTTCTACATGTTGTTTGTCGGGCACATCTGACAACACGACGGTGAACTCGTCACCGCCCAGGCGCGCGATTTCCGCGCTGCCATCACCGCTGGCGTCATCGTCGTCATCATCGTCGCTGAAGAAGTTGATAGCATCGTCCTGGCGCAATTCCAGCGTCAGGCGCTTGGCAATTTCTACCAGTAGTCGGTCGCCTCGCCCGTGGCCGATTGAGTCATTGATGCGCTTGAAATTATCCAGGTCGATGAAGAGCAGGGCCGCATAGGAACTACGGCGCTGGCTGCGCTTCAGAATGCGCACCAGTTGTTCATTGAAATTGCGCCTGTTTGGCAGGTTAGTCAGTGGATCGTAGTAGGCCAGGTAGCGCAGCCGGTCTTCTTGTCGGCGCAAGGAGTTGAACGCCTGGCTGGCGCGCAACATGTACTGCACGTCCCGCCCCAGTAGTGACCAGTTGACCGGTTTGGTTTTGTATTGAGTGGCACCGGCGTCAAAGCCGAGATCAATCGACTCGCGATCATCGGAGCCAGTGACGATCATGATGGGTATGGATTCGCCCTGCGGCATCTCGCGAATGAGCTTGCACACTTCAAGCCCGCTCATGCCCGGCATTTCAACATCAAGGAACACGAGGTCCGGCCGTTCCCGGGTGAACATTTCCAGTGCTTCCGGGCCGCTGCTCGCCTCGACAACAACCATATCTTCTGCTTCCAGACACTGGCGTGTCAGCAACCGCACAATCTGGTCGTCGTCGCAGACCAGAATTTTTGCGCGTATCGTATGCGAGCTGGGGTTTTGCATCAGTACGTTATGCGCGGCAACCGGAAGAGCGAACAAGGCTATCATCCCATGTCGTTACCGCATAGGTCTCTTTCGCGTAGGCAGCCCAGAAGTTCTGCCTATCGTGGGGTGTGTTACAAAATGTCAGGATGAGATGCGCTCCCGCTGTTTGAAACGCTGTTCCTGCACAAAGCGCGGCAGCTGCTGTAGCGGAATGGCCTTGCTGTAGTAGAAACCCTGAACCTGCTCGCAATTCTGGCTGCGCAGGAAGCTGACCTGTTCGTGATTCTCAACGCCCTCGGCGATCACTTCAATTTCCAGCCGGCGCGCCATTTCGATAATGAGGCTACAAACCGCCGCCTGTTGCACATTGTGCGGCAGGTCGCGCACGAACGCCGCATCCACTTTGATGGCTGAAATAGGTAGCTCAGTGAGGTGCGTAAGCTGCGAGAAGCCCGTGCCAAAGTCATCCAGGGAAAAGCGGATGCCCAACTGCATCAGTTCGTGCATGCTCGCCTTGATGGCGGCGGGGTCCTTGAGGATGGTGGTTTCTGTGAGTTCGAATTCCAGTAGTGCGGGGTTTGCGCCTGTGCGCTGCAAGGTATCTTTGACCGCGGCGATGAAACGGTCGTCCTGAATCTGCGAGAAGGAAATGTTGACCGCTACTACCACATCATCCATGTGCTGGTCGCCCAGCCAGTTGAGCGCACAGCAGGCATGCTGAATGACCTGGTAGCCAATGGTTTTCATCAGGCCCATGTCTTCGCACTCGGCGATAAACTCGCCCGGGCAAATAAGCCCGCGCTGGGGGTGGTTCCAGCGCAGTAGCGCTTCCAGCCCGGCAAGACGTCCGCGCTCGAGATCCATCCGCGGCTGATAGTGCAGTTCGAACTGGTTGTGTCGTGCGGCAACCCGCAGTTCGGCGGCCAATGTGCTGCTGCCCTGCATATCAAACTGCAGGTGGTCGCTGTAGGCCACGAAGCGGCAGCCGGGGATGGCCTTGGCCTGCAGCATGGCACTGCGCGCGTGATCCATCAGTTCACTCATGTTGGCGGCGTCATCCGCGAAGAGTGCGCCGCCGATGCTGGCGTCGATGGCGACGTGTTGGCCCTCCAGATAGTAAGGGGCCGCAATCGCCTGCAGCATCTTGTCGGCGATACGGGCCATGTCAGCGGGCGTACCCACGTCTTCCAGTACAACCGCAAACTCGTCGCCCCCGAGCCGCGCGATGCTGTCACTGCTGCGCAATTTGCTCAGCATGCGCTGGCTCAGTGCCTGGATGACGGCATCACCGTTCTGTTCACCGTAGTGGTCGTTGATATTGGTGAATTGGTCGATATTGAGATAGAGCAGGCCGGTTTTGAAACGGTAGCGCTGCGAACGCTGCATGGCGCGTTCGAGGTGCGCGCGAAAGCCCGCGCGGTTGAGTGCTCCGGTCAGTGCGTCGCGGCTGGACAGTTCGCTGATGGTGGTGCGTGCCTGCTTCAATTCGATGCTGTAGTCGAGCAGACGATGCAACATCGGGTCCTGCAGTTGCCCGCGGACGAGATAGTCCTGCGCGCCACTATCGCGCAACTGTCGCAGCTGCTCGCTGTCGGGCATGTTGTCACGCAGAAGGATAATCGGCAGTGATGGCACGTGCTTCTGCGCCAGGCGCAGCAGGTAATCGGTCTCCGGCCCGGCGGCCAGGATAACGGCATCGATCGCCGGATCCATCAGGGTGTCGAGTGGGCGTTCGAGAGCGGTTTTGCTGTTAAGCCTGAAGCGGCTGGGCTCGGCACGATCCAGGCAATCCGCCAGGATCAGATGATCTGTTTTATTGGCTGAAATCGCCAGAATCGTTCGCAGATCCACAGGTTCCCCGCGCTTTACTGTGCGCTGTGAGAGAGCCCGGGGCCCTCAACAGCGTGTTTATGTAGCTTGTTATTCTATATATAACATGAGGTTATACGTAGTATATGAGAGAAATTCTAGTAATTTTTCGCAAATGCAGGCGCTTTCACAGTATTTTCTGCGCACCAGCCATGATGTTGGCCGTCTGGGGCCCGGCGACACAGGGGCAAATTGTGCTAGAATCGCCCGCCCTTGCGCACGACAGGCCGAGCATGAGCATTGCTTCCGACAAGCTGGAATCCATCCGCAAACAGGTTCAGATTCACCTGGATAACGCTGAACGCAGTGAAATGAGCCCTGCGCGTGAGCGCGAGCTGTGTGACCGCATTGGCCGACGCTTGCAGGCGGAGAACGCCGTTATCGTTGCGCACTATTACACGGCGCCCGCGATTCAGGCGCTGGCCGAGGCTACCGGGGGCTGTGTGTCAGACTCCCTCGAAATGGCGCGCTTCGGTCACGATCACCCGGCCACTACGCTTATCGTCGCGGGTGTGCGATTCATGGGGGAAACGGCGAAAATTCTCACCCCGGACAAGCGTGTGCTCATGCCCACCCTGGAGGCGACCTGCTCTCTGGATCTGGGTTGCCCCATTGAGGAGTTCTCCGCGTTCTGTGATGCGCATCCGGACCGCGAAGTCGTGGTATATGCCAATACCTCCGCCGCCGTGAAGGCGCGCGCGGATTGGGTGGTGACGTCGAGCATTGCGCTGGATGTTGCCGAGCACCTCGCCGCACAGGGCAAGAAAATCATCTGGGCCCCGGACCGCCACTTGGGCGACTATGTGCGCAGCCAGACGGGGGCAGACATCCTCATGTGGGATGGCGCCTGCATTGTGCATGAGGAATTCAAGGCCCGTGGCATAGCGGATCTCAAGCGTGTTTACCCGGATGCCGCGGTGCTGGTGCACCCGGAGTCGCCGGCAGCGGTGCTGGAGTTGGCCGACCGCGTGGGCTCCACAACGCAGATCATTCGCGCGGCACAGGAGCTTCCCAATCCACGCTTCATCGTGGCGACGGACCAGGGCATTTTCTACAAACTGCAGCAGCAGGCACCGGGCAAGGAGTTCATCATCGCGCCCACTGCCGGCAATGGCGCAACGTGCCGCAGCTGCGCCAACTGTCCGTGGATGGCGATGAACGAGTTGCAGGCGCTGGACCAGGTGTTCGAGCGCAACGACAATGAAGTGTTTGTGGACCCGGCGATTGGCCGGCAGGCGATGGTGCCGCTGCGCCGTATGCTGGATTTTGCTGCCAATCTCAACAAGGGCGTCATCGGCAACGCCTGATCAGATGTCCATGCGCTCGCGCAGGGTGTTGATGTCAACCAGGCGCTCGTTGATTCTCGCCGCCGCCACGTGGTTCGAGCCGACCAGTTTCAGTGCATAGCTCAACTGTTTTTCCGCTTCGCCAAGGTTGCCATTGAGAATGAAGTACTCGGCGCGCGACTGGTGCAGGCCGACGATATTTCCGGACAGTCCCTGTACCTCAGCCAGCAGGTACCATAGCGCCGGGTCCTCGGGGCGTACCTTGCTCTGCTCCAGCAACACGGCTTCCGAAATGTGCGGTTTCCTGTCGCGCATCAACGCACGGGCATAGGCCATGGCCAGCGGGTGACTGCCGGGCGATAGCTTCAGTTCGCGTTCCAATAGCTCGGCTGCCTTGCCCGGCTCCCCGCGCGTCATCAGTATTTCCGCATTGGCGAGTTTGTACTCGAGACGGTCAGCATCGCCGGACCAGATGCTGTCGAGCTCAAGCGCGGCCTGATCCACCCGGCCCGCATCCGTGAGCGCCAGCACCAGACCGTAGGTAGATGCCTCGCGTGATCGTGTATTGCCGTCCAGCTCGCCGCGAAACTGCTGAATGGCGGCTTCCGGCGTGGCGGCGAGGTGATTGGTCACCCTGGCCCGCATCAACTGGTATTGCAGGTCGTCTTCCCGGGCCGGGCTGGTGTATTGCCGCGCCCGGTTGCGCGTGTCGGCGATGCGGTTTTCCGACAGCGGGTGAGTGCGCAGGAATTCCGGTATGCGGTTGCCGCTGGTGTAACGCGATGCCTGCAGCATGCGCTCGAACATCGCGGGGGTTGCATGGGGATCCAGCCCAGCTGCCACCAGCGTCTGCATGCCAACGCGATCAGCTTCCGCCTCGTTGCTGCGGCTGTAGCGCAGTGCGGAGTCCTGTGCCGCTGCCTGTGCGGCCGACAGTGCTGCCATCCCGGCGTCACCGCCGGCTGTGGCGAGCAGCACAAAACCCGCCAGCATGGCGGCCAGGTTCAGGGGCTGCTGATTGCGCTGAAACTCAACCCGCCGCGAAAAATGGCGCTGGCTCAGGTGGGCAATTTCGTGGGCCAGCACCGAGGCCAGTTCGTCTTCTGTCTGGGCGTACATCAGCAGGCCGTTGTGCACGCCGATGACGCCGCCCGGTACCGCAAAGGCGTTGATGGTGGGGTTGTCGACCAGCACAAGGTCAATGCGCCGATCCTCCAGCTGGCTGTGTATCACCAAGCGGTAAATCAGGTCCTCCAGGTAATCGAAGAGCAGCGGGTCGTCCATGGTGGTCGCCTGGCTGCGAAAAATTTTCAGCCAGGTTCTACCCAGTTGGTATTCGTACTCCGCGGAAAACAGGCTGGTGCTGGACTCGCCCAGATTCGGCAGCTTGAGCCCTTCCACAGCCTGAACCGGTGCCAGCGGCAGCATCGCCACCAGCAGGGCAGCGCTCAGGTGCTTGGGTTTGAAGACTTGGAGCAGCATACGCTCAACACATACCACGTTTGATCCAGGCCGCGCGGGTCGACGGCAATCACTGTATTGTACGTTAAGGGCGCGCGAGCGGCCCAGCACGGTCGCAGTCCTTGTGATGACGGTTTGCTGGAAAAGTTCAGCGCTGTTGGGGTGTATGGGATGAACCGATATACTGCGCGGCGAATCGGCGAGGTGAGTGAGCGATGCGGGCAGCGGACGAAGCGGTGGAGGAGGTTGATGCCCAAGGGCTGGACTGCCCCATGCCCCTGTTGCTGGCAAAACGGGCGCTGAACGGCTTGCCATCCGGTGCCTGTCTACGCGTACTGGCAACCGACCGGGGGTCACAGCGGGACTTTCGCGTGTTCGCCGAACAGTCCGGCCATCAGTTGTTGGCCGCTGACGAGTGTGATGGTGTTTACACCTATCTTCTGAAAAAGCGTTAGGCGACGGGAAGCTGCTGCATGCTGGATATCTTCAACAAATGGTACAAGCGCTACCTTTTCGAGGAAGAGTCGGTGCTATTGCTGGTACTGCTGCTCCTGGCGGTGGTCTTGCTGGCAACGATCGGCGATATCCTGGCGCCGGTGGTGGCTTCAATCGTCCTCGCCTACCTGATGCAAGGCCTGGCGGGACGGCTGGAGCGGCGCGGCCTGCCTGGCTGGGTTGGTGTGAGTGTTGCCTACACGCTCTTTGTGGGCATTTTCTTCGGCGTCACGCTGGGGCTGCTGCCGCTGGTGTGGCGCCAGCTGGTGGCGCTGGCTGCGGAAATGCCGCGCATGCTCGAGCAGGGCCGTGAGCTGCTCGTTCTGTTGCCCGGACGCTACCCGGATGTGGTCAGCCAGCAGCAGATCAATCAGATGGTCGCTCTGGCACAGGCGGAGCTCGGCGGGCTTGGACAGCAGGTGGTTACC
The DNA here is from genome assembly GCF_000423125.1 of Haliea salexigens DSM 19537. GTDB lineage: Bacteria > Pseudomonadota > Gammaproteobacteria > Pseudomonadales > Halieaceae > Haliea > Haliea salexigens. The sequence continues at coordinate 131,161 of NZ_AUHJ01000006.1, forward strand.
CGTTCACTCGCGACCATTCCCAGCATACTCACGCTGCTGGTCTACATGATCCTGATTCCGATTCTGGTCTTCTTCTTTCTCAAGGATCGGCGGCAGATTCTCGCCTGGCTGGCGACCTTCCTGCCCACTGAGCGGCCCCTATTGCGTCGTATCTGGTCGGAAATGGATACGCAGGTGGCCAATTATGCGCGCGGCAAGGTGCTGGAGATCCTCATCGTGGGCTCGGTCAGCTATGTCAGCTTCACCTTCCTGGACCTCAACTACGCCGCGCTGCTGGCCCTGTGCGTTGGCCTGTCGGTGATCATTCCCTACCTGGGGGCAGCCCTGGTAACACTGCCCGTCTTGCTGGTGGGCTTCTTCCAGTGGGGCTTCACCAATGAATTTTATTGGCTGATGGCGGTCTACTTTGTCATCCAGGGGTTGGACGGCAATGTGCTGGTGCCTTTGCTGTTCTCCGAGGCAGTCAATTTGCACCCGGTCGCCATCATCCTGGCGGTGCTGTTTTTCGGCGGCATCTGGGGTCTCTGGGGTGTGTTTTTCGCCATTCCCCTGGCAACCCTGATCAAGGCGGTGATCAACGCCTGGCCCACGCCCGCAGAGGGTGATAACCAACGCAGTCTGGAGTAAATCATGCAAACATTCCGGTTTGGACAGTGGCGCAGCGCACTGGCCCTCTTTTCTGTGCTCGCGTTGCTGGCCGCCTGTGCCAGTGTGCCTGTGGGGCAGCCGCAGCCAGTCAAGAGCCCTAATGACGACTACGGGTACCGTTACCTCACCCTGCCCAACCAGCTCGAAGTGTTGCTCATTTCCGATCCCGAAGCCCCCAAGGCCGCCGCGTCGCTTGATGTGCTGGTAGGCAGTGGAGACAACCCGCCCGGTCGCGAGGGCCTGGCACATTTTCTCGAGCACATGCTGTTCCTGGGTACCGACAAGTTCCCGGAGGCGGGTGACTACCAGCAGTTCATCGCCCAGCATGGCGGCAGTCACAATGCCTACACCAGCTTTGAGCACACCAATTACTTCTTTGACATCCAGGCGGGGTACCTGCCCGGTGCTCTGGACCGGTTTGCCCAGTTCTTTGTTGCCCCGCGGTTTGACGCTGTCTACGTTGAGCGCGAGATGAACGCGGTGGAGGCCGAGTACCAGATGGGCCTGCGCAGTGATTCACGCCGCGGACTGGACGTGCTGCAGGATGTCATGAACCCGGCGCACCCCTTCAGCGCTTTTACAGTTGGCAGCCTGCAAACACTGGCGGATACCCCGGAACAACCCATTCGCGAGGACCTGCTGCGCTTCTACGAGCAACACTATTCGGCCAACAAAATGCGCCTGGTGGTATTTGGCGCGGAGTCGCTGGATGAGCTCGAGGCCCTGGTAACGCCGTTGTTCAGTGACGTTCCCAACCGCGATACGGAGGTTGCTGACATTGCCGCCCCGCTTTTTACGCCCGAGAGCCTGCCGATGCTGCTGCAGGTGCAGCCCCAGGCGACCCTGCGTCAGCTTGAGGTGTCATTCCCGGTGGCGGATTACCGGGCTGAGTATCGCAGCAATCCGCTCGCCTACCTGGGCAATCTGGTGGGACACGAGGGCAAAGGCAGCCTGTTATCGCAGCTCAAGGCGGAGGGGCTTGCCGAAACCCTCGCCGCCGGCTCTGGCCTGGGCTGGCGGGGCGGCGCCCTGTTCAGTATCAGCATTGGCCTGACTGAGGAGGGGCTTGCGCAGCAGGACCGGGTTTTGCAACTCCTGTTCAGTTACCTTGAAATGCTGCGTGCCAACGGGCCACAGCAGCGGCTGTACGAGGAGCAAGCGCGCCTCGCGGAGTTGCAGTTCCGCTTCCGTGAGCAGGCCAACCCGATCAGCTATGTCAGCGCTCTGGCCAGCGGTATGCATGAGTACGCCCCCGTGGATATCCTGCGCGGCGGCAGCGTGATGAGTGAGTACTCACCTGAGCTGATCAGCGAGCTGCAGGCAGCGCTGGTGCCGGGGAATGCACTGGTCACCCTCAGCCATGCCTCCGCCGCCGTGGACCGGGAGAGCCCCTATTATGAGGTGCCCTACAGTGTACAGCCGGTGAGCGCAGAGCGGCTGGCGCGCTGGACCGCGCCCGCGCCTGATACCGCGATGTCACTGCCGGCGCCCAACGAATTTATCGCGGAGGATGTCAGCCTGGTGGTTGATGAGCCGGTAGCGCAGGCGCCGCAACGCGCCTTCGAAAGCGCAAGGCAGACCGTGTGGTTCGGGCAGGACACCGAGTTCGGGGTGCCCCGGGGAGCGCTCTATATCAACTTCCGTTCGCCCGAGGTGGGCGCAACACCGCAGCAGGCGGCTGCGGCACTGTTGTATACCGCGTTGTTGAAGGATGCGGTCAACGAGTTCACCTATCCAGCGCTTCTGGCCGGCCTGGATTTTGACGTCTACAAGCATGCCCAGGGTATCAGCCTGCGCATCAGCGGTTACGATGACAAGCAGCAGCGCCTGCTGGACCGCTTGCTGGCAGCGATTGATGGCGCCAGCTTCAGTGAACAGCGGTTCATTAATATCCGCGCCGATATGGTGCGCAGCCTGCGCAACGCGGTGGCCAAACGGCCTAGCAGCCAGGTGATGGACGATGCTCGCGAAGCACTGCTGCACGGAGAGTGGGGTGAGCAGCCGCTGATTGATGCCTTGCTTGCCATGAATCTGACCGCTCTGGATACGTGGGTGCAGAGATTCTGGGGCGGCGCGACAGCGGAAACCCTGCTCTATGGCAATTACACGGCAGACAAGGTTGAGGCGGTCGCGGAGCGCGTGAGCGCGCTGCTGGCTGCCGGCGAACCTCCCGCGTTGCCACCACTGCAAGTCACGCGTCTGGCACCGGGTGACGCCCTCAAGTACGTTGTTGACGTGCCCCATGATGACGCTGTGGTGGGGTGGTATTTGCAAGGCGCCGGTAATGCATGGGGCGATCGCGCCGCAACCGCATTGACCGCGCACATCATCAAGACCGGGTTCTACCAGCAACTGCGCACCGAACAACAGCTCGGCTACGTGGTCAGCGCCTTCGCCTGGCCCCAGCTCGATGTGCCCGGACTGATGATGCTGGTGCAGTCCCCCAGCACCCCGGCGCCAGCAGTTATGGCCTCGATGGAAGCCTATCTGGGCAGTGTGGAGGGTAGCCTGGATGAACAGCAGTTCCTGCGTTATCGAGAGTCGCTGGTAGGCGAGATCCTGCGCCCCGAGAAGAACCTCTGGGAGCGTGCGGAGTTCTATTGGCAGTCTATCGCCAAGCGCGAGTTTGCGTTTGACGGTCGTCAACAGCTTGCAGATGCGGTGCGGTCGATCACGCTGGAGGACTGGCGCCTGTACTTCGAGCAAGTATTCATGGCGGAGCGGCGGTCTTTGCTGCTGGTAGCACCGGGCAAGGCCGCCACAGTACCGCAGGGGCATGGCGAGCCGGTGGAATCCGCGGCCGCGGTGAAGGCCCGGCTCGGGGTTTACACCATACAGTAGGGGTTGCGGTGTGAGCGCCGCTGCCGCCGAAAACAGACCCATCAGGGTTCTAAAAAGGAACTATCAAGTTGGCAGAATGTTACTGGGTGGTGTACGGTGGCGTACCGCAAGCATGGCACGTCCGTGCAAAGTCAGGCATTTTCTGGCATAAACGACTATACTGGTGTGAGTGATGTGACGGCATAAGTGGTTCTTTTTTGGAACTTATAAAAGCGCGCACTCACATGTCACCCCGTTTCAGGAGTTAAAGCCGCATGACCGAAGACAAGGACCCGATCGAAACACGGGAATGGATGGACGCGCTCGACGCGGTGAGTCGCTACAGTGGGCCGGAGCGCGCTGCCGAGCTGCTTATCGAGCTTGCCAAGCATGCCACTGAAACCGGTGTACGCCTGCCTACGGCGATCACCACGCCGTTTCGCAATACCATCGCCCCCCGCGACGAGAAGCTGATGCCGGGGGACCTGTTCATGGAGCGTCGCATTCGTTCGCTGGTGCGCTGGAATGCCCTGGCCATGGTGATGCGGGCGAACGACAACGATGAAGGCCTGGGCGGCCACATCTCATCCTTCTCTTCCAGCGCCACGCTTTACGATGTGGGCTTTAACTATTTCTTCCGCGGCAACGAGAGCGGTCACCCCGGTGACTTGGTGTTTTACCAGGGCCACAGTGCGCCGGGCATGTACGCGCGCTCCTACCTTGAAGGGCGGCTTACCGAGGAGCAGCTGGACAACTTCCGGCGTGAGGTGGATGGCAACGGCCTGTCCTCGTATCCGCACCCCTGGCTGATGCCGGATTACTGGCAGTTTCCCACAGTGTCCATGGGCCTGGGCCCTATCCAGGCCATTTATCAGGCCCATGTCATGAAATACCAGCAGAGCCGGGGCCTGCTCGATCATGGCGACCGCAACGTTTGGTGTTTTCTCGGCGACGGCGAATGCGATGAGCCTGAGTCGCTCGGCGCCATATCCATGGCCGGGCGTGAACGCCTGGGCAATCTCATCTTCGTCGTCAACTGCAACCTGCAGCGTCTGGATGGTCCGGTGCGCGGCAACGGCAAGATTATCCAGGAGCTCGAGGGGGTATTCCGCGGCGCCGGTTGGGATGTCCTCAAGGTCATCTGGGGCCGCAAGTGGGACCCGTTGCTGGAAAACGACGACAGCGGCCTGCTGCAGCAGCGCATGGACGAAGTGTGCGACGGCGAGTTGCAGAACTACAAATACAACGGCGGTGCCTACACCCGTGAGCATTTCTTCGGTAAGTACCCGGAAACCCTGGAACTGGTAGAGGACCTGTCGGACGACGACATCATGTACCTCAACCGCGGTGGTCACGACCCGTACAAGCTTTATGCGGCGTATGCCCACGCGGTGGCTCAGAGCGAGCGTCCTACCGTCATCCTGGCCATGACCGTGAAGGGCTATGGCACGGGCGAATCCGGCGAGGCCAACAACGAAACGCACTCGCTGAAAAAGCTCGATCTGGACAGCCTGAAAGCCTTCCGCGACCGGTTTGGCATTCCCATTTCCGATTCCGAACTGAAGGATGTGCCGTATTACCGGCCCGCGCCCGACAGCCCGGAAATGCGTTATATGAAGCAGCGGCGTGAAGAGTTGGGCGGGTTGATTCCGGCGCGGCGTAAAGAACTCGACCTGCTGGAAACGCCGGAGCTCTCGGTTTTCGACAATCAACTCAAAGGCAGCGGCAAACGCGAGATATCCACCACCATGGCGTTTGTCCGGCTGCTCTCCACCCTGGTCAAGGACAAGCATATCGGTGAGCGGGTGGTACCCATCGTGCCGGATGAAGCGCGCACTTTCGGTATGGAGGGCATGTTCCGCCAGTTGGGCATTTATTCCTCGGTTGGCCAGCGTTACACACCGCAGGACGCCGGCCAGATCATGTTTTACAAGGAGGATCAGAAAGGGCAGATTCTCGAAGAAGGCATCAATGAAGCGGGTGCGTTCTCCGCGTGGATCGCGGCGGCAACGTCTTACAGCACCAGTGGCTACCCGATGGTGCCCTTCTACATTTTTTATTCCATGTTCGGTTTCCAGCGCATTGGCGACCTGGCCTGGGCCGCCGGCGACAGCCAGGCCCGCGGCTTCCTGATCGGCGCCACCGCGGGGCGCACCACGCTCAACGGCGAGGGCCTGCAACACCAGGACGGCCACAGTCACCTGCTGGCCAGCACCATTCCCAATTGTGTGAGCTACGACCCCGCCTATGCCTACGAGCTGGCCATCATCATTCAGGATGGTTTGCGCCGTATGTATCAGGAAGGGGAGAACAAGTTCTACTACATCACCACCATGAACGAGAACTACCAGCAACCTGAAATGCCGCAGGGGGTTGAGGAAGGGATCGTGCGCGGCCTGTATTCCCTGCGTCGTTCCACGCGCAAGAAGGGCCCGCGGGTGCAGCTCATGGGCGCCGGCACCATCCTGCGCGAAGTGGAAGCCGCGGCGGTGATGCTGGAGCAGGATTATGGTGTGGCTGCTGACATCTGGAGCCTGACCAGCATCAATGAACTGCAGCGCGAAGGCAAACGTGTGGCGCGCTGGAACCTGCTGCACCCGGAAGATGAGCCGCGCGTGCCCTATCTTACCGAGCAGCTGGAGGGCCACGATGGCCCCGTTGTGGTCGCAACGGATTATATGAAGGCGCATGCAGAACAGCTGCGGCAGTTTATTCCAAGGCGCTATTCGGTATTGGGTACTGACGGTTATGGCCGCAGCGATACGCGCGAGCGCCTGCGCCGTTTCTTTGAAGTAAGTCGGGAGTTTGTGGTGCTTGCCGCCCTCAGGGCACTGGTAGATGAGGGCGCGTTAAAGCCCGCCGTTGTGGTCGAGGCGATGCAGGCCCTGGGTATATCCCCAGACAAAATCGACCCCACCACCCTTTAACGGCACAGGAAACGAGGCGCATGGCTAAGCAACAGATAACAGTGCCGGACATCGGCGGCGCGGAAGGGGCGGAAGTGATCGAGCTGCTGGTCGCTCCCGGGGATGAGATCGAGTTGGAGCAGGGGCTGCTGGTGCTCGAGTCCGACAAGGCATCCATGGAAATTCCCGCAACACTCGCCGGCAAGATCCTGCAAGTGCTGGTGAACGTGGGTGACGAGTTGTCCGAGGGGCACCCGATAGTGGTTGTGGAAACGGCTGACGGCGCGGCCGGTGAGGATGATGCAGAGGGTGATGCAGGGGGCGATAAAGAAGATGATGCGCCCGCCGAAGCCACTGCAAAGCCTGCGAAAGATTCCGCCGCTGAAGCATCCACTGCAGAAGACGAGCAGACGGACGCGGCAGACGGGTCTTCCGCGGAAAAGCAATCCGCTGACAATGCTGAAGCTCGGGAAATCACCGTGTCGGTGCCGGATATCGGCACCGACGACGCGGTCGACGTCATTGAGCTCAGTGTGAAACCCGGCGATGAAGTCGCGGAAGGTGATTCGCTGGTCGTGCTGGAGTCGGACAAGGCATCAATGGAAGTGCCTTCGCCGCAAGCCGGCAAAGTCGTGCGGATGCTGGTGAAGGAGGGCGCTGCGGTGCGCGAAGGCGACCCGCTGGTGTTGCTGGAAAGTACAGTCGAAGCCGCAGCAGACCAGCCCGCTGCCGGAGCAGAGGCCGCGGCGGACAAACCGCAGGCAAGCAAGGCTGAGCCCACAGCGCAACGCGAGCCGGCGCCTCACGCGCGCGCGGAGGCCGCCGCTGGCAAAGCCGAGACAGCGCCCGCCGCTGCAACCCGTGATGATAGCCTGGTGTACGCAGGCCCGGCAGTGCGCAAGCTGGCGCGCGAACTCGGCGTTGACCTGGCAAAGGTGGCGGGCTCTGGCCCGCGCGAGCGCGTTCTGAAAGAGGATGTGCAGGGCTTCGTCCAGCGTGCCTTGAGCGGCAAGGCGCCCGCGGCTGCCACAGGCAGCGGTATACCGGCCGTACCGGAAGTGGATTTCAGCGCCTTTGGCGAGGTTGAAACGGTACCCCGCACCAAGCTCGACAAACTCACCGCAGCAAACATGCAGCGCAGCTGGCTCAATGTGCCCCACGTCACCCAGTTTGATGACGCTGACATCACTGAGCTCGAAGCCTTCCGCAAGAGCATGAAGGCGGAGGCGGAGCAGCGCGGTACCCGGCTGACACCCATGCCGTTCCTGCTCAAGGCATGTGCTCATGCCCTGCGTGACAACCCGAAGTTTAATGCCTCGGTCACCGCGGACGGTGAGAACCTGGTGTACAAGCAATACGTGCATATCGGTATGGCGGTGGATACGCCGGTGGGTCTGATGGTGCCGGTGATTCGCGACGTTGACCGCAAGTCGCTGTGGGAACTGGCTGACGAAGTGGTGGAACTGGCCGAGAAGGCGCGTGAGCGCAAGCTCAAGCCGGCCGAAATGCAGGGTGGTTGTTTTACCATTTCCAGCCTCGGCAACATCGGTGGTAATGGTTTCTCGCCCATCGTGAACACGCCCGAGGTGGGCATTCTCGGGGTTTCCCGCGCCGCCGTGAAACCGGTGTGGGACGGGGAGGCATTTCAGCCGCGAACGTTGCTGCCGCTGTCACTCTCCTACGACCACAGGGTCATCAATGGCGGCGACGCAGGACGTTTCTGCACGCAACTCGTTACCCTGCTGGGGGATATCCGCCGGCTTTTGTTCTGAGCCCGGCGGGAAAGTTGGCACGGACCCTGCTTGGATCCTCAATGACAGGGATACCGATGCAAGGGGAGACGGAGTGTTGGCAGGCAACACGGGGGAAACGGGCGAGCAGGGCTGGCGCACCGCTTTCCTCCTCAGCGAAAGTCTCCCCGCCGCGTACCTCGATGAGGCTAAGCGCTGGTTCGATCCGGTGGCCGAAACGATTCTCTCTTTGCACCGTAGTGGTGCAGGCGCAACACTGCTGGTGGGTATTAATGGTGCGCAGGGTGCGGGCAAGAGTACCCTGGTGGCCTATCTTTGCGACTGGTTGGTGCATGAGGCCGGGCTGTCCGCACTGTCGATGTCGCTGGACGATTTCTATCTGACACGTACTGAACGTGGCGAGCTCGCGGCAGCCGTGCACCCGCTGTTCGCTACCCGCGGCGTACCCGGTACACACGATGTCGCCCTGCTGCAGGCTACCCTGAAGGGACTGATGACGGCCGGCGAGGTGGCGGTGCCCCGGTTCGACAAGGCGGTGGATGACCGGCAGGCGGCCGCCGCTTGGCCCCGGGTCACGGCCCCGCTGGATATTATTCTGCTGGAGGGCTGGTGCCTGGGCGCTGCTCCAGAGCCCCCCGGCGCCCTGTCTCGCCCCTGCAACCCGCTCGAGCAGCAGGAGGATGAGCACGGTGTGTGGCGGGAGTACGTTAACCGTCAGCTCGCCGGTCCCTATGCGGCGCTGCATGCCCAGTGTGATCTCTGGTTGATGCTGCGGGCGCCTTCCTTCGCCGAAGTGCTGCGCTGGCGCACGGAGCAGGAGCATCGCCTGCGAGCTCGCACACAGGGCGGCCCGGCCGCCGGCCATGCCCTGATGGATGACGTTGCGTTGGCGCGGTTTGTCCAGCACTACGAGCGACTCACCCGACATTGTCTCGCCACGCTGCCGGCGCAGATGGATGTGGTATGGAATCTCGGCAGTGATCGCGCCATCGAGTCCTGGACCGGGCCACGGGTGCCGGTGTGAGCTCGCAGCTGCTGGTATTTTCCGACCTTGATGGCTCCTTGCTGGACCACTTCAGTTATCGCTGGGATGCGGCAGCCGACGCCCTGCAGCGTTTGCAGAGCGCCGGCATTCCGCTGATTCTGGCCAGCAGCAAGACTCGGGCCGAGATGGCGCCGCTACAACAGGCGCTGGGGGTAGCGCACTACCCAATGATTGTGGAAAACGGCGCCGCCGTGGTTGTGCCTGCCGGGACGTTTAGCACGCCCCTGGAGAACGCGGTGCCCTGTAGTGCGGGGCAGGAAGTGCGCTTTGCGCCGCCGCGCTCGCGGTGGCTGGCCACGCTGGCCGCACTGAAAACGGACTTCCCGGATGAATTCGCAGGGTTCGACGATCTGGGCGTGGATGGAATCCAGGCGGCGACCGGGCTGGATGCCGGCGGTGCAGCACTGGCGGCCTGTCGCGAATTCAGTGAGCCCGTGCAGTGGCTGGGTACCCCGGTGCGGCGCGAAGCGTTCGTGGCCGCGCTGCAAGCCGCTGGCGCTCGCGTGCAGCAGGGTGGGCGGTTCCTGACCGTGGCGGGCCAATGCGACAAGGGGCTGGCGCTGCGCTATCTGCGCGCAGCCTACCAGCGCGAGGCGCCGGATCAGCCGGTACACGACCTTGCCATCGGTGACAGTGGCAACGATGTACCGATGCTGGAAGTTGCCGAGAGTGCCTTGCTGGTGCGCTCCCCGACACATGATTTCCCGGCGCTGGCACGCCGTTCCGGATTGCGGCGCAGTACCGGCCTGGGCCCGGCAGGCTGGTCTGAGGGTGTGCTCGCCTGGCTGCGGGATTACCAAATCACTGAAGGAGACTGATCGTCATGGGCGATTTCTACCAGAACGGCATTATCACAACACTGCACAATCTGGCACACCGCTCAGTGGAGGAGTTGGAGGCGGAGCTGCTGGTGTTCTCACGCACACGTCCCCTCGGTCTTATCCTGCCCTCACTGTATTCGGAGCTGGAGGGTGCGGCGTTGCCGCATATTGTCCAAGAGCTTGCGCAGGTGCCCTACCTTGCGGAGATTGTGATAGGACTGGACCAGGCGGACGAAGCGCAGTATCGCAGTGCGCTGGATTTTTTCTCCACGCTGCCCCAGCGCCACCGGGTGCTGTGGAATGACGGGCCGCGGTTGCGCGCTCTTGATGCAGAACTCGAGGCGCGGGATCTGGCGCCGCGCGAAGCGGGCAAAGGACGGAATGTCTGGTACTGCATGGGCTACACCCTGGCCTCTGGTCGCGCGGAATCGGTGGCATTGCACGATTGTGACATCCTCACCTACGAGCGCAGCTTGCTGGCTCGTCTCATATATCCGGTGTCAAACCCCCAGTTCAACTACGAGTTCTGCAAGGGCTATTACGCACGCGTCGCCGGTGGCAAGATCAACGGACGGGTGAGTCGTCTGCTGGTGACGCCGCTGTTGCGCGCGCTCAAGAAAACTGTGGGCGACATGGAGTACCTGGACTACATGGACAGCTTCCGCTACCCCCTGGCGGGTGAATTCTCGTTCCGCCGTGATGTGCTCACGGACATCCGCATTCCCAGCGACTGGGGCCTGGAAATTGGTGTGCTCTCCGAGGTGTATCGCAACTACGCCAACAACCGGCTGTGTCAGGTGGATATCGCGGATGTGTACGACCACAAGCATCAGGAGATGTCGCGCGATGACGCTACCCGCGGACTCTCACGCATGTCGATCGATATCGCCAAGGCACTGTTTCGCAAGCTCGCGACCCGCGGCGTTACGTTCAATAGCGAGACATTTCGCTCGCTGAAAGCGACCTACTACCGTATTGCCCTGGATTTTGTGGAAACCTATCACAATGATGCGGTGATGAACGGACTGAACCTCGATATTCATGGGGAGGAAATGGCGGTAGAGCTGTTCGCGGAAAACATCATGAAAGCCGGCGAGGCATTTCTGGAGTACCCGATGGAGCGTCCCTTCATACCGGGGTGGAACCGGGTTATCAGCGCCGTTCCCGATATCCTCGACCGTTTGCAGGAGGCGGTGGACGCCGATATGCAGGATTATGGTGGAACACCAGCGTGACGTTATCGACCCAAAGTGACAGGGAATGGCTGCAGGCGCGAGTAGAGCAGCACCTCGAGGTCATCTACGCTGACACCGCGGCCTTTGCGCAAGTGGCAGGATTGGTATCGCAGTTGCTGCAGGCCATGCGTCTGGATGGCGAGGTCGTGAGCCCGGCACCTGCCAGGAATGTGTGGACTGAACGTGATGCTCTGCTGATCACCTATGGCGATAGCCTGCTGGCACCGGATGAGAAGCCACTACACACGCTGAAACGGTTTCTCGACGCACACGCCAACGGCGTGATCAGCGGGGTACATATCCTTCCGTTCTACCCCTGGACCTCAGACGACGGCTTCGCTGTACTGGACTACTCGAGTGTCAACGAAGCACTGGGGGATTGGGGCGATATCGGCGCGATTGCGTCCGCCTACGACCTGATGGCCGACCTGGTAATCAACCACTGTTCCAGCCGCAGCCCCTGGTTTGAAAACTTCCTGCGCGATGAGTCGCCGGGGCGCGACTACTTCTTCACCGTGGACCCGGCGGAAGACCTTTCCGCCGTGGTGAGGCCGCGGACGTCGCCGCTACTGCGCGCCGTAGAGACAGCGCGCGGGCCCCGGTATGTCTGGTGTACCTTCAGCCACGATCAGGTTGACCTCGATTTTCGCAACCCCGAGGTGCTGCTGCAGTTCGTGCGCATTGTGCGGCTGTATCTGGATCAGGGTGTGCGCATATTCCGCCTGGACGCCATTGCCTTCCTGTGGAAAATCCCGGGAACCACCTGCCTGAACCTGGAGCAGACCCACGAAGTAGTACGCCTGTTGCGGACGCTGATAGAGCACGCGCGCCCGGATGCCATACTGATCACGGAAACCAATATTCCGAACCTGGAGAACCTCTCCTACTTCGGTAATGCCAACGAGGCGCACTGTGTCTACAACTTTTCCCTGCCGCCCCTGTTGATCAATACGTTACTGACTGGGGATTGCACCTATCTCCGGCAGTGGCTGATGGCCATGCCCCCCGCGCGCAGTGGCACGACGTTTTTCAATTTCATTGCCTCGCACGATGGCATAGGCCTGCGGCCGGCGGAAGGGTTACTCAGCGATGGGGAGTTGGCGGCATTGCTCAAGACGCTGCAGAGCTTCGGCGGACAGGTGTCCTGGCGTGCCCTGGAAGGCGGTGAGGAGCACCCCTACGAAGTGAACATCGCGTTGTTTGATGCCTTGCAGGGCACAGTGCGTGGGGTAGACACAATGGGGTTTGCCCGCTTCGTGTGCGCCCACGCCATCATGTTCGCGCTGGAGGGTATTCCCGGTGTGTACATTCACAGCCTGCTGGGCACGCGCAATGACTATCAGCGGATGGAAAACACCGGCCACAACCGGGCCATCAATCGCCACCAGTGGCAATGGGCGCAGCTGGAATCGGAGCTGGGCAACGCCGCCAGCCCGCACCGACAGGTGATGCTGGCATTGGAGGCTCTATTGCGCTTGCGAGGAGAGCAGCCAGCGTTTCATCCCAATGCGGCGCAGTTCACCCTGCACCTCGGCACGGCCCTCTTCGGCTTCTCACGCCAGAGCCGGGAGCCGGAGCAACAGATATTCTGCGTCAGCAATATCACCGATGAGCCGCGTCCGCTGAACCTCCTCGACCTGAACCTGGTCGAGGAAGCGGATTGGGAAGACCTGATCAGCGGGCAGCCCTGCCCCGACCTCGATCAGTTACTGCAGCTGGAACCCTATCAGACGGTCTGGATCAGTCGGCGCGGGTGATCACTCCCCGCTCACCAGGCTGACTGCAAACAGGGCAGTCGTGCCGCTCACCTCGTTTCCGACAATCAACAGCGCCTCGCCATTCGGGCTTTGCTCGGCCGGCACGAAACGAATGGATTCGGGGCCCAGATCACCCACCGCAGAGAAGTTGCCGCCCTCGACCAGGCTGTCTATATCCTGGCTGAAATCTCGCGTGTTGATGTATTGCACAAACTCCGCGCTCTCCGGGTTGCTGATGTCGTAGACCATGATGCCTCCCACACGCTCGAGTCCGACGAACGCATAGAACTTGCCGTCGATGCGGGCGATCTCCAGGGCTTCTGGCTCCGGGCCCTTGTCGTCGGAGCGATCATCGCCGGTATTGTCGTCGTTGCTGGCATTGAAACCCTCGGTCAGGCGCTGCGCGGTGACAGTTTCGAAGTCGGCACCGCTGTCGAATACCAGTGCGCCGCTGCGGCTGTCCCAGATGCTGAAGGAGCGCGCGCCGAAGCTGTAGAGTTGCTCGTACACGCAGCCCGCGGTGGGCTGTCCGCTCGCCTCCAGGCTGCCGGCGGGACAGTCACGCACACCGAGGTTGGTAATAACCTTGATACGACCGAGGTTGGCGTTGTCGGCCAGGGTGTCGAGGTCCGGTGCAAAGCGCTCCAGGTTTGCCAGTTCGATGGTCGCGCCGCTATCCAGGATATCGCCGACGCGTATCTCGTCGAGATAGTGGAAGCAATCGCCATCGTCGTAGTCGAAGCCGCTCTGTGCGCTGCATTCGGCTTCGCTGGCCGCATCGGTGAGGTATTCACGGCCATCGCCCTCGTTGGCACTGACCACATACGTGGTGCCGTTGACGGTGTAGCTCTTCAGGCTGTCCGGCATGTAGGTTCCGCGCAGTGGCCACTCGCGAATGTTGGTACCACCGTCCCGGTTGCTGGCGTCCAGGCCGTTGCCAGTCAAGCCGTGGTCCTTGTAACCCAGACCGATGACAGCGCTGATTTCGCCTGCTGCCACGTCGACAACCGCCAGCGCATTGTTTTCCTGCAGGGCGACCCAGGCCGTGCTGCCGTCCGCTGATACGGTGATGAATTCGGGTTCGATATCCTGTGCAATGCTCGCGCTCTTGGCGGAAATGCGTACATCGGCCCCCAATGTCTTGCTGCCACCGGTATTGAAGTCGGTGAAACGCAGCGTGCGGCTCACGGCATTGGCAGCCCCGCCAGTGAGATCGACCAGCGTGATGCTGCCTTCAGGGTCGACACTGTAGTCTCCATTGGGCTCGCCTTCGTTGGCAACCAGCAGCGTGTTGCCGTCGGGGGTGAACGCCAGCATGTCGGGGAGCGCGCCGGCTTCGGTGGCAGAAAGGAATGTACCGTCTGTCTGGTACAGGGCGACGTAGCCGTTGTCCTGTTTGGTGTCGGCTTCAACAGCCACGGCCAGCAGATTCCCGGCAACCGCTACACTATTGGCAGCGCCCAACGCTTCCGGGCCAGCCAGCGCGGGTATGGCGCTGGCGATATCGGCCGCCACGTTCAGTGTGCCTGCCAGTACGGGCAGATCGGGTGCGCTGATGTCGAGGATGTCCACCCTGCCGGATTGCGCGTTCACCACGAAGGCCTGGCGTGTGGCCGGGTCGTAGTCAACGATTTCGGCAGCGCTCTCATCGAATTCTCCAGTCTCGTAGCGGCCCAGAAAACTCAGTGCGATGCGGCTGTTGGTGGCGTTCTCCCCTGCGGGACCCTGTTCACCAGGGCTCCCGTCAGCGCCATCGAGTCCATCGCGGCCATCGTCGCCATCGCAGCCGGCCAGTACGGCAGGCAGGGTCAGACAGGTGGCCAGCAGCCAGGGGTTGAGTCGACGCATGGGGTTCTCCGTTCGGTTCGCCAGTCAAGTGTGGGAGCATGGTGCGAGGACTTTGTGACGCGGTGATGGCACTGAGGTAACAGTTCGGTGACCAGTCTGTGACAGGGGCACGCGTCTTTGAGGTGGTGAGGCCTGTGATACACTCGCGGCTGCGTCCGTAGGGGCGCATTCGACTGAACAGAATCAGGGAAACAACCGATCATGATCATAAAGCCCCGCGTGCGCGGTTTCCTATGCACCACTACTCACCCGGTAGGCTGCGCCACCAATGTCCGCAACCAGATTGACTATGTGCGGCAACAGGGCCCGCTGGCCAATGGCCCCAAGCGTGTGCTGGTGATTGGTGCATCGACTGGTTACGGGCTGGCCTCCCGTATCACCGCTGCATTTGGTGCCGGTGCCGCAACGCTGGGTATTTTCTTCGAGAAAGAGGGCACCGAGAGCAAACCGGGTACCGCCGGCTGGTACAACAGCGCAGCGTTTCACAGCGCCGCGGAAGCGGAGGGTCTGTACGCGAAGAGCATCAACGGCGACGCCTTCAGCGACGAAGTGAAACAGAAGGCGATCGCCACCATCCGTGAGGATATGGGGCAGGTTGATCTGGTCGTCTACAGCCTTGCTTCCCCGCGCCGGCAACACCCCGTTACCGGGGTGGTGCACAACTCCACCCTGAAGCCCATCGGCAAGCCCACCGTGCAGAAGGGCGTGAACACCGACAAGCAAGAGGTGCAGGACTTTCACCTTGAACCTGCGACGCAGGAGGAAATTGACAACACCGTGGCGGTCATGGGCGGGGAAGACTGGCAGATGTGGATGGAGGCGCTGGATGCAGCGGGCGTGCTCGCGGCCGGCGCAAAGACCACCGCTTACACCTACATCGGCGAGAAGATGACCTGGGACATATACTGGCACGGCACCATTGGCGCGGCGAAACAGGATCTGGATCGACGCGTGGAAGGCATTCGCGAGCGCCTCGCTGCTCACGGCGGCGATGCGCGCGTCTCTGTGTTGAAAGCTGTGGTCACGCAGGCCAGCGCGGCCATTCCGGCAATGCCAATCTACCTGGCCATTCTGTTCAAGGTGATGAAAGCACGGGGTATACACGAGGGCTGTATCGAGCAGGTTGATGGCCTGTTCCGCAACGCGCTCTACAACCCCGCTCCCGAATTGGATGAGCAAGGCCGACTGCGTGCCGATGGCAAGGAGCTCGACCCCGCCGTGCAGTCGGAAGTCGCCGCGCTCTGGCAGAAGATCGATACGGACAACCTGCACGAGCTGTCGGACTTCCAGGGGTATCGGCGCGAGTTTTTGCAGCTGTTCGGTTTCGAAGTAGATGGTGTGGATTACGACGCAGACGTGAACCCGCTCGTCCCCATCCGGAATATGGTGTAGGCCATGTTCGAACACGGAGTGCCTTTTCGCCTCAATGATCGCGTGCGCCGTCTGGTGGCGCCGAATCCGGGCATGATGACCGGCCCCGGCACCAACACCTATCTGCTCGGCACCGAGCAGGTGGCGGTGGTGGACCCCGGTCCGGCCATTCCGGAACATATCGAGGCGATTCTCGCGGCGGGTGAGGGCCGCATACGCTGGATTATCTGCACGCACACCCATCCCGATCACTCACCTGCCTGGCAGGCTGTAGCCGCGGCCACCGGCGCCGAGGTGATTGGCGCGCTGCCGGCGGATGACCGCTTTCAGGACGATACCTTCGCGCCCACAACACTGCTCGACCACAACTGGCTGCTGCAAGCCCCCGAGTTTACCCTGCGAGCACTGCATACGCCGGGGCATGTCAGCAATCACTACTGCTTCCTGCTGGAAGACGACGGCATGCTGTTTGCCGGTGACCACATCATGAACGGCTCTACTGTGGTGATTGTGCCTCCCGGTGGCGACATGAAGGCGTATATCGAGTCGCTGCGACTGTTGCTGGACTATCCACTGCAAAGCATTGCTCCGGGCCACGGCGAGCTCATTCACACCCCTGTGCAGGAAGTCGCTGGCCTGGTGGAGCATCGCCTGGCGCGGGAGCGCAAAGTCATTGCAGGCCTGTCCGCGCTCGGCGAGGGCGATCTCGATGCGCTGGTCAAAGTGGTGTACGACGATGTTGACGCTGCACGCCATGAGTGGGCGAAGCTCTCGCTGTCGGCTCACCTGATCAAACTGGCGTCGGAAGGACGTGCGCGCAGCGATGCTCCGGCGGAGCGCTGGACCTGGCTGGGCTGAAGTGCCGGGCTTAGACCTTGGTCGAGTTGCGCCGTCCTCTTAACGCAGTATTATTGGGTACAAAGTCACCGGCGGAAGCAATAACATGTCCAATTTCCCCCTACATAAAATTCCCGACAATTTCCGCGATGCGCACATCACGCCCGAGCGTTATCGCCAGATGTACCAGCGCTCGGTGGAAGACCCGGCGGGTTTCTGGGGCGAGCAGGCCAACGAGTTCCTGCAGTGGGACGAGCCCTGGCAGACGGTAGTCGATTACGACTTTCATGAAGGGCACGCCAGCTGGTTCGCCGGCGGGCGCCTGAACGTGAGCGTCAACTGCATTGATCGTCACCTGGCCACTCGCGCCGATCAGACAGCCTTGCTCTGGGAGGGCGATGACCCGGCGCAAAGCCAACACATCACCTATCGCGAGCTGCACGAGCAGGTCTGCAGGTTGGCCAACGTGTTGCGTGCACGCGGCGTCGGCAAAGGCGACCGGGTGTGCATCTACATGCCCATGGTGCCCGAGGCCGCCTATGCCATGCTGGCCTGCACGCGAATTGGCGCTATCCACTCGGTGGTGTTTGGTGGTTTCTCACCCACCGCCATTGTCGACCGCATACAGGATGCCGACTGCCAGACGGTGATCACCGCCGACGAGGGCCGTCGGGGCGGCAAGACGATCGCGCTGAAGAGCAATGTGGATGTCGCCCTGGAGTCCTGTCCCAACGTGCACACCTGCATCGTGGCGCGGATCACAGGTGCAGATATAGCGTGGCAGGAGGGCAGGGACGTCTGTTACGTTGATGCGACCGCGGCGGCGGCAAGCGCCTGCGAACCTGAGAGCATGGATGCGGAGGACCCGCTCTTCATCCTCTATACATCGGGCTCAACCGGCAAGCCCAAAGGGGTGTTGCACACCACCGGCGGTTACCTGCTGCAGGCGGCAATGACCTTCAAATACACCTTCGACTACCGTGAAGGCGAGGTGTTCTGGTGCACTGCTGACGTTGGCTGGGTCACCGGTCACACCTATATTCTCTACGGCCCGTTGGCCAATGGCGCCACCACCCTGATGTTTGAAGGTGTGCCTACCTGGCCCGATTCGGGACGGTGCTGGGAGGTGATTGACAAACACCAGGTCAATACCTTCTACACGGCACCGACCGCCATCCGCTCCCTGCATGCCCATGGCGATGCGCCGGTGAAACGCAGTTCCCGGGCCAGCCTCCGGCTGCTGGGCTCGGTGGGTGAGCCGATCAACCCGGAAGCCTGGGAGTGGTATTACCGTGTGGTGGGTGACTCCCGCTGCCCCATCGTCGATACCTGGTGGCAAACGGAAACCGGCGCGCAGATGATTACGCCCCTGCCCGGCGCCACTGACCTGAAGCCCGGCTCCGCGAGCATGCCGTTTTTCGGCGTGCAGCTTGCGCTACTCAATGAGGACGGTAGCGAAATCGAAGGCGCCGGCGCCGGGTACCTGGTCATCAAGGCATCCTGGCCGAGCCAGATCCGCACGATCTACGGTGATCATCAGCGCATGGTGGACACCTACTTCAGCAACTATCCGGGTTACTACTTCACGGGTGATGGCGCCACGCGGGATGCGGACGGCTACTACTGGATTACCGGTCGCGTGGACGATGTGCTCAATGTGTCTGGCCACCGCATGGGAACCGCCGAGGTAGAAAGCGCACTGGTCCTGCATGAGGATATCGCGGAGGCGGCTGTGGTTGGCTACCCGCACGATATCAAGGGGCAGGGCATTTACTGCTTTGTTACGCCCATGGACGGCGTTGAACCCAGTGAGGCGCTGCGCAAGGAACTGGTGCAATTGTGTGCCAGTGAGATCGGGGCGATTGCCAAGCCCGACGTCATCCAGTGGGCGCCAGGCCTGCCCAAGACACGCTCCGGCAAGATCATGCGGCGTATTCTGCGCAAGATTGCCGAAAACGAAGTGGCCAATCTCGGTGATACCAGCACGCTGGCCGATCCCTCGGTGGTGGATCACCTGGTGGCGAATCGCGCGCACCCGGTCAGTTGACGGGTGCCACTAGCGCAGGTCGCGCAGGCGCACGTCTGTGTTTTTGCCGCGGTGTGCAATCTGTGCCAGGAGCAGCTCGCCGGTGGCGATGGCGTCCAGCAGTGCGTTGTGTGCCGCATGTGCGGGCAAACCGTAGCGTTCTCGACAGCTGGTTAACGTGAGTGCGCCGGGTGCGCAGGCCAGGCCCCGGCGCTCACGCTGTCGCTGTTCCAGGCGCAACGTGTCGAGGGTGGGCAGCAGCAGAGGCGCGCCATACAGCCGCTCACAACATCGGTTGAGGAAGGCGATATCCAGCGCGGCGTGGTGAAACACCAGCACCTTACCCGCCGCTGCCTGCAGGAATGCCGTCATCACCGCCGCTGCGGGCAGCCCCCGCGCCAGTTCCCGGTCGTGTATATGATGAATGGTGGCACTTTGCCCAACTGCCTGCGCGCCGCTAATCAGGTAGTGCCGGGCGCTGCCCAGCTGGATGGCGCCCCCCTCAATGGCGACCCAGCCGAGGCTGAGCAGGGCGCCTGTGGCCGGGTCCAGAGAGGACATCTCCCCGTCGCAGACCAGAAAAGGCACCTCAGCGCAGAAGGCGCCCCCTCTGGGTAAAGCGTGGCTCCAGCAGGCTGCCAGCGGTGTTCTCGCCGCGCGCCTCTTGCAGCGCGCGCGGCGCAGCGCCAGCCACATCAATTCATGCCTGCTCGATAGGTCTGGCGCACGGCGGCCTGCGACTCGTCGATCAGGGTGAACGCATCGCGCAATTGCTCCCGCGCCAGCGTAGGCAGTCCGTGGGGCTTGAGGAAATTGTCCGGTGGCTCGCCTGCCAGAATCTGCTGGCACTGGTGTTGCAAACGTTGCTGTTGCACGCAGTGCAGGGCGTCGGCCAGGTTGCGACCGTCACCCATGGTCAGTTTCTTCGCGCGCGTCAGCGCCTGCAGGCGCTCTTCCGTATTGACCGCCGCTATGCCATGCGCCAGTGCGTGCAAGCGCACGATCTCCGTGATCGGTAGTACCCCGCGTTTCTTCAGGTCAACAGCATCGCGGTGTTCACCGTTGCGCTCGACAACGAAGCGCCGGAACATGCCGAGCGGCGGGCGGTTTTCCAGCGCGTTGGCGGCGAGCGCCGCAAGGAAGATCGAATTGCGCGAGGCTTCCTGCAACATCACCTGCTGCAGCTGTGCGCACAAACGGTCGTCGCCATAGATCGCGCGCAGGTCAAAGAAGATGCTCACTCGCATCACCGCCGCAGGCGACGGCGTTGCGGTCCAATTGCGCACAGTGTCCTGCCAGCGCTGCAGCGGTTGCCGCCAGCTCTCCGTGGTGGCCATGACCCCGCCCTGGCAATACTGATAACCACAGAGCTGCAGGCCATCACAGACCCGCTGAGCAAGGCCTGCAAACCAGCCCGCGTCCGCATCCCGCGCCTCGTCTGAGATGATCATGCCGTTGTCCTGATCGGCCGCGAACAGTTGCTCGGCGCGGGCCTGCGAGCCGAAACCCACCCAGCACCACGTGGCCGGTGCCGGCCCCAGCTCAGCTTCCGCCAGCTGTATCAGGCGTACGGTGACTGCATCCGAGATGGCCGTCAGCACCCGGCTTACCTGGTGTGCATGCATGCCGGACTGGCTCCACTGCACCACCAGCCCGGGCATGCCCTCCAGCAATGCCTTTATGCCTTCGGGGCTTTCCTGCCGCGAAATATGCTGTACCAGATACACGGGGTCATTCTGGCGCGCGAGAATCAGGTCGGATGTGGTGAGCATGCCGCAGAGCCGCCCAGCCTCGGTGACGGGCAGGTGATGATAGCCGCGGCGGGTCATGAGCAGGGTGGCGTCGAACAGGCTGCAGTCTGCCTCGACGGTCTCCGGATTGGCCGTCATGATGCTGGCGATGGCTGTGTCGGCAGGAAGCGCCGCGGTAAGCGCGCGAGCCCGTAGATCGCGATCGGTGATGATGCCCTCGAGCTGTGTGCCCCTGAGCACCAGAGCGGAGGATACGCGCCGCTGTGTCATGGCCTCGGCGACAGCCTGCAGGGTGTCGCTGCTGCGCACCGTGAGCAAGTCGGTACTCATGGTGTCGCGGATACGTTGCAGCAGGGCATTGGCCGCCGGTTGATAGCGCGCTGCCCGTCGCAGCCGGCGGTTGCGCTGGCTGCTGAAATGGCGGTCGATGTTGCGGTGTGCCTGTCGCAGTGCCTGATAGGCGGTGTCGGGCAGGAAGTAGATAAGCGCATCCTCAATGACCCGGGCTTGCACCTGGCCGCGCTCGGCATTGAGTCCGCCGATATGGAAGCTCTCGCCCTCGCCCAGGCGATCGAGCAGCGTATTGTCCGCATCGCGCAGGTCCACGGCACCGCTGCGTAGTATGCGCAAGCCACAGGGCTCCGAACCGGCATCAAAGCACTCGCCGCGGGTGTGGTAGCTGATTGCCAGTGTCGGCAGCAGGCGGGCCAGTTCGCTGGGCGACAGGGTGTCGAAGGGCAGCGTTGCGGCGAGGAAGTCCGCCACGGGGGTGAGTTCAACGGGCGGCTGGGGCACTGCTGGCGTGTTGTTCGCGTCCGCCATGCTCAGGGCTGCTGGCTACGGTAGCGCTGCAGGAAGTCGGACCCGGTGTCAGCGTAGTAGCGGCTGCCACCCGCAGCGGCCACCAGCTGCAAGCGGGCGCCCTCTGCCGGCAGCACTGGAAGTGTCAGAATCCATTGCTGCGGATCTGTATTGCTGCTGTGCAGGGGCTGCGGAGCGCCTGCTTCGATTGCCATCACCGCGCCCTCAAGCGGATGCGAAGACAGCAGGCGCAGCTGCCAGCCGGATGCCAGCGCCTGGACGTCGATTTCCAGCTCGAGGTCGCCGTTGGCAAGCTCGCAACGGCCGCTGTCGTAGCGGCAGTTGCTCTTGGCCAGCAAGGGGTAGTCGCTCCCCGCCTCGGCCTGCTGTGGCTGCTCGCCCACCAGTTGACCAACGGCAAACCACGCGCTGATGGAGAGCAGCGGTGCCACCAGGAGTGCGATGATGACATGACGGTTGCTGAACATCAGTTTGCTTCCCTGTGCGTCAGTGGTCCTGGGCGGCGCTGGCGCCTGCCGGAACCCGGATGTGTTCCACCAGCTCCTGCACCGATGCTGGCGGTGCGCTGGTCACCCGGCTCACCAGCATGGCCACGGCGAAGTTCACCACGGCGCCCACGGCGCCAAAGGCGTTTGGTTCAATGCCGAGGAACCAGTTCGCCGGCATGTCGCCGAGAAATGCCGTTGAGGCGACAAACATAATACCCTTGTGCTGGAACACGTAGAACAGGGTGACGCCAATCCCCGCGACCATGCCCGCAATCGCGCCCTCCTTGGTGGTGCGCTTGGAGAATATGCCCATCATCAAGGCGGGGAAGATGGAGGAAGCTGCCAGGCCGAAGGCGAGTGCTACCGTGCCGGCCGCGAATCCCGGCGGATTGAAGCCGAGGTACCCCGCACCCACGATGGCCGCCGCCATTGCGACCCGGCTCGCGCGCAGTTCAGCGCGCTCGGAAATGCCCGGAGCGATCATGCCCTTGAGCAAGTCGTGGGAGATGGCGGAGGCAATGGCCAACAGCAGGCCCGCAGCGGTGGACAGTGCCGCCGCCAGCCCGCCCGCCGCGACCAGGGCGATTACCCAGTTGGGTAGCTGTGCGATTTCAGGGTTGGCCAGTACCATGATGTCGTTGTCCACGGTCACCATCTCATTGGTCGCCGCATCGGCACTGTACTGGATACGGCCGTCGCCATTCTTGTCCTCGAATGCCAGCAGTCCCGTGGTTTCCCAGTTGCGGAACCAGTCCGGCCGCTTGTCGTACTCGAGGTATTCACCGGGCGTGGGTTCGATGGTTTGCATAAGGTTCAGGCGGGCCATGCCGGCCACGGCAGGTGCCGTGGTGTAGAGAATGGCAATGAAGAGCAGTGCCCAGCCGGCGGAGCTGCGCGCATCGCGTACCTTGGGCACGGTGAAGAAACGGATGATGACGTGGGGCAGCCCCGCGGTGCCGATCATCAGCGACGCCGTGTACGCAAACATGTTGAGGCCGCTCAGGCGGTATTCGGTTGTGTATTGATTGAAGCCCAGCTCCATGACCATCTGGTCCAGCTTGTCCAGCAGATAGGTGTCCGTGCCGGTCAGGGTGCTGCCCAGTCCCAGCTGCGGGAACGGATTGCCAGTCAGGTTCAGGCTGATGAATATCGCCGGGATGGTATAGGCCATGATCAGGACGCAGTACTGCGCAATCTGGGTATACGTGATGCCTTTCATGCCGCCGAGTACCGCGTAGAAAAACACGATGCACATACCCACCAGCAAACCGGTGCCGTAGTCGACTTCCAGGAAGCGGGAGAAAGCGACGCCGATGCCTTTCATTTGCCCGATGACGTACGTGACCGAGCAGATAATCAGGCAGACCACGGCCACCGCGCGCGCCGCTTTGGAGTAAAAGCGGTCGCCGATGAACTCCGGTACGGTGAATTTGCCGTACTTGCGCAGGTAGGGGGCGAGGAGCATGGCCAGGATAACGAAGCCACCCGTCCAGCCCATCAGGAATACCGAGCCACCGTAGCCCATGAAGGCAATCATGCCTGCCATGGAGATAAACGAGGCCGCGGACATCCAGTCCGCGGCGGTCGCCATGCCGTTCGCAACAGGGTGCACGCCGCCGCCGGCAACGTAAAAGTCCTTGGTGGAGCCGGCGCGAGACCAAATGGCAATGCCGATATACAGCGCGAAGCTGGCGCCGACCACGAGATAAGTCAGTGTCTGCAGTTCCATGAGGCGGCCCCTAGTCTTCTTCTACGTTGAATTCGCGGTCGAGCTTGGCCATCTGCCGTGTGTAGTAGAAAATCAACACTACAAACACGTAGATGGAACCCTGCTGCGCGAACCAGAAGCCGAGTTTGTAGCCACCGATCTGTATCTGGTTGAGCACATCCACAAGCAGAATGCCGCAGCCGAAACTGACCACGAACCAGATCAGCAGCAGTTTGAACATCAGGGCAAGATTGCGGCGCCAATAGGCCAGCGCCTGGGCCTCGGTTAAACGTGACATGGGGGCTCTCCGTTACTGTTGTTATCGTCTCACTCAGCCCGACTATAGCACCGGGGCGCGCTGCATCGCTGTTGGACCTTGGTCGATAGTGGGGGCAGAAGGCGGGTCCAGTAGGGTATTTGCGTCGGAGCGTCTGCCGGTTTTTGACAATTGCCCTCGCCAAGCGGTGCTATCCTCGCTGGAAGTGATTACACTTCGGGCAAAGATCTCGATTCAAGCAATAAAAGGAGAACATCCGGATGCACGGTTTAATGATGGATATGCCGCTGCTGATCACCTCGATCATCCAGCACGCGGAGCGGGTTAACGGGGATCAGGAGATTGTGTCGGTCACACGCGACAACCCGCGACACCGTTACACCTATCGCGAAGCCTTCGAGCGCGCCCGCCAGCTCGCCAATGCCATAAGTCCCTGGGGTCTGCAGCGTGGAGACCGCATAGGCACGCTGGCATGGAACGACTACCGCCACCTCGAGACCTACTACGCCTCGGCCTGCAGTGGCTATGTTTGCCATACCATCAATCCGCGCCTGTTCCCGGAGCAGCTGGTCTACATCATCAATCACGCAGAAGACCGCTACGTGTTCCTCGATCCTGATTTCGTGCCGTTGGCCGAAAAGCTGGCGCCCGAGTGCCCGGGTGTTGAAGGCTGGATTGTGCTCACCAGTGCGCAACACATGCCGGAAACGACCCTGCCCAATGCAATCTGCTACGAAACTCTCATCGAGGGTGGGAGCAGCGAGTTCGAGTGGCCGGAGCTGGACGAGCGCGATGCCTGCGCCCTGTGCTACACCTCGGGCACCACAGGCCACCCGAAGGGTGTCCTGTACTCGCACCGTTCAACCATGCTGCACGCCTACGCCACCATGATGCCGGATGCCATGGGTTTGTCGGCGAGCGATGTGGTGTTGCCGATTGTGCCGATGTTTCACGTCAATGCCTGGGGTAACCCCTATTCCTGCCCGATGGCCGGTTCCAAGCTGGTGTTCCCGGGTAACAAGATGGGCGATGGCGAAACCCTCGCCGATCTCATCAACGAGGAGCAGGTGACGATGTCGGCGGGTGTCCCTACTGTCTGGCTGGCGCTGTTGGGGCACCTCAAGTCCACCGGCAAGCAGGTGGAGTCACTGAAACGGGTTGTCGTGGGTGGCGCGGCATGCCCCCTGGCGATTGCCGAACAATTCGATACCTACGGCGTGGTCGCGCGCGTGGGTTGGGGCATGACTGAAATGAGCCCGCTCGGCACGATCAACGCCAGTGACACCGAGCGTGAGCGCTTCAGTGAGGATGATTTCTCCCGGCTGCGCCTGAAGGCCGGGCGTGCCATCTTTGGCGTGGAAATGAAGATTGTCGACGAAGAGGGTCAGGAGCTGCCCTGGGATGGCAAGGCCTTCGGGGCCTTGAAGGTGCGCGGCCCCTGGATCTGTTCCGGCTACTTCAAACGCGACGCCGACGGCGCCCACGCGGAGGCCGGCTGGTTCGAAACAGGCGATGTGGCCACCATTGACCCTGATGGCTACATGGCCATCACCGACCGCACCAAGGACGTTATCAAATCGGGCGGCGAGTGGATTTCCTCGATCGAGCTGGAGAACGTGGCGATGAGCCACCCCAAGGTGGCGGAGGCGGCAGTGATTGGCCATTACCATCCGAAATGGAGCGAGCGACCCCTGTTGATTGTGGTGCGCAAGGGAGACGGCCAGGACTTGGCTGCCGATGACATGCTCAGCTGGTTCGAAGGTAAGGTGGCCACCTGGTGGAAGCCCGATGCGGTGGAGTTTGTCGATGAGTTGCCACACGGGGCCACGGGCAAGATCCACAAGGTCTCGCTGCGCGAGCAATTCAAGGACTACAGCTTCCCCGGCCAGTAACGAGGCCTGGCGCTCCGCCCCTGGCCGGGCGGAGTGTAGCTTCAATATGCGTAGTTTGCTGGGCAAATAATTACGAATTCCGGTTGTAAAACCCCGGAACGCTGACTAGTATTGTGTCCCCGGTTTACTGTTTGTGCCTTTTGCCATGCCCATTACCGAGTCAGATCAGCGCACATTACCGCAGGTTGTCGCGGCTACCGCCAGGGCGCTGCCCGAGCGGGTGGCAATCAGCGATGGCCCCGTTTCCCTTACCTACGCCGAGCTTGATGCGGCGCGTCTGCGAGCCGCTGCGGCCTTTCTGGCGGCGGGGCTTGCGCATGGCGAACGCATCGCCATCTGGGCGCCGAACATGTGGCAGTGGATTGTCGCGGCCATGGGCGCGCAGACCATAGGCGGCGTGCTGGTGCCGCTCAATACCCGTTTGAAGGGAGCAGAGGCCGGTTTTATCCTCCGCCGCAGCGGTGCGCGCTGGTTGTTCACGGTAGGTGAGTTCCTCGGTATGCGCTACCCGGCCATGCTGGAACACGAGGATTTGCCTGACCTCAAGGGGACGGTATTGTTAGAAGGCGAGAGCGCGGGTACCCAGGCATGGGCGGAATTTCTCGCCCGCGGCGACGCTGTGGATGCTGCGGCCGTCGAGATGCGCGCCAGCCAGCTGACCCCGGACGACACCCTGGATATCCTCTTTACCTCGGGCACCACCGGGCAGCCCAAGGGGGTGGTCACCAGCCACGGGCAGAATATTCGCGCCTTTTCCACCTGGAGTGCGACAGTCGGCCTGAACAGTGACGACAACTATCTGATTATAAACCCGTTTTTTCACTCATTCGGGTACAAGGCGGGTTGGCTTGCGGCCACCCTCTGCGGTGCGCGCATGCTGCCGGTCAAGCAGTTTGATCTCGATGCGGTGCTCAGCCAGATCCACCGCGACCGCGTATCGGTCATTCCCGGCCCACCGACCATCTACCAGTCGTTGCTCAGCCATCCGCGGCGCGCGGAATACGATCTTTCCAGCCTGCGCCTGGCGGTAACGGGGGCGGCGCCTGTGCCGGTCTCGTTGATCGAGAAGATGCGCAGCGAACTGGGCTTCCAGGTGGTGGTGACCGCCTATGGGTTGACCGAATCCTGTGGCGTGATTTCAATCTGCCGCCCCGAAGACAGCGCGGAGCGCATTTCGCACAGCTCCGGGCGCGCCATGGCGGGCGTGGAGATGAAATGCGTCGACGCCAATGGCGCCACTGTTGCGGCCGGTACTGAAGGCGAGATCTGGTGCCGTGGCTACAACGTCATGCAGTGCTACCTCGACAACCCCGAGGAGACCGCACGCACGATTACCGCGGATGGCTGGCTGAAAACCGGGGATGTTGGCGTGATGGATGAGGACGGCTACGTTCGCATCACCGACCGCATCAAGGATATGTTCATTGTGGGGGGCTTCAATTGCTATCCTGCGGAGATCGAGAACAGCCTGCACAGCATGCCCGGTGTGACCCGGGCGGCAGTAATAGGCATTCCCGATGAGCGCATGGGCGAAGTTGCCTGCGCGTGGATTGTTCCGGCCACCGGTGCGCAGCTGGACGAGGCGGCCGTTATTGCCTGGTCGCGCGAGCATATGGCGAATTACAAAGTGCCGCGTGTGGTGCGCCTGGTGCCGGAGCTGCCCATGAATGCCGGTGGCAAAGTACTCAAGAACGAGTTGCGCCAGCGTATTGCGGCGGAACGGGGCTAGCGCGGACGTGGCCCTGCAGGAGCAACGGGCGGAGCGCGTCTCGCAGATAGAGCTGGACGAGACGGATCACGCCATCATTGCCCTGCTGCGCGCGGACGGCCGGTTGCCCTTCCGCTCCATAGCACGTGAGCTCGGCCTCACCGAGGCGACGGTGCGTTCGCGGGTGCGGCGGCTGGAGGAATCCAGAACCATGCGCGTGGTGGCAGTCACCGACATCGAGGCCGCCGGTTTTGGTATGTTGCTGGCGATTGGCGTGCAGGTGGAAAGCCGCTCACCGGAGGAAGTGGCACGCGAGCTGGCGGCCGTGCCCGAAGTGTTTTCGGTCAATGTGGTGGTGGGTGCCCAGGACATTGAAATACTGATGGTGGCGGAAGACCAGGTAGCGCTGCACCGCCTGTTGCATGAGCGCATTGCCACCATGCCGGGTGTGCGTCGCCTCACCCCGGCGCTGGCCGTCAATGTGCTGAAGAACCAGCCTGACTGGGTGCCGTTCGACCGGGGTGCCAGCGCATGACGCGGCGCCGCCTGGACGATATCGACCGGCAGATAGTGGCGCGCCTCTCGGAGGATGCGCGTATCAGCAACCGGCAGATTGCGACCGATCTCGGGGTGACCGAGGGTACGGTGCGGGCGCGAGTCAAGCGCATGGAGGAAGAGCGCCAGATCCGGATTACGGCGATCACCAATATCGATCGTTTTCGCAACGGTGCGCTGGCCTATATCTGGATTGAGGTTGAGCGGAGTCACCAGGTGCAGGCGGTGGCGCGGGCACTGTCCGCTATTGGCGAGCTGGGGTTTGTCGGCGAGATGCTCGGTCGCTCCGATTTGCTGGCCATTACCATGGTGCGCAGCAATGAACATCTCGCCGAATTCGTGCACCAGCGCATCAGCAGCATACCGGGAGTACGGCGCACCGAAAGCACGCTCGGTGTCAATTTTGTCAAACACGATTACCGCATGGCGCGGATCGTCAGCTGAGGGAATGCAACATGGATAAACGGCTTAGTGCTCGCGATGCGGTGGCACAAATCGAAGACGGAATGACGGTGGGCATCGGTGGCTGGGGCCCCCGGCGCAAGCCGATGGCGCTGGTGCGCGAAATCCTTCGCTCGGATGTGAAGGATCTCACTGTCGTCGCCTACGGCGGCGCCGATGTCGGGATGCTCTGCGCGGCGGGCAAGGTGAAAAAACTGGTGTTTGCGTTTGTTTCACTCGACTTTATTCCGCTGGAGCCCTACTTCCGCCAGGCCCGCCAGAGCGGGTCCATCGAGGTCATGGAAATTGACGAGGGGATGATGTTGCTGGGCTTGCGCGCAGCGGCCTGGGGCCTGCCGTTTATCCCGACTGAAGTGGGCCTGGGCACCGACGTCATCAATCAGAACCCGGATATCAAATTGATCGACAGCCCCTACGACGACAAGGAGTGGGTGGCCATGCCGGCACTGAATCTTGATGTGTCGCTGATTCACGTGGACCGCGCAGATTTCCGCGGGGTGTGCCAGATCGCGGGCCCCGACCACTACCTTGATGACTGGTTTGCGCGTGCCGCAAAAACCACCATCGTGTCCTGTGATGAGCTGGTTGATACGTCGTTTTTTGCCGACCCGGCACGGGCGCGCGAAGTATTCTGGGAACGGGCCGCGACCAGTGCCATCGTGGAAATACCGGGTGGTGCACACCCAAGCTCCTGCAGCCCGTTGTATGGCTTTGACGTTGCGCATTTCAAGGCCTACACCGCTTCGGCCAAGGACGGTGGCATTGCGGGCTATCTGGAGAAATACCTGGGGGCCGATGAGGCCGAATACCAGCGTAATGTGGGTGGGCTCGACGCCATCCGCGCTATTGCACTGCCCACTTACTAATACGCCCAGGGAGAATATCGTATGTCAACTGCAGCAACCGATTATACCCTCGCCGAACTGTGCATTGTTGCCGCCGCCGAGGCCTTCCGTCACGACGGAGAAGTACTGGCCACAGGCATTGGTGTAGTACCCAGGCTGGCCGCGAGCCTGGCCATGAAGACGTTTAATCCCGACCTGATGATGACGGACTCCGAGGCATTCATGCTGAGTGAGCCCAATCCTCTGGGCAAGCGTCCGGCAGATTTCCAGCAGGCCAATGAGAGCTGGATGGGTTTTTCACGCATTTTCGACAACGTGTGGAGCGGCAAGCGTCATGCGATGCTGGGCCCCACCCAGATTGACCGCTTCGGCCAGACCAACACTTCGGCGCTGGGGGGTACCTATCAGCAGCCGAAGGTCATGATGCTGGGCGCGCGCGGTTTCCCCGGCAACTCCATCTGCCACGCCAACAGCTTTTTTGTACCCGGTCACAACACCCGGGTGTTCATGGATGGCGAGTGTGATTTTGTGTCGTCTATCGGTTATAACCCCGCACGGTTGCCGCGCGGCCGCTCGCTGGACGATGTCGATATCCGCCGCGTGGTGACCAACCTGTGCGTAATGGATTTTGGCGGCCCGGAGCACCAGATCCGCCTGCTTTCCCTGCATCCCGGGGTCACGCTGGAGGAAGTGCAGGAAAACACCGGTTATCCGATTGCGGTGCCGTCGGATGTGCCGACAACGCCAGCGCCGACTGCCGAACAACTGGCGATCATTGCCGGCCTTGACCCGCACAACCAGCGCGCCGCGCAAATTGCCGACAACCCGCCCGGTATCCGGGCCTGAGGCTCACTATGCTCACGACACGACTGACAGAACTGCTGGGCTGCCGCTACCCCATCGTGCAAACCGCGATGGGCTGGGTGGCGGATCCACGGCTGGTCGCCGGCAGCTGCAACGCCGGCGGCTTCGGTTTTCTCGCCGGCGCAACCATTCCGCCCGAGGAAATGGAACGCGACATCCTGCAGGTCAAGGCGCTGACTGATCGACCGTTCGGCGTCAACTTCCACATGTACCAGCCCAACGCGGCGGACATCATCGACATGGTAATCCGCCACGGTGTGCGTGCGGTGAGCTATTCCCGCTCGCCGGGCCCCGAGATGATTCGCAAGCTGAAGGATGCTGGCGTGATCTGTATGCCAACGGTGGGGCTACCCAAGCATGCCGTGAAAGCGGTGGAGCTGGGGGCTGATGCAGTCACGGTGCAGGGTGGCGAGGGTGGAGGCCACACCGGTGCGGTGCCGACCACGCTGCTGATACCACAGGTAGTGGATGCAGTGGGCGCCCAGGTGCCGGTGGTCGCGGCAGGGGGCTTCAAGGACGGTCGCGGGCTGGTTGCCGCGCTTGCCTGGGGCGCCGATGGTGTCGCCATGGGCACGCGTTTCCTGCTGACCCGGGAGTCGCCGGTGCCCGACGCCACCAAGCAGCGCTACCTGGATTGCAAGAATCCGGCTGACATTGTGGTTTCTCGCGCCATGGACGGCATGCCCCAGCGCATGATCATGAACGAACTGCTGACGGAGCTGGAGCGTGCCTCCAAGCTGCGCAAGCTGTTCATTGCCATGCGCAACGGCCTGGCCTTCCGCAAGTATACAGGCGCCAGTGTGGTCGGCCTGCTCAAGTCCGCCGTTGCCATGAGCCGCAGTGACGACATGACCGCCGCACAGGCGATCATGTCCGCCAATGCCCCCATGATCATCCAGAAGGCGATGGTCGATGGGCAGCCGGCCCGCGGGGTATTGCCCAGCGGCCAGGTGGCCGGGGTGATCGACACTCTGCTCACCTGCGAAGAGCTGATCCAGTCCATTGTTGACGAAGCGGAAAGCCGTTTGCAGGCTCTCGCCGCGCGAGCCGCCGTCAACCCGTAATTCACTGCACCGACAGGTAGAACAACCATGAGCAAACCCTTTCGCACCACCATCGAGGACGGCATTGCCGAAATGATCCTCGACAAGCCGCCCGTGAACGCTTTCGATAGCGCCGGCTGGTTTGCCATCGCCGATGAAATCGACGCGCTGGGCCGCGACGACGCGGTGCGCGTCATTTTGATCGCCGCTGAGGGTCGGGGCTTCTGCGCCGGCGTGGATATCAAGGAACTCGCCGCGGAATCGACGCGGATTGTCGATGTGAACAAGGGCAACTACGAAACCTTCCGCGCCATTCACCGCAACCCCAAGCCGGTCATCATCGCCCTGCACGGCTTTGTGCTGGGCGGCGGTATCGGCATGGCGGGCGCCGCCGACATTCTGGTCGCATCCGACTGCGCGCGCTTTGGCGTGCCCGAAATCGACCGCGGCGCCATGGGCGGCGGTGCGCATCTGCAGCGCATGTTTCCGGTGCAGAAAGTGCGCTACATGTACTTCACCGGCGAGTTTATCGATGCGCAGGAAGCCTACCGGCTGGGCGCCATCGAGAAGGTTGTCAGTCGCGAGGAGTTGCTGCCGACCGCGCGTGCCATTGCCGCCAACATCGCCAGCAAATCCCCGGCCATGGTCAAGCTGGCCAAGGAGGCCCTCACCGGTATCGAAGACGGCAACCTCGAAGACAAGTACCGCTGGGAACAGGGGTTCACGCTGGAGGCCTACACCGTGGGCGACTCCCAGGAGTCCCGCGATGCTTTTATCGAAAAACGCGACGCCAAATTCTGAACGCAGGACTGACACATGCAACTGGCATTTACTGAACAGCAACAGGCCTTTCGCGCCGAGATTCGCTCCTGGCTGCAAGCCAATGTGCCCGCGCAACCGCTGCAGACTTTCGACACCGAGGAAGGCTTTCAGCAGCACCGCGAGTGGGAAGCCACCCTGAACCAGGGCCGCTGGGGTATGGTCACCTGGCCGGAAGCACTGGGCGGGCGCGGTTGTGACCTCATCGAATGGCTGATATTCGAGGAAGAGTACTACCGCGCCCGGGCGCCGCTGCGGGTGAACCAGAACGGTATTTTCCTGCTCGGCCCCACCTTGATGGAGTACGGCACCGAAGAGCAGAAAGCCCGCTTTCTGCCGGCCATGGCGGAAGGGCGTGACGTCTGGGCACAGGGCTGGTCTGAACCCGGCGCCGGCTCCGACATGGCGGCCATTCGCTCCACGGCGCAGCTGGAGGGCGACAAGTACATTATCAACGGCCAGAAAACCTGGTCGACGCGCGCGGTGTGGGCTGACTGGTTGTTCGGCATGTTCCGTACTGACCCGGATTCCGAGCGCCACCGCGGGC
Organism: Haliea salexigens DSM 19537; assembly: GCF_000423125.1. GTDB lineage: Bacteria > Pseudomonadota > Gammaproteobacteria > Pseudomonadales > Halieaceae > Haliea > Haliea salexigens. The sequence goes on from NZ_AUHJ01000006.1 coordinate 164,007, forward strand.
TGACTTTCATCCTGGTGCCCCTGAACACCCCGGGCATCACCGTGCGCCCCATCCCGCAACTGGATGGTCTGCCGGGCTTTGCCGAAATCTTCTTCGACAATGTGGAAGTGGATGTGAGCAATCGCCTGGGTGACGATGGCGCTGGCTGGGCGGTGGCCATGGCCACTGCCGGTTTCGAACGCGGGTTGATGCTGCGCTCACCGGCACGCTTCCAGGAAACCGCGCGTCGCCTGGTTGAGCTGTACCGCGCCAATGAAGCGAGCGCCAGCCACGACCCCCAGATCCGCGAGGCGGTCATGCGGGCCTATCTGGATGCCGAGAGCTACTGCCTGAGCACCTACCAAACCGCCTGTCGCCTGAGCCAGGGCGGCAAAATCGGCGCGGAATCTTCCACCAACAAGATCTTCTGGTCAGAGCTCGACCAGAACATGCACGCCACCGCCATGAGTATTCTCGGTGCGCGCGCCGAGTTGCTGGCGCATGCGCCGGCGGCGGAGGGTGTCGGCACCTGGCTGGACGGTTGGCTGTTCTCCCAGTCGGGGCCGATCTACGCCGGGACCAACGAGATTCAACGCAACATTATTGCCGAGCGCATGCTCGGGATGCCGAGGTAACCATGGATTTCACTTTCAGCGAAGACCAATTGCTGTTTCAGGATTCCGTCCGCGACTTTCTGGTCAACGAAATCACCCCCGAGCGGCTGCGCGCCGGTTGGGAAACAGACACGGGCCGCGACCCTGCACTCTGGCAGCAGTTTGCCGAACTCGGTCTCACCGGTATCACGGTGCCCGAGGAACACGGTGGCCTGGGCATGGACGCCGTGGACTTTGTATTGCTGGCCCAGGAATGCGGCTATGTGGCGCTTGCCGAACCTCTGGTCAATCACGCGCTGGTTGCCGTGCCCCTGTTGCAGGATATCGGCGGTGAACTGGCGGCGCGCTGGTTGCCCCTGGCTGCAACCGGCGAGGCGCGCATCATCGCCGCCGTCGAACAGAACCTGATGGTGGAAGACGCGCATGTCGCCGATCTCCTGTTGCTCGAGCGCGAGGGCCAGTGGTTTGCGCTGGAGCAGGGGCAGTTCAGCTGTGAGCGCAGCGAAAGTATCGACCCGGCCCGGCGCCTGTATTCCGTGACTGTGCAGGCGGGCACCGCCCCGATAGTCGAGGGCGCCCGGGCCAACGCATTGCGCGCGGCCTGCCTGAACCGTGGCGCACTGGGCTGCGCTGCACAGGCGTTGGGTCTCGCGCAGCGCATGATCGACCTGTCCGTACAGTACACCGCCGAGCGCAAACAGTTCGGCAAGGCGATCGGTTCTTTCCAGGCTGTCAAGCACCACATGGCCAATGTGGCCGTGCGGCTCGAATACGCCAAGGCACCGGTCCACCGCGCGGCGTATGCTGTGGCCGAGGATGCTTCCGGCGCTGCCTTGGCAGTGGCGCAGGCCAAGCTGATGGCCTGCGAGGCGGCCAACCTGGCAGCCAAGAACAGTATTCAGGTACACGGTGCGATGGGGTACACCTGGGAGGTGGACCTGCACATCTTCATGAAGAAGGCCTGGGCGCTGGCCAACACCTGGGGCGATGCCGGCTGGCACAAGCAGCAAGTGGCGGCGGTGATATTTGCGGATGGTGCGGCGCTGGGCGCCGGCGCCACCTTCCAATAAATACAGACGAGGACACAGATCATGGCGGACGCCTATATTGTTGATGCAGTGCGCAGCCCCACGGGCCGCCGCAAGGGAGGGCTCGCCGGCGTGCACGGCGCCGACCTGGGTGCCCACGTATTGAAGACGCTGGTGGAGCGCAACGGCATTCCGGATGCCGACTACGATGACGTGATGTTCGGTTGCGTGGACACCATCGGCCCGCTGGCGGGCGATATTGCCCGCACTTGCTGGTTGGCGGCGGGGCTGGATGAGGCCGTACCCGGCACCACGATAGACCGTCAGTGCGGCTCGTCACAGCAGGCGGTGCATTTTGCCGCCCAGGCGATCATGGCCGGGGTCAACGATGTGGTGATTGCCGGCGGCGTGCAGACCATGACGCAGATCCCCATTTCCTCGGCCATGCTGGCTGCCGAGCCTCTGGGTTTCTCCGACCCCTTTTCCGGTAGCGAAGGCTGGGTGGCGCGCTATGGCACGGTGCCGGTGTCGCAGTTCAATTCTGCACAGATGATCGCAGACAAGTGGGGGTTGAGCCGCAGCGACATGGAGGCCTTCGCGCTGCAGTCCCACACGCGAGCGCTGCAGGCAATCAGTGAAGGGCGCTTCGCCCGGGAGATCGCGCCCCTCGCCGGTGTGGAGATGGACGAGACGCCGCGCCAGACCACCATGGAGAAAATGGCGGAACTGCAGCCATTGCAGGAGGGCGGCACCATCACGGCGGCTGTGTCCAGCCAGACCTGTGATGCCTCGTCAGCCATGTTGATTGTCTCGGAGGCGGCACTCAAACGCTACAACCTAACACCGCGGGCACGGATTGCGCACATGAGCGTGCGCGCGGCGGACCCTATCTGGATGTTGACGGCACCCATTCCCGCGACCGAGTACGCATTGAAGCGCGCCGGTATGCGCCTGGCGGATATCGACCTGGTGGAAATCAACGAAGCCTTCGCCTCGGTGGCGATGGCCTGGCTGAAGGACACCGGCTACGATCCAGCGAAAACCAATGTCAACGGCGGCGCGATTGCCCTGGGACATCCACTGGGTGCCACCGGTACGAAATTGATGACCACCCTGCTGCACGAACTGGAGCGCAGCGGTGGTCGCTACGGCCTGCAAACCATGTGCGAAGGCGGTGGTCAGGCGAACGTCACCATTATCGAGAGGTTGTGATATGAGCGGAATATGTGAAGGACGCGTGGTAATCATCACGGGTGCAGGCGGCGGCCTGGGGGCGGCGCACGCACGGGTACTTGCCAGTGAGGGCGCCAGAGTCGTTGTCAACGATATCAATGAAGCGGCGGCGCAGGCGGTGGTGGACGACATCCGCAAGGCCGGCGGTGAAGCCGTGGTGAACACCTCGGACATCACGCATTACGACGACAGCCTGAACGCGGTCAAGCAGGCCATTGATGCCTTCGGCGACCTGCACGCGGTCATCAACAATGCCGGCGTCAACCGAGACCGCATGTTCGCTTCCATGACTGAAGCGGAGTGGGACACCATCATGGCGGTGCACCTGAAAGGGCATTTCTGTATCAGCTCCCACGCGGTGCACTACTGGCGCGGCCAGTCCAAGGAAGGCAAAGCGGTAGATGCGCGCATTATCAACACGACGTCCGGTGCGGGCCTGCAGGGCTCTATCGGCCAATCGAACTATGCCGCCGCCAAAGCCGGAATCGCGGCGCTTACCTTGAACCAGGCTGCCGAATTGGCGCGCTACGGCGTGACTGCCAATGCCGTGGCGCCCGCCGCGCGCACCGGCATGACCACCGCCGTGGAAGAGATGGCGCAGCGCATGGCCAAGCCCGAGGACGGCAGCTTCGACTACTGGGCGCCGGAGAACGTCTCCTCGCTGTTTGCCTACCTGGTCTCCACCGAGTCGGCAGCGGTGACTGGCCGCGTGTTTGAGGCAGAGGGAGGGCGCATCTCCATCGCCGATGGCTGGCGCACCACCGAGCCGGTGGACAAGGGCGATCGCTGGCAGCCGGCTGAAGTGGCCGGTGCGGTGCAGCAGTTGCTGGCACGCGAAGTGCCGGCGCAAAAAGTCTACGGCACCTGAGGCAGGGCGCATGGAATTTCGTTTTACCGAAGAACAGCAAATGATCCGCGACACCGCCGAGGCGTTTCTGTCGGAGGTGTCCACCGCGGCTGCCGTGCGCGAGGCGATGGCGACGGAGCGTGGCTACAGCGATGCGCTCTGGCAGCAGATCAGCGAAGAGTTGATGTGGCCCGCGCTGCATATCCCCGAGGCGTTTGGTGGCCTGGGCCTGGGCTTTGTCGAACTGGCTGCCATGCAGGAGCAAATGGGCCGTACCCTGCTCTGCGCACCGTTTCTCTCCACGGTCGGTTTTGCCGTCAACGCCCTGTTGGTGGCAGGCAGCGAGGCGCAGCAAACGGCGTATCTGGGCGACATTGCTGCCGGCAAAACCGCCACGCTGGCCTTCATGGCGCCGGGCAGCCGGCCCGATGCCGATGCCATCCAGGCAACCTGTCGCAGTGAAGGCGACGGTTTCGTGCTCGACGGTGAGTATCGCTACGTACTCGACGGCCATACGGCGGACATTCTGGTGCTGGCCGCCCGCGCACCGGGCAGCGCGGGCACCGAGGGCGTCAGCCTGTTCGTGTTGCCCGCGAGCACCGCGGGGATCAGCCGGGAGTGGTTGCCCACCATGGACCAGACTCGCAAGCAGGCTCGCATCGTGTTGGAGAATGTGCAGGTTGAGCGCAGCGCCTGCATGGGCGAGCCCGGCCAGGCCTGGCCGGCACTGGCAAAAACGCTGGACCTCGCCACCATCGCGCTGGCGGCCGAGCAGGTTGGGGTGGCGCAGCAGGCGCTGGACAGCTCCGTGGCCTACACCACCGAGCGCGTGCAGTTCGGTCGCACCATTGCGTCCTATCAGGCGATCAAGCACAAGGCCGCCGACATGATGCTCAAGGTGGAGGCGGCGCGTTCCGCAGCCTATTACGCAGCCTGCATCGCCGATGAAGCGCTGGCCGGCGGCCCGCTGGGCAGCGGGCTCGCGGAAGCGGCGAGCATCGCCAAGGCCTACTGTTCAGAAGCGGCGTTTTTCAATGCGGGCTGCGGCATTCAATTGCACGGTGGCGTGGGTATTACCTCGGAATACGACATACAACTGTATTTCAAACGTGCCAAATCGGCTGAAACCCTGCTGGGCGATGCGGCCTGGCACAGGGAGCGGCTTGCGCAACAGCTGCTGGATGGAGGTGAGGCATGAAACTGAGTTTCAGTCCGGAAGACGAACGGTTCCGCGAAGAAGTGGCCATCTGGCTGGCAGACAACCTCTGTGGCGAATTCGAGCCCATCCGCTTTCGCGGTGGCCCCGGGGATGAGCATTCCTTCGTCGAAGAGCGCAAGGCCTGGGAGCAGAAACTGGCCGAAGGTGGTTGGACCTGCATCGGCTGGCCCAAACAGTACGGCGGCCGCGCGGCGAGTGTTGAACAGCAGGTTATTTTCAACGAAGAGTACGCACGCGCCGGCGGCCCCGGTCGCATGGGGCACATCGGCGAAACCCTGATGGGCCCCACGTTGATCGCTTTCGGCAGTGAGGCACAGCGCGAGCGCTATCTCCCCGGTATCCGTGCAGGCCGCGAGTTCTGGTGTCAGGGCTACTCCGAGCCCTCGGCTGGGTCCGACCTCGCCAACGTCAAAAGCCGCGCCCGGCTCAATGAAGGCACAGGACAGTGGCAGATCAACGGGCAGAAGGTGTGGACTTCGCTGGCGCACGAATCTCAGTACGTGTTCGTGATTGCCCGCACCGACCCTGACTCCAGCGCGCACAAAGGGCTGGGCTTCTTCCTCGTCGCCATGGACCAGCCGGGTGTAACGGTGCGCCCGATCGAGCAGCTTACCGGCACCAGTGAGTTCAACGAAGTGTTCTTCGATGACGCGGTGTGCGCTGCCGATGACATCGTCGGTGCGCCAGGCGAGGGTTGGAAAGTCGCCATGGGGCTGCTGGGCTTTGAACGCGGCGTCTCCACACTGGGCCAACAGATGCTGTTCCAGAACGAGTTGGACGAGATCGTGCGCGTTGCCAAGGCCAACGGCGCTGCATGTGACCCGGCATTGCGCCAGAGGATTGCCGAAGCCCACATCGGCCTGCGTATCATGCGCTTCAACAGCATGCGCATGCTCTCCGGCGGCGGTGACGACGGCAGCCTGCAAAAAGAGGCCATGATCTACAAACTGTACTGGTCCAGCTGGCACCGCAACCTGGGCAAGCTGGCTATGGATGTGCTGGGCGCAGAAAGCGAGATTGTTCCCGAGGCGCCCTACGGCCTGAGCCGGCTGCAGTCCATGTACCTGTTCACACGCGCCGACACCATTTACGGCGGCACCAACCAGATCCAGCGCAACATCATCGCCGAGCGCGCACTTGGCATGCCCCGCGAACCCCGCGGCTAGCGCGGGCTAAAGGAGAAACACAGCATGGCATTGAAAGAACCACCACCCTACGTCGCCGGGCACAATCTGCTGGCGGGCAAGTCCGTTCTGATTACCGCTGCTGCCGGCGCCGGCATTGGCTTCGCCGCTGCCACGCGGGCGGCCGAGGAGGGAGCCCGGGCCGTCATGATCAGCGACATCCATGAAGGCCGGCTGGGAAAGGCGGTCGAGCAGCTGAAAGCGGAGACCGGTCTTGATGCGGTGTATGGCAAGCTGGCCAATGTGACCGATGAGAACGATGTGCAGGCGCTGGTGGATTACGCTGAGGAAACCATGGACGGCGTTGACGTATTGATCAACAACGCAGGCCTGGGCGGTACTCGTCTACTCGTTGATATGCCCGACGACGAGTGGAGCCGCGTGCTGGATATTACCCTCACCGGCACCATGCGCATGACCCGTGCCATGCTGCGCAAGATGCAGCCGCGCGGTGCAGGCGTGATCGTCAACAACGCCTCCGTGCTGGGCTGGCGAGCGCAGAAGGAACAGTGCCACTATGCGGCGGCCAAGGCGGGTGTGATGGCGCTGACGCGCTGTGCCGCGCTGGAGGCCGCCGACCACGGTGTGCGCATCAATGCGGTGTCGCCCTCCATTGCCTTTCACGAGTTCCTGAAGAAGACCACGCCGATGGAGTTGCTGGAAGAGCTGGCGGCGAAGGAGGCTTTCGGGCGTGCGGCCGAGGTGTGGGAAGTGGCGAACGTGATGATGTTCCTGGCCTCGGATTATTCGGGGTATATGACCGGGGAGATTGTTTCCTGCTCCAGTCAGCGGGCTTGATGGGGCGCGTGCGGACGGAGGGGCGTGCCGGAGGCTGTGAGCGGGTGTGCCGGGCGGGACTCGCCGTGAATACGTCCCTGTAGGCTCGAAGCAAACATCCATGTTTGCTACGGTCCCGCCCGGCGCCCCCACCCACAGCCTCCTACCGATTTTGCCAGTTCGTTAGTGTCTTGCTTCTCGGGGCTTAATCGTGCGTGCTCACCCTGAACACTTCCGTGAGCGAGGAGTGGATGCGGGGTTGCCCCTGACAAAACTCTCGCTCGCATGGATGCGAGCGCGAAGCCCCCATGGATGGGTTCACGGCGTGTTTTGTCAGGGGCAACCCCGTAGCAACTCCGGATGGAGGCACAATCCCCCACGAACGGGTTCACGACGCGTTTTGTCAGGGGCAACCCCGTAGCCGCTCCGGATTGAGGCACACCCCCCCAACCACCAGCGGCACAGCAAATTCCCCCCAGTAGCAGTACAATCCCCAAATTCCAACACAACAACAAAGCACTCACAACCGAATCAAAGGAGTACACCATGAGAGACGCAGTTATCGTCAGCACCGCCAGAACCCCGATCGGCAAAGCCTTCCGCGGCGCCTTCAATGACACCGAAGCCCCCGCACTCGGCGGCCACGTCGTCCGCGCGGCGGTTGCGCGCGCCGGCATCGATCCTGCGCTGGTCGACGATTGCCTGATGGGTGCGGCGGCACAGCAGGGCACACAGGCCTACAACCTGGGCCGGCTCTGCGGTGTCGCCGGCGGTCTGCCGGACACGACAGCGGGCATGACCATGGACCGTCAGTGTTCTTCCGGCTTGATGACCATTGCCACAGCCGCCAAGGCCATCATGTGCAACGAGTACGACGTTGCCGTGGCGGGTGGGCTGGAGTCCATCTCGCTGGTGCAGAACAAGCACAAGAACAGCTACCGCAACGTGTCGAAAACCGTTCTGGAGGTTTCGCCCAAAGCGTATATCCAGATGATCGAGACGGCTGAGATCGTCTCTGAACGCTATGGCGTTTCCCGCGAGGCGCAGGATGAGTACTCGTTCCAAAGCCAGGTGCGTACCGCAGCGGCGCAGGAAGCCGGCTTGTTCGATGCGGAGATCGTGCCGATGGCCTCCACCAAGGCGGTATTCAACAAGGAAACCAAGGAGACCACCTACGAGGCGGTCACTTTGCAGAAAGATGAAGGTAACCGCCCCTCCACGACGCTGGAAAGCCTGCAGGGGCTGGAGCCGGTTTTCAAGGATGGCCAGTTTGTGAAGGAAGGCCGCTTCATCACGGCGGGCAATGCCTCGCAGCTGTCGGATGGCGCCTCAGCCTGTGTGTTGATGGACGGTGCGCTGGCGGCGAAGCAGGGGCTGCAGCCACTGGGTATCTATCGTGGCCTGGCCGTGGCCGGCTGCGGCCCGGACGAAATGGGCATCGGCCCGGTGTTCGCCATTCCCAAGCTGCTGCAGCGTCACGGCCTGAAGATGGATGATATTGGCCTCTGGGAATTGAACGAGGCGTTCGCCTGCCAGGTGCTGTATTGCCGCGACAAGCTCGGCATCGACAACGACCGGCTCAATGTGAATGGTGGCGCCATTTCCATTGGTCACCCCTTTGGCATGAGCGGTGCCCGCATGGTCGGCCATGCCCTGATCGAAGGGAAGCGTCGCGGTGTGAAATACGTGGTGATCACCATGTGTATCGGCGGTGGCATGGGCGCAGCCGGACTGTTTGAGGTCGCCTGATCGGCGCCGGGCCTGTGCTACAATCCAGCGCTCGATGGAAGCAGACGGCGGTCTCAGCCGTCTGTTACTCATGAAGGCAAGTGGCGGTGGAGCATGATCAGGATTGGTGAGCTGCTGGTCCAGCAGGGCAAGATATCGGAGCGCGATGTCGAGCGTACCCTGTTGGCCCAGAGCGAAATGGGCGATCGCTTCGGCCAGGTACTGGTCAAGCTGGGGCTGGTATCCGAGCAGGATGTGGCGCTGGCCTTGAGCGAGCAGCTCGAGATTCCGCTGCACCCGGCCTCCGAGTACCCCCAGGAGCCGGTGACGGTTGACGGCGTGGCTCAGGAGTTCCTGGTCAACAATCTGGTGGTGCCGGTCGCCGCTGACGATAGCGGCGTGTGTTTTGCGGCGGCAATACCCCAGGATCCGTTCCTCGCCAAGGCTCTATCCATGGCGCTGGACCGCCCAGTCACCATTGTGCTCGGGCTGGAAAGTGACATCGCGCGGGCGCAACAGCTGCGCTTGCAAGAGAGCGAGGAAGGTGACGACGACGGCACCCTCGGTGATCAATTTGCCGGGCAGTCGGACGATGACTTCATTGAGCACCTGCGCGACCTCGCCAGCGAGGCGCCGGTTATTCGGCTGGTCAACCAGCTCATTCACCGCGCCGTTGACATGGGTGCGTCGGATATCCATATCGAACCCTTCGAGGATGGCCTGCAGCTGCGCTATCGGGTCGATGGCGTGTTGCAGGAGCATGCGGACACGCCGACAGCGGGCCTCGGCCAGGCCATCGCCTCGCGCATCAAGTTGCTGGCCCAGATGAACATTGCCGAGCGGCGACTGCCCCAGGATGGCCGTATTATGATCCGGGTAAAGGGGCATGAGCTCGACCTGCGCGTTTCCACCATTCCCACGGTGCATGGCGAGAGCATCGTCATGCGGGTGCTGGACCGTGGCAACATCCGCTTGAGCCTCAGTGATATGGGCTTCAGCGACGACACCCTGACGCGTTACCGCAAGTTACTCGATAGTCCTCACGGCGTATTGCTGGTCACCGGCCCCACCGGTTCCGGCAAGACGACAACCCTCTACGCCTCACTGGCTTCGCTGGACTCCGAGCGCCTGAAGATCATCACCGTTGAAGATCCGGTGGAATATCAACTGCAGGGCGTGAACCAGATTCAGGTGCAGGCGCAAATCGAGTTGAATTTTGCCCGCGCCCTGCGCGCCATTCTGCGCCAGGACCCCGATATCATCATGATCGGTGAGATGCGCGACACGGAAACCGCGCAGATCGGTGTGCAGTCTGCACTCACCGGGCACCTGGTACTGTCCACGCTGCACACCAACACGGCAGCTGGCGCCATTACCCGCCTTGAAGACATGGGAGTGGAGCGCTACCTCATTACCTCGGCGGTCAACGGGGTGCTCGCGCAGCGCCTGGTGCGTACGCTGTGCAAGCACTGCAAGTCCCCGCTGGAGTTGACCAGCGATGCGGTGCAGCGCTACGGGCTCGCGCCCTTCATTCATACGGCGCAGCCTACGGTGTATCAGGCCAGGGGCTGCGAGCACTGTCTGCAGACAGGTTACGCCGGGCGCACGGCGATTCACGAGCTGTTCTGCCTTGATGAGGCCATTCACCGCGTGATCATGAGTGGCGCCGATGCCACATTACTGCATGCCGCCGCGCGGCAGCAGGGCATGATCACACTCTACGAGGACGGGCTGCGCAAAGTGGTGCGCGGCGAAACATCTCTCGAAGAGGTCATGCGCGTAACCCAGGACCAGAGCGAATCCGGGGCTTCCGAGGCCGGTGCGGACGCCGCTTGAGCGGTTGCCGTAGGCGGGGTTAGGCATGGCGCATTTTACCTACAGGGCCATAGGCCGCGATGGCAAGCCGCTGGATGGCACGTTGGAGGCCGAGGGGCTGGAGGTCGCATCCCGTTTGCTGCGTTCCCAGGGGCTGACGTTGCTGGCGCTGGAGCCGGGCGCAGCGAAGGTGAGCCGCAGCACGGGAGGCAAGCCGGTGAAGCGCGAGGACGTGTTATCCACCACCAGCGAGCTCGCGGTGCTGCTGCGCGCCGGCTTACCGCTGGACCGGGCGCTGAAAGTGCTTATCGATATGGCGTCGGAGCCTGCGCTGGAAGCGCTGCTGCAGGACCTGTTGCGGGACGTCAAGGCGGGTAAGGCGCTGAGCCAGGCGCTGCAGCCCTATCAGCCGGTGTTCGGCAACTTCTACATCAACATGGTGCGCTCCGGGGAGGCCAGCGGGCAGCTTTCCGCGGTGCTGGACCGGCTTGTGGAATATCTGCAGAACGCCAAGGCCAACCGTGACAACGTGGTGTCGGCATTGATTTACCCGGCCATTCTGCTGGTGGTTGCCGTGCTGTCGATCATCCTTATGCTCGGCTTCGTGGTGCCGCAGTTTGAAACCCTGTTTGAAGACATGGGCGAGGCCCTGCCGCCCCTCACGGCCATGGTGGTCGGGGCGGCGGATTTTATCGCCAGCTATGGCTGGCTATTGTTGCTCGTCAGCGTGGGAGCGGGCTGGGCGATACGCAACTGGCTGTCCACCGAGGCCGGGCAGGCGAGCAAGGATGCCCGCTTGCTGAAATTGCCGCTGGTGGGCGGGATACTCTTCCAGTTTGAAGTGTCCAAGTTTGCACGCACGGTAGGCACCTTGCTGGGCAACGGTGTTTCCCTGCTCAAGGCAATATCGATCGCCATTGATACCGTGGACAACCGGGTGATCAAGGCGGCGCTGCAGGTGCTGCCACCGGCGGTGAAGTCGGGTAAGCGTATGTCGGTGGCGCTGGAGGACACGGGGCTGTTCACACCCATGGTCATACAAATGACACGTGTGGGCGAGGAGTCCGGCCGCCTTGACGCGATGATGCTGGAGCTCGCGCGCGTGTTTGACGGCCATGTGCAGGCGGGTGTAAAACGCGGCCTGACCTTGCTTGAGCCGGTGCTCATCCTGGGTATGGGCGCCATTATTGCTGTCATCATTATCTCGATTTTGTTGGGCATTCTGTCCGTGAATGACCTCGCTCTGTAATGGGCGCGAGCTGCTACGGCTTTACTGATTATTCATCTGTAACGAGGAAAAACGCATGATTTCAGAACGCGGTCGCAATGCGCGGCGCACTTCAACCGGTTTTACGCTCATGGAACTGCTCGTCGTACTGGCGATCCTGGGCCTGTTGATGAGCCTTGTGGGGCCGCGGGTTCTGAACCAGTTGGGCGGTGCCAAGACCAAGACAGCCGCTATCCAGATCAAGGATCTTGAGCAGTCGCTGGAAATGTACAAGCTGGATGTGGGGCGTTTTCCCTCCACCAGCGAAGGGCTGGATGCCCTGGTGAACAAGCCGGCCAGCGCTGCCGGCTGGAATGGCCCCTACCTGAAATCCGATGTGCCGCTGGACCCCTGGAAACGCGAGTATCAGTACAAGGCGCCGGGGGAGCACGGTGAGGTGGACATCTTCAGCTACGGTCAGAATGGCACGCCGGGTGGTGAGGGCGAAGACCAGGATGTGGGTAACTGGTAGCGCCGCCATGGCGGGCGGGCGCAGGTGCGAAACCGCCGGGTTCTCCTTGCTGGAACTGATGGCGGCACTGGCCATCGCGGGGCTGGTCATGGCCCTTGCCGTGCCGTCCACCCTGCGTATGTATGAAAATATTCGTTACCGTCAGGCGGTGCGGGACGTGGTCACACTGTTCGCCAGTGCGCGTTATGAAGCGCTGCACAGCGGCCGGGCTCAGGCCGTTGAAGTTGACCCCCGGGAGCGCAGTGTGCGCTTTGCGGACACCGTGAAGGTTCTACCGGCCAGCGTAGCAATGACGGTCCATTCGGCCAGTGAATTGAATCGTGGTGGTGTGGGGGTCATTCGCTTCTATGCCGAGGGCGGTGCCAGCGGCGGCGGCGTCGACATCACCTCGGCAAACGGCGCGGGTGTGAGTATCACAGTGGACTGGTTGCTCGGTTCGGTGACGCAGGAAACCTATGCGGCGCGCTAGATCGGCACGGGGTTTTTCGCTGCTGGAAATGCTGGTAGCGCTGGCCATCCTCGGCCTTTCCCTCGGGGCGCTGTACCAGGCGACCAGTGGCGCCACGCGTAATGTACGTTCCGCAGAAAAATATGCCTACGGCGTTGAACTGGCGCGCTCCCTGGTCGCGGAGCATGCGCGTGTGCCCGCGGGCGGGCTCAGTGTGCAGGGTGAAACCGCGGGTGGTTTTCTGTGGCGGGTACAGGCGCGACCGGCCCAGGCGGGCAGCGGCAGTCTTCCGCCGGGTACGGTGCAGGATCTCGGAGTTGTGGTGCGCTGGAGTGATGGGCGCAAGGCACGTGAGGTGGTACTGAATTCTGTCGCCGCCGGGGTGCCGCGCGAATGAGCGCGGGGCGCCAGCAGATCGGTTTTACCCTGGTTGAGGTGGTGGTGGCGCTATCCGTGCTTTCGCTGATCATGCTGGCGACCATCAGCGCACTGCGTACCTTTGCCAATACACAGCAGTCGCTGGATCGCATGATGGGGCGCGTGGATGAAGTGCGTACCGTCAGCAGCCTGTTGCGCGACCTTGTAGACAGTGCCGCCCTGGGTGCTGACGGCGGCGAAGGCCTGACGCTCGGTGGTGGAGCGCGTGATGCCGCTTATTTCGCCGGTTCCGATAGTGTTTTGATGTTCAAGGCAAACATTCTTTTCGGCGAAAACTTCGGCGGTGAATATGTGCTGCGTTTCAGCCGCGATGACGACGCGCTGGTGATGCGCTGGCAGGCGTCCAACGGTGACTCGAGAACGATCGACTGGTCGCAGGCGCCGTCGCGGGTACTGGTAAAGCGGGTGGACCTGTTTGAGGTGGCCTACCGGCCCGCCCCGCAGGCGGACTGGGTGCCGGCGTGGCAGAACGGCGGTGTGCCGGTCGCGTTGCGCCTGCGCCTGCGGGCGGCGGAGCGCTTCTGGCCGGAGCTGATTATGGCGGTGCCGCGCTGATGGCGGGCAGGTTTGCGGAATATTCCCCCTCTCTGAGACGTCATGCGAGAAGTCAGGGTGGTGTTGCGCTGGCCATGGTGGTCTGGTTTGTGGCGGCCATGTCTGTGCTGGTGGTGGGCATTGTGTCCGAAGCGCGCGTGGATGTGCGCATGGCGCAAACCCATATTGCCCGTGCGAAGGCGATGGCCGCGGGAGACGGTGCAATCAGTCTGCTGCTTTCCCGGCAGGCGTTGTTGCGCGAGGCGCAGGCGGGGCCCGGGGAAAACGGCCTTGAGCCCGTGCTGGAGGCGCGTTTCATGCTGGGAGAACAGCCGGTACAGGTACGCATGACGCCGATTTCACACTTGCTGGACCTGCACAGCGCTGACCCGGAGCAACTGGAGACGGCGTTTAGCGAGCTGGGTGGTCTGCAGCGTGAAGATGCCCGACGCCTTGCGGCCTCTGTGGTACAGTTGCGCAGTGGCCGGGCGAACGGCGTTGGCGTCGGCTTCAGGCCGCACACGGTAGAGGACTGGTTGCAGTTGCCCGGCTTTGACCGGGCCCTGCTCGATGGCATGCGCAACTGGCTGCGTATGGATGATGAAGCTGCGTACCGTCTCGATGCCGTGTTGGATTATGATGGCCGGCGCTGGCTCCGCAGGCGCTGGATAACACTGCAGGGCGGTTCGGGTGCGAGCGGTTTTCCCTGGCGAATAACACGAACCGAGGCGCCACGAGTGCTTGACGACAGAACAACAACAGCTGGGGCACGCTAGGCGCTATGCTCGATCAATCCCGACAATGGCACCTCTTCGGCTACGATATGCGCCGTATTGGTCACCACTGGCAGGTTGCCTGGGCAGAATGTCTCTGGGGTGACCGGTCCCCCGTACGGGCACGGCTCGATGAAGTGGTGCACGTAGAAGGCGGCGGCGTGCAGGGCAAGTTTCACGCGGGTGCCCTGGTCGCCGCTGGCGAGCCGACCTGTGCTGCCATTGTGTTGCCGGATTCCCTGGTGTTGTTCAAGACCCTGCACCTGCCGCTTGCCGCCGAGGATGAGCTGGAATCGGTCATGCGCCTGGAGATTATGGCCAACAGCCCGTTCCCGGCCGCGGATACTGCGGCGGGCTGGTCCCTCAGTGAACGCGGTGACAAGGGCCTGCAAGTAGAGCTGGCGATAGCCTCCCGCAGTGCCGTCATGCGACATCTGGGCCAGCACCACGACGTGCATGCAATTGATGAGCGCGAGGTCTGGGCGCTTGCCGGCGTACGGCCCATTGTGTTGCGCGGGTTTGCTGAGGGTGCACGCCTGGCGCGTTACCAGCGTCGCCTGCTGCGGATCGCCCTGCTACTGGGTGGCGCTCTTCTGTTGCTGCTGCTCATTCTGGCGCTCGCGGCGGGCGGCAAGTATGTCAGGTTGCAGCAGTACGAGGCGCTTGCCGCGCGGGTGGAGAGCGAGGCGGCAGAAGTGACACGGCAGCGGCAATCCCTCTCTGTGGCCAACCAGACCATTCTCGCCGTGAATGACGTATTGCGTGAGTACCCGGACCCCCACCGTGAGCTGGCGCGGCTGACCGCTCTGTTGGGAGATGAAGCCTATATTCTGCAATACACCCAGCGTGGCCGCGACCTGCGCTTGCGGGGCCGTGCCGAAGATGCCGCTGGCGTGGTGCAGAGCCTGACGCGGGAAGAGGCCTACGAAGAGGTCGCGGACCAGGGCATTACGGCAGTGGGCAGCAGCGGTGTCGAGCAGTTCAATGTCAACGTGCGCCTGCGTGAGGGTGGGCCGTGAGCTGGTTACGCAACAACCCGCGCTACGCGGTGATGGTGCTGGGCACACTGGCGCTGCCTGCTTTGGTGCTGTTGTACCTGGCAATCAGCCTGTTCGGTATGCGCAGCGGCTATCAGTTGCAGATAGAGCGTCTGGAACCCCGTATCGCGCGTTTGCAGGGCCTTCTGAACCGGGAAGAGCAGGTGCGCGAAGCGGCGCGGGTGGTGGGCTCCGATGTGCTTGACCTGGTCTATCCTGCCACCGATGACGCGGGCACTGTGTCGGCGAATTTGCAAAAGAACGTACGCGAGATACTGGGTGCCGCGGGTCTGTCGGTGAGCAATAGCCAGATACTGCCGGTGCGGGAGAAGGACGGATTCGACCACATAGCCGTCAAGCTGACAGCATCCGGTGGTTTGCCGGCGCTGGATACGGCGCTGGCGGACCTCAATGCCTATTTGCCGCTGTTACTGCTGGAGTCTATCGAGGTCTGGCCCAACCGCAACCGGGCTCGCAAAGATGAAGCCGAGGAACAGACGATTACGGCAACGGTGCAGGTGTTGGCGCTGAAGGTGCGTTCCTGATGCGCCTTGATGCGGTGCTCGAGCACTTTAGCGTGCAGCATGAACCGCAGCGCACGGAGCGCCGGGTAGAGCTGGCGGTTCTGGTGTTGGCGCTCGTGTTGCTACTGCAGCTGGCCTGGTTTTTGTTGGGCGTCCTGCTGCCGCCTTCCCCCGAGCCCATCGAGCCAACCGATGCTTCCCTGACGGTGGCCGACCGTATAGCGGGGCGCCTGCTGGATACCGGCGACAGTGCGGAACTGCGCGAGCGACCGCTGTTCTGGGCAGGTCGCAGGCCCGTGGACATCAGCGCTGCAGCGGTTGCCGAGGCGCCTGAGGAAAAGGTATCTCAACTCAAGGGGGTGCGTCTGCTGGGCATATTTGGGGTTGGGGATGTAGGCGGTATCATTGTGCGCGCTGATGGCAAGCAGCAGCGTCTGGCGGTGGGTGAGTCGCTGCAGGGCTGGACCCTGGAATCCATGGACGGTACTGACGCCACGCTGGTCAGTGCGACCGGTGGCGAGGAGCGGCTCACGCTTGAACGTGTCCATGGAGCGCGGTCAGTGCGAGCCGAGTCGCCAGTGCCGGGTGCGAAAGCGCCCCGTAGAGGGCCTGGTCCGCAGCCTGGTGACGGCGCTGACGAGTTGACACTCGGCGGCCGGCGTTGATTCACGGGAATGAAATCGGGGCAGTGCGTAGCGCGCTGCCGGCCATTATGAACAGGGCAAGATCAAGGAAAGGTTATGTTGCGACGGTCCTCTAGGTTGCTATTGCTGGTGCCACTGCTGACCAGCTGTGCGCTGCTGGACAACCAATACCGCGGCGAGCCGTCGGAGCCGTCTGCCGGTATTGCCGCCCCGGGGGCGCAAGAGCCGGCTCTTTCACGCAGCGCCGGCGAGCTTGCCGATGCAGCCGAGGAGCGCGTCAAGCCAGTCCTCTATCGCGGCAACGACCGGCAGGTTCGCGTACCGGAGAAGCGCGATGCCGTGCGGTTGGTGGGTGATGCCGTCAGCCTCAACTTTGAGGATGCACCCCTGAGCGAAGTGGTGCACGCTGTACTCGGCGACATACTGGGCTTGGATTACATTCTCGACGGCCCGGTTAACGGCACCATCACCTTGCGCTCCCGGACGCCCATTCCACGCGACCAGTTGCTGACGATTCTGGAGTCACTGCTCAGCGCCAACCAGATGGCGATGGTCCGGGACAGCCAGGATCGCTACCTGGTGACGGGAACCCAGCAAGCCAGCCGGCAGGCACCGCGCCTGTCAAACCCACGCGACCCGGGTGCCGGCTACAGTACAGTGATCATTCCCCTGCAATACATCAGCGCCAGCAACATGGCGGAGATCCTGCGGCCGGTGGCGGATGAACCGGCCTTCCTGCGTATCGACAACACCCGTAACCTGCTGATGCTGGCGGGCACGCGCTTGCAGATAGACGGCTGGCTGGACATGGTTGATACCTTTGACGTCGACCTGCTCAAGGGCATGTCCGTGGGGTTGTTTACCCTGGAGCATGGCCGTGTGGGCGATACCGCCAATGTCCTCCAGGGCATGCTGAACAGTGGCGGAAACGGCAATGATGACGTCGGGCAACTGGTTAAAATCATCCCCATCGAGCGCTTGAACAGTCTGCTGGTGGTGACACCGCGTTCGCACTACCTCGACACGCTGGGCACCTGGATCGAGCGGCTGGACTCGCGGCCGGATTCCAAGTTTGAAAAACGCCTGTTCGTCTACCCAGTGCAGAACACGACAGCATCGCGTTTGGCGGATCTGATCAGCAATATCTACGCGGGCGGTGGTAGTAGCAATGCACGCAGTGGCTCCAGCGTGACCGGCAGCTACGGCAGCGACCGTGATGTCGCCCCCGGCCTGTCCATGGAGTCCATTGGGTCCTCCACCGCGTCTGGGAGTGGCTCGGGTTCCAGTGGTTATGGCAGCGGTTCCAACAGTTCCGGCAGTTCGGGTGGTTCCGGTTTGAGCGCTGGTCTGAGCGGCGACTTTGGCAGTGGGCCGGTCGGTGGGGCCAGCGCCGCAACACTGGGAGGTGGTGATGACGGGGGTGTAGCGGATGTGCGCGTGGTGGCGGACGAGGAAAACAATGCCTTGATGATCTACGCCACAGGCAAGCAGTACGAGCTGATCAAGGATGCCTTGCGTCAGCTGGATGTCATCGCGACGCAGGTGATTATCGAAGCGAGCATTCTGGAGGTCACCCTCACCGATGAACTCCGCTATGGTCTTGAATGGACATTCAAGAATGGTTTCGGTAGCGATTACGACGGCTTTGGTCAGCTGGCCAACAGCGCCGGTGGCCCAGCGGCGACCTCGCCCGGGTTCTCCTATACGTTGACCAACTCCCTGGGCGATATCAGCGCTGTGCTGAACGCGCTTTCCGAAGACTCATTGATCAATGTGATTTCCACCCCGTCGGTGATGGTGCTGGACAATCATCCTGCTTATATACACGTGGGTGACCAAGTGCCGGTGCGGCAGGGCACCTCATCCACTGACGGCGGCACGGTCACCGAGAACATTGTCTATCGCGACACGGGTGTGAAATTGATGGTGCAGCCCTCGGTGAACGCCGGGCAGCTGGTGACCATGGATGTGGAGCAATCGGTCACCGACGTCGGTACTGTGGATTCAGCCACGGGCCAGCGCACGTTTCTGGAGCGCAATATCATGAGCCGGGTGGCTGTGCGCAGCAATGAGTCTGTGGTGCTGGGCGGTCTCATTCGGGAGAATGCCTCGGCAACGGATTCCGGTTTGCCCCTCCTGCACCGCGTTCCGGTGCTGGGCACATTGTTTGGCACTACCTCGACCGAGAACCGGCGTACCGAGCTGCTGGTGATCATTACCCCGAGGGTGATCAACAATGAACAGGAGTTGCGTGATGTCAGTCGAGAGCTTCGCTCGCGCGTGCGCAACATGGAACTGATCAAGACGCCTCTGGATGCCGAGTAGCGCCCCGGTGCTGGTGTCCATCCACATGCCGAAAACAGCGGGCCTGAGTTTCCGGGCCGCGCTCGAACAGCATTATGGTGCCGGCTTTGCACCGGATTACGCGGATTACCCGTTGGCCAGCCCACTGCCGCAGCGACATGCCGCTGCGCTGGAGTTCAGCCTGGCGGCCGAACCGTCAGCCTACCGACAGGTTGGCTGCATCCACGGCCATTTCCTGCCGATCAAGTACTTGCTGCTGGCGGACTATATGGAGTGCCGGTTTGTCACCTGGTTGCGCGAGCCCTTGCAGCGTCTGGTGTCCCACTACTATTACTGGCAGCGTAGCTACGACCCGGCAGCGGACGACACCTCCAGCCTGCACCGCCGGGTGGTAGAGGAGGCCTGGACGCTGGAACAATTCTGCCTGGCCCCCGAATTGCGCAACGTCTACAGCCAGTTTCTGTGGGCCTTTCCGCTGCGAGCACTCGATTTCGTGGGAATTACCGAATATTTCGCAGAAGATTTGCGTGATTTTTCCACACAATTCCTGGGAATAAATGTTGAGCCGCAGTTTGCCAACGCCGCCGAGGTGCCCGCGGGGCCCGAGCAACTGCGTCCGCGGCTGCGCCAGCAGGTGCGCGAGTTTCATGCGCAGGACCTGGCGCTTTACCAGTGGGCACTGCAGAAACGTGAGGCGCGCAGGCAGGCTCTGCCCTGATTCGCCGGCACTTCCCGTCCCCTCCACGGGCGCGGTATAATCCCCGCCCAATGCATCAAAAGGTAATATATTCAGTATGTTATACGCAATGTACCGACTCTCGGCAGTGCTCCTGGTCGCGCTGGTTCTCTCTCTGGCGGCGGGGTGCAGCACTGCGCCCTCGCAGCCCGATACGCTCACCCCCGCTGAGACTGCCGCACTTGAGGAACGCGTGCGCGGACGCTGGCAGGCACTCATCGACAGGGACTTTGAAGCGGTCTATGCGTACGCTTCACCTAATTACCGAGCTGTTTTCTCCAAGAGTATGTTTATTCGCAATTTTTCCTATTCGCTGGATTGGCAGTTGACAGCTGTCGAAGTCCTTGCCTATGATGCCGAGGCAGCTGTGGCGAGTGTGGCGGTTCGGGTCATGTCCAAGCCGATCAAACAAACCTCGGTGTCAGCTCAGTTCGGGTTTATGCCTTCAACTGTTCGCGAGCGATGGGTTAGCATCAATGGCGAGTGGTGGCATAGTGCCAGTGGTTGAGAGGGCACGTTGGTTGACAGCTGGCTGCAGTTAGCAATAATAGCGCTAGCAATCTGTACTTTGGTTGTGAAGTAAAAACACATTAGGAGTCTCCTTATGAATGCAAAGTTTAAGCCTCTGGGTCTTGTTGCTGCAGTAGCAGCGGCAACCGCAGGTTACAATGGTGTTGCCAATGCCCAGCTGGAGCTGGCTGCATCTAGCGACCTGGGTAACCTGGCACTGATCCCTTACTACACTGTCCGTGACGGCAACGTTACTGGTGTTCACCTCACCAACACGAGCGATTCCACCCAGGTTGTTAAAGTACGCCTGCGTCGTGGCACCGACTCCATGGACGCCTTGGACTTTAACCTGATCCTGTCCCCGAAAGACGTATGGACTGGCTTCCTGGCGGCTGAAGGCGAGAACGTTGTCTTCAACACCACCGACAGCTCTTGCACCGCGCCTGCAACCGTGAACGGCAAGTTCACCATGCCCGGCATCTACCGTGCCGACGCTGATGAAGGCTACATCGAAATCATCGGCATGGGTCAGCCCCTGACTGAAACTGCGCCTATTGCAGTATCGGCCAAGCACGGTGCTGAAGGTGTGCCTGCCAGCTGTACCTTTGTTCGCGATAACTTCTTCGCCAATGGCTCGCCTGGTACCACTCGTGGCGTAGTCGATGGTGCAACGTCTGTACAGCGCGTTCCGGTTGGCACTGAAGGCGCGACCACTCTGGCACTGAACGAGTACGAAGCTCCAGACAACGCTCTGAAAGTGTCCTACTTCGTACGTGACGCTGGCAGCGGCCGTGAGTTCGGCAACAGCGCTACGCACATTGCCAACTTCCTGGTAGAGCCCTCTATCACCAACCAGCAGTTTGGTCTGTTCTCGGGCGACCTGCTCGGCTTCGACTATCCTGACCTGAACGGTGGCACGGGTGCCGGTATCGATCGCGATCGTTTCAAGGAGCTGCGTGCAGTTCTGGGTGGCGCTTCAGTGATCAACGACTGGTCTGCCAACGCTGACCTGAACGTGGGCACCGACTGGGTTATCACTTTCCCCGGCCAGTACACCATGCTGGATCTGCCTCACTACTTCGCGTCACTGCTGACTGCTGGTGAAGCTGACCCGGACGACCGGATTCCCTGCAACGCCGGTCTGCCGCTGCCCGACGGTGTGTTCGCAGGCCTCACCGGTGCTTGCGACCACCGCGACATCCCGGCTGTAGCTACCTTCGACGTCTACGACCGTGAAGAACAGCAGCGCTCGCAGCCCGACGGCGAACTGGTTGTATCTCCTGCCCTGCCGGGCCAGGTAGTGCAAACCCTGCTGCCTTTCGAAGTTAACGTCGTACAGTGGGGCGCCGAGCCCGTACTGGGCAGCGAGAACTCCGACATCGTAGTTGCTGTGCCCGACAGCCCCTTCGGCTGGGCCGAGCTGAACGTAACCAGCTCTAACAGCAAAGTGCAGGCGGTGTGTGAAGCTTCTGCCGAGAGTGCAAACTTCAATATCGGTGAAGGCTTTGATGCAATCGTTGGTGCGGTTACTGCCTACGGCTGTAACTCTACCGACGTGAACGCCGACGAGATCCCCAAAATTGGTTTCGTAGCCTGGGAGCGTAGCTTCCCGGCTAACCCCGACTCCAACTACGGTCGTATCGTTGAGCACTCTTACGGTGGTGTAGGTAGCTAAGTAGCTCACCGTAATAGCGTCGCAACACGCTGTTGTAGTAAAATGAAAGCCGGCACCGCGAGGTGCCGGCTTTTTTTATTGTCTGAGGTTTTTGCATGTTATTTTCCCGTATTCTCAGCCCCGCTGTGCTGCTGCTGGGCGTCGCCCTGAGCGCCTTTGCTGATGAGCCCGTTGCCATCGCGGACGGCGAAACCCGTATCAATCGTGCCGAGCTGGAGCAGGTGGTTTCACGCTGGAGTGCCGAAATGCGCTCGGCGGCGGCCAACGATCTGGGCGACCGCATGGAGTTGCTCAATATTGCCATGATGAACAAGCGACTTGCCGCATCCGCGGATGAGGCGAACCCCGAGACACACGGGGATGACTACTGGAAACTGCACTTCCAGTTACAGGGCCTGAAGCGCCGTTTCGCCATCGAACAATTGGTCAAGTCGATCGAAGTGCCCGATATGTCCGCTCTGGCCGAGGAGCGTTACGCCACCGACAAGGACAAGTTCGCGTTTGTCCCTGAAAAGCGCCTCACCTCCCATATTCTGTTTGCCTGCCCCCCAGGCCAGTGTGATCGCGAAACGGTCCGTCCCGTCGCCCGCGAGGTGCTGGCAGAATTACGCGCCGGCGCTGACTTTGAAGCGTTGGTAGCCGAACATTCGCAGGACCCTGGCTCGCGCGACAAAGGTGGCCGTTTCAACAAGTGGTTCAGCCTCGGCGAAAAAGGTGTAGAGCCACGCTACACGGGCGGTGCCTTTGATATTGCCGAAGTGGGTGGCTATTCCGATTTGGTCGAAACGCAGTTCGGCGTGCACATCATCCGCCTGGACGACATCCAGCCCGAACATTACCTGCCGTTTGACGAGGTACGCCCCGCCATTCTCCAGAGCCTGAAAGCCGAATACCAGAAGCTTGCGGTACAGGATTTTGAGGCCAGTCTCATGATTTCGGATGAGGCGTATATCAACGGTGATATCGTGGATGAGCTGCTCGCCCCCTACAAAGCCGAGCCCTGATTGGGCTCGCGCGCCTGAACCCCATGTCATCCGTTAGCCAGCCGGCTGAGGCATCCACGCTTCTGTTCGTCGTCGGCATGCACCGCTCCGGCACGTCAGCCCTGTGTGCCGCATTGCGCGCCTGTGGTGTAACGTTTGGTGAGCAGCTCCTGGCACCGATGGCCGGGGTCAACGACGAAGGCTTCTGGGAAGATGCCGAGGTTGTGGCCGCCAACGAGGCGCTACTGTCCGCTGCTGGTGCTCACTGGTATTCTCTGGTTTTGCCGGGTGGTGAGGCGGGCTGGCCGGCGGCTGCGCTGGTACGCTTCCGGGAGGAGGCCGGCGCGATCCTGCAGCGTGGCTTCGGCGGGGGAACGGTGCAGGCAGTAAAGGACCCACGGTTTTGTATCACGCTGCCACTGTGGTTAGAGGCGTGTGCCGAACTGGGGATCAAGGCGCAGGTGTGTACGGCATCGCGAGCGCCACTGGAGGTGGCGCAGTCACTGCAACGCCGGGACGGCTTTCCGCTGGGTTACGGTTTGCGGCTTGATCTGGCTTACCGCAAGGTGCTCGCGCCTGCATTGCCGCCGGGTTCACTGGCCGTGAGTTTCCCGGAGCTGGTCGAGGACCCGGTCAAGGTCATGTCGCGGCTTGCCGAAAGTCTTCCGCTGGAGACAGGTCAGAATGCAGTGGCAACCGCCGTGCGAGGTGATTTACGCCACCACAGTGCGCCTGTTGCGAGCGAGCCATTGGCGCAGCCGGTATCATCCGCCGCGGACTTTCCAACGCTGGAGGCCTGCATAGAACGCTATTACCCGGCTGACGCCATGCTGGCGGAGTGTGTGACCGGGTTCGTGACGCGCGGTGCGCAGCTGACTGCAGTCGGCGACGCCCATAGCCGTTCGCTGGAGACCATTGCGGCAAAGGACGAGGATATCAATGCGCTGGCGGCGGAACACCGGGAAGCCCTGGCGACCATTGCCGAGCGGGACCAGCAGATTACCGATCTTGACAGCCGTCTGCAGGACACGGGTGCATGGCTCGAGCGCGCGCTCGCGACCATAGCTGAGCGCGACACGCAAATGGCGGAGCTGGATCGCAGGCTCGCCGAAATAGGCGGGTTACACAGCCATGCGCTCGAGGTGATCGCTGACAAGGATAGAGAGATTGCCGAGATCTACGCGGTGCCGGTTATCGGCCTCGCTCTGCGGGGAGCGCGCCGGTATCGCCGGCAGTAGCGGTTTGAGCAGGCAGTTAATAACGTCAAACAGGAGTGGGCGTGCGCAGCGTTGATGTTGTAGTGCCGGTGTATACCGGCGTGGAGGAAACGCGGCGTTGCCTGGCAACCGCACTGGCGACGATTGATCCCGAGTGGGCGCGGCTTGTGCTCGTCAATGACGGTTCGCCGGACCCCGCGATCACCGAGCTGTTGCGCGATTTCTCGGCACGACACGCCGCTGTCGTGTTGCTGGAGAACCCCGAGAATCTCGGTTTTGTCGCCACCGCCAATCGCGGCATGCAGCACGATGTAGAGCGCGATGTACTGCTGCTGAACAGCGACGTGGAGGTGGCCAACGACTGGCTGCATCGCCTGCGCGAGGCGGCCTACCAGCACCCGCGTGCGGGCAGTCTCACGCCCTTCGCCAACAACGCCACTATCTGCAGCTTTCCGAATTTCTGTAAAGACAACGCGCTGCCGTTCAAGCTTGATCTGGCGACAATCGACCGCGTATTCGCAGAGCAATACACCTCCGCCGATGCCTTCGAAGTGCCCACCGGCGTGGGCTGTTGCATGTACCTGCGCCGCGATTGCCTGCACGAGGTGGGTTACTTTGATGTGGAGACGTTCGGCCGCGGTTACGGTGAAGAGAACGATTGGTGCCAGCGCGCCAAGCGCGCCGGCTGGCGCAACCTGCACCTCGCGAACTGCTTTGTCTACCATAAAGGCGGGGTGAGCTTTGCCGAGGAGCAAACGCCCCGCGTGGCCAAGGCGATGGCGCTGCTGGATGCGCGCTACCCGCGCTACCACGCGGACATCCAGGCCTATGTGGCGAGCGACCCCGCGCGCACCGCGCGCACTGGTGCCTTGCTCGCCCTGTTTGCCGCGCAGCAACGGCCCAAGGTGGTCTGTCTGTCACACAAGCTGGGCGGCGGTGCGCAACAGCATGTCGACGAACTCGCCGCGCTGTATGCAGACGAAGCCCTGTTCGTGCAGCTGACACCGGCGCTGGAAGGGCAATCGGTCACGCTGAGCGTGTTCGATGCCGGGGTACGCCTCGCCGATGGGCTGCATTTCTCGGTGGAGGCTGAATTTGATGCACTGGTCGCGCTGTTGCGCGATCTGGGTATCGGCCACGTACATTTTCATCACACCATGGGGTTGCACCCCAGACTCTGGGTGCTGGCCGAAGCGCTGGGCTGCCGCCACGACCTGACGGTCCACGACTATTACCTGATCAACGGCAATCCGACACTCACGGATGTCGACGCACGCTTCGTGGGTGATGGCAGCAGCGATTTTGATGCGCGTTGCGCCGGTCACTACCCGCTGCCGGAGGGCGTTTCGGCGCAGGAGTGGCGGGCTGGCCAAAGCCTGCTGATCGAGCAGGCGGCGCGGGTGATTTTCCCCTCGGCTGACTGCGCTGCCCGCTTCCAGGCGTTTTTCAGTGTGCGTGAGGCGGTGGTTGCCTGGCACCCGGATTTCCTTGCCTCCCAGCCCTATCCGCAACCGGTGTGGCGCCATGTGCCGCCGCGCCCGCTGAAGGTACTGGTCGTGGGTGCGATCAGTCGGGAAAAGGGCGCCGACGTACTCGAGGCCGTGGCGGATGAGCTGGTGGCCTCGGGCCGGGTCGAGTTCCATTTGCTGGGCTACGCCTATCGCGCGCTCGGTAAGTCCGTCATCACGCATGGCCCCTATGCCAATGCCGATGCCTGGCGCCTGATTGAGGGCATTGCCCCGGATGTCGTGTGGTTTCCCGCCCAGTGGCCCGAGACCTACAGCTACACACTGAGCCTGGCCCTGCATCTCGGGTTGCCTGTGGTGGTGCCTGATATCGGCGCGTTTGTTGAACGCGTATCAGGACGTCCGCTTTCCGTGATCATGCCCTGGAACAGCGCCACCGCGCAGTGGCGCGAGCTGTGGCAGGCGTTTGCCGCAGGCGAGCAACCCGGTACTGCGCCGCTATGGCCCGTAGAGACGCCCGATGCGGCGTTCTACCAGGGCGCCTATCTCGCCGCCGTGACACCGCGCAGTGCGGCATTTGCCCCGGGGCGTATTGCATCCCTGGTGGGTAACCTGCACGCCGGCGTTGCGCAGTTGAGTCGCTCTGAACGCCTGCTCGGCTTTATCTGGCGCCTGAGCCGGCACCCCCTCGTGGCGCGGCTCGTGTCCTGGGTGCCTTTCCGTGTGCAGCAGGCGATCAAACGCCGCTTCTCGGCGCGGCCCATGCACGATATCGTGCGCTGACGGAACGGTTTATGGCAACGGTTTATCTTCACATCGGCGCACCCAAGACAGCCACCTCCAGCCTGCAGGCGATGCTGGCGGCGCATCACGACAGCCTGCTGGCACAGGGCATTCTGTACCCGGCGACCTGCCGCCACGGCGACGCCCACCATGTGCTGGTCGCGGACCTCATCGACAAGTACCAGGCGAACCCCATGCCGGACATCTGGTATGGCAGCTTCCCGCGCGGTGAGGCCTGGCAGCGCCTGCGGTCCGAGCTCGCCGCTGCGGGGTCTTCCGTGCACACGGCGATTGTCAGTTCCGAGCTGTTTTTCGGTCAGTCGATCAACATAGAGCGTATGCTGGGAGATATCCAGACGGCACTGGCCGGGCATGAGGTGCGCATTCTCATGTATCTGCGGCGCCAGGATCAGTTGTATGCCTCATTTTACAATCAGGATGTGAAAGGCGCCCGCCAGTGGCCAGGCAGTGCCTATGAGTTCTATGAAACCCACCAGATTTTCCAGCGCGACTACGACCAGGTTGTGGATATGTGGGGCGCTGCATTTGGTCACACCAACCTGCGTGTGCGCCCTTTCGAGCCGGCACAATGGCCCGATGGTGATATGGTCAAGGATTTCTGCCAGGTCACCGGGCTGCCACCACTGCGGGCGGTGGGGGGGGAGCCCAACGATGGTCTTGGCGCCAACCAGCTCTACATCAAGCGCTGTCTCAACCACATCGGGTATGACAAGGCGGACAACGACCGCGTGGTCGGTCTGCTGTTGAACCTCTGCTCTGAGCCGCCGCTGAAAACCGTGCGTTACGTCAATATGGGCTGTTACGGCCGTCTTCGCGAGCGCTGGACCCGCACTAACCAGCGCCTCGGCGCTGTGGTGGGTGACGGCGGAAGCTTCTTCCATGCGCCGGTGCCTGAGCCCGCTGCCGTGCCCGAGCACGCGCTCGATCGCGTGGTACTCAGCGGGTTTCTGCAGAGCCTGCTGCGAGTAGGGCAGGCCGGCCATCTGCAGACGGTGCGCGGTCTGTTCGCCCGCGCCGCCCTGCTGGTGATTGCCGAGCAGGGCCTGTGGGATGCGGTGCCGCGCGCTGATAGAGTCACTCTGGAATCCTGGGTGTAGATGCGGTGGGCATAAGCGCAGCAAACGGCGGCTGGCAATCCGCGGTGTTCAACCGCCGCATGCTTATCTGTGTGTTCACGGGCCTGGCGTCGGGCATGCCATTGTACGTGCTCCTGCAACTGGTGCCGGCCTGGTTGCGTGACCAGGGCGTTTCCCTCGCAGAAATCGGCTTGTTTGCCCTGGTGGGCATTCCCTATGTGTGGAAGTTTCTCTGGGCACCGTTGATGGATCGCTGGATCCCGCCGCTGTTGGGTCGGCGTCGGGGCTGGATGTTTTTGTGCCAGCTGGCGCTGATTGCGTCCATCGGTGTGCTGGGCGCCTTTGACCCACAGCGGTCCACCTGGGTGATTGCCTGGCTTGCGTTTGGTGTGGCGTTTTTCAGTGCCAGCCAGGATGTGGCGCTGGACGCTTTTCGCCGGGAGATTCTTCCGGATCGTGAATTGGGTTTGGGTAACGCCATTCACGTGCAGGCGTATCGCATATCCAGTTTGATTCCGGGCTCCCTGTCGCTGATCCTGGCCGACCTTCTGCCCTGGAGCACCGTGTTCTGGATAACCGCCGCGTTCATGCTGGTGGCGTTGTGTATGAGCCTGCTGGTGGATGAACCGGACTCTGAGTTGCCCACCGGCACGGGGCTGCGGGAGGCGGTGGTCGCGCCGTTTTCGGAGTATCTGCAGCGCCGTGGCTGGGCGGGCGTTTGCCTGGTGATCGGGTTCATGGTGCTCTACAAAATCGGCGACAACATGGCCACAGCGCTCGCGACTCCGTTCTATATCGATATGGGGTTCTCCATGACGGAGATCGGCGTGGTGGCCAAGAATGCGGCGCTGTGGCCGGCTATAGTGGGCGGCTTGCTGGGCGGCGTGGCCATGTTGCGCTTGGGGATAAACCGGTCTTTGTGGGTCTTCGGTGTCGTCCAGCTACTCAGCATCCTCGGTTTTGCCGTGTTGGCTGGCAGCGGTCCGCTGCTCTGGTTGCTGGCGGTGGTAATCGCTTTTGAGTACCTGGGTGTGGGCATGGGCACGGCGGCCTTTACCGCGTTTATTGCCCGTGAGACCAGCCGCATGTATGCGGCCACACAGTTCGCCCTGTTTACGGCTATTGCCGCATTGCCCAGAACGTTTGCCAACGCCAGTACCGGCGTCATTGTCGAGTCGGTAGGCTGGCAGCCGTTCTTCCTGATCTGCACGCTGCTCGCGGTGCCCGGCATGCTCTTGCTGCTGTGGGTGGCGCCCTGGCGGGAGACGTCGGTATGACAGGGCAACCCCGGCGTGTGATCGCCATCCTCGGCATGCACCGCAGCGGTACCAGTTGCCTGACAGGCTCACTACAGGAGGCAGGCCTGGAGCTCGGTGAGCATCACACCTGGAACCCCTATAACCGCAAGGGCAACCGGGAAAACCAGGATTTTGTCGACCTGCACGACGCAATTCTTGCAGCCAATGGCGGTGCCTGGGACAACCCGCCAGCCACCAGCGAATGGTCTGATGATCACCGTGAGCGCGCCCGCGCGTTGCTCGCGGAGTATGCGGGCGCGGAGGCTCTGGGGTTCAAGGACCCGCGCTGCCTGTTGTTATTGGCGGGCTGGCGTGCACTGGTGCCTGGCCTGGAGCGTGTGGGTATCTTTCGCCATCCTGACGCCGTTGCTGCATCACTCGCGAACCGCAGTCAGATTCCGCGCGAGCAGGCATTGTCGCTCTGGTATGCCTACAACCGCCTGCTTTTCCGGGAATATCGGCGGCAACCTTTCCCGCTGCTGTGTTTCGATGACGGGGAGGAATCGTTCAATCGAAAGGTGGACGAGGTGATCGGCCGCTTGCAGCTGCGCCCCGTGGCCTCCCCGACCCGCTTTTACGACAACACGCTGAAAACTCACGATGGTGGCACGCCGCTGCGCCTGCCATGGAAAATTCGCTACCTGTATCGCCGTTTGCGGTGGGCAAGCCTGTGAGTATGACAACCTGTGCAGCGGATAGCGTGGCGGTAAGGCAGCCAGTCCGTTACTATCTGCACACGCCACTGAGGCCGCCAAACGGATAATAAATGCTGGCACGTTTTCTCAAAAAAGATGATCGCTCTGCGCGCGGCAAAGATGTGCTCACTGTCAGCTTTGTGGTGATTGTCTATGATATGCCACTGCAGGCTGAAAACACCGTGCGCTCACTTCTGCCCGGCTACCAGCTGGGCGTCAGCGGTGACGAGTACGAGGTCATTGTGGTGGAGAATGCGTCTGCCAACACCATGCGTCCGGAGTTCCTGCAGGGCCTGCCCGCCAGCGTGCGCTATTTCCTGCGTGAGAACCCCGAATCCAGCCCGGCGCGGGCAATCAACTTTGGCGCGGAGCAGGCGCGCGGTGAAAACATCTGCGTCATCATTGATGGTGCGCGCATGCTTACCCCGGGTGTGGTGCGCACTATCCTCATGGGGCACCGGCTGAGCAGCAGCGCGGTGGTGGCAATTCCGGGTTATCATCTCGGGCGCGAGTTGCAGCAGGAGGCTGTGAACAGCGGCTACAGCCTGGAGCAGGAGCGTACCCTGCTCAGTTCGATTGCCTGGCCGGAGGCCGGTTATCGCCTCTTCGATATCGCCTGTTTCAGCGGCTCGAGTGCGCCAGGCCTGTTCATGCCCAACAGCGAGAGCAACTGTATCAGTATCCCTCGCGAAATCTGGCAGGGTCTGGGGGGGTACGATGAGCGTTTTAACCTGCGCGGCGGCGGTTTGATCAACCTCGACCTGTACAAGCGGGTCTGTGAGTATCCGGGGGTGCAGCACATTATTGC
Source organism: Haliea salexigens DSM 19537 (assembly GCF_000423125.1). Lineage (GTDB taxonomy): Bacteria > Pseudomonadota > Gammaproteobacteria > Pseudomonadales > Halieaceae > Haliea > Haliea salexigens. The sequence continues at coordinate 194,140 of NZ_AUHJ01000006.1, forward strand.
GCTCGGTGAGGGTACCTTCCATCAGTTCCACGGTGGTGTAACCACGGGCGGGCAGAGCCGTGAGAAGCGTGAGGCGTATATCGAGCAGAGCAAGGCCCAATACCGCGAGCTGCGCGGGGAAGAGTTTGTCAGCCCCGTCAGCCAGCCCCTCTACCTCGGGGAGATTCCCGAGCAGGCGCAGAAGTTTGTACATTATTCCGCCACTCGCGTGCTGATGGCGCGTGGCGAAGCCCCCTTGACCCATGGCCCGGCCTGAGGATACCCAGTGAGTAGCAAGATCTATTTCCCGCCTTCATTGCAGCGCTTTGAACCCCGGCGCATGGTTTTCAGTACCTGGGTGGATCACCTGCCGTTTGCCTACGACCTTGTGACGGCCATTCGGCCCGGGCTGGTGGTGGAGTTGGGCGTATACAACGGGCTGTCGTTTTTCACCTTCTGCCAGGCCATGGTAGAAAACGACATCGACGGTGTTGCCTATGCCATCGATTGCTGGGAAGGCGATGAACATACCGACGCCTACGACGACTCGGTGTATCAGGATGTACAACAGCATGCACGCGAGCACTATCGCGGTATCACCTACCTGCTGCGCATGTATTTCAACGAGGCCCTGCGCCACTTTGAAGACAACAGCATCGATCTGCTGCATATCGATGGCTTGCATACCTATGAGGCGGTCAAAGAGGACTTCAGTAACTGGTACCCGAAAGTGCGCCCAGGCGGCATTGTGTTGTTTCATGACGTAATGGCGAAACTCAAGGATTTTGGTGCCTGGAAGTTTTTCGAGGAACTGGAGGCGAGTCACGGGGAGATTTTCAAGTTCAATCACGGGTTTGGCCTTGGGGTGCTGCGCAAACCCGGTGGTGCACCGGTGCAAACCGAGCTCACGGAGCTGCTGTTTTCCGGTGAGCCGGAAACTGAAAAACGCCTGCGCCAGTTCTACTCTCACGCCGCGCACTTCCTCGAGGCGCGCCGGCAGGCCAAGCGTTTCAAGCCGAAGGACAGTGCCTACGCCCCCAAGGGAGGGCAGGGCAAGCAGGCCGAGGAGAGCTGAGCATGCCGGAAGTCGAGGCGGCGAGCGATACATCACTGGCGCAGGCTCTCGCGTTTCGGGCACAAGGGGACTGGGCACGGGCGTTGGCTTGCCTGACTCGCGCCAACGCGCAGCGCCCCTCTGCAAGCCTGCAACAGCAGCTGGTTGACTGGCGTATCGAGGCTGGTCGCAGTCCTTCCGCAGCGGCGGCGGGGGAGGCCCACAGTGCGCCGGAGCGTGCTTCGCACGCCCCCGGCGTTGACAAGGGTGCCAGTGCCATACCCGAAGTGCCGCCCGGCGAGCTGACAGCAGCACGATTGCATGAGGCCATTCACGGCAGCGGCGCCTTGATTGTGCGCGGTTTGCTGGATGCATCTGTCGCGGAGGAATTACGCCAGCAGATTGAGCGTGTCGCCGGCGCCCGCGAGGATCCCGAGAATTTTCCGTCGGTGGAACCGGAAGCGGCCTGGTACACGCGTTCGTCTGAGGTACGGGGTGCGCCGGCGCAGCTTTTTCGTCGTCCGGGGCAGGCTGTGGAAAGCAGTTCCATATGGGTTGCCGATTCGCCGCGTATGGCCTGTGAGTTGTTGGCGCTGTATGAACGCCTCGGCTTGCCCTCGCTACTGGAAAACTATTTCGGGGAACCGGCCAGGTTATCCGTAAAGAAGTGGGTTTTACGTAAAATGGCGCCGAAGAAAAATGGCAACGCAGGCTGGCACCAGGACGGTCGCTTCCTTGGCGAGCACATCCGCTCGGTGAACCTGTGGCTGGCGCTGAGTGACTGTGGTGGCGGGGCGCCGGCGCCGGGCATGGACCTGCTGGTTGACGGGCGTCGGGAAATCCATCCTACGGGCACCGATGGTGCCTGGTTCGACTGGACCGTGGGGCCCGAGCGAGTGGCCCGCCTGGCAACAGAGGCACCCATAAGCCAGCCCCGTTTCGCACCCGGTGATGCACTGTTGTTTGATCACTTCAGCCTGCACCGCACCGCGCTGGAGGATCACCACAACGCCCTGCGCTATGCGATCGAGGCCTGGTTTTTTGCCGCATCGACGGCACCGGCGCGGCAGCAGCCGCTCTACATCTGACCCGCGGAGCGCGCTCGCCCAGCATGCAACTGTCCGTTATCGTTATTGCCTATGCCATGCAGCGCGAAATCCCGCGCACCCTGCAGGCGCTTGCGCGCAGCTATCAGACGATCGGCGCTGATCTCGACTATGAGGTGATCCTGGTGGACAACGGCTCGCCGGAGCCGCTGCGGACAGACGCCCTATCCGACGCCGTGCCGGTGCAGCTGCTGCGCATTGAAGGCGCCGCGGCGTCTCCAGCCCAGGCCTTGAATCGCGCGGCGGAGCTGGCGCAGGGTGAGGTACTTTGCCTGATGATCGATGGTGCACATCTGCTCACCCCGGGTGTGTTCGAGTGGGCCTTGCGCGCCTTTGCCGCCTTTACCTGTCCGGTGGTGGCGGCCCGCTATTTCTATATGGGGCCAGGTGAGCAACCCGAGACTGTTTTGCAAGGCTACAACCAGGCAGCCGAGGACGCCCTGCTGCAGCAAATTGACTGGCCACGCGACGGGTATCGACTGTTTGAAGTGGGCACGCCGCTGTCAGGGGGGGCCGCCAATATCACCTGGTTCAACCGCATGTTCGAGTCAAACTGCCTGTTCATGACCCGCGAGCACTATTTTGCCGTGGGCGGCAGTGATGAGCGGTTTGACTTGCCGGGCGGTGGTTTTCTCAACCTGGATCTGTACAAGCGGGCACTGGACGCCGCGGGCGCGGTGTCGGTGCAACTGGTGGGGGAAGGCAGCTTTCACCAGGTGCATGGCGGGACCACGACCAATAGCGAGCGTCTGGCGCGCGAGGCGAGACTGGCAGACTATCGCCGGCAATACGAGACACTCCGTGGCCACAGCCAGCTATTGAGTGACAAACCCCTGCAGTTCCTCGGCCATTTGCCCACCCAGGCGTCCAAGATACACCTGCGCAAGCGCCGGGGGTGACCGCTTAGGCCACCCGCGGTGCTTCCTCAGCCCGCGGCCGGTTGCCGCCAGAGCGGTGGCACAGGGCGCGCCAGCATAGCGTTCAGCTCCTGCACGTTGGCCTCAAGCAGCGCGCGATAGCGGGACTGATCAGCAAGGTTGTGCGCTTCTCCGGGATCTGCTTCCAGATCGTACAGAATGTGCACATTCGCCACGGTGTGCCAGATGTGTTTGTAGCGTCCACGCCGCAACATCGGGAATCCCTCCAGAGTGCCGCAGAATACGGGTCGCTCAGAGGGTTGCTCGCCCCCCGCGAGCACGCGCAGCAGGCTTCTGGAGTCCAGGTCACTGCAGGGAGCGGGCAGCCCCACCAGATCGAGGACGGTGGCAACGTAGTCAAAACTCTGCACCGGCTCGGTCACCCTGCGAGCACCACTGACCCCGGCCCCAGTCATGAAGAAGGGCACGCGGGCGATGTCATCGAAGGGTAGCCAGGGAATCTTGCCGAGGAAACCGCGGTGGCCGCCGTAGTCGCCGTGATCAGAGAGAAAGATCACCAGTGTGTTGCTGAGGTCTACACCTGCAAGCAGCTCACCGATCTTGTCGTCGACATGGTTGATTCCCGCGCGTATCGCGGCCAGAACGTTGGGCAGGTGCTCGGCGGGGTGGTGGTCCACGCGATCGGGCTCGAAAAACGTGCCACGCGGGTGGCGCACAGTGATGTTGGAGAAGGGCCAGGGTAGGCCGTTGTTGCTCTCCATGCCGGATTGCGGCAGCACCTGGTCTGCTGCGCGATAGCGAGAAGCATAGGGCTCGGGGGGGCTGTAGGGTGTGTGTGGGTCGGTGTAGGAAACCACTGCAAACCACGGTTTGCTGCGCCGGGCCGGGGTGTCAAGGAATTGCCGGGCGTGGTGGGTGATCCAGTGCGTGGGGTGATACTCCTGCGCATAGGGGAAAACGCGCGGCATGCCTGGTCGCTGGAAGCGCACATCTTCGCGGCCGGTGGCGTTGATCCAGCGGCGGTAGTCGTCGGCTTCATCACGCGGATAGCCTGCGGGCAGGTGTTCGCACATGGCCATGGTGTCAAAACCGTGCTGGGCACGTATGGGCGAAAAATGCATTTTACCAAACAGGGCTGTGTCGTAGCCCGCATCCCTCAGCGCATGCGCCAGCGTCCAGTAACCTTCGGTCAGTGCCAGGCCACTGGCAGTTTTGGCGCGCGGTCGGTCGCCACCGCCGCGGGGTACACGGTGAGGGAGTAGTCCCGTGAGCAGGGAGGAGCGTGCCGGGATACAGGCCGTGTCGCTGCTGTAGGCGTGCGCGAAGATCACGCCACCTGCCGCCAGCGCGTCCAGGTGCGGCGTGTCGGTTGCCTCTCCCTGACGACTGTAACCGAAGGAGTCGTGGCGCTGCTGATCCGTCATCAGCAGGAGGATGTTGGGTGTTTGCGGCATGGGGTTTGATTCTACACGGGTAGCGCGCGTTTGCGGCGCAGGAAAGGCTTTTCCAGCCACTGATAGCTTGCCAGGGAGAGCGCCAGCGACAGCGCGAGCGCTGCCGCGGGCATGAGATAGAGCCAGCCTGACGCATGGTACGCTGCGGCGCCCATGGATTCGCGCATGGGATAGATCAGGTAGAACAGTACGGGCACATGTACCAGGTACAGTGAATAGGAGAGTTTGCCGACAATTGCCAGCCCACGATTCACCAGCAGGCCTTTCGCGGGTAAATTCCCGAGCAGCAGGCAGAGGATGATAACCGCCCAAAGTGCCGCCTCGTAGCTGTGGTGGATGTGCCAGCTGCTTTCTGCAGCTCCCGTTCCCATCTGTGTCACAGCCAGCAGAAGGCGCTCGAGCAGTACGAGGGCTGTCAGCAGCAGCAGTAAAACGCCCCAGCGCGCAAGCTGGCGCTGCCGTGACCAGGCCGGTGCCTGCAACAGGCGCAGCCAGATTGCCGCCGCTATTATACCGGCAAGGAAAGCGGGCGCGCGCGCAAATACCGATTTGGTGAGCAAGAATGATTTATCGCTGGCCAGTTCCCCAAAGAGCACAAGGTTTGCATAGCAGGCTGCCCAGGCCAGCAGCAGGGCGATGCACAGCAGACGTGGCCAGCGGCCCCGTGTCCAGAGCACCATGCCGACCGGTAGCAGAAGGTAGAATTGCACCTCCGTCACCAGCGTCCACCAGACAACACTGTAGGGAAAGGCCTGAAAGCCAACGAACTGGAACAGGGCTGCCCGGGCGACGGTGGCGGTATTGCCGGTAAGCAACCAGGTCAGCAGCAGGGCAATGTAGTAAAGCGGCACAATGCGCAGTGCCCGCGCTTTGAAGTAGGCGGCCAGTAGCGGCTTCGGTTGCGTCGCGTCTGCAGCGTGGCGCAGCCAGGGCAGAGAGAGCAGGAAACCACTCAAGACGAAAAACAGGGTGACGCCGGTGTTGCCACCCGCAATCAATGAAAGCCCCGGCGTTGCACTGCTGGGTAACTGCAGGCTGCTGAGCCCCCAGGCGTGGAACAGGAACACCAGCAAAATCGCCAGGCCTCGCGCACAGTCCAGCTCACGCAGGTAGCGGCGACGGTCGCGCAGGCCTTCTGCGAGATCCAGTGTTGAGGTGACCGTTGCTCCGCTGGGAGTGGCCCCGGAGGGGTTCAGCATGGCGAGCCGGTTTCCGGTCTCCAGCGGTAGGTGGCGAGTGCGATACGATCGCCAGTGCGCAGGGGAACGCCCTCACGCAGAAGCCGCTCGCGCTGCAAACGGCCTGCGGCGGAGTCCGCGGGCAATGCCAACTTGCCGGCGCTGTTGATCACCCGGTGCCAGGGAACACGCGTATCGCCAGGCAGCTGGCGCAGGGCCCAGCCCACCCGGCGGGCCGCGCGCCCAAGCCCCGCGAAACGCGCAATGTCGCCGTAGGTCGACACCCGGCCCCGGGGGATACCGGACACGACCTGCCAGATGCGTTGGTTAGTGCCTCGCGTGCCTGTTTCCACGAACCGTCTCACATTGCGCCTGGCGCGTATGGTGTTATTTTTCGCCGCCGGGGGCAAGCCATCTGCACAGCCCTTCTCCTGCGGGCGCGCGGCACTTTACTTCGCTGCGCGCACTGCGCAAGATTGACGCAGTTGAGTCCAGTGATGATCGCCATGACGTCCGACATGCCCGAGTATCTCCCGCTCAAGGTTGCCAATGCGCTGCTGCCGGATGCGCCAGCCTTGCGGGCTCAAATGGAGCAAGACGGCTACCTGTTCCTGCGCGGCTTGTTGCCGCCGGATGTGCTGCATGCCGTGCGTGAGGACGTTACCGGCGTATTGCAGGCGATCGGCTGGATACGCGGCGGGCCAGACCGGTTGGCGGCACAGGCGCAGGTGCTGCCCTGTCGCGAGGGCGAGCCCCGCTATTTTGAAGCCATTGACCGAATCCAGCGGCTGGAGAGCTTCCATTCCCTGGCCCACGAGCCGGCGTTGCTGCAACTGATGACCTTGCTACTGGGGGAGGGCGCATTTCCTCATCCACTCGGCGTCATGCGCCTGGTCTTCCCCGACAACCCCGAGGTCACCACCCCGCCTCATCAGGATTTCCGTAACAACCAGGGCACCCCGCGCCTGACCGCAGCCTGGATACCACTGGCTGACTGCCCCCTGGACAGCGGCCCGCTGGCGATTCTGCCCGGTTCACACCGCAGCGGGGTGCTGCCCTTGTCATTTCACCTCGGCCCCGGCAACCGACAGGCAGTACTGCCGGAGGAGCTGGCCACTGCGCGCTGGGCAACAGCGGATTTTTGCGCCGGGGATGTGCTGTTGTTCCCGGCACTCACGGTACACCGTGCCCTGCCCAACCGGCACCCGAGCCGCATGCGCCTGTCCGTGGATTTCCGCTACCAACCGGCCGGAGAGCCGCTGACGGAACAATGCCTGCAGCCGCATTTTGCACGCCAGTCCTGGGATGAGATCTATCGCGGCTGGCGCTCGCCTGATCTGCAGTATTACTGGCACAAACGGCACTACACGGTTGTGCCCTGGGATGCATCGCTGCACGCCCTGCCAGAGGAGCACTAGGACCAGGCGTTGCGTGAAGACATGATCTACGAGCGGCTGCGGCAACGGCGTTTTCGCAATCGCGAACAGCCTCGGGACGAAGGTTGAGTAGCGCGGTCCTGTCTACCAGCTGACCGGCACCTGGTTCAGGGGCGCGGCGCTTTGGCCGAAGAACCAGGTTTCAATGGCGTAGCGTGGGCGCTGGAAGTCGCTGCGGTATTGTGTGCGGTGCAGGAAAAGGTGATCGAACAGCAGTGCATCGCCCGCGTTAAACACCGGCGCGACGGGCGGTGTTTCACGGAAGTGGTCGTTGACCGACTCCGGGCTCACAGACCAGTCGAAGAGTGCGCCATTGGCAGCGACAATCTCCGTCAGGCGCGTCGGCACCACGTCCATGCCGGGCGCTCCGGTGTCTCCGCCGCAGCGTGTGAGTGGTATCCAGAGGTTGATGCTGTTGATGTCTGCGCCCATGAAGGCGCCATCCTGATGCCATCCCGCCTGGTGCACGGGCAAACGGGTCTTGCGCAGCACCCATTTTTTCACCGACAGGCAGGGCGCCTCACCCAGGTAGTCGGTCAACAGCGCTTTCAGGCCAAGGCTGGCGTACAGCTCAAGCAGGGACTCTGCCACGCTGGGCGCTTCGGCGCACATGGCAGAACCGGAGTCGCGGTGAAAGGCCCGTGAGCGCCCCAGCTCACCCCCCGGCATTTTCTCGCGCAGAGCGTCAGGCGGGGCAAAGTAATGCCGGGTGAACGGCTTCGTGCCTTCACAGGCGGCGGTAACACGATCAATGGTCCGCACCAGATCGGGATGCAGCGATTCGGGGAGCAGGTTACGCACCAGTAGCGCCCCGTGGCTGCGTACCGCTTCGTGCAGCACTTCTGCGGTCAGCTGCGGGGCCCGAATCTCCGGCAGGCCATTGCTCAGAGTCCACGTGGTGCTCGACTCCCCGGCCATTGCCGCGCCGCTAGCGGGGGTGGCTGCAGCCGGTTGCCAGTTGCGTATCCGCTGCGTCAGGCGCTCTGCATCATCCTCTACGCAGCGGTTTTCCAGTTCGGTCACCTTGGGTGGCGGTGAGTGCATCGGGGGTCGGCTCCTGCCGCGTACGAAGGCGGCCGCGGGGTGGTCATTCACCCCGGTATGGTCAGGCTTTTCGCGAGGAGGGGCAAGTCGGGGCCGGTTGCGCCACGTTGTATTTCACCATTAAGACCCCATACTGTGTACTCAGGAGGGGCTTCCCATCATGCGATTGTTGATTCTGTTATTGCCCTGGCTGGAGCTGCTGACCCTGATCCAGCTGGGCATTGAGACCAGTGCATTGACTGCACTGGCCTATGTGCTGTTCACCCTGCTGCTGGGGTTCTGGCTGCTGCGCCGCCAGGGTATGGACATTTTCCAGCGCCTGCGTGACGCCCAGCAGGGCGCGGTACCCGGGCCGCAGCTGTTGCTGGATGACATGGCGATGGGCCTGGCAGCCGTATTGCTGATGGTGCCTGGCCTGTTGTCGGACGTGGCGGCCCTGGTGGTGATGATCGGGCCATTGCGGCGGCGCCTGGTGCGCTGGTTGAGTGGCCCGCAGGCGCAACCCTATCGCCCGGAACAGGACAGTGCCGGCCCCACCACGCTGGAGGGGGAGTTCCGTCGGGTTGATGAGTAGGTCTCCCCTAACTCTCTGAAAAATATAAATAAAGTGATTCTGTCTCGAATGCGTTTGCGAGACGATGCCCGGCCCTGGCGCCGGTGCGCCCATAAATCTGGCACTCTCGGAAAAAGAGTGCCAGAAATCCCTTGAATTCTTCCCGCAAGCCCCAATATCCCGAGCAAGCCCCGAAGGGGTCTGCCCAACGCGGGCCTGTATAACACTGTAATCAGGAGAACGTGATCAATGAAAATTCGTCCGCTGTACGACCGTGTGGTCGTTCGTCGCAAGGAAGAGGAAGAAACCACGGCTGGTGGCATTGTCCTGCCGGGTTCCGCCAAGGAAAAGCCGAACCAGGGTGAAGTGATTGCGGTTGGCGACGGCAAGGTGCTGGAAAACGGCGAGCTGCGTGCCCTGGCCGTCAAGGTCGGCGACAAGGTGGTGTTTGGCCAGTACGCCGGCAGCAACACTATCGAGGTCGATGGTGAAAAACTGATCATCATGGGTGAAAGCGAAATCTTCGCAATCGTCGAGTGACTTTCAGCCGTTTCCCAACAATCTAGTATTGAATTAAAGGATTCTGATCATGGCAGCTAAAGATGTAATTTTCGGCGATGACGCGCGCCAGCGCATGCTGAAAGGTATCAACGTACTGGCCGACGCAGTAAAGGCCACTCTCGGTCCCAAGGGCCGCAACGTCATTCTGGACAAGTCCTTCGGTGCCCCTACCGTAACCAAGGACGGCGTATCCGTCGCCAAGGAAATCGAGCTGAAGGACAAGTTCGAGAACATGGGCGCACAGATGGTCAAGGAAGTTGCCTCGCAGGCGTCTGACCAGGCCGGCGATGGCACCACCACCGCCACCGTTCTCGCACAATCCATTGTTAACGAGGGCCTCAAGTCAGTGGCCGCCGGTATGAACCCGATGGACCTGAAGCGCGGCATCGACAAAGCGATTGCTGCCGCGGTAGCGCAGATCCAGGACGCCGCCAAGCCCTGTGAAGACAGCAAGGCGATTGCCCAGGTGGGCACCATCTCTGCCAATAGCGACCACGCTGTGGGACAGATCATCGCGGAAGCGATGGACAAGGTCGGCAAGGAAGGCGTGATCACCGTGGAAGAAGGCTCCGGCCTGGAAAACGAGCTGGACGTGGTAGAAGGTATGCAGTTCGACCGCGGTTACCTGTCTCCCTACTTCATCAACAACCAGGAGAACATGAGTGCCGACGTCGAGTCGCCCTTCATTCTGCTGGTCGACAAGAAAATCTCCAACATCCGCGAAATGCTGCCCCTGCTGGAGCAGGTCGCCAAGTCTTCGCGTCCCCTGGTGATCATTGCCGAAGACGTAGAAGGCGAAGCCCTGGCGACTCTGGTGGTCAACAATATGCGCGGCATCGTCAAGGTTGCGGCCTGTAAAGCTCCCGGCTTCGGCGATCGTCGCAAGGCGATGCTGCAGGATATCGCCATCCTGACCGGCGGTACCGTGATCTCCGAGGAAGTGGGCATGGACCTCGAGTCCACCACGCTGGAGCACCTGGGCAGCGCCAAGCGCGTGACCATGGACAAGGACAACACGACCATCATCGACGGTGCTGGTGAAGCTGCAGCCATTGAAGCCCGCGTCAAGGAAGTGCGTGTACAGATCGAGAACACCTCTTCCGATTACGACCGCGAGAAGCTGCAGGAGCGTGTTGCCAAGCTGGCCGGCGGTGTTGCCGTGATCAAGGTAGGCGCTGCCACCGAGATCGAGATGAAAGAGAAGAAAGCCCGCGTTGAAGATGCTCTGCACGCCACACGTGCCGCGGTTGAAGAAGGCGTTGTGGCTGGTGGTGGTGTTGCGCTGGTGCGTGCCGTGGATGCCATCCGCGACCTCAAGGGCGACAACGAAGACCAGAACCACGGTATCGCTGCAGCGCTGCGCGCCATGGAAAACCCCCTGCGCCAGATCGTTGCCAACGCCGGTGGTGAACCTTCGGTAGTACTGGACAAGGTGCGCCAGGGCAAGGGCAACTACGGCTACAACGCAGCGACCGGTGAATACGGCGACATGATCGAGATGGGTATTCTCGACCCCGCCAAGGTCACCCGCACTGCATTGCAGGCCGCGGGCTCCGTTGCCGCGCTGATGATCACCACCCAGGTGATGATCGCCGATTCACCGGAAGACAAGTCTTCCGGCGGCGGCATGCCCGATATGGGCGGCATGGGTGGTATGGGCGGCATGGGCGGCATGATGTAAGCCGGCCAGTCCCATAGCCCTGAAAACCCCGCCTTGTGCGGGGTTTTTTTTGTCTGCTGACATCGGCACGGGAGCAGTTACGAAGACGCTGGCAGCGTGTACAATCAAGCGGGTTTTATAACGACAACAAGGAAACTCCTATGAACATGTTTATCGTCGATTTCGTTTTTCGTTGGGCGCACGTGCTGTTCGGTATCACCTGGATAGGCATGCTGTATTACTTCAACTTCGTGCAGACCGAGTACTTCAAGGAAGCCGAGGCCGGTGCCAAGGCGGACGCCATGAAGAAGCTCGCGCCCCGCGCTCTGTGGTGGTTCCGTTGGGGCGCCATGTTTACTTTCCTCACCGGTTTCATTCTGCTTATGGCGGCGCGTCCCTTTGGCAATATGGGCGCCAGCGCGTTGATCCTCATGGGTTCCCTCACCGGCACGTTGATGTTCCTGAACGTCTGGCTGATTATCTGGCCCAACCAGAAAATCGTGCTGGGACTGGCGCAGGGTGATGGCCCGGTCGCTGCGGCCAAGGCCGGCCTGGCGTCGCGCACCAACACCCTGTTTTCAGGGCCTATGCTGTTCGGCATGCTCGGCGCCAAGCATGCACCGTTCCTCACGCCCAGCACCACGGGCCTGATTGCCTGTGCCGCGCTGATTCTGGCGCTGGAAGCCAACGCGCTGTTCGGCAAGCAGGGCCCCATGACCAAGGTGGTCGGGGTGATTCACATGAGCATCCTGCTCACTGGTGTCGTCTGGGCGCTGCTCGCCTTCCTGTAATGCCCTCTGCGCCGGGCCGCCAATCTCGCCCGGCGCAATCCTGCCTCTTCCGCACTTGCCGCTCTGCAACCGCTGCGCTGCCCATGTATAATGTCCGTCTCATTTCACGCCAGTGACCTACCATGTCCCAGGACGATATCGACCATATGCCGCCCATTGTTCCCTCGCGGGAGACCGAGCAGGAACCTGTTGCACCCAAGCCACGCGGCAGCAAACCGGACAAGGGGCGCGCGGGTAACACGCGGCCGCCTGCGGGCGGTGGTGGCGGCACAGCGGCTGGTAGCAGCAGCTTCCTGGTGCGTCTCATGCTGGTCATCGCGCTCGCCGTGGCTGGCGTTGCCTGCGCCTGGGCTTACCAGTTGCAACAGGCGCTGGATGGCAGCGCGGCTCAGATGGAGCGTTACGCCAAGCGTATTTCCGACCTTGAGGACCGGCTTTCAGATACCGATGAGGGCCTCAGCCAGAACACGCAGGCCATGGCGGTCAAGATCAAGGAGCTGTATTCCGAAGTCGATAAGCTGTGGGCCTCTGCCTGGCGCCGGAACAAGGCGGCTATCGAGGAGCTGGAGAAAACCAGCGCCAGCCAGGTGAAGAAAGTCGCCGCCGCCGAGAAAACGCTGGCCGCGAATGCCGATCAGATCAAAAGCGCCTCCGGCGACATCGCGCGCCTGAAAAGCGTGGCGGGCGATCTTGAGCGCCTGATGGCCAGCGCCAAGGCCAATCAGGCCGAGGTGGAACGTGTTGCAGACAGCGTCAACCGGGTGAACGTGGAGCTTGCCAAGCTGAACAAGCGGGTGCAGGAAAACGAGGACTGGGTGAACTCTATCAACACATTCCGCGGCCAGATCAACCGTTCGATTACTGACCTGCAATCTTCCGTGCGCAACCTGCAGTCAGCGCCCTCTACTCCCTAGACAGACAGCAAGGACTCCTGCCATGACCGTTATCCGTCAGGATGATTTTATCGACAGCGTTGCCGACGCCCTGCAGTTCATTTCCTACTACCACCCGCTGGACTTCGTACAGGCCGTGCACCGCGCCTGGGAGATGGAGCAGAACCCGGCAGCCAAGGATGCGATGGCGCAGATCCTGATTAATTCCCGTATGTGCGCCCAGGGCCACCGGCCCATCTGCCAGGACACCGGTATTGTGACCGTGTTTCTGAAGATCGGCATGAACGTGCGCTGGGATGCCACCCTGTCGGTAGCGGATATGGTCAATGAAGGTGTGCGCCGCGCCTACACCCATCCGGATAACGTACTGCGTGCCTCCATCCTCGAAGACCCCGCCGGTGCGCGGCGCAATACCAAGGACAACACCCCCGCCGTGATCCATATGGAGGTGGTGCCGGGCGACACGGTGGATGTGCAGGTGGCGGCCAAGGGCGGTGGCTCGGAGAACAAATCCAAGCTGGCCATGCTCAACCCCTCCGACAGCATTGTGGACTGGGTGGTGAATACAGTGCCGACCATGGGCGCTGGCTGGTGTCCGCCCGGCATGCTCGGTATCGGTATCGGTGGCACGGCTGAAAAGGCGGCCGTCATGGCCAAGGAGTCCCTGATGGACCCCGTCGACATCCATGAGTTGCGTAAACGCGGCCCCGCCAACCGCGCCGAGGAACTGCGTCTGGAAATCATGGATGCGGTCAACCGGCTGGGCATTGGCGCCCAGGGCCTGGGCGGCCTCACCACCGTGCTGGACGTCAAGATTCGGGATTATCCGACCCACGCGGCGTCGTTGCCGGTGGCGATGATTCCCAATTGCGCGGCTACCCGCCACGCACATTTTGTGCTCGATGGCAGTGGCCCCGCGCTGCAAACGCCCCCCAACCTCGACGATTGGCCGGAGATTACCTGGGAAGTGGGTGAGCAGGTGCGGCGTGTCAACCTGGACACGGTGACGCCGGAGGAGGCGGCCCTGTGGCAGCCCGGCGATACACTGCTGTTGTCGGGCAAGATGCTTACCGGGCGCGACGCCGCGCACAAGAAGATGAAAGAGCTGATCGACAGCGGGGAAGGTCTGCCGGCGGAGGTCGACCTGAAGGGCCGGTTCATTTATTACGTGGGTCCCGTCGACCCGGTGCGAGATGAGGTCGTTGGGCCTGCAGGCCCCACGACATCGACCCGCATGGACAAATTCACCGACTTTATCCTCGATAAAACCGGCCTGCTGGGCATGATTGGCAAGGCGGAGCGCGGGCCCACCGGCATTGAGGCGATCAAGAAGCACAAGGCGGTGTATCTTGTGGCGGTAGGGGGTGCGGCCTACCTGGTATCGAAAGCCATTACCTCGGCGCGTGTGGTGGCCTTCCCCGAGCTGGGCATGGAAGCCATCTACGAATTCGAGGTGCAGGACATGCCGGTCAGCGTGGCGGTCGATTCGCGCGGCGTTTCCGTGCATGAAACCGGTCCGCGTATCTGGCAGGCGAAGATCGAAGAGCAGGCGCTTGAGCTGATCTGAGCCGCGCGCTCACACGCTCATGACAACCTTCTACTGGCACGATTACGAAACCTTCGGGGCTGACCCGGCCTGGGACAGGCCCGTGCAGTTTGCGGGCCTGCGTACCGATGCCGACCTCAACGTCATCGGCGACCCGCTGGTACTGTATGCCCGCCCCGCGGATGACTTCCTGCCACACCCCATGGCGTGTTTGATCACGGGCATTACCCCGCAACTTGCACTGGAAAAGGGCGTGGCGGAGTGCGAGTTTATTGCCCGCATCCACGCCGAGTTGGCTCAGCCCGGCACCTGCGCGGTGGGTTACAACTCGCTGCGTTTCGACGATGAAATCACGCGCCATACGCTCTATCGGAACTTCTTCGACCCCTATGCCCGCGAATGGCAGAACGGCAACTCACGCTGGGACATTATCGATTTGCTGCGCACGGCCTGGGCGCTGCGCCCGGAAGGCATTGAGTGGCCCCGGCGAGAGGACGGTCATGTCAGTTTCAAGCTGGAGCAACTGACGGCAGCCAATGGCATTGCACACGGCGCCGCCCACGATGCCCTGGCCGACGTTGAGGCGACCCTGGCGATGGCGCGGCTGGTGCGTGAACAGCAACCCAAGCTGTATGCCTGGGTGCTGCAGAGTCGCGACAAGCGCTGGGTGCAGGGGCAGTTGCAGCTGGGTGCATTGAAACCCGTCGTGCACATTTCCGGCATGTTCGGCGCCGAGCGCTTCAACACGGCGCTGATTGTGCCGCTGGCAACACACCCGAAAAATCGCAACGAAGTGATCTGTGTCGACCTGAATGACGACCCGGCGGTGTTGCGCGAGCAGCCGGTGCCGGCGCTGCAGCAGACGCTGTTTGCGCGCCGCGAGGCCCTGGCCGAGGGGCAGCAGCGCCCGGGCCTGAAGACGGTACACACCAACCGCTGCCCGGTGCTGGCGCCAGCGAGCATGGTGACCCCCGAGGTCGCTGCGCGCATTGGGCTGGACGGTGCGCGCTGCCGGCGTCATCTCGCGGCCCTGCGCGACTGGCACCAGGCCGATGCGCAGGGCATGATCGAGAAATTGCAGGCCGTGTACGCGGGACGTGAGTTTGCACCCGTCACCGACCCCGATCGTATGCTCTACAGCGGCGGATTTTTCTCCGATGGGGACCGGCGTGCGATGGATCGGGTGCGCGCCGCCAGCCCGGACGCGCTGGCTGGAGAGTCCTTTGTGTTTGAGGATGCCCGCCTGCCAGAGATGCTGTTTCGCTATCGTGCGCGCAATTTCCCCCACAGCCTGGCGGCCAGCGAACGCGCCCAGTGGGACGAGTTCCGGCTGCAGCGGATCGCCGAACCCGATGCCGCCTCCGCGCTCGGTATGGAGGCTTATCAGGAACTTGTCGACGCCCTGCTGCAGGAGGAACGTCCAGCGCGCGAGCGCGTGGTGCTTGAGGCGCTGCTGGAATACGGCGACGCGCTGCTGGCCTGAACGGGCCATGGGCAAGCGGCCAGCGCAGGCCGTATAATAGCTGCGCGCGAGTGCGAGATACCGCGCTTTGCCAGATTCGGGAGTGTTTGCGTGCAGTTTGCCGGTAGTCATATCCTCTCCATCGCCCAGTTTGAGCGCCCCGACGTGGAACGGGTGTTCGCCGTGGCAGACAGCATGGAGCCTTACGCCCACCGCCGACGCGTTACCCGGGTGCTCGATGGGGCTATCCTGGGTTCCATGTTTTTCGAGCCCAGCACCCGCACGCGAGTCAGCTTCGGTAGCGCGTTCAACTTGCTGGGCGGGGAAGTGCGCGAAACCACAGGCTTTGAACAGTCGGCCATCGCCAAGGGCGAATCGCTCTACGATACCGCGCGCGTGCTCAGTGGCTACTCCGACGTCATCGCCATGCGCCACCCACAGGAGGGCTCGGTCGCCGAGTTTGCGGCCGCCAGTCGTGTACCTGTCATCAATGGGGGTGACGGCAGTAACGAGCACCCTACGCAGGCTCTGCTCGACCTGTACACCATTCGCAAGGAACTGGCGGCGCGCGGCCGTGATGTCGACCGGCTGCGTATTGCCATGGTCGGTGATCTGCGCCACGGGCGTACCGTGCACTCGCTGTGCAAGCTGCTGTGCTTGTTCAAAGGCGTTCAGGTGGTGCTGGTGTCCCCCAGCGAGTTGCGTATGCCGGGAGCGATTGTTGAGCAATTGCGTGCTTCCGGTCACGAGGTGCTGGAGTCCGAAGCGCTGGAAAGCAGCATCCGACATGTCGATATCGTGTATTCCACCCGTATTCAGGAGGAGCGTTTCAGCTCCCAGCAGGAGGCGGACATCTACCGCGGCCGGTTCCGTCTCAACCAGAGCATTTACACCGAGCACTGCGAACCCAACACGGTGATCATGCACCCGCTGCCGCGCGACTCCCGAGTGACGGCGCGGGAGCTGGACGATGACCTGAACGATAACCCGAACCTCGCCATTTTCCGCCAGACAGACAACGGCGTGTTGGTGCGTATGGCGCTGTTTACCCTGGTGCTGGATGTTGTGGAGCAGGTGCACAAGCACGCGCGCGACGTGAACTGGTACACCGGCGGGCGTTTCGATGGCCTTTGAGTTGGCCTTCTCCGGCGCCGCCGCACGTGTATTGCAGAGCGAGGCGGCTTTCAGCGGGCATTTTTCCGTGCGCCGCCTGACCCTGCAGCACCGGCTGTTTGCGGGAGGCTGGAGCGAACCGCTGGTGCGCGAGGTGTTTGAGCGCGGCGATGCCGTGGCCGTGCTGCCCTATGAACCGGAAACTGACTGCGTCATTCTCATCGAGCAGTTTCGCCCCGGTGCCCTGCGCGATGCGCACAGCCCCTGGATGCTGGAGGTCATCGCCGGTGTTGTTGAGGCTGGCGAAACGGATGCGCAGGTCGCCCATCGCGAAGCCGCGGAAGAGGCGGCCTGTGAGCTGGCCGAACTGCTCCCCATCGCCAGCTACTATCCCAGTGCGGGTGCCTGTTCCGAGCACGTCCGGCTGTTCTGTGGCCGCGTCACGGCGGCGGACGCGGGTGCCGTGCACGGTGCCCGTGACGAGGGTGAGGATATTCTCGTGCACCGTATTCCCCGCGGCGAGGCACTGGCGCTGCTCGCGGCGGACCGCGTGCCCAATGGTCACACGCTGATTGCCCTGCAGTGGCTGCAGTTGCAGGGCGAGTCGCTGCGGCAACGCTGGCTTTCCTGATGGCCGGCGTGCCGTGACCTCGCCCACCCCACCCGGCACACCGGAACCCGCTGCGCCCGGACTGCTGCGTTCCAGTGCCGTGGTGGGCAGCATGACGCTGCTCTCGCGTGTGCTCGGTTTGTTGCGCGATGTGGTGATGGCGGCCGTGGTGGGCGCCAGTGCCAACGCCGACGCTTTCTTTGTGGCCTTCAAGATTCCCAACTTCCTGCGCCGGCTGTTTGCCGAGGGTGCCTTCGCGCAGGCTTTCGTGCCGGTGCTCGCCGACTACCGCGAGGACGGCAGCGTGGCGGCGGTGCGAGCACTGGTAGACCGCGTGGCCGGGGTGTTGGGTGGCACCTTGCTGGTGGTCACCGCACTGGCCATGCTGGCAGCACCGCTGGTGGCCATGGTGTTTGCGCCGGGTTTTGTTGCCGACCCGGGCAAATTCGACCTCACCGCGCAGATGATCCGCATCACTTTTCCCTATTTGCTGCTCATCTCCATGACCGGCTTTTGCGGCGCGATCCTCAACAGCTACGGCCGCTTCGCGGTGCCGGCTTTGACGCCGGTGTTTCTCAACCTGTCCCTGATTGGCGCGGCGCTGGTCGCGGCCCCGCAGCTGGACGAGCCGGTGTTTGCGCTGGCCTGGGGTGTGGCGCTGGCGGGTGTTGTGCAACTGCTGTTCCAGCTGCCCTTCCTGTACAGGCTAGATCTCGTGCCGCGGCCGCGATGGGACACGCGCCACCCGGGGGTGCGGCGCATTCTGAAACTCATGGTGCCGGCACTGTTTGGCGTGTCGGTCAGCCAGATCAATCTGCTGCTGGACACGGTGCTGGCCTCTTTTCTCCCCACGGGCAGTGTGTCCTGGTTGTATTACTCGGACCGCCTCATGGAACTGCCGCTGGGTGTATTCGGTATTGCCATTGCCACGGTGATTCTGCCCAGCCTGTCGGCGCACCGCGCCGGGGCGAGGATGCGCGAGTTCGGGCTGACGCTGGATTGGGCGGTGCGTTCCGTGCTGCTGATCGCCGTGCCGGCGGCGGTGGCGCTGGCGGTGCTGGCGCAGCCGATTCTGGTGACACTGTTCCAGTATGGCGAGTTCAGGCCACAGGACGTGGCAATGTCGGCAATGAGCCTGACGGCCTATAGCCTGGGCCTCGCGGCCTTCATGTTGATCAAGGTGCTGGCGCCAGGGTATTTTGCACGCCAGGACACCGCCACGCCGGTGCGGTTTGGCATCATTGCCATGGCGGCCAACATGGTGCTCAACCTGTTGTTCGTGTTGCCGCTGATGTTCTGGTTTGATGCCGGGCACGTGGGCCTCGCCCTGGCCACCAGTGTCGCGGCCTACCTGAATGCGGGACTGTTGCTGCGCGGGTTGCTGCGCGCCGGGGTAATGCAGTTACAGCCCGGTTGGGGCGCCTACGCCGGCCGCCTGCTGCTCGCCACCGCGGCGATGGTGGGCGCGCTTGTCCTGCTCAGTCCGCCCGTGGAGAGCTGGCTGCAGTGGGCTTTACCCGTGAGGGTGGGGCGTCTCGCCCTGGTCTGCGGTGTCGGCGGCGCGACGTATCTTCTGGTGCATTTTCTGCTGGGCACGCGTTTGCATCATCTGCGCACACCGCCCGCGAACAGCTGAGCGCCGGGCAGCGCCGCACTGGCCGGCATAGGCTAGGGCGGCACTTTTCGCTATACTCCTGCGTTTGCTTTCACAGAGTAAGCCCGACCTCATGGAGCTGATCAGAGGCCTGCACAACCTGGGGCCGCAACACCGCCCCTGCGTTGCGACCATCGGCGCTTTTGATGGGGTGCATCTCGGCCACCAGGCCGTTATCCGCAAGCTGCAGGCCAAGGCGGAGGAACTGGGGCTGCCGGCAACGGTCATTGTGTTCGAACCGCTGCCGCGCGAGTATTTTGCGCCGCTGGAGGCGCCCGCCCGCATCATGAGCTTCCGGGAGAAGTTCTGTGCACTGGAGCGCCTCGGTGTGGACCGCGTGTTGCGTATTCGCTTCACGCCCAGCCTGCGCAGAATGTCGGCCCAGGCCTTTGTCGACGAGGTGTTCGTGCAGGGGCTGGGTGTGCAGCATGTTGTGCTTGGCGATGACTTTCGTTTCGGTAACGACCGGCAGGGCGATTACGCGTTCATCAAGTCCCAGGGGCGACGCTATGGCTACGAGGCCAGCGCAACCGACACCTGTGAGCTGGGTGACGAGCGAGTCAGCAGTACACGCATCCGCAAGGCGCTTGCGGACGGCGACTTCAGGTTGGCGGAGCGGTTGCTGAGCCGGCCCTACCGCATGAGTGGCAAGGTGATCTACGGCCGCCAACTGGGGCGCGAGCTGGGCTTCCCAACGGCAAACCTGCAGTTACACCGCTTGCGCTCGCCCCTCTCCGGTGTCTATGCGGTGACGGTCACCGGCGCTGGCCTGGAGAGTGCGCCGGCGGTGGCGAATGTCGGCACGCGGCCCACTGTGGGAGACAGCATCCAGGCCAACCTCGAGGTGCACGTGCTGCAGGGGAGCCCACAGCTGTATGGCCGACACCTGGAGGTGACTTTTCTGCACAAGCTGCGGGAGGAGCGCAAGTTCGACTCAATCGAGCTGTTGCGGGAGCAGATTGGAGAGGATGCTGATGCCGCCAGGGCGTGGCTGGAACAACATATGAGCAGCGCTGCGCCAGATGGCGAGGGCTGAACCGACAGATACGGGACTAGAGCTTGCATGAGTAACTACAAGGACACGCTGAACCTGCCGCAGACCGGGTTTCCGATGAAGGCGAGCCTCGCCCAGCGTGAACCACAGCGCATTCGCCAGTGGCAGGAGAACGGCCTGTACGGCAAGATCCGCGCCGCGCGCGCCGGGCGCCCGCTGTTCATTCTTCACGATGGCCCGCCCTATGCCAACGGTGACCTGCACCTGGGGCACGCGGTCAACAAGGTGCTGAAGGACATCATCGTCAAGTCGCGGTCGCTGGCGGGTTTCGATGCCCCCTACGTGCCCGGCTGGGACTGTCATGGCCTGCCTATCGAACTCAATGTGGAAAAGAAAGTCGGCAAGCCCGGCGTGAAGGTCTCGGCGGCGGAGTTTCGCCAGAAGTGCCGCACCTACGCCGCCGGGCAGGTGGATCGCCAGCGTCAGGATTTCATCCGCATGGGCGTGGTGGGCGACTGGGAAAATCCCTACCTGACCATGGATTTCCAGTTTGAAGCCGACATTGTGCGCACGCTGGGGCGCATTATCGACAACGGCCACCTGCACAAGGGCTTCAAGCCGGTGCACTGGTGCCTGGATTGCGGCTCCGCGCTCGCGGAGGCGGAGGTCGAGTACCAGGACAAGCGCTCGACGGCCGTTGATGTCGCGTTCGTCGCGCTCGACCCTGCGTCCATCGCGCAGGCCTGCGGCAGCGACTATAGCGGCGAGATCGCGGTCCCGATCTGGACCACAACCCCCTGGACGCTGCCGGCCAATATGGCGGTCTGTCTCCACCCGAACCTCGATTATGTCCTGCTGGCGGGCAACGGGCGCGCGCTGGTGGTGGCAGAGGAGCTGGCCGCCACCGTTGCGGCGCGCTACGGCCTCGACGGGGTGACCGTGCTCGGCCGCTGCAAGGGCCAGGCACTGGAGCACCAGCGGCTGCAGCATTGTTACCAGTCGCGTGATGTCCCCGTTGTGCTGGGTGAACATGTAACAACCGAGGCGGGCACGGGGGCTGTGCACACGGCACCGGCCCACGGTCAGGACGATTTTGTGGTGGGTCAGGCCTATGGGCTTGAGGTGTACAACCCGGTCGCGGGCAATGGTGTATACCTGCCCGATACGGCCTGTTTTGCCGGGCAACACGTTTTCAAGATCGACCAGCCCATGCTGGACTTGCTCCGCGAACGCGGCGTGCTCCTGCACAGTGAGGGTTATGATCACTCCTACCCGCACTGCTGGCGACACAAAACGCCGATTATATTCCGCGCCACGCCCCAGTGGTTCGTCAGCATGCAGCAGAATGGCCTGCTCGGCGGTGCCCTGGCGGCGGTTGAGCAGGTGCAGTGGGTGCCGGAGTGGGGCAAGGCGCGTATTGATTCCATGCTGGCGCAGCGTCCCGACTGGTGCATTTCGCGCCAGCGCACCTGGGGCTCGCCCATCACCCTGTTTGTACACCGGGAAACCGGCGACCTGCACCCGCGCACCGCGGAGCTGATTGAGGCAGTCGCCCAGCGCATTGAACAGCGTGGTATTGAGGCGTGGTTCGATCTTGAGCCCGGGGAACTGCTCGGCAGTGAGGCACAGGATTACGACAAGGTGACCGACACCCTTGACGTCTGGTTCGATTCCGGTGTGACCCACGCCTGTGTTCTGCGTCGGCGCGAGGGCCTGCGGGCGCCAGCGGATCTGTATCTGGAAGGCTCGGACCAGCACCGGGGCTGGTTCCAGTCCTCGTTACTCACCGGCATCGCCGCGTTCGGTGAGGCGCCCTACCGTCAGGTGCTGACGCACGGATTCACGGTAGATGCCCAGGGACGCAAGATGTCCAAGTCGTTGGGCAACGTTATCGCCCCCAATACAGTCATGAACGACCTGGGTGCGGATATTCTGCGCCTGTGGGTTGCCGCCACCGATTACCGCGGCGAATTGACGGTGTCGGACGAGATTTTCAAGCGCACGGCGGATTCCTATCGCCGCATTCGCAATACCGCGCGTTTCCTGCTTTCCAACCTGAACGGTTTTGAGCCCGCCAAGCATGCACTGCCGCTCGCGGAGTTGATCTCCCTGGACCGCTGGGTAATCGACCGCGCAGCGCGTTTGCAGGTGGAAATCGAGGCGGCTTACGACAGCTACCAGTTTCACGTGATCTACCAGAAGCTGCACAATTTCTGCAGCAATGACCTGGGCGGCTTTTATCTGGACGTCATCAAGGATCGCCAATACACCACGCAGGCGGACAGCCGCGCGCGGCGCTCCGCACAAACGGCGCTCTATCATATCGCGGAGGCGCTGGTGCGCTGGGTCGCGCCCATTCTCAGCTTCACGGCCGAGGAAATCTGGGAGAATCTGCCCGGTGAGCGCGCCGAGTCGGTGCTTCTCAGCGAGTGGTATAACGGTCTTGAACAGCTCGATGACAATGAGGCCATGGGCGCAGCCTACTGGCAACAGGTCATGGCGGTGCGCACCGCCGTGAACCGCGAGATTGAAGTGCAGCGCGCCGCCGGCCTGGTGCGCGGTTCCCTGGACACAGAGGTGACGCTCTACGTTGCCGCGCCCCTGCGTGCGCTGCTGGAGAGCCTGCAGGATGAGTTGCGGTTTGTGCTTATCACGTCTGGCGCCTCGCTGGCGGCATTGGAAGACGCTCCCGAGACGGCGGCGGAGACCGAGCTGAGCGAGCTGCGTTTGCAGGTGCATGTCAGCGAGGCAGAGAAGTGCGAGCGCTGCTGGCACCGCCGCGATGATGTCGGGCAGCACAGCGGCCATCCCACCTTGTGTGGTCGCTGCGTTGACAATGTTGATGGCTCCGGGGAGCAACGCCACTTTGCGTAAACTGCATCCGGTTATCTGGTGGTATGCGCTGGCGCTGCTGGTTATTGTGCTCGACCAGCTAACCAAGGTTGCGGCGGAGCAGTACCTGACCTACGCGCGCCCGCTGCCGGTCACCAGCTGGTTCAACCTCACCCTGCAGTACAACCCGGGTGCGGCCTTCAGCTTCCTGAGTGATGCCGGCGGCTGGCAGCGCTATTTCTTTAGCGGCATTGCGGTGGTGATCAGCGCGGTGCTGGTCGTGTGGCTTTATCGACTTCCCGCAGGCCAGCGCCTGCTGCCGGCAGCGCTGGCCTTGATTCTCGGCGGCGCCCTTGGCAACCTCTGGGATCGTCTGGTGCTGGGCCACGTGGTGGACTTTATTTCGCTACACTATGCGGGTGCATTCTTCCCGGCATTCAATATCGCCGATTCGGCGATTACGGTGGGTGCCGGGCTGATGATTCTCGACAGCTTCCTGGCGCCGCGCCAGGGGCAAAGCGGAGGGACAGACCCCCAGTGACAAGCAGTGATGTAGCGGTAGGCGAGGGCACGCGCGTGTTCCTGAATTTCTCTGTCAGCCTGGAAGACGGCTCTGAGGTGGATAGCAACTTTGGCGGCGAGCCGGTCAGTTTCGTGGTTGGCGATGGCAACCTGCTGCCCGGTTTCGAGCGGGTGCTGATGGGCATGGAACCCGGGCAGCGGCACGTGTTTACCGTGTCGCCCGAGGACGCCTTCGGTCAGCCCAACGACAACAACGTGCAAACGGTGGCGCGCGATCATTTCGACGACGATGTGGCGCTGGAGATCGGTCTCGTGTTTTCGTTCGCAGACGCCGCCGGCGGCGAGCTGCCGGGGCTGATTGTGGCCTTCGATGAGGAGGAGGTGACGGTGGATTTCAACCATCCGCTGGCAGGTCGCACGATTCTGTTTGACGTGCAGGTACACCGGGTCGAGCCGGCCGAGTTGCATTGATGGACATTCGTCTCGCCAATCCCCGGGGGTTTTGCGCGGGTGTGGACCGCGCTATCGATATCGTCAATCGGGCGCTGGAGATGTTCGGCTCGCCGATTTATGTGCGCCACGAGGTGGTGCACAACCGATTCGTAGTCGACGACCTGCGTGCCCGTGGCGCGATCTTCGTGGAGGAGCTGGACGAGGTGCCCGATGATTGCATCGTGATCTTCAGTGCCCACGGTGTGTCGCAGGCGGTGCGCAAAGAGGCGACGGTGCGTGGTTTGCGCGTGTTCGACGCCACCTGTCCGCTGGTGACCAAAGTGCATATTGAAGTGGCGCGCTACAGTGATGATGGCAGCGAGTGCGTTCTCATCGGACATTGCGGTCACCCGGAAGTCGAAGGCACCATGGGTCAGTTCGACCGCAGTGCTGGAGGCGATATCTATCTGGTAGAGGACGAGGCGCAGGTGGCGTCGTTGGTTGTGCGCAACCCTGAGCGTCTGCATTACGTCACCCAGACCACGCTGTCCGTGGATGATACGTCCCGGGTCATTGATGCCCTGCGTGCCCGGTTTCCCGCAATACAAGGCCCACGCAAGGACGATATCTGCTACGCCACGCAGAACCGGCAGGACGCCGTGAAACAACTGGCGGCAGAGTGTGACCTGGTGCTGGTGGTGGGCTCCCCGAACAGTTCCAATTCCAACCGCCTGCGGGAACTGGCCGAGCGCATGGGCGCAGTGGCCTACCTCATCGACAGTGCCGACGATATCCGTCCCGAGTGGTTGCAGGGGCAAACGCGGGTCGGCGTGACGGCCGGTGCCTCGGCGCCTGAGGTGCTGGTCAACGAGGTCCTACAAGGCCTGCAGGCACTGGGTGCGAATCCCCCGGTGGAACTGGCCGGACGTCCGGAAAATGTCACCTTCTCATTGCCCCGCGAGCTGCGCATACCGGCCCGTAACGTCTGATTTAGTCAAAACCATCCGGACGCTGGCGCGTCCCCGCCTCGCCGCTAAGCTTTGTGCTGGCAGGGAGGCTGTGTATGAACAAGATGTCGCAACGCGGCCCGCACCGTGGGCTGACCTTGGTGGAAGTGCTGCTGGTGGTGGCGCTGCTCAGCGTATTGCTGTTGGTTGCGGTGCCGGGGTTTCAGGCGGTGCAGCAGCGCCTGGCCATCAGGGCCGAGGCCGGTCGCCTGTTTATGGCGCTGAATCTCGCCCGCAGTGAGGCCGTCAGTCGCAATCAGCCGGTAACGCTGTGCCCCTCCGACTATGCTCGCAGCGGCGTTGTGCGCTGTGGCGGTGACTATCGCCGGGGCTGGGTGCTCTTGCGCGGTATCCACACCGCGGGAACGGCGACGCAGGATGTGCTCTTGCGCGCCTGGGCGCCGATGTCCCCCACGCTGCATCTGCTCGATCGAGCGGGCGCCCGACACGTTGTCGCACCCATCAGCTTCATGCCTGATGGTACGGCGGGACGCAACCGAACCCTCATGGTCTGTTCGCACCGCCTGCCCGACCTGGCGTCATGGAGTGTCATCATGAACGTGGTCGGGCGCGCGCGCCTGTTGCGGGCCTGGGGCGAGTGTCCCCGCGAGGCCGTGGTATGAAGCGCCGCGAGGAAGGGCTGGGGTTCATCGAGCTGTTGATTGCGCTGCTGCTGTTCAGCGTGGGCGCGTTGGGTTTGCTCGCCGTACAGCTGGTGTCCTGGCGCACGAGCATCGAGGGCGCACAGGTAAGCCAGGCGACAGCGCTTGCCCGCGACCTGCTGGCGCGTATCGACAGCAATCCCGAGGCCCTGCGACGCTATGTGCGCAATGAGCCTCGTGCCGATAGCCCGCCCTCAGCCGACCTTGTGCTGTGTCACACGGCGGCAGCTGATGACGCCGCAACGCCGCGCTGTGACCCGGAGGCGCTCGCTGCCTACGACCTGTTACAGTGGCTGGAGTTGCTCGCCGGAGGGCCAGAGTCAGCCACCGGTCTGCCGGAGCCGGTTGCCTGTATTGTGGCGCAGGAGCAGCGGGTAACCGTGGCCATCGCCTGGCGCGGACCGCGCGCCGCGGCATCTCCGGTTCCCTCACGCTGTGGTGCCGGGCTGGGCCGCTATGGGCCGGATGACCAGTGGCGCCGTGTGGTCGCGCTGCGCACCTGGTTTCCCGCCGGGCGCTTACCATGATGCATTATCCGCCACCCTCCCACCGTCTGCGTGGCGTATCGCTGCCCGCGCTGCTCATTTCCATGGCCCTGGGTTTGCTGCTGGCCGGCATGTTGGTGTGGTCTTATGCAGAGGCGAGGCGTCAGTTCCTGATTGCCGACGAGCTCGCACGTATGCACGAGAACGGGCGTTTTGCGCTGGCGCTGCTGCGCAGGGAACTGACGTTGGCAGGATTCCTGGGCGGGCTTGCACCGCATGCGCGGCCATCGCTGCCAGCGATCGTACCCGGCTGCGGTGTGGCGGCACGCTGGCCGCTCGCCGCTTTCAACGCCCTGGACATGCAGGTCGATTACGACGGCGGTGCGCCAGAGACGGTCAACGGCACAGTCCTCGATTGTCTGCCGTCGTCGATGCTACAGCGCGGCAGTGATCTGCTGGCCGTGCGGCGCACCGCAGGCGAGGCCACGCTCAG
This sequence comes from Haliea salexigens DSM 19537, assembly GCF_000423125.1. GTDB lineage: Bacteria > Pseudomonadota > Gammaproteobacteria > Pseudomonadales > Halieaceae > Haliea > Haliea salexigens. The sequence goes on from NZ_AUHJ01000006.1 coordinate 220,539, forward strand.
CAATGGGCAGCTCGCGGGCGCAGCCGGAGGAGTGGATCGAGGATATTGGTACCTCCGGCTCGCAGCGGGCGGTGCCCGGGCACAATGGTGGCAGGCCGGGCGTATTGCCGCGGCGGAAGCGCGTCCTGGAAGTGGTGTGGACTACTGGCGCCTCCTCGCCCGTGTGTTTTACGTGCGCCGGTACTCGATCGCCCCGGCGGACCGCATTCCAACACTCTGTGCGGCGGCACTTGCGCCTTCCGGGGTCTTCAGCCAGTGCCTGGTGGAAGGCGTGGAGCGACTGCATATCGAACTGGGTGTGGACCACAATGGTGACGGTGCACCGGATTACTATGCGGTAGAGCCTGATGCCGGCCAGCTGCAACAGGCGGTAACCGCGCGCATTGCGCTACTTGTGCGCAGCGTTGCACCGGTAGCCGGGTACTCGGGGCCACGACAGCACACGCTGGGACAGCTGCCGTTCACCGCAGATTCCGACGGGTATGTGCGCCGCGTGTTCAGCACTACGGTGGCCCTGCGCAACCTGCACCCGTCGCTTGCGGCAGGGTCGGCCTGATGCGTCCCTATGGGGCAGCTCGTGATTCACGGGTCGGAGGCTTTATTCTCTTGCTGACACTCGTATTGCTAAGCCTGATCAGCGTCGTCTCCGTTGCAACGCTGCGCAGTAGCGCGCTGGAACTGCGCATGAGTGGCAATCTCCTGCAGCGTGAAGAGGCCTTGCAGCATGCGTTGGGGGTTGCCGCCATGATCAGCAGTAGCGCGGAGCCCTTTGTCGCCATGCAGCGGGCAGGGCGAGACCGGTGCAGTATGTTGCACAGTTGCGCCGAGGGGCTCAGTCGCCGGCTGAACGCGCTGTTGGATGGCGCTGGCCCCGAGGCACAACGGTTGCACACACACGTCGAGATACACCGCCACGGGTCGCTGCGGTCGGGCGCATCGGTGCCCCGCCTGCAGGAGGCGCACGCATCCGGGTCCGGTGTGGCCACATTTATTCGCTTTGAGGTGCGCGTCAGGGTAGGGGATGCGCGGGGCGACATGCCGCGGGCCCAGGTTGTGCAGGGTGTTCTCCTGCGCTGGTTGGGTGACCCGGCTTGATGAAAGGGAAGGTGGTCATTATGCAAAGATATCTGGCAAAGCTGATTCTGGTCTTTCTCTGGCAGGCTACAAGCACTGTGTCGGCCGACGATCTGGACGCCTGGTGGACGCCTACGGATCGCACGGTGTTGAGCCTTGAGCTGGTGCAGGGGGAGGAGGCAGCACCATCGTTGTGCACCCTCGGGCAGGACTGTCGTCAACGCTTCACTGCATCGGCTTACAGGAAGCTGCGACAGGCATACCCGGAGGATGTGCCTGTGAGTGTGAACGCTGCGGTCATGGCGATCGTCCGTTCCGTTATTGAGCGCTTGCCGCCCCAGCTCACTGTCGAGGTCGCGCAACGTAGCTCGCCGATTTCCGCAAGAGGCGATTCGCACCTTGTCTATCTCGCCCGCGGTGCAGACAGCGCCGCGCCTCGGAGCGTCGCGGGCAGCTGTCTGCGCCAGTTTGCGCTGTCGCTGAGCGATGAGCCCGACCCGAATGCACTGGCGTTGTCATTCGATGACCCGGTACTGGCGGAACGTCGCCTCGCCGAGGCCTTGCTCGGCTTTGCGCGGACATCGGGGAGTATGGTGTCCAGCGCTTTTCCAGTTGTTGCAGATGGACAACCGGGCGCTGCGGCTTTGCTGCTTGGGATGTTTGATGCGGGCCCCGATGCGCACTGGGCGGGCAATATCAAGAAATTGTTGATACCGCAGGCAGGGGGACTGCCTGAGTCGCTTGCGATGCCACCAGTCGGCCTGGTGGAGGACGCGAGGGGCCGGCCTGCGCTGGAGTCCGTGGATTACGGCGGCGGCAGGCTCCGGGCAACGGCGCTGACCTTCTGGACGGACCCGGCACGGGTGCTGAGCGGCCTTGTGCCGCCCGTTCAAACAGGGGCAGATGGCGATGCTGTGCGCCGCGGTGGCGCGGGGCAGCGGGTTGCCGCCGGTGTGCCACCCGCCAGCGCCGCGGCGGCGGCTGTTGGCAGGGACCTGTTCACCGAGGTTGCCGCTCAATCACACCAGGTTGCCGGGTCCCAGGCTCTCCTGCCCCTACGCGCCGACCGGGCCAGCGTGGCGCTCGTGCGGGAAAACCTGCCGCGAGTGGATGACGACGAGGCGCTTGAACTCCTGCGCTGGCTGTTGGGCGAGGATGTGGACGAAGCGCCGCAGCGGGCGCGGCCGTGGCTGCTGGGCCCGGTATTTCATTCCCGCCCTCTGGCGCTGGACTTCGGTGCAACTGGGGCTGGGTATACAACCTCCAACCCCAATATACGTATCTTTTTCGGCAGCGCCGACGGCATTCTGCATGTGGTGGAAAACACGGATGCTGTCGGGCGTGAAAGTGGCCGGGAGGTCTACGGCTTCCTGCCGCGAATATTGCTTCCCCGGCAGTTGGAGCGCCGGACCGGGGAGGTGCGTGGCAGTATCCACTATGGCGTTGATGGCAGCCCGGTGGCATTGCGTGTTGATCGCAACGGCGATGGGCGTATTCGCGCTCAGGACGGCGACGAGGCGCTGGTGTTTTTTGGCCTGCGTCGCGGAGGCATTGGCTACTACGCTCTCGATGTCACGGACGTGGACAGGCCGCCCCGCTTGCAGTGGTCGCTTGCACGCACACGCGGCGGCGATTTTGACCACCTCGCGCTCAGCTTCTCGACGCCTGTGGTCGGTCGCGTGCAGTTTGGCGGTACGGTGCGTGATGTGTTGCTGTTCGGCGGTGGCTATCACGGTGGTCGGGATGTGGCCAGCGGAGAGCCCCTGGGCAAAGACGCCGCTGCGGGAGATGACCCGGTTGGCAATGCGGTCTATATAGTCGACGCGAGAACCGGAGAGCTGGTCTGGAAGGCCGTCTTGGGCGACACCGTGGAGGCGGGCAATACGCGGTTTGCACATCCGGATATGCGCGACAGTGTTGCCTCGGATCTCGCGGTCATGGTCGATGCTGAGGGGCTCATCCATCGAGCCTATGTCGGTGACACGGGCGGCCGCATCTGGCGCATTGACCTGCCACCGGGTGTTGCCGGGAATCCCGACCACCGCGCTCAGCACTGGTTTGTGTCGGTGTTTGCCCAGCTGGGCGCAGAAGAGGCAGGCCCGCAAGACCGGCGTTTTTTTCACGCACCCGCCCTGGTGCGCACCGTCGACCGTGGCGGTTTGCCGGTAGATAGCCTGCTGGTCACCAGTGGCAACCGGGCCAGGCCGTTGGCCACGGGTGTGGAGGATTATGCATTCTATCTGCGCGACCGCCTCATCGTTAGCGGCGATGCCCTGGCCCGGCATCGCACTCCCCTGGAGATTGGACAGCTCGTTCCCGTTACAGCCTGCGAGGAAGAAGAGGGCGAGCGTTGCTCCGCGGCGCACGGTGCCGGCTGGCGATTGGCGTTGGCGTCTGCGGGTGAGAAGGGCTGGGGTCGGCCGCTGATTGACGGCGGCCGTGCCCTGTTCAGCAGTTTCCTGCCACGCAGCGACCCCTGCGAAGCACCGCCCGGCCGAGGGCGCGCGTACGCGGTGAATCTCGCGGACGGCACAGCATTGGGCGGTCAATCGCCGGGTTGGGATGCGGGGCCTGGTATGCCCGCGGAGCTGCTGCGTGTGGGCAATGCCATTCTTCTCCCCGCGGAGCCCCCGGTCATTGTTGGGCCCGATAGCGGCCTTGTTCCGGGCACTGTCGTGCAGGCGTCCCGGGCACCGCGCCTGGTGCGCACTTACTGGCGTGAGCCGGGCGTTGACCCGCTGTGAAGCGTTCGCGGCAAGCCTCGATGCCGCCAGGGGGGGTGGGCGTGAGTTTGCTGGAACTGCTGATCGTGTTGGTGGTGCTTTCGGTACTGCTGATGTTGACGGTGCCGCTTTACAGCGAACAGGTCTTCAGGGGGCGGCGTATTGTCGCCAGTAGCGCGCTATTGGCAATCGCCGGCCGGCAGGAAGAGTTCATGCTTTACCATCGCCGCTACGCTACCGATCTTGCCGAACTGGGGTTCAGTAAGCCTCAGGGGGTGGGGCTGGGCCAGGATGGGCAGGAGGTGGAGAGCACTCCGCTCTACGAACTGTCCCTCGCGCCGGTGGATGATCCCTATCAATATCGCCTTGTGGCTCGCCCTGTGGGGGCACAGGCGGGGGATATGCGCTGTGGAACCTACACCCTCAACGCTACCGGGGTGGCTGCCAATAGTGGGTCAGCCGGACCTGACGCCTGCTGGTGAGCGGTCCTTAGTCTTCAATATGCAGTTTCTGCAGCCGATAGCGCAGGCTGCGGAAACTGATGCCCAGCAGGCGGGCCGTGGCAGTCTTGTTCCACCGGCATTGTTCGAGGGCTGTTTGCAGAATGCGCCGTTCAATATCCTCCAGATAGCCTTCGAGGTTGCCGTAGGCCGCGGCAACCTCCAGTGGCGCTTCACCGGGCTGCCCGGGGCTCTGTTGCGCAGCCGGCTGCTCGTTGAACTGCAGATCGTCTGCGCTGATGGTGTCGCCGTCGGCCAAGGCAATGGCGCGTTCGAGTATGTTCTCCAACTCGCGCACGTTTCCGGGAAAATTGCAGCGCTGTAGTGCGGTCATGGCGCTGGGGTCGATGGTCGGAACGCTGACATCAAGCTCGCTGCAGATACGTTGCAGCAGGGCATGCGCGAGCTCCGGGATATCGCTGCTGCGCTCACGAAGGCTGGGGACGTGCAGGTCGATGACATTGATCCGGTAGTAGAGATCGTTACGGAAGTGCCCTGCGGCGACCTCGGTGGCAAGATTTTTGTGCGTTGCACTGAGCAGGCGCACATCGGTGGCCTGCTCGCTACTCGCCCCGACCGGGCGCACGGCTTTCTCCTGAATTGCCCGCAGCAGTTTTACCTGCATGGCCAGCGGCAGGTCGGCGACCTCGTCGAGAAACAGGGTACCGCCCTCGGCGGCCTGAAATAGCCCCAATTTGTCCCGATTGGCGCCAGTGAAGCTACCTTTCAGGTGCCCGAAAAACTCGCTTTCCATCAGATCCTGCGGTATCGCGCCGCAGTTCACGGCGACAAACGGCCTTGCTGCCCGCGGCCCGTTGGCATGAATCAGCCGGGCCACAACTTCCTTGCCCACGCCGGATTCTCCCTGGATATGCACGGGCGCCTGGCTGCGGGCGAGCTTGACGACCTTCGTTCTCAGGGCGACGATTTGCGGGGCACTGCCCACCAGCCGCAGGTCACTCTCATCCGCCTCGGGTTCCGCCGCAGTGGCGCCGTCTTTCAGGCGCAACGCCGAACTCACCAGATTGCGCAAGCGCTCCAGCTCAATCGGCTTGCTGATGAAATCGAAAGCACCGGCCTTCAGTGCGGCAATCGCCGTTTCCACGCTGCCATGTGCGGTAATCATGGCCACCGGAATGTCTGGGAATTCCTGCTGGATATACTCAACCAGGTGTATGCCATTGCCGTCAGGCAAGCGCATGTCGGTCAAACACAGGTCGGGTTGCAGTTCCGCAATGCGCTGGCGGGCCTCGCCCAGTGTGGCGGCGCTGAAAGACTCCAGGCCCATGCGACTGAGTGTAATGGCCAGCAACTCCCGAATATCGGGTTCATCATCAACGACAAGAACAGTTTGTGCGACCATGGCGTTACAGGTCCCTCTGGTTCAGTGCCACCCGGAAGCAGCTTTCTCCACGTGCCGTGGTGCGATAAAACAGGTCGGCATTATTCATTTCACACAGCTCCTTGCACAGGAACAAGCCCATGCCGCTGCCCTCGGTGACGGTGGTGTAAAACGGCTCAAACAGCAGAGCCTGTTCTTGTGCGGGTACGCCGGCCCCGGTGTCGATAACGTCAATCAGGCACTGGTGTTTGCTGAAATCCAGGCTGACTTCAATGCGTGCTGTTTCCTTGTCTGTGGCCATCTTACTGTGACGCAGAGCGTTGTCCAGAAGGTTGCCGAGCACACGCTGCAGGTTTTCCTGGTCAAACTCCACCAGCAGGTCGGGGTAACTGCAGTCGACAGTGACCTCGGCAGTGTCACGCCCCGAATCCAGGTAATTGCCAACAAAGTTGGGCAGCCATTCCGCGAGCAGAATGTACTCGGGCTTCGGTGGCTCGCGGCGCGAAATCTGCAGCACGCTTTCCACCGTCTGGTTTACCCGCCGGCTGTGTTGTTGAATGATGTCGGTGAGGCGGCGGTCGGCTTCCGACAGTCCGGCCGATTCGCGCAACAACTGCGCTGCATGACTGATGGCGCCCAGCGGATTGCGAATTTCGTGTGCGATGCTCGCGGTGAGGCGGCCCAGCGAATTCAGCTTCAGCGACTGCGCATAGCGGGTGACCGGTGTGTAGTCCTCAATGAACACCAGTGCCTCGCGTTCGGAGCCGGACTGCAGCTCCCGGAAGTGGGCAATGACCGTGGGCGCCTCCTCCGCCACGCGGAATGGTTGCGCGCGATGCAGGTGCGCTTCCCGCCAGTGCTGGAACTGCTCCGACAGCTCTTCACTGTAGTCGCGCAACTTCCGCCCTTGCTCCATGGTGATCGGACGCTCGGGTGACAGCATGACACTGGCGGCCTTGTTCATCACGCGCACGGCACCACTGTCGGTAACCAGTAGGATGCCGGTTTGCATGTGCTGCACGATCTGTTCGTTGAGGCGCTGCAGGTTGTACAGGTCGCTGGCGCGGCTGCGAGCCAGTTCTTCGGCTCGCCCCAGGCGCGTGGCAACGAATTGCACCATCAGTGACACACCGAAAATCAGCAAGCCCAGCAGCCCGGCCGGGAACAGTGCGTTGATTTCCAGGCTATCGCGCAATATGAGCCAGACGGTGTCGGAGAGAATGGCCAGAGAACTGATGGCCGCGAGCAGGGTGGCGAGCGTGCGATTGGGAATGATCACCGACGATGCGGCCACTGTGATCACCAGTAACACGGGCAGGCCGCTGATCATGCCGCCACTGGCATCTGCCATCAGCACCAGGGCGACAATGTCGACCAGAAATACCGCGAAAAGAGCGCGCTGGTTGAAGCGCCACTGCCAGGCCAGCGCGGCCAGCAACAGCGCGCTGGAGGCGAGATACGCCGAAGCGACACCGACATAGAGCACCGGGTTGAGTGCACCCACCAGTGGTCGTGTATTCGGGCTGATAAGCATGATCAGCAATACCACCGACAACATGGAGCGGTAGGCGACATAAATGCGAAACAACAGAACGCTCTGTTGCGAGACGGCACGTGGGGGCGGTCGGGTTAAAATCGCGGGTCGAGTCACGCGGCAAGCTGGCCTGATTCTGTTGGAGCAGCTAGTGTAACAGCACCTGCCCGGAGGGAACGAGGCGCTGCAGTGCCGTTGTGGTGTGCGAGTAATTCCTGCGCAGGTCTGGCAGCCGGCGCCGCTTTCCCGGAAAATACTGCTCTCTTTTCAGCAAGTGCGGAATCTCGATGTCCAGCCTCAATATTGTCATGGTGCAGATGAACACCCTCGTGGGTGACTTTGAGGGCAATACCGCCCAGGTCATTGAAGCCATGCGGCGCGCGGAGGCGAAAGTCGCTGCCCCGGTGTTGGTGTTCCCCGAGCTGACGCTCAGCGGCTATCCCCCGGAAGACCTGTTGCTGCGCCCTAGCATTGAGCTGCGTGTGAACCAGTCGCTGCAGGCGATCAAGGCGGCGATGACCGGTGACGCCTGGCTGGTTCTCGGCTACCCGCGCCGGGAGGGCATTGCCCTTTATAACGTCGCCGCTGTGCTGCACCACGGCGAGATTGTTGCCGAGTACCGTAAACAGTGCCTGCCCAACTACCAGGTATTCGACGAAATGCGCTATTTCCAGCGCGGTGACAGCCCCTGCATCGTGCAAATTCAGGGTATTCGGGTTGGCTTGACCGTGTGTGAGGACATCTGGGAACCCGGGCCGGTGCGCGATGCGGTACAGGCTGGTGCCGAGCTTGTATTGAATTTGAACGCGTCGCCCTATCACCGCGGCAAACGCATTGAGCGCTGGGAGCTGGTGGCGGAGCGCGCGAGTAGCAATCGTTGCCCGATCGTTTATGTGAACCAGGTCGGCGGCCAGGACGAGCTGGTGTTTGATGGTGGCTCCTTCGCCGTCGATGACGAGGGTGAGCGGGTAGTGACCGCGCCGAATTTTGTCACCGGCGAGTACTGGCTGACCGCCTTCCGTGAAGGGGAGCGGGTGTGTCTCGCAGGTGAGGATCAGGCGCCGGCACTGGATGAACTTGAGGCCACCTGGCAGGCGCTGGTGCTCGGGCTGCGCGACTACGTCAACAAGAACCGGTTTCGCGGGGTGGTGTTGGGTCTGTCAGGCGGTATCGACTCAGCGCTGACGTTGGCGGTCGCTGTAGAGGCATTGGGGTCAGACCGTGTTGAGGCGGTGATGATGCCGTTTCGCTATACCGCACAGATGAGCGTCGAGGATGCCGCAGAGCAGTCCGCTCTGTTGGGCGTAGCGCATAAGGTCATCTCCATTGAGCCCATGTACGAAGCGTTCATGGCGGCGCTGGAGGATGAGTTTGCCGGCACACGCGCCGATACCACCGAAGAAAACCTGCAGGCGCGCTGCCGCGGCGTGCTGCTGATGTCCATTTCCAACAAAAAAGGCTTGCTGGTGCTGACCACCGGCAACAAAAGCGAACTCGCGGTGGGTTATTCAACGCTGTATGGCGACATGGCGGGAGGCTTTGATGTGCTCAAGGACGTCCCCAAAACGTTAGTATTCGAACTTTCACGTTACCGCAACAGCATCGCACCCTGCATTCCACAGCGCGTGATCGACCGCCCGCCTTCTGCCGAGTTGGCACCGGACCAGAAGGACGAAGACAGCCTGCCGCCTTATCCTGTGCTGGATCGGATACTGGAACTGTATGTCGAGCAGGACTTCAGTGCGGCGGCCATTATCGCCTCGGGAATGGACTCCGAACAGGTGCACCGGGTGTTGCGGCTCGTGGATCTGAACGAATATAAGAGACGGCAGGCGCCCATTGGTGTGCGCATTACGCGGCGCGGTTTTGGCAGAGATCGTCGCTACCCGATTACCTCGGCGTGGACGCCAGGCGACTAGGGAGCGCGCCTAGCGGTAGAGGTCCCGGGTATCAAATTCGGGCACTTCCGGCGGGTCGAACAGGCCTAGCGTAAGCCGGTTCACAATGGAGCGCTCTGGCCCGTCGAGGGAGTAATCCGAGCGGAAGTTGCCGTTCTTGTCCAGCGCGGGATAGTCCGGGTAGTTCAGCTTCAGCACATCGATGGCATCCTCGGCAAGGTCGTTCATACCCAGCAGAATATAGCCCTGTGCCATTACCGCCAGGCCATCGGCTACCGCGGGTGTGCGCTGGAAGTTCTCAACGACGTAGCGTCCACGGTTGGTGGCGGCGAGATAGGCGCCGCGCCGGAAATAGTAGTTGGCCACAAGGATTTCGTGTCGCGCCAGCAGGTTGCGCAGGTGCACCATGCGCGCTTTGGCGTCGGCGGCATAGGGGCTTGCCGGGTAGCGCGCGACCAGTTGGGCGAACTCGGCGAAGGCCTCCCGGGCGTGTTTCATATCCCGGCTGCTTTCATCGGTGGGCAGGAAACGCGCGAAAATGTCTGATTTCGCTGAATAGGCGGAAAGGCCCTTCATGTAGTAGGCATAGTCGACGCTGGGGTGTTGCGGGTGGAGGCGAATGAAGCGATCGGCGGCCTCCACGGCAGCCTCATGCTCATAGGCCCCGTAGTGGGCGTAAATCAGTTCCAGTTGAGCCTGCTCGGCGTATTTGCCGAACGGGTAGCGCGACTCCAGCAGCTGCAGGCTGCGCACAGCCAGGTCGTAGTTGCGGCTGCGCAGATAGCGCTGGGCGTTTTCGTACATCTGCTGCTCACCGCTGTCGGCGGACAGGTCGTCGAGTTCGTCGTTTCCGGCGCACCCCGCCACAAGCAGGGCGAGGAGGAGCAGGAACGGGGTGACTTTCAATGATTTCAACAAGGTGGTAACCGCTGGCGTGATAGACTGGGAACGTACAATGGTCGCTATTTAACCACATCGCCCGCGGGGCATAAACAGGAATTCCGATGTCAGAGAGGATCCAGGACAACGCCGAAGTGGATGTCGCGCTGGATGGCGAGCGGTTGGATCAGGTCGCCGCCAAGCTGTTTCCGGATTATTCCCGCTCCCGGCTGCAGACCTGGATCAAGCGCGGCGAGCTGCTGGCCGACGGCAAGGTGTGTCGCCCACGCGACAAGGTCTACGCCGGCACCGCACTCACTGTGGATGCGGTGCTGGAAGACGAGGTCAGCTGGCAGCCGCAGAACATAGCGCTGGATATTCTGTACGAGGATGACAGCATTCTCGTGCTGAACAAGCCCGCAGGCCTGGTCGTGCATCCGGCGGCGGGGCATGCCGATGGTACGCTGGTCAACGCGCTCCTGGCACACCACCCGGCCATGGCCCAGTTGCCCCGGGGGGGCATCGTGCATCGCCTGGATATGGAAACCTCGGGGGTGATGGTGGCGGCGAAAACGCTGGCGGCGCATCACCACCTGGTGGACCAGCTGCAGGCGCGCACTGTCAAGCGCCAGTATTGTGCGGTGTGTATTGGGGCCATGACCGGTGGTGGCACGATTGACGAGCCCATCGGCCGGCACCCTCGCCAGCGCAAGAAAATGGCGGTGGTGAGCAATGGCAAGCCCGCGGTCACCCATTACCGCGTGGCGCGTCGATACGCGCATCACACCCGCATCACGGTAAACCTCGAGACCGGCCGCACGCACCAGATCCGGGTGCATATGGCTTTTCGTCACTATCCCTTGATTGGCGATCCGGCTTACGGTGGGCGTCCGCGCATCCCGCGTGGTGCGTCGGAGCGCCTGATCAGCACGCTCAGGGGCTTTCCCCGGCAGGCCCTGCATGCGGAAGCACTGGGGCTGTTGCACCCGGTCAGCGGCGAGGACATGCAGTTCGACTGCCCTCTCCCGGAGGACATGCAGACACTACTGGCGGTGCTGGATGAAGAAGACAGTGCACAGTCCCGCCCTGATTACACCTGACTGGCCGGCGCCCGCGACGGTTTCGGCGCTGGTCACGACCCGCAGCGGAGGGTTCAGCCGCGGGCCCTGGCAGGGGTTCAATCTCGGTGATCATGTTGGCGACGAGGCGGATGCCGTTGCCGCCAACCGGCGGTTGCTGCAGGAGCAATTGGGTGCGGGCACCCGGGTGCAGTGGCTGCAGCAGGTGCATGGTACTGCGGTGGTGTTGGCACCCCGGGCTCACGGCGTACCGGTAGCGGATGCCAGCTGGTCAGGCGATCCAGGCGTTGCCTGCGCAGTGCTCACGGCGGACTGCCTGCCCGTGCTGTTGTGTGATCGCGCGGCCACCGTGGTGGCGGCAGCCCATGCCGGCTGGCGCGGTCTGGCAGAGGGCGTGTTGGAAGCGACCGTGCGCGCGCTGCCGGTGCCAGCTGCCAGCCTGCTGGCTTGGTTGGGCCCCGCAATAGGGCCCGCGGCGTTCGAAGTGGGTGCCGAGGTGCGGGATGCTTTTCTCGCCGCGGATGGGTCCGCGGCCGTGCTGGAAGCATTCACTCCCGCCCAGCGTCGCGGTCATTACTTTACAGACATCTACCGCTTGGCGCGCCTGCGCCTGCAGGCCGCGGGTGTAGCGGCAATCTACGGTGGCGGTTTCTGCACCGTCAGCGACGCCGCGCGCTTCTATTCCTACCGTCGTGACGGCGTTACCGGACGTATGGCGAGCTTGATCTACCTCAATACGGCGGCCGATCACGGCTGATCCCACACTTGAAACAGGGTTTTTTCACCCCATCTATTGCTCATGGATTGATGCATGGCCAGCGCCCAAAGCTGGCAAGCAAGGAGATACTGAGTAATGAGAATGGACAAACTGACCAACCAGCTGCAGCTCGCACTGGCCGATGCCCAGTCACTGGCCCTGGGGAAGGACCACAATTTCATTGAGCCTGTGCACCTGCTCGCTGCGCTACTGCAGCAGCAGGGTGGCTCAACGCGACCGTTGTTGCAAAAGGTGGGCGCCAATGTGGCTGGCCTCGCGGAGGGCGTAAACAGCGCCGTTGAGGCACTCCCCAGAGTGAGTGGCAACGCGGGCGATGTGCACGTTTCCAACGACCTGACCCGTATCCTGAATGTCAGCGACAAACTGGCGCAGAAGGGTGGTGATACCTACGTCTCCAGCGAGCTTGTGTTGCTGGCGCTGGTGGAAAACAAGGGCACGGCCGGTGAGCTATTGAAGCAGCACGGGGTCACAGCACTCGCCTTGCAAGGCGCAATAGAACAGATGCGCGGGGGTGAAGCTGTGAATAACCCGGAAGCTGAGGAATCCCGCCAGGCGCTGGACAAATATACCATCGACCTCACCGAGCGTGCGGAACAGGGCAAGCTGGATCCGGTGATTGGCCGCGACGATGAAATTCGTCGCACCATCCAGGTGCTGCAGCGTCGCACCAAGAACAATCCCGTGCTTATCGGCGAGCCCGGCGTGGGTAAGACCGCGATCATTGAAGGGCTGGCGCAGCGCGTCATTAATGGTGAAGTACCGGAAGGCTTGAAAGACAAGCGGATTCTGTCACTGGACCTCGGTGCCCTGCTGGCGGGCGCCAAGTATCGCGGTGATTTCGAGGAGCGCCTGAAAGCGGTACTCAACGAACTCTCGAAGCAGGAAGGCCGTGTCATCCTGTTCATCGACGAGCTGCACACCATGGTGGGGGCCGGTAAGGCCGAGGGCTCCATGGATGCCGGGAACATGTTGAAACCCGCCCTGGCGCGCGGTGAACTCCACTGCGTGGGCGCTACGACGCTGGATGAGTACCGCAAGTACATCGAGAAAGATGCAGCGCTGGAGCGGCGCTTCCAGAAAGTGCTTGTGGATGAGCCGAGCGAGGAAGACACCATTGCCATTCTGCGCGGCCTGAAGGAGCGCTACGAAGTGCACCACTCGGTCGACATTACCGACAGCGCCATCATCGCCGCGGCCAGGCTCTCCACGCGTTACATCACCGACCGCCAGCTGCCGGACAAGGCCATCGACCTTATTGATGAGGCCGCCAGCCGTATCCGCATGGAGATCGATTCCAAGCCGGAGTCCATGGACCGCCTGGAACGCCGGCTGATTCAGCTCAAGATCGAGCGCGAGGCCGTGAAAAAGGACTCCGATGCGGGTGCCCGCAAGCAGCTGGAGCTGCTCACCGAGCAGATCGACAAGGTCGAACGCGAGTACTCCGATCTGGAAGAAGTGTGGAAGGCCGAGAAGGCCTCCTTGCAGGGCGAGGCACAGGTCAAGAGCGACCTCGAGCAGGTCAAACTCGAACTCGAGGCCGCGCGCCGCGCCGGCGACCTCACACGGATGTCCGAGCTGCAGTACGGGCGCATTCCCGAATTGGAGAAACAGCTGGCGTCCGCGCAGGCAGCTGAAACCGAAGAGCGCACGCTGTTGCGGAACAAGGTCACAGATGAAGAAGTGGCCGAGGTGGTGTCCCGCTGGACGGGCATCCCCATTTCCAAGATGCTGGAAGGTGACCGCGATAAACTGCTGCGCATGGAGGACCTCCTGCACCAGCGGGTGGTCGGGCAAGACGAGGCGGTGAAGTCCGTGTCCGATGCCGTGCGCCGCTCGCGCGCGGGCCTGTCGGACCCCAATCGTCCCAACGGTTCCTTCCTCTTCCTCGGGCCCACGGGCGTGGGCAAGACCGAACTGTGCAAGGCGCTGGCCGAGTTCCTGTTTGACAGTGAGCAGGCGATGGTGCGCATTGATATGTCCGAGTTCATGGAGAAGCACTCCGTGGCGCGTCTGATCGGTGCCCCGCCCGGCTATGTGGGCTATGAGGAAGGCGGTTACCTGACCGAGGCCGTGCGCCGCCGCCCGTACTCACTGCTGCTGCTGGACGAGATCGAGAAGGCCCATCCGGACGTGTTCAATATCCTCCTGCAGGTGCTGGACGATGGTCGCCTGACAGACGGCCAGGGCCGTACTGTCGACTTCCGCAACACGGTGATTGTGATGACGTCGAACCTGGGGTCCGACCTGATTCAGGAGATGGCGGGCGAAGATAATTACCCGGCAATGAAGTCCGCAGTAATGGGCGTCGTCGGCCAGCATTTCCGTCCCGAGTTCGTCAACCGCATTGACGAGACGGTGGTATTCCACCCGCTGGCAGCAGAGCAGATCCGGCATATTGCCGATATTCAGCTGCAGTGGCTGCGCAAGCGGCTTGCCGAGCGTGAACTCGCGATCGAGATTACCGATGCCTTCATGGACCGCCTTGCGGCGGTGGGTTACGACCCTGTTTACGGGGCCCGCCCGCTGAAGCGCGCCATCCAGCAGGAGTTGGAGAACCCGCTGGCCCAGCGCATTCTGTCGGGTGAGTTCGTGGCGGGCGACACCATCCTGGTGGATGTTGCTGGCGAGGGCAGCGCGTTCAGCAAGGCCTGACCGCAGCGCCAGGGCCTGGGCCGCGTCAGCGTGACCAGCAATCCGCCCCCGCCCAGGGCGGATCGACCAGGACACCCTCTTGGGTAATCGCGAATGTTCCACAGGCGTCGCCCACCTGGCGACCCTGTGGAACGGCCTGCATGGCATAGTTGCGTGTATCCGGGCCCGTCGGAAGCACTTCCGGGATATCGCGCAGCACATAGTGGCCCGCCAGTGAGCGTCCATCGGGGCGTAGCCAGATTTCCGCAACGCTGCCGAAGTGACCGTGAGCTGCATGCCAGCGTTGTTGCAGGAGTTGTGCGCGCAGCAGGCTGTTCATGGCGTCACTGCGTCTGCTGCTGGAGAGCAGGGGGTCAATGGCATGGGTCAGCAGCAGAAAGCCGACGAATGTCGACGCCAGGATAACCGCGCTGATTTTAAACGCGCGCTTGGTCAGTCGCAGAATTGCCGGATGGCTTCTTCTGCCTTGGCGCGCTCAGCAGCCACCTGCTCCTCATCGAGGTAGCGCAATTCCCCCTGATCGTTGCGCAGGCGAATGCGCCCCGGTTTGTTCAGCGTGGCGAGGTTGTTGCGTGCCGTCTGGCAGAACTCGGGGTTTTTCTTGCTCCGGGCCATGTCGGCTTCATCAACCTGGTCAAACTGGTTGCCGGGGCGGGGAACGACCTCGGGTGGCACTGCGCCCTCGTCTGCACTGACCACTCGCTTGAGCCCGGAGCGCGAGGAAATCACCTCGTATTCCGTGCCCTTCGGCGGCGGACGGTCGCTGTATACCGGGTTGCCGCGGCCGTCCTGCCAGCGGTAGTGGGTGTCTGCGGCGGCCAATTGCAGGCTGGCCGAGGCCAACAGCATTATCAGGGCGCTGCCGAGACCCTTGCGGAGTGTTGCTTTCACACGCTTCGTCCCTGTCTTGGAAGGCGTTTGTGGTTAAAGTACCCCAGCCCGCGCGGTGGCGCAATGCGCCCGGTCAGGCAAATGCTGCCAACTGGCGACTTTTCACGTTGACAAGCCCTGCCGTCGCACCAACAATAGGCCGGTCTCTTGAGTGGTAACGACTAATTCCGGGTACCCCCGGCCACTGGTCTACTGCTGTGTTGTCATTATTCACAGTGGCTGTTCATGAGTCCCGTAATCAACCTGCGCCCTACTGGCGGGGGTTGAGGGCCAGACACTGCGCTACCTCGCAGGGCGACCGATACACGGGTGTTCGTGATCGATTTCCTCCGCGGAGCTCCCGGTTCATGCCGGTGGCGGGTCTCGAGCAGTGTGTCGCGCCCAGGGGGTGGCGTCGTCAGTCAGGCACCGGGTCAGGTGCTTCGTTCTGCAACGTCCACACAACAACTTGAACTGCTTCGGCGAGGGTTACGCGCCGGGCGTTTACGTTAGTGGGAGAGACATTGTGGAGCTGTTATCCGGCGGTGAGATGATCGCCAAAGCGCTTGAAGATGAAGGCGTAGAGTACATTTTCGGCTATCCGGGCGGTGCAGTCCTGCACATTTACGACGCCCTGTTCAAAACCTGCAAAGTGCCCCATGTATTGGTGCGCCACGAGCAAGCCGCCACGCACGCCGCCGATGGCTATGCGCGCGCGACCGGCAAACCGGGTGTGGTACTGGTGACCTCGGGGCCGGGTGCGACCAACGCGATTACCGGCATCGCCACGGCCTACATGGATTCCATCCCTATGGTCGTCCTGTCGGGGCAGGTCGCCACGCACCTCATAGGTGAAGACGCCTTTCAGGAAACCGATATGGTGGGCATTTCGCGCCCGATTGTGAAGCACAGCTTCATGGTGCGCCATGCCGAGGACATTCCGGCGACCATCAAGAAAGCCTTTCACATCGCCACCACTGGCCGTCCCGGCCCTGTGGTGATCGATATTCCGAAGGATTGCACCCGGCCCGACGCCAAATTCGAATATCACTATCCTGACAACGTGAAGTTGCGCTCCTACGCGCCCGCTCAGCGCGGCCACACCGGGCAGATCCGCAAAGCAGCCAAATTGCTGCTGAGTGCCAAACGCCCCGTGATCTACGCGGGCGGTGGGGTGATTCTGGGCGAGAGCAGTGAGCTGCTGACCACGCTGGCGCGGAAACTGAATTATCCGGTGACCAATACCCTGATGGGGCTGGGCGCATACCCCGCAACCGATCGCCAGTTCCTCGGCATGCTGGGCATGCACGGGTTTTACGAAGCCAATATGGCCATGCATCACAGCGACGTAATTCTCGCGGTGGGCGCACGTTTCGACGACCGCGTGACCAACACCGTGTCGCGCTTCTGCCCCGGTGCCAAGATCATCCACATCGATATCGACCCCACCTCTATCTCGAAAACCGTGGCGGCGGACATCCCCATTGTGGGCCCCGTACAGTCGGTGCTCGAGGATCTGCTGGAGATTATTGGCAGCCTGCAGGAGAAGGACTCGCAGCAGCCGGACACCGGCGCACTCGGGCGCTGGTGGCAACAAATCGAGGAGTGGCGCGCCAAGCACGGCTTATGGACCGGGCGTCGTTACGGCGAGAGCGACCGCATCATGCCCCAGCAGGTCATCGAGAGCCTGTACCGCGTGACCGGTGGCGATGCCTATGTCACGTCAGACGTTGGTCAGCACCAGATGTTCGCGGCGCAGTACTACAAGTTCGACAAGCCCCGGCGCTGGATCAACTCGGGGGGTTTGGGAACAATGGGCTTTGGCCTGCCAGCCGCGATGGGCGTAAAGCTGGCCTTCCCGGATATGGACGTCGCCTGTGTTACCGGTGAAGGCAGTATCCAGATGAACATCCAGGAGCTGTCTACCTGCAAGCAGTACAGCACACCGATCAAGATCATCAACCTGCGCAACAACTACTTGGGCATGGTAAAGCAATGGCAGGACATGCAGTACGAAGGGCGCTATGCCATGAGCACTTACGAGGATTCCCTGCCCGATTTCGTCAAACTGGTCGAGTCGTATGGTCACGTGGGCATTCAGGTGACCCGCCTGGACGAGCTGGATCAGCGCATGGAGGAAGCCTTTGCCATGAAAGACCGGCTGGTATTCCTCGATATCTTTATCGACCCCATGGAACACGTTTATCCCATGCATGTCGCCCCCAACGGCGCCATGAAGGATATGTGGCTCAGCAAAAACGAGAGGACCTGACATGCGACGCATTATTTCCATCCTGCTGGAAAACGAGCCGGGTGCGCTGTCACGGGTAATCGGCCTGTTTTCCCAGCGTGGCTACAACATCGAAACGCTGAACGTGGCACCTACGGAGGATCTCACCCTGTCCCGCCTGACGTTGACCACCACGGGTGATGACAAGACCATGGAGCAGATCACCAAGCAATTGAACAAGCTGGTGGACGTAGTCAAGCTGGTCGATCTTTCCGAAGGTGCGCATATCGAACGCGACCTGATGCTGATCAAGGTGCGGGCGAGCGGTGCCATGCGCGATGAGATCAAGCGCACGACGGATATTTTCCGCGGCCAGATTGTGGATGTGGGGCCCAACACCTACACCATCCAGCTCACCGGAACGGGGGAGAAGCTCGATTCATTCGTGGCGGCTATGGCCGAGGCGGATATTCTGGAGGTTGTGCGGTCCGGGGTGGCTGGGATCTCTCGCGGGGAGAAAGTGCTCAGGCTCTAGGGTGCTGGGTTGGGTAGCGAACGCGCGGGCCGCAAGGGCCGGGCGGGAACCGCTGCGAGCACATCCATGTGCGCTTGACGACGGCCATCCATGGCCGTCGACATTCCCGCCCGGCCCTTGCGGCCCTCGCGTTCTGCGATTTGAACCGCTCAGCAGTGGCAAGCTTGTGTGACGAAAGCTAAGTTCGTGGCGGCACAGCCCAAGCTCTCCGTACCCACAAGCTGTCACTTCCCCCGCCCATTCAATGCACCATCCCTCCGCGCGCAGGATGTTGGCGCCCGTGGGGCTTGCCGGGAATGTCGGCGGCCATGGATGGCCGTCGCCAAGCGCACACGGACGTGCTCGTAGCGGTTCCCGGCAAGCCCCACGGGTGTCAGCGTCCGCCACGCCCCTGATCCCGGCACGAGCCAGCATCCGCCACGCCCCTGATCCCGGCACGAGCCAGCATCCGCCACGCTCCCGATCCCGGCACGAACCAGCG
Source organism: Haliea salexigens DSM 19537 (assembly GCF_000423125.1). Taxonomy (GTDB): domain Bacteria; phylum Pseudomonadota; class Gammaproteobacteria; order Pseudomonadales; family Halieaceae; genus Haliea; species Haliea salexigens. The sequence goes on from NZ_AUHJ01000006.1 coordinate 239,114, forward strand.
TCGCCATAAAAAAGGGCCCCGAAGGGCCCCCATACATGTTCCAGCGCCTGAAACCCTCAGACAATACGCTTCATCGCCGTCATGTAGCCACGCAGCTTCTTGCCCACGATCTCCACCGGGTGCGCCCGGATCTTCTCGTTCACCGCAATCAGCTCCCGGTTGTCGACCGTGTTGTCGCCCGCGATCGTCTTGCCGATAACGTCCGTGTCGATGTTCGCCATAAAATCCGCCAACAGCGGACGGCAGGCATGATCGAAGAGATAACAGCCGTATTCCGCCGTATCCGAAATCACCACGTTCATCTCGTAGAGCTTCTTGCGGGCAATCGTGTTGGCGATCAGCGGAGTTTCATGCAGCGACTCATAATAGGCCGACTCGTCGATGATGCCGGCCGCGACCATGGTTTCAAACGCCAGCTCAACCCCCGCCTTGACCATGGCGATCATCAGGATGCCATTGTCGTAGAAGGCCTGCTCGCTGATTTCCGCGCTGGTGTTGGGCGTGTTCTCAAATGCCGTTTCCGCTGTGGCTGCACGCCATTTGAGCAGGTTGGCGTCATCGTTGGCCCAGTCTTCCATCATCGTGCGCGAGAAGTGGCCCGTCATGATGTCGTCCTGGTGCTTTTCGTACAGCGGACGCATGATGTCCTTGAGCTCTTCGGCCAGATAAAAAGCCCGCAGTTTGGCGGGGTTGGACAGACGGTCCATCATGTTGGTGATGCCGCCATGCTTGAGGCCTTCGGTCACCGTCTCCCAGCCATACTGGATCAGCTTGGACGCGTAGCCGGGCTCGATGCCTTTTTCGATCATCTTGTCGAAACAAAGAATGGAGCCGGTCTGTAGCATGCCGCAGAGGATGGTTTGTTCACCCATCAGGTCGGACTTCACTTCTGCGATGAACGAAGATTCCAGGACGCCGGCGCGGTGCCCGCCGGTGCCGGCGGCGTAGGCTTTCGCCAGCTCCAGGCCTTCGCCGCGCGGGTCGTTTTCGGTGTGTACCGCAATCAGGGTGGGTACGCCGAAGCCGCGTTTGTATTCCTCGCGAACCTCGGTGCCGGGGCACTTGGGTGCGACCATGATGACCGTGAGGTCTTCGCGAATCTTCATGCCTTCTTCAACGATGTTGAACCCGTGTGAATAGGCCAGGCAGGCGTCCTGCTTCATCAGTGGCATGACTTCGGCAACCACGGCGCTGTGCTGCTTGTCGGGGGTGAGGTTCAAGACCAGGTCTGCCTCGGGGATGAGCTCCTGATAGGTGCCCACGGTGAAGCCGTTATCGGTGGCGTTCTTCCAGGACTGACGCTTTTCAGTGATGGCGCTGTCGCGCAGGGTGTATGAGACATCCAACCCGCTGTCGCGCAGATTGAGGCCCTGGTTGAGGCCCTGTGCTCCGCAGCCGATGATGACCAGCTTTTTGCCGCGCAGTTTGTCCACGCCATCAGCAAACTCTGCTGCGTTCATGAAGCGGCATTTGCCGAGTTGGTGCAGCTGCAGGCGCAGTGGCAGTGTGTTGAAGTAGTTCTGTCCCATGGTATGGCCCTGAGTTGATTGATTGGATTGAGTTGAGTGATTTGAGTGAATGATACGGCACTGCGCGTTTTGCGTAAAAAGCTATATAGTTGAAACTGTTTTGCGGATATAGCAAAGTAAGCTCATGGATACTAAAGCTCTACAGGTTTTCCTGTCGGTCGCTGACAGCCTCAACTTCAGCCGCAGTGCTGAGCGGCTGCACATGAGCGTGAGCGCTGTCAGTCGCACGGTGCAGCGTCTGGAGGATGAGCTTGGCCAGAGTGTATTGGAGCGTGACCAGCGCAAGATGCAGCTCACCCCGGCGGGGCGCACGCTGCGTGATTACGCCCAGCGCAGCGTGTCGGACTGGCAAAGCCTGCGGCGGCAGATGCGCGGGGATCAGCAGCTTGCGGGGGAAGTGAACCTCTACTGCTCGGTTACAGCCAGTTACAGCATTCTCGCACCCATTCTCGAGGCCTTTCGTCAGCGCCAGCCGGGGTTGGAGCTCATGCTGCACACGGGGGATCAGGCCGACGGTGTTGAGCGCGTGCTGACCGGCCAGGAGGATGTTGCCGTCAGCGGTCGTCCGGGGTACCTGTCACCGCGCCTGGCCTTCCTGTCACTGTTGCAGTCACCCATGGTGGTGTGCATGCCCGCAGCGGATTGCGCTGTGCGGCGTATGCTGCTGGCCAGCGATGTGTCTGCAGCGGATTTTGACTGGTCGAATATCCCGTTTATTGTCCCCGAGCGCGGCGTCACCAAGGATATGCTGGACGCCTGGCTGGAGCGGCGTGGCGGTCGACCGCGTATCTATGCCCAGGTGGCGGGACACGAGGCCATTGTGGCGATGGTGGGCCTGGGTTTGGGCGTGGGTATCGCGCCTGAGCTGGTGATTCAGGCCAGTGGTATGGCATCACGGGTGACGGCGGTGCCGGTGTGGGAACCGTTGCCGCCACTGGACATTGGTTTGTGCAGCCTGAACAGCCGGCTTGCTGACCCCAGGGTCCGCTCGCTGTGGGATGTGGCCCGGCAGACCTATGAGGCCCCGCTTTGATATACTCGCAGCACATTGTTAAACAGGTAATGCCATGAGTGACAAGGTGGAGGACGAGTCGGCGAAGGATACAGGCCGGGATGCGGGGCTGCAGGGTGTCGCACCTTCGCTGGACCTCATCGTTGACGAGCATGAGGAAGAAGTCTCTGAAAACGGCCGTACCGTGCGCCGCAAGGGGATTTACCTGTTACCCAACCTGATGACGACCGGCGCCCTGTTCGCGGGTTTTTATGCGGTTGTTGCTGCCATGCGAGGTGACTTCGAGAGCGCCGCGGTGGCAATCTTCTTCGCCATGATTTTCGACGGACTCGATGGGCGAATCGCCCGCATGACCAACACCTCGAGCAAATTTGGCGCGGAGTACGACAGCCTGTCCGATATGGTGTCCTTTGGCGTGGCGCCGGCGCTGGTCATGTTCAGTTGGGCGTTGGGCGAACTCGGCAAGTTCGGCTGGAGCGCCGCGTTCGTGTACGTTGCCTGCGCGGCGTTGCGCCTCGCACGCTTCAACACCCAGATCGACACGGCGGATAAGAACTATTTCACGGGGCTGGCCAGTCCGGCAGCGGCTGCGGTTGTGGCCAGTACCGTCTGGGTGTGTCACGACCTGGGCTGGACCGGGTCCGACTTGCCCATGGAGGTTGCCGTGCTGGTGGCCCTGCTGACCACCGTGTTGGGCCTGCTGATGATGGCGAATTTCCCGTATTACAGTTTCAAGGGCGTTGATTTCCGCGGTCGTGTGCCTTTCGTGGCGATGATTGTGCTGGTGCTGGTCTTCAGTCTGGTCACGTTGGACCCACCGAGTATGTTCCTGCTCGCTTTTCTCGTGTACGCCGCGTCCGGGCCAGTAATGCAACTGCAACGCTGGCGCAAGGCGCGTCAAAACAAGGCCTGATAAGGTATCGGGGCCAGCTTCCTGGGCGCGCGTGGCACCCGGTTCCAGCGTGGCCCCAAAATACTTTTAAATATTTTCGCAAAAGCCCTTGCAGGGCATTCGTCGATACGTATAATGCGCATCCTCGGTTGGGGGCAACCACCAACGGGAACACGGCAGCCAGAGCGCTTCCGGGCTATTTAACAAAGAAACGAAGACAGATGTGTGGGCACTTGTTGGAGTAGTTGTACGACTATTCAGACACAACAAGTGACTCATCGATTCATTTATGGATATATGATTACGAACTGTGTCTGAGCCGAGATTTGGGTGTTATCGCGGGGTTACCGCGCAAACATCCCCTCTTGCCCTTTGGGCAGAGGTTAAAGATTAAACTGAAGAGTTTGATCATGGCTCAGATTGAACGCTGGCGGCAGGCCTAACACATGCAAGTCGAGCGCGAAAGCACTTCGGTGTGAGTAGAGCGGCGGACGGGTGAGTAACGCGTAGGAATCTACCTGGTAGTGGGGGATAACTTGGGGAAACCCAAGCTAATACCGCATACGCCCTAAGGGGGAAAGCGGGGGATCTTCGGACC
>NZ_AUHJ01000007.1 GCF_000423125.1 Haliea salexigens DSM 19537
TACCCGGGCGACCTCTATACACCTTCAGCCAAGGCTTACCACCCTCCTGAGGAGCCTGAGTACCCTTATCATGATCGCTCGGTACACGTAACCCAGTGTGGCAGGATCTGTATCGGTAAACGGAAAATCAACCTGAGCACGGTATTTGCCGGGCAAACAGTGGGAATACGGGAAGTCGAGGACAAGATCTGGCTTGTCAGCTTCTTGGAGTATGATCTAGGATTCTTTGACGAGGATGTGGGGCGGGTTGAACCCGCCACCAATCCGTTTGTACCGGAACTGTAAACCATGTGCCCGGTATAATCTGTAAAGGATGTCTCCGGTACAGACCCTTTGTAGGATGGCCCGCCCGAGAGGATTCGAACCTCTGACCTCTGCCTCCGGAGGGCAGCGCTCTATCCAGCTGAGCTACGGGCGGAAAACGGCAGTTGCGGCTGGCTGGCGCCAGTATCCCGCACCCTTTTGAGGGGAGCGGACTATAGCAAAGGCCGCCACGGCGCTCAATAGAGCCGTGGCGGGCGTTGTGCCGGGTTCAGGGGCGGTTCTGCTCTGCTATTCCTCGCCTTCGACCCCGGACCCGGGCGGAAAGGCCGCGAAGATCACTTCTGCCGCCTCATTGTAGCGCGACTGGTCCTGCAGCTGTTTGCCGGTCAAGCGTGAGTGGGTGACACCGCGCCACACCGAGCGCTCCATTTCCGGGTCGATCATGTCAACGATGAACGTGCCTTCGGTGTAGTCGCGCACGCTCACTTCCGTGGACATGCCCCTGCATGACCAGCAATTGTAAAGGCTATAGCGGTTGTAGCCGTAGTACATGCCCATGTAGCCGGGACTATCGTAGGTTTGCACATCGGTCTTGAACTGGGTGAGCAGATGCCAGCTGATCAGCATGTCGGCTTCGGCGGCATCTTCCACCAGCGCGATGCCTTTCAAGGACAGGGCATGCCGGATGGCGGTGTCGACGCGGTCTTTCTGGATATCGCTCAGTTGCAAGGGGTTATCGCCCGCCACACTCCCGGAATCCTCGAGGAACGCGACACTGCGAACCTGGCTGAAATCGTAGCTCTGGTTGTAGTCCACATCGGGTTTGGGTGGGCCGCTGGCGCAGGCCAGCAGTAGCATACTGAGGCCGCCAAGCAGGGCGACTTTGAAGGTGTTATAGGCAGTTTTCACGCGAGGTACCCCTGTACGGTTGTCTGTTCTGTGTGACGTCGTTTACATAGTCTTGGACTCGCCCTTTGCCCGGGAGTTTCCCAGGATACAAAATCGAATAAATCACGGATTATCAGCCCGTTCGCCCCCCGGCGCCGCCGCAGGGCTCCAACGCGGCCTGCAGCGCCTCGACATGCTGCCTGGGTGCCGCTGCCCAACGCGACAGGCTGGCGTCGCGTCGGCCTCGCCAGTTCCGGTAAGCGGGGGGCAGGGCGGAGGCCACCAGCTGCTCCAGTTCCTGCAGGAGCGGCAGCAGGTCGTGCTGGCGGCGTCCGAGGTCCGCGGACCACGGTTGCACTTCGCCAACAAAAAACTTTTCTATCACGGTGCTCAGTGTGTCTGCCGCCGCGGGCCGCAGCGCGCCGCGGCAGAGTGGCCCCTCGGCGCGCTGCGCGGCCAGCACCGCATTGCCAGCCGTCAGCCAGCCCTGTTGCAACGCCAGTGCCCTGAGCAGCGCGCCACCATCGCCCAGCGCGACTTCACTGAGCTGTATCTCGAATGCCATATTGTCGGCATGGTAATCACCTGCCAGCCAGCGGCGCACGCTGGCATTGATATTGGCGAGCGCTGTGAGTGGCTCGCTGCTGGTGTTGGCGGGGTACGGCCCTAGATTCGCCGGTGGACGCCACAAGGAGCGATACTCGGGGCCGCCGAGGGTGGCGTTGAAGATGAGTGCCGGCAGTTGACGTTGCTTCTGCGCGTGGGCACTCGCCAGCAGATCGGCCAGGGCGTCCTCCCCCTGGCTGCGCTGGTAGTCGATGCAGTCGGGGGCGAGTTGCAGGAACTCCAGCTCCAGCAACAGGCGCTGGGAGGCGCTCGCCATGAGGCCCAGGCTGCTGTTGCGTTTGCCGATGGTTACCTGCACCGCGCAGCCGGTGAGGGCCAGAAAGTCCAGGGTGCCCAGGTTACCGCTTTCCAGCGTCAGCTTGAGTTCGCTGCGGTGCGGCAGTCGGGGCAGGGTGTCTGGGGTGGCTGCCGGCGCAGCGTGCCCCAGCGTGCGTTCCAGTCGCTGCACATAGTCAGCGAGAGCCGCATCGGGTGAAGGTTCAGCGCAGGCCACAAGCGCCAGCGTCGTGGCGAGGCACACGGCGCGCAGGAGCCGGAGATGCGGGGAGCTGGCTAGCATGGCGCTGTTATAACCGAATTGGCGCGGCCGCGCTGCGGGCAAATGTGACCGCGCTGCAGGTCGCTGCCTGGCCGCCGGGCTATTGGGCGCCGGCGGATTCCAGGGCGGCCTTGGCACGCGGCAGCCAGTCGTGGATATGGCTGCATTCTTCGGGTACTGCGGCCTTGATCCAGCCGGCGAATTCCACACAGATCAGCAGGTCAATATCCGCCATGGAGAAATGCTCGCCGGCAAGGAAAGTGCTTTTTGCCAGTGCGCGGTCGACCATGCGCCAGCCACCCTCCAGGCGCTGCTTGCCCCGATCCACCAGGGCTGGAATCTGCGCCACGTTCATCGGCCCCGGGAGTGCGCGGTCGGCAAACGCCGGGTTGCCGTTGCGGAACACTTCGGCAATGGCGTGGAAAATGCTGTTGAACAGGCGGTGGTTCCAGCTGATCACCTGGGCCTTTTCCAGCGGCGTAGTGCCGAGCAGGGGTTTCTCGGGATAGAGCGCCTCCAGGTAGACGCAAGCGCCGATCACTTCGGTGAGCACGGTGCCGTCATCGAGCGCGAGGGCGGGCACCGTGCACATCGGGTTGACCTTGCGGAAGCTTTCTTCGAACTGCGCCTGCTTCATCATGTCAACTTGCACGGTGTCGAGCGCTATGCCCTTATAGTCCAGGAACAGCTGCAGGCGGCGCGGGTTGGGGGCGGGGTCGTAAGTGTACAGCTTCATGCGGCTTCTCCAGGTGATGACCGGTGTGCGCGCTATAGTACGGTCAAACCGCGCACCGGTACCAGCGGTGCACAATGCCGAGTTTTCCCCCGGCGCATAACTGGCTATAATGCGCGGCCAGCAAACAGAGGACTCCATTGTGATGAGCCGAATTGTAGTGAGTTTCGTGGCGCTGTGTGCCGCAATGGCAGCCGGTGCAATTGAACTGTCTGACAGCCAGCGGGCAGCCATTGAGGAACGCATCAAGCCCATGGGCGAAGTGTGTCTGCAGGGCGATGCCAGCTGCGGTGGTGCAGCAGCGGTGGGCGGTGCAGCCATGGCGCGTTCCGGTGAAGAAGTGTACAACGCGGCCTGCATGGCCTGTCACATGACAGGAGCGGGTGGTGCGCCAGTGGTGGGCGACGCCACGGTGTGGGCCGATCGCATTGCCAAGGGCATGGACGTGTTGCATGACCATGGCATCAACGGTATTCCCGGCACCGGCATGATCGCCAAGGGCGGTTGCATGAGTTGCTCCGATGAGGAAGTGATGGCGGCGGTAGACTTCATGGTGGAGAACAGCCAGTAAGCACCCCCGCGTCGACAGAGCCGCCCCGCTTCGGCCGGGCGGCTTTTTTGTGCTCGCTGGTTTCGCTTCGGCACCGTCGTATGCATATTTTGCCCCTAATGCTCTGTTACAGTAGGGCGCAGGCCAAAAACGGAGGTGCCGCGTGTCACGCTTGAAGCTCTTGATTGGTGCTCCGGCAGTTTATTCCCTGCTCCTGCTCGCAGCCTGCTCTGAACCCCCATCCACGCCACCGCCGGTGGGCGTAGTGGTGGATACGGTGCGGGTGGAGCCCTACCAGGCGCAATCCGTTTACGTCGGGCGGCTGGTGGCCCGGGACGACGTAACCATTCGCGCCAGTGTCAGCGGCTATCTGATGGAGCGCAGCTTCAATGAGGGTGAACAGGTGCAGGCGGGTGATGTCCTGTACGTCATCGACCCATCCGAATATGTTGCAGCGCTCGCCATCGCCCGGGCCGACCTGGCGGCCGCCAAGGCGAACCAGACCAACGCGCAGCGCAATTATCAGCGCGGCCTTGAGCTGTTGCCCAAGAGCGCGATTTCCCAGGTGGAAATGGACAACCTCACGGCGCAGAAACTGGATGCCGACGCCCGCATTGAGTCGGCGCGGGCCCAGGTGACCGCAGCCGAGGTGAACCTGGGTTTCACAACCATCAAGGCACCGATTTCGGGCCGTATCGGCCGCAGCCAGGTGAGCCCCGGAGACCTTGTAGGCCCGAGTAGCGGTGACCTCACCACGCTGGTCAGCATCGACCCCATCGAGGCGTTGTTTCAGGTGTCGGAAGCCACCTACATCGACCAGATCAGTCAACGGGTGACCGCCAATCCCACGGTGGATGACCTGAAGAATATCGAGGTGACCCTGGAGCTTGCCGATGGCCTGCAGTACCCGGAGGTGGGGCAGATTGACTACTTCGGCAACCGCATTGACGCCGCCACCGGCACCATGGAGGCCCGCGCGCGCATCCCCAACCCCTATGGCCTGCTGGTGCCCGGGCAGTATGTGCGCGTCACCCTGCAGGACACGGCCCTCAAGGAGGGCCTGTTTGTGCCGCTGGCGGCCGTGCAGGCGGACCAGCAGGGCACGTTTGCACTGGTGGTGGCAGACGATGGCACGGTGCAGCGCAGCAATGCGCAGCTCGGTGAGCGTCTGGACGACATGGTGCTGGTGACCGGTGGGCTGCAGGCCGGTGACCGCGTCATCGTGCGCGGGTTGCAGCAGGTGCGTCCGGGTATGCCGGTGATTATCACCGCCACCGTGGGCGCCAATGCCGACGAGGGCAACTGATGTTCAGCGCATTCTTCATCCGGCGTCCCAAGTTTGCGCTGGTTATCTCCATTGTCCTCACCCTGCTGGGCTCCCTCGCGCTGCGCCTGTTGCCGGTCAACGAATATCCCCCCATTGCACCGCCCAACATTGTGGTGTCCGGTGTCTATCCCGGCGCGGCTGCCGAAGTGGTGGAAATGGCAGTGGGCGCGCCCATTGAGGATGCGGTGAACGGTGTGGAGGACATGCTCTACATGTCTTCCAAGAGTGCCAATGACGGCAGCTACTCCCTGACCATTACCTTCGCCATAGGCACCGACGCAGACATGGCGCTGGTGCGGGTGCAGAACCGGGTCAAACTGGCGGAGCCCACGCTGCCTGCGGAAGTGACGGCCCGGGGTCTGCAAATCGTGGAACGCGCGCCGGACATGCTGAAAATCATCAGCTTTACGTCGCCGGATGAATCGCTGGACTACAAGTTCCTCTCCAACTACGTGAAGATCAATGTGGCGGGGGCGTTGAGCCGGGTGCCGGGTATTTCCGGTGCGACGGTGATGGGCGAAGCGGACTACGCCATGCGGCTCTGGCTGGACCCGGACAAAATGGCGAACCGCAGCCTGTCGGTCACCGATATACAAGAGGCCTTGCGCGAACAGAACGTGCAGGTGGCGGCCGGCAAGATCGGCGGACCACCCTTCGACCAGCGCATGGAAACCGAGTTTACCCTGCGTGTGAAAGGGCGCCTGCAGGATGTGCAGGAGTTCGAGAACATTGTACTGCGCGCCCGGCCGGATGGCTCGGCCATTTACCTGCGCGATGTGGCGCGGGTGGAGCTGGGGCAGTCCTCCTACGGGTTCTACGGCGAAATCAGTGGTCGCCCTGCGGTCAATGTCGCCCTGTACCAGGCCTCGGATGCCAATGCCCTGGAGGTGGGTAACGCGGTGGATGCGCTGGTGGCTGACCTGGCGCAGGCCTTCCCGGCAGGCATGGCCTACCAGATCAACTACGACACCACGCGCTATGTGTCCACTGCCGTCTCCCAGGTGGTGCAGTCTCTGCTGGTTGCGGTACTGCTGGTGGTGCTCATCACCTTCCTGTTTCTGGGCAGCCTGCGCGCTACCCTGGTGCCGGCGGTCACCATTCCGGTATCGCTGGTGTCATCGCTGGCGGTGCTGTTCCTGCTTGGCATGTCAATCAACACCATGACCCTGTTCGCCCTGATCCTGGCGATCGGCGTGGTGGTGGATGATGCCATTCTGGTCATCGAAAACTGCGACCGGCACCTGCGCGCGGACCCGGAGCTGCACCCGCGCGATGCGGCGCTGCAGACCATGCGTGAGGTGGGCGGGGCGATCATAGCCACTACGCTGGTATTGCTCGCGGTGTTTTTGCCGGTAGCGGCGCTGCCGGGGATCACCGGTGAAATGTACCGCCAGTTCGGGGTCACCATCTGTGTGGCGGTGGTGTTTTCCTCTATCAACGCGCTCACCCTGAGTCCCGCATTGTGCGCCCTGTTGCTGCAGCGAGGGGGGCAACGCGATGCGGGCTGGTACCGGGTGTTCCTGGCCGGCTTTGAGCGTATCACGGGCGGCTATACGCGCGGTGTCGACTGGGTGTTGCGCAAGCTGCTGGTGGTGGGGCTGATCTTTATCGCCTGGATGGGCGCGCTGGCGGTGGGCGTGATCGCTACACCCACGGCACTGGTGCCGGACGAGGACAAGGGTGCGCTGCTGGTGAATATCCAGCTGCCCGATGCCGCTTCCCTGTTGCGCACCCGCGATGCCGTGCGCAAGGTGTCGGATATCATTGCCGCCGATGGTGCGGTGCAGAGCGTAACGGAGGTCACCGGGTTCTCCATTCTCACCGGCGCCATGGCGAGCAACGCCGCCACACTGTTCGTGGTGCTCAAACATTGGGACGACCGCCAGCGGGCCGAAGAGCTGGTGTTCAATGTGGCGCAACGTATCAATCAACAGGCCTTTCTGCGGGTGCCAGAGGCGCAGGTGGTGGCCATTGCGCCTCCGGCCATCCCGGGCATGGGGGCGGTGGGCGGCCTTGAGCTGATGCTGCAGGATACGCTGTCGCGCGGGCCGACCGAGCTGGCCACGGTGCTCAACAATTTCATTGTGGAGAGCAATTCACGGCCGGCCCTGGCCGGCGTGTTCAGTACCTTCCGCGCCAACGTGCCGCAGTACTTTATCGATGTGGACCGGGTGAAAGCCAAGAACCTCGGTGTGCCCCTGAGCGAGGTATTCCTGACCCTGCAGGCGCAACTGGGCTCCCTCTATATCAACGATTTCAACAAGTTCGGCCAGACCTATCAGGTCACCATGCAGGCCGACGCGCCGTTTCGTGCCGACCTGGAGGGCCTGGAGCATTTTTATCTCAAGTCCAGCGGCGGGGACATGGTGCCGCTGAGTACGCTGGTGCGCAGCAGCCTGACCCTGGGCCCGGATGTTACCCAGCGCTACAACCTGTACCGTGCCGCCACCGTGCGCGGCAGCGTCGCGCCCGGCTTCAGCACGGGCGACGGCATGCGGGCCTTCGAAGCCGTGGCGGCCACCCTGCCCGCTGGCTACCGGGTCGCCTGGACCGGCGCGGCCTTTCAGCAACAGCAGGCTGGGAACACGGCGCTACTCGGTTTTGGTCTCGCCCTGGTGTTCGTCTATCTGTTTCTGGTTGCGCAGTATGAAAGCTGGTCGGTTCCCGTGGCCATTATCCTGGTGGTGCCCATGGCGATTGGCGGCGCGATCCTCGCGCTGTTGCTTACCGGTCAGGCGCTGAACCTTTACGCGCAGATCGGGCTGGTATTGCTGATTGCCATGGCGGCAAAAAACGCCATTCTGATCGTCGAATTCGCCCGGCAACTGCGCGAGGAGGAAGGGCGCAGCATCGTCGAGGCCGCGGCGGAAGCCGGTCGTTTGCGCTTTCGCGCGGTGTGTATGACGGCGGTGTCCTTCATTCTTGGCATCCTGCCGCTGGTGTTCGCCAGCGGCGCGGGCGCTTTCGGTCAGCGCTCGCTGGGCATCACGGTATTGGGTGGCATGCTTGCGGCCCTGTTGGTGGGCACGTTCTTCATTCCCGGTTTCTATGCCCTGGTGCAAACAGGGCGCGAGCAGCTGAAACAGCGCCTGGGTATCGGCGTGCAGGATTAGCCCGAAGGGTGTTCATTGTGAGGGCTGTTGGGTGCGCTGGTCGCCGCCAGCGGGGGCACTTATACTCCCGGTGACCGCAAATGGGTGGGCATGGTATCAACACTGACGCACGCTATATGGCCTGGCTGCTGGATTTCCTGGCCGGCGAGGGACTCGACGCCGACGCGCTGGCGGGCGCCCACGGTATATCCGTGGAACGGTTGTATCGTCCGCAGACGCGGATCAGCGACACCAGCCACCGCGGCGTACTGCGTGATGCGCAGGCGCGCTTTCAGGGCGGCTCGCTGGGCCTGCAGCTGGGGCTGCACCGATCGATTGCCACGCTGGACCAGCTGGCGTACCTGATGATGAGCAGCGCAACGCTGCGTGAATCCATTGAGCACGGCCTGCGCTTCCAGAACTACCCCGGCCGCTTCTCGGGCTTTCATCTGGTGACCGCATTCAGCGAAATCGAGGGGCAGGGTTGCTACCAGATCCATGCCCATGACAGCCTCGGTGACCTGCGCCTGCTGGTGGTGGAGGAGTTGTTGGCCGCCATTATCACGACCTCGCGCTGGGTGCTGGGCCGGGCTCTCCCCGTCACCGCCCTCAAGGTGGATTACCCGGCGCCTGATCACAGCGCCGACTACGCGGCCATATTCAATGTGCCCGTGCAGTTCGACTGCCCTGCAATACAGTTGTTTTTCGATGCCGATATTCTGGATCAGCCCCTGCCGCATGCCAGCCCCCAGAGTGCGGCCCTCTACGCCCGGCTGTGCGAGGAGACCAGCATCAGCCGCAACCAGGGCGACATCGCCTGGCGCATGTGGCGGATCATCGTCGATAACCCTGCAGAGCCACCCAGCCTGGAGGTCTGTGCCGCGCTGTTGCACTGCAGCGTGCGCACTTTAAGCCGCAAGCTGCAGGCCCAGGGTTGGCAGTACCAGCATCTGGTCGACCAGGTGCGCGAGATTCATGCCCGGCGCTACCTCAGCCACCCGGGGCTGAGTGTCACGCACATTGCGCATCAACTGGGCTACGCCGACAGCTCCGGGTTTCACCGTGCCTTCAAGAAATGGACAGGGCTGGCGCCCAGTGAGTACCGCGCCCGCCTGGTTTCCTGACCCGCTGATGGCGTAATCGGCCATGCAAGTGGCCATATCCGCCATGCCGGCAACGGTGCGCCTCACTATGATCAACGCATAATCCCGGCCCGGGCGGTTTGCCATGCCCAGAGGCCGGTTGCGGCAAATCAGTTGTAGACTACAGTCAGCTCAGTCACCCGCCAGACAAGGGAGTTTCGCCATGAAAAAATACGACGGATTGAATCAGGCCATGGTGGAGCGCTTTGCTCCCAGGCCCGGCAGGCACGCCCTGCTGCCCGAGATGAGCGCGAAGGCCCAGGTTGCGCTCATGTGCCGCATGATGTTTCGCGAGGGGTGGAACGAACATATTGCCGGGCACATCACCTGGCGCCAGAGCGATGGCACCATACTCACCAATCCCTGGGAACTGGCTTGGGATGAGCTGACCGCCAGCGACATCATGACGCTGGACGCCGAAGGCAATATTATCGATGGCGAATGGAACATTACCCCGGCCATCGGCCTGCACCTGCAGCTGCACGCGTTGCGGCCCGATGTACACGTGGTGATTCACAACCACACGCACTGGAGCGGCATCTGGGCCAACCTGCAGCGCACGCCGCCCATCTATGACCAGACCGGCGCACACTGTGGGCTGGAGCTTCCCGTTTACAACGAATACAGCGGTACCTTCGAGGACGAGGCCACCACGCTGTCCGCTGCCGAAGCACTGGGCGATTCCAAGTGGGCGCTGCTGGCCAATCACGGTGCGTTGGTGGTGGGTAAAGACCTGCGCCAGGCGCACCTGCGCGTGATCACGCTGGAGTGGCGCTGCAAACGCGCCTATGAAGTGGAGTTGCTCGGCGGTGCCGAACCTCTCAGCGATGAGGTGGTGGAAAAGGTGAGCATCACCGACGGCAACGGCTTCCCGTTCTGTTTTGAAGCCATGGCCCGTCGCGAACTGCGCCTGGACCCCAGCATTCTGGAATAGGAAGTAACCATGAGTCTCACAGTAAAACCACTTGCCAACATCGGCGCCGAAATCAGTGGGCTGGACATCAACGAACCGGTTTCCGAGGCGTTGGCCCAGGAACTGAAAGACCTGTGGTACGAATACGGTGTCTTGCTGATCCGCGGGCAGAAGGTCTCGCCGGAGAGCCAGATCGCCTTCAGTCGTACCTTCGGCCCGTTGGAAATGCACCCGCTCAAGGCGAAAACATCGGAGGCCAATCCGGAGCTCTTCGTGTTGGAGAACGGCGGTGACAAGGACCAGTATTCCACGGCTTTCTACAAAGGGGAGAAAATTGTCGGTCGCCTGGACTGGCACATCGACCTCCACTACACGGGCAAACCCAACCACGGCGCACTGCTGACGGCGGTGACGGTGGCAGAGGAGGATGGCCTGACCGGCTTTGGCGATCTCGCCGCGGCCTACGATGCGCTGGATGACGACACCAAGACGCTGCTGGACAAGCTGGAAGTGGCCTACAGTTTCAGCATGCAGCGGCGCCACATGCGCTATGTCGATGTGGAGGGATATGAGCCCGGGCCCTACAGCCCGACAAAGCCATCAGACATCGGCTTTCCGGATTTCCCTGATTCAGTCTATCCGGCGGCGCACAGTCACCCGGTGACGGGGCGCAAGGTGCTGGGCATTGTTGAGCAGTTCCTCGATCGGGTGATCACCCCGCAGCAGTTTGGTCTTTCCAACGATGAGTCCATCGAACTGCTGGAAAGGCTGGTCGCGCATACTCGCAAGCCGGAGTTCCACTACTTTCACCAGTGGCAAGAGGGCGACCTGGTGCTGTGGGACAACTGGCGCATCATGCACTGTGCCACGGGTACCAAACCTGGCGTGCGCCGCGTGATCAACCGCACGACGATAGAGGGCAATACCATGCTTGGGCGTGTGCTGGGGGCGGAGTAATAAGGGCTACCTGATCGTCAGGCGAAGAGCGACTTCAGGCTGCTCAGTGTCTCGGTGGCACGCTGTTCATTGGCTTCGGCTGTGTCGGCGTCGCCGCCCTGCCACTGCAGGTCTTCCGGCGGCAGCTCATCAAGAAAGCGGCTGGGTTCGCAGCGCAGCTGTTCGCCGTACTGGCGGCGTTTCAGCGCCATGGTCATGGTCAGTGTCTCGCGCGCTCGGGTAATGCCAACGTAGGCCAGCCGGCGCTCCTCCGCGATATTGTCCTCCTCAATGCTCACCCGGTGGGGCAGCAGGTTCTCCTCCATACCGATGATGAACACGTGCGGGAACTCAAGCCCTTTGGACGCGTGCAGGGTCATCAATTGCACGCTGTCTGGTCCCGCTTTTTCCTCTTCCTGCTGTTCCAGCAGGTCGCGCAACAGCAGGCGGCTTACCGCCTCATCCAGGCCGATATCCTCGTCGCGTGTGACCCGCTCCAGGCTGTCTATGAGGAAGGTGACGTTGCCCATGCGGCGTTCGGCGACATCTTCACTGGAGCTGATTTGCAGTAGCCAGTCAGCGTAGTCGATATCCCGCACCAGTTGGCGAATGGCGCCAATGCCGTCACCGCCGGCGCTGCGCCGGCGCATTGCGCCCAGCCACTGGTTGAATTCCCGCAGCCGTTTCAGGCCGGCCTCCGGCAGGGAACTGGCATCAACGTGCTGCAGTGCCTGGCTCAGGCTGCAGTGACGTTGCGTGGCGCAGGTGCCCAGTGCCTCCAGTGTGGAAGGGCCCAGCTTGCGGCGCGGCACGTTGGCAATGCGCAGGAAGGCGTTGTCGTCGTTCTCGTTCACCAGCAGCCGCAGGTAGGCCATGATGTCCTTCACTTCGTTGCGGGCAAAGAACGAGGTGCCCCCACTCAAGTGGTAGGGCACCTGCTGCTGTTGCAGCGCCAGTTCCAGCAGGCGGGACTGGTGGTTGCCGCGGTAGAGAATGGCGTAGTCGCCGAAGCGGGTGCGTTTGCGTAGCTTGTGGTCGAGGATCTCGGCCACCACCTGGTCCACTTCCTGTTGCTCGTCGGCGCAGCGCAGCACGCGCAGGGGCTCGCCGGCCCCCAGTTCACTCCACAGCTGTTTCTCGAACACGTGCTCGTTGTTGGCGATGAGGGTGTTGGCGGCCTTGAGAATACGCGCGGTGGAGCGGTAGTTCTGCTCCAGCTTCACCAGCTTGAGGCCGCGGAAGTCGGTTTGCAGCTGCACCAGGTTTTCCGGGCGCGCGCCGCGCCAGGCGTAGATCGACTGGTCATCGTCACCGACCACGGTGAGCGCGCCGCGCAGGCCCACCAGCTGGCGCACCAGCAGGTACTGGCTGGCATTGGTGTCCTGGTACTCGTCCACCAGCAGGTAGTGCAAGCGGTTCTGCCATTTTTCGAGTATCTCGGGCTGGTGTTCGAAGAGCACCGTGGGCAGCAGTATGAGGTCGTCAAAATCCAGCGCGTTGAAGGCTTTCAGTGCACGGCGGTAGCGCTGGTAGGCCTGGGCGAACAGTATGTCTGCGGGTGAGCTGGCCTGCGCCAGGGCGGCTTCGGGCAACAGGCGGTCGTTTTTCCAGTTGGAGATGCGCTGCTGGATAAGCCCGGCCTGGTCGCCCTCGGCACCGTGTTCCTGAATCAGCAGGTCGTGGATCAGTTTGCGGCTGTCCTCACCGTCGAAGATGGAAAACCCGGCTTTCATGCCCAGGGCCTTGCGCTCCTCGCGGATGATCTTCAGCCCGAGCTGGTGGAAGGTGCTCACGGTGAGCCCTTCCGAGGCCTGCGCGCCGAGCAGCCCGCCGACCCGCTCTTTCATTTCCCGGGCCGCCTTGTTGGTGAAGGTCACCGCGGCGATGCGGTCGGCCCGGATACCGCAGTCCTGCACCAGGTAGGCGATTTTGCGGGTGATTACGCTGGTCTTGCCGCTGCCGGCGCCCGCGAGTACCAGCAGGGGGCCGTCGATGTAGCGCACAGCCTCGCGCTGGCGGGGGTTGAGCTGGGTCACGTGGGTGTCTTTCAGGTGCTGTTTATGGTCGCGCAGTGTAGCAGGGTTTTTCCATCATCCGTGCCCGCGGCGTTTCCCGGGGCGCAATACTTTGGTCATACTTGCCGTTTACAGTGCCGCCACAAGTCTACTGATAGCGCGTCGTGCGCGCACTGCCTCGCTGCTGGAGTTCCCATGTCTGAACGCTTTATTCCCGGCCCCGCCGACCGCTCTGTTGTTGCGAATGAGGAGCCGCTGCGTGACCCGGTGCCACAGCCGGACTTCCAGCAGGTTGTAAGTGCTCGCTATCAGCGTCGGGATGTCCTGCGCGGAGGCGTTGGGCTGGCCCTGAGCGCAATATTCGGTGGCCTGCTGCCAGCGCGAACGGTGCAGGCGTCTGCTGGCGCCAGCGTCGCTTCCTCGCGCCTGGGTTTCGCGGCGGTAGCGGTGGGCAGCGCCGACCGGGTGATGGTGCCACCGGGGTATCGGGTGCAGGTATTGTTACCTTCGGGTGAGCCCCTCTGCGGCGAGTACCCGGCCTTCGCCGCCACCAATGGCGCTGCGGAGCAGGCCCAGCAGATGGGCTCGCACCATGACGGCATGCACTTCTTTCCACTTGCGGGGGGTTCTTCTGAAGGCCTGCTGGTGATGAACCACGAGTACGCTGAACCGCGTTTCCTGCACGCTACCGCGGTGGGACTCGAGCTTCATACTTATGACGTTCCCCTGCGGGCAGACGGCAGCCGGGATCCCGATCAGGTACTGAAGGAGATGCATGCCCACGGCGTGAGCGTGGCACATATTCGGCGCGATGCACACGGCGTGTGGCAACTGGTGCGCGACGCCCGCAACCGACGTATAACCGCGGCCACCCCCATGGACATCGGCGGACCGCTGCGCGGAGACCCGCGTCTGCATACGGCGTGGAGCCCGGATGGCAAGCAGGCGCGCGGCACGCTCAACAACTGTGCGCACGGTGTCACCCCCTGGGGCACCTACCTGGCCTGCGAAGAAAACTGGCGTTATTACTTCGTGCGCGACGCGGGCCCCGCGCCGGTATCGTTGACCCGCTACGGCGTGGAACCACTCAGTGCATGGCGTTGGCACCTGGCCGCGGGCAATGCAACAGATGACCCCGGCCAGTTCGCTCGGTTCGATGCCAGCCGGCGCGCGGAGTCGGCCGAGGGCGACTTCCGCAATGAGCCACATGCCTTTGGCTGGGTGGTGGAAATCGACCCCTTTGATCCACAGAGCGTGCCGGTGAAACGCACCCACCTCGGGCGTTTTGCGCATGAAGCAGTCATCTTTGCGCCCGCTGTGGAAGGTCGCCCCCTGACCCTGTACTCGGGCGATGATGCCCGCTTCGAGTACATCTACAAATTTGTGTCGAGCCGCCCGTACCACGCCGCCTCCGCCGACGGCTCGCTACTCGACGAAGGAACACTGTATGCAGCGCGCTTTTCGAGCGATGGCAGCGGCGAGTGGCTGGCGCTGGTGCCGGGTAAAAACGGTCTGACGGCGGCAAATGGCTTTGCCACGATTGCCGATATTCTGCTCAACACGCGCGGGGCGGCAGACCTCGCGGGGGCTACCCCGATGGATCGTCCCGAATGGGGGGCGCTGGACCCGGCAACGGGGCAGGTGTACTTCAGCCTGACCAAGAATGAACGGCGCACGCCGGATCAGGCGAGTGGGGCGAACCCGCGCGCCCGCAATGCCCACGGCCAGATTGTGCGCTGGCGCGAGTCCGCAGACGATCACACTTCAACAACGTTCGCGTGGGAGCTGTTTTTGCTGGCAGGCAAAGCGGGGCAGGGTCGTGACCTGGAGGGGCAGCCGCTTGCGCAGGATGGCAGCCTCTCCAACCCCGACGGACTCTGGTTCGACGCTGACAGGCGCCTGTGGGTACAAACGGATATCTCGGACGAAAATCTCAACAAGAAGGGGTGGTCTGCATTTGGCAATAACGCCCTGCTGGCGGCAGACCCGGATACCGGCGAGGTCAGGCGTTTTATGGTCGGGCCTCGCGGCGCCGAGATCACCGGCTGCGTTGGCACACCCGATGGGTCCACCCTGTTCGTGAATGTCCAGCACCCCGGGGCGTCTACCAGCGCAAAAGACTTTGCCCGCGGTCGTCTGCAGAGTTACTGGCCCGACGGCGGCCCTGCGATGCCGCGCTCGGCTACGCTGGTAATCACGCGGGAGGATGGGGGCGTGGTGGGTGCCTGAGTGTCAGGCGCCCGTTCCGGCGGACGCACGTGCTTGCCGCGCAGTCTCAGGGCAGGCGCTCGATCAGTAGGGCGCTTCCCGTACCCGCAGCCCCGGCAGCCGAAACCACCCCTCGTTGCAGCCCGCGCCGCTCCAGCTCATCCAACAAAGTACCTGCCATAATGGCGCCAGTCGCGCCCATGGGGTGCCCCAGGGCAATCACACCGCCATTCACGTTGAGTTTGTCATCGGCGATACCCAACTCGCGCATGGCCACCACACTCACCGCAGCAAAGGCTTCATGAATTTCGAACAGGTCGATATCCGCGGCGCTCAGGCCTTGCTCAGCGAGCAGGGTGCGGGTTGCTTCTACGCAGCCGCTGAGCACTTGCAGCGGGTCGGCGTTGACGGTGGCCGATGCCACAATACGTGCCCGGGGTTGCGCACCATTGCGCTGCCCCCAGGCCTCGTTGGCAATCAGCACCAGTGCGGCGCCATCCGCCATGGCGGGTGAATTGCCTGCGGTATGAATGTGCTCAACGGCCGCAAGCTGCGGGTGGCCGGCCAGCTGGAAGGCATCGATGCCGGCTGCGCCGGCTTTGGCAAATACCGCGGGCATCTCAGCCAGCTGCTCAAGGGTGGTGTTTGCGCGAATGCACTCGTCAGTGTTCACCACGCTGCCGTCTTCCAGCGTGATGGGCACAATGGATGTGAACCAGCCCTGTTCGCGTGCCTGTGCGGCGCGTTGCTGGCTGGTAAACGCGATAGCATCCGCCTCGGTGCGGCTAATACCATGCAGCGTGGCAATCAGGTCGGCGCCGTTACCCATCATCAACATGCGGCACTGGGCGGCGAATTGCGGGTCGGTGAACACACGCGCCTTGTCTGCGAGCATGGGCACCCGCGACATCATTTCCACGCCGCCGGCAACGGTCACTTCGGCCTGTCCGGCGCTAACCTTCAGCGCCGCCAGGGCCATGGCATCAACGCCGGAGGAGCAGTAGCGGTTCACGGTGAGTCCGGGCACCGAGCCCGGCCACCCGGCGTAGAGAGTGGAGTTCTTGGCGATATTGCCGGCCTGTTCGCCCGCCTGGGTGACACAGCCGAGAATGACATCGGCCACCTCGCCAGGCACGAGCCCGGTGCGATCCTCCAGGGCTGCATAGAGTTGCTGCAACAGCGCCTGGGGCGTGAGTGAATTGAGGCTGGCGCCTTCCTTGGCGCGGCCGCGGGGGCTGCGCAGGGCATCATAGATCAGTGCGCTTTTCATGAACCGACTCCAATAATCAGGCTGACGCAGGTGGTGGCGCTACCACCGAGGTTGAAGGTCGCCATGTTTTGCGCGCGCGCAAGTTGGTAGCCGCCGGCCCGGCCGCTAACCTGCCGGGCACAATCCAGGGCCATGCGTACGCCGGTGGCGCCCACCGGGTGGCCGAGGCCAATCAGGCCCCCGCTGGGGTTGATGGGAAAGTCGCCTTCGCGGGTAATGCGGCCGTCTTCCACCGCCTTCCAGCTCTCCCCGGGTGCCGTGAGACCGCTGTGGTCTATGGCCATGTATTCGGTGACGGAAAAGCAGTCGTGTGTTTCCAGGCCGTCGAGGTCGCTGATGTGGGTGAACCCACCGCGACGCAGGGCATCCTCCATCATGGTTTGTACATGCGGGAACAGCAGCGGCATGCCGGCACTGAGCTGCAGCTTGCGTTCCAGCAGGATGGGGGCGGAGCGGTGGCCCCAACCCTTGATGCGCGGTATGTCGGCCAGTTTTAAGCCGAGCTTCGCCGCGTGCTCGCGCGCGGCGCGCTCACTGGCAAGAATGACGCAGGCTGCGCCATCGGTGATCTGTCCGCAGTCCAGCTTGCGCACGCGGCCTTCAATGACCGGGTTCAATTCGTCGTTTTCGCTGAAACAACCGGCCGGGAACTGCCACTCGCGGGTTTGTGCGTTGGGGTTGTCGCGCGCATTGCTGAAATTGATTTCCGCGATGCGGGCGAGGTGCTCGCTGTGGATGCCGTGACGCTGCTGGTATTCGCGTGTGATGCGGTCGAACAGATGCGGCCAGGGGTAGTCGCAGTCGGTGGCTTCATGCCCCTGCCAGGCGGCGGCGCCCAGGTACTCGGCGCCGGTCTTGCCGTTCACATTGCGCATGAACTCCAGGCCCAGCACGCAGGCCACGTCGTAGTGTCCGGCTTCGATGTCGCGCATGGCGCTGAGCATGGCAATGGAGCCCGAGGCGCAGGCGGCCTCATGACGCGAGGTCGGGATGGCCGCGAGCTCCGGGTGCAGCTGGCCGAAGAAACCGTTGATCAGCCCCTGGCCGGTAAACAGCTCGCCGACAAAATTGCCCACGTGGCCGACCTCGATCTGCGCGGGCTCAATGCCGGCGTCGGCGATGGCGCCGTCCAGCGCTTCGGCGAACATGTCGTAGATCTCCAGGCCTTCGCGGGCCCAGTTGCGGCTGAAGTCGGTCTGTTTGCCGCCCAGGATGTAGACGTTACTCATGTTTGGTTTCCCCGTTCTTTGACCTGTGCCTGCAGTTCGCCGCGCACCACCTTGCCCACCGGGTTGCGGGGCAGTGCCTGGAACACCTCCAGCCGCTCCGGCAGCTTGAATTTCGCGATGCCCTTTTCCTGCAACCAGGCGCACAGTGCTGCCAGCGTCGGTGGGGTGGTGTCTTCCAGGGCGACCACGCAAGCGCAGATCTTCTCTTCCAGGTCCGCGTCCGGATAGCCACAGACCGCCGCCTCGGCAAGCCCCGGGAAACCTTCCAGTAAGGTGTCCAGTTCCGCGGGTGAGATTTTCATGCCGCCGCGGTTGATGATGTCCTTGCAGCGGCCAACGATGCGGTAGTAGTTGGGCGGATCGCCCGCTATTTCCACCAGATCACCGGTGCGGAACAGGCCATCCGCGGTAAACACCCCCTCGCCGTTGTGGTCCAGATACCCGTCGAACACGGCGGGCCCGCCGATGCACAGCTCTCCGGGCACACCGGCCTGGGTGATTTCAGCGCCGGATTCGGGGTCGATAACCCGTGTAGTGATGGACTCGTGGGAGTGCCCTTGCCAGGGCATGTTGGGTGCGCCGAAGCGCGGAAACAGGCTGGCGCGGTATTCGGGTGTTACCGCCACTTCGGGGGTGGAGAACAGGCTGATGCCTTCATTGGAGCCATAGAAGTTGATGATCGGCTTGCCGTACTCCCCTTCGATAACCTGAATCATCGCCGGTGACAGCGGCACGGAGCCCGAGCCGAAGGCGCGGATGGCGCTGAAGTCACACTGCTGCCACAGCGCCGGTTGCTGTGCGAGCCGGTTGAGCAGCGCCGGCGGTGCAATGGTGAAGTTGACGCGCTCCTCCTGGACTTGGCGCAGGAACAGGGGCGGGTCCATGGGCTGATGCAGTACCAGGGGGCAGGCGTGAATGATGGCGGGAAACAGGAACCCGCCCAGTGCCGCCATGTTGACCAGTGGGAACGGCACCAGCAGCGTCTCACCGGGCTGGTAATTGCCGGCTGCCATCGTGTTGCGTGCCATGGCTCGCCACATGTTGTGTGAGCGTGGCACGCCCTTTGGGGTACCGGTGGTACCGGAGGTCCAGACCACGGTAAGGATATCGTTGGCACTGCCCGGATGCTGCGCCCGGTGTGTGTGCAGGGCACTCAGGTCGTCGGGTGATGCGGGCCGGTCGAGGTCCAGCTCGGTGCCGAAACGCCAGATGGGGAGCTCGGGAAGGGCGGTGTGGGCCCGCGCGGCCAGGTCCTGGTCGCGGAACTGGCCGAGGGTGATCACGGCCGCCGGTTGCAGGCTCTGGGCAAAACCGGCCAGCTCGTGTCCACCGTATTGTATGGGCAGGGGTGATATCACCGCGCCCAGCTTGCTGGCGGCGTAGTAGGTGACCACCAGCTCGGCAATGTTTGGCAGCTGCACCAGTATGCGGTCGTCATGGCGCAGCCCGAGTGCCAGCAGTTGCGCGGCGAGGCGGTCACTCAGCGCGTCCAGCTCGGCAAACGTGATGCGCCGTGCAGGCAGGCCTGTCAACTCGGTTTTGCTGGGCTGGTCGACCAGCGCCGTGCGCTCGGGTACCGCGGCGGCCTGGGCGGCGAGGATGTCGTGCAGCGTTTCCTCGCCCCAGTAGCCGGCCTGGGTGAGTGCGTCGATACGGGCCTTTGGGCTGGTTTGCATGGTTTATCCCTCGCAGGCGGCGCGGTATTCGGTTTCCAGTCTGTCGACCAGGTCGGCAATGGGCAGGATATCGCGTATCGCCCCCACGCCCTGCCCGGCAGACCATACATCCCGCCAGCGCTTGGCATCGCTGGTGGAGGCGGCGATATCGATTTTTGTGCCGTCCGGCATGTTGTCCGGGTCGTAGCCCGCCGCCACCAGGCTGGCGCGCAGCCAGTTGGCTTTCACGCCAGTCAGCGCGGCAGAGCACACGATGTCGGCGCCCGTTGCTTCTACGACCATCTGTTTGTAGGCCGGTTCCGCCATGCTCTCCTGCGTGGCGATAAACCGCGTGCCCATATAGGCGTAGTTGGCGCCCAGCACCTGTGCCGCGCGCACGCCTCGTCCGCTGGAGATGCCGCCGCCCAGAACAATATCCCCGGCCCAGAACTGCCGTACCTCTTCCACGAAGGCAAAGCCCGCCTGCTGCCCGGTGTGGCCGCCGGCGCCGGCCGCGACCAGCACCAGGCCATCGACCCCGGCCTCGACGGCCTTGGCGGCAAAGCGCGTGTCGATCACGTCCGCGAACACCTTGCCGCCATAGCCGTGTACGGCATCAATGGCTTCACGGGGGCTGCCCAGGGCGGAAATGACCAGCGGAGCCTGATACTTCACGGCCAGTTCCAGGTCCTCGAAGCGCCGTGTATTGGAGCGGTGCATCATCAGGTTGATGGCCCAGGGCCCGTGATCCTTTCCGCCTGTCGCCGCCGTGATTTCCTGCAGCCAGCGCTCCAGTTCCTCCGTGGTGCGTGCGTTCACTGAGGGAAAGGTACCCACGATGCCGGCACGGCAACTGGCGATAACCATCTCTGGCCCGGACTGCAGGAACATTGGGGCCTGGAAAACCGGAATTCTGAGCTGACTGAGCGTGCGTGGCATGGAAAGGTCCAGCGTTACTTTTATTAAAAGACCAAAATGGTAAGCTTTTCCCGGCCATGGAACAAGGCTTGGCTGAATCGGTGTTGCGCGCACCGAGCCATCGTGGTGTGTACCGTTGGCTGTGAAGGATCAAGTGTGCCGTCGTTGTGCCGTTATTGATGACATGCCAAATGTTTCGGTTTATCCTGAAAGTGACAATAAGTAACGATAGTTAGCAATATAGGGCGGGGTTATCATGGGGATGTTGAAGGGTTCAAATTATTCGCGTTCGATTTGGCATGGATGTGTGCTTGCCGTTGCGCTTGGTGTCGCGAATGCCAGCGCTCAAACCTGGGAATTCACCACGTGTGGGGCGACGGGTGCGCAGGGACCGGACCAGAGTGCCTGTGATACCGAGTATACAGGCACTGCGCTGGACGGTGGAGTGACCGTTTCCGGCGGGATACAGAGTTGGACAGTGCCCGTATCGGGCCGCTATCGGGTGACGGCCGTGGGCGCACAGGGAACCGCGGCCGAGGCATCGGTGGTCGGCGGGCTGGGCGCCAGCCTGCAGGCGGAATTCACGCTGAGCGCGGGCACGGTGCTGCAACTGGCGATAGGTCAGGTGGGCCTGGAAGACACGTGTAACGGTGGCGGCGGCGGCGGAAGCTTTGTCGTGGATGCCTCGGATGAGCCGCTACTGGTTGCGGGTGGCGGTGGCGGCACTCGGACGAGCGTGGCGCAGAATGGCTGTGATGCGTCGCTGACCACGTTCGGTATTGGTGGCTCCGGCTCCAGTGAAACCTCTGCCTGCCCGGTCAAAGCCACTGAAGAGGGCTTGGGGGGTGTGGTATCGTCAGGCTCGTGGGGTTCCGCAGGAGCCGGTTTCTTTGGCAATGGTGCTGTGGATGGCTCCGGGACGGCCGCGCTATCCTGGGCCAATGGTGCGCTCGGCGGCGGCAGTGCTGACGATTCCAGTGGTGGCTTCGGCGGCGGCGGCGGAGGCGATGGCTCTTGCGGCGGTGGCGGCGGTGGCGGCTACTCCGGCGGCGACGGTGGCCGGGTGGCCGGTGGTGGCGGCAGCTTTGCAGCGCCCGCCGCCGCCAGCCTGGTGGCGTCTATTGCCGGTTCGGGCGATGGTAGCGTGATCATCGAGGCCCTGGATGCCCAGCCCGCGCCGCCGCCGGTCGCCGTGCCCGCTTTGCCGGGGATGGCTGTCGTTTTACTGTCTGCTCTGATGTTGCTGGCCGGCATCGGTCGGCGCCGGCGTCTGCGCGTTTAGCGGCGGCGCGGCGGTAACGGAATCAATCCACTGGTTCGGGCCATATACTCGGCGTAGCCGGGTTTTTCCCGGGCCAGCTTTTTATCCAGGGTTTTCTGCCCGGTGACGTTGACTACCAGATAACTGTAGGCCAGTGGCCCGACGACGGTGAGCCAGCCCAGCGGCACCTCGCAGGCAACCAGCCAGATACCCCACCACACACAGAGCTCACCGAAATAGTTGGGGTGCCGGGAGTAGCGCCAGAGCCCGGTGCACAGCACCGTGCCACGGTTTTCCGGTTGGGCGCGAAAGCGCCGCAGTTGTGCGTCGGCCACGGTTTCCACTATCAGTCCCAACAACCAGAGCAGGCTGCCGAGCATGGCCAGCAGGCCAATTTGGCGGGTGCCGGCGAACAGGCCTACCTGTACCGGCAGTGACGCCAGCCAGAGGACAACGGCCTGCAGCAGGAACACCTGGCGCAGGCTGAGCCAGAGAAATGCGCGCTCGTTGTTTACCCAACTGCGCAGCTTGGTGTAGCGCGGGTCCTCGCCATGCCCCCAGTTCCGGCCGATGAGGTGGGCGGTGATGCGCAGTGCCCACAGCAGCACCATGGCCAGTAACACCCACTGCAGGGTGTTGTAGGCCGGCGCCAGCGCAAACGCCGTCAAGGTGATGGCAACGATAATCAGCGCAAAGAACATATCGATGATGCTCACATCACGCAATGGGATGCTCGCTAGCCACAGCGCCAACGCACTGGTCAGGGCGACAGCCGCGGTAGCGCTGAACAAGGTCAGCAAATCCATCATTGGGCAAGGCCTCCGGCAAAATCGAGAAACAGGGCCACGGCGGAGTCAAAATCCTGCGCCGGTGGTGTAGCGGTGAGCGTGGCCCAGGCGGCTTCCAGGGCTTGCGGACTGTCACCCGAATCGACAGCTGCACTGACCAGGGTACGTGCGCGGGCGAGGCGTCCTCCGCCGGCAACGAGCACCTCGCCGTTGAGTGTGCAGCTGTCACTGGCCAGCCACGCGACAACGGGGGCCACAGCTTCCGCCGGCAGTTGACCGGCCAGCGCGGGTGGCAGGCTGCTGCGGGTCATGGCGGTGTTGGCGAAAGGGGCAATGGTATTCACTCGCACGCCATGTGGTGCACCCTCCAGTGCCAGGGCGCGACACAGGCCGATCACTGCCGCCTTCGATGCCGAATACGCGGGCAGCCCGTGTTCGCCGTGCAGGCCGGCAGCGGAGCTGCTCACCACAATGGCGCCGCTGCCTTGCCCGTACAGATGGCGGAAGGTCGGATGCAGCAAACAGGCGGTGCCCAACAGGTTGATGTCTATGATGCGGCGGAAGTCGTCGAGGCGCTGTTTGTGGAATGAGGAGGCTTCGGACACGCCCGCGTTGGCGATGACAATGTCCAGCCGGCCGTAGTGCTCAAGGGCAGTTGCCAGCAGGTCTTCGCCACAGCGGGGGTCGGCGGCATCGCTGTAGTCGGCAACGGCGCTGCCACCCTGTGCCACGATGTCATGCACAACCGTATCCGCGCTGTGCACCGCTTCCCCGCTGTGGCGCCGGTTGTTTACCACCACCTGCGCCCCCCGGCGCGCCAGGTCCAGTGCGTAGGCGCGGCCCAGCCCTTTGCCGGCGCCCGTCACAATGGCGACTTTGCCGGCGAGTGTGGTCTGTGCTGTGGAATCTGCTGGCATATTCTTGTTGCTTTTATAAAGAGACCTAAAGTCTATCCTGACTCCCGGTGGCTCGCAAGCGTGTGCCATTCGATGCTTGCATAAAAATACTTAATACCTATAATCAAGCAAAATCCAAGTGCAGCGGGGTGTGTCCCGGCTGCCAGATGCCCCGGGGGAACCCTATGCAAAGCCTGAGCAAATTTACCGAGTACCCTTCCGTTGAGCAGTGCCTTGGCGGGGTCGCCCAGTTTGCCAATACGCCGCAATGGATTTATGGCCTGGACAACCCCTATCTGCACGGGGTGTATGCGCCGACCACCGATGAACTCGATGTGTCCGGGCTGGCGGTGGAAGGTGAATTGCCGGCTGATCTCGAAGGGGCCTATTTCCGCAACGGTCCCAACCCCGTGTTTGAGCCAAAGAACCGCTATCACCCCTTTGACGGCGACGGCATGGTTCACGGCGTGTACTTCCGCAACGGGCAGGCGGCCTACCGCAACCGGTATGTGGATACCCTTGCCCTGCAGGGCGAGCGCGCCGACGGCCGCTCCATCTCGCCGGGGGTGATGGGGCCGTTCGACTACTCACTGTCGCCCTTCGGTATCAAGGACACCTCAAACACCGATATATTTATCTATAACGGCGACCTGATGAGCCTCTGGTACAACGCCGGGCACCCCTATCGACTGGATGCGCAAACGCTTGGCACCAAGGGCTATTACGACCTGGAGGGCCGCGCGCAGCGACGCATGTCGGCGCACTCGAAAGTGGACCTGGCGACCGGCGAATTGCTGTTTTTTGACTACGGCGACGAGCCGCCCTACATGACTTACGGTGTGGCTGACCCCAGTGGCAAACTGAAACATGAAGTGGCCATCGATCTGCCCGGCCCGCGCCTGCCGCACGACATCGGTTTCACCACGAACTACTCGATCCTGCATGACCTGCCGTTCTTTCACGATATGAATGTGCTGCGTCAACACGGCTACCGTGTGCTGACCTTCCATCGGAATATCCCCACGCGCTTTGGCCTGATCCCACGCTACGGCGCCGGTAGCGAGGTGCGCTGGTTCGAGTGTGAGCCCTGCTACATCCTGCACACCAGCAATGCCTGGGAGGCGGGTGAATGGGTGATCATGGATGGCTGTCGCTCCACCAACCCCATGCCGGAAACCAAGCCCGGAGAGGGTGAGCTGGCGTCTATGCTGGCTTACATGCGCCTGGAGGCCAACAACTACCGCTGGCGTTTCAATTTGCGTACCGGGGAAGTGCGGGAAGGGCCGATTGATGACCTCAATACTGAATTCAACAAGACCAACCCGCTCTACCATGGCCGCGAGGGGCGATTCGCCTATCACCAGCGCATTCCGTTGCACCACGAAGGCGGACTCACGTTGCGCTTTACCGGTTTGGTGAAATACGACAACGAAACCGGCAAGCGCTGGCAGTGGGACTACGGCCCCGGCGTTTTCGGCAGTGAATCCGTCTTTGCGCCGCGGCGTGGTGCCACGGCGAGTGCGGCGGAAGACGACGGGTATGTCATCACGCTGGTGACCGACAGTAACACCTGGCAGTCGGACTGCCTGGTATTCGACGCCCGCGATATTGAGGCCGGGCCCGTCGCCCGCGTGCGCATACCGCAGCGCGTACCCTACGGGTTCCACGCCACCTGGGCGCGGGGTGAGGACCTGTGGCGCGCCGGCCAGTAGTGAACAATGCTTGACCGATCTTGTATTTCGGACAGCCTGGGATAAACTAAGTTCATTAATGCAAGTAACAAGGCGGGGTGGCTCCCGCCTCAATAATCATAAAACCCTGAGGGGCTACCATGACGCATTCCAAACTCCGTATTGCGATTCACACCCTGGCGGCTGTGCCCTTTGCCCTGCCCTTGCTGGCGCACGCCCAGCAACAACTCGAAGAGGTGGTGGTCACCGCCGAAAAACGTGAGCAGAGTATCCAGGATGTCCCCCTGTCCGTGGCAGCGCTCGCGGGCGACGACATCGAAGTGGGCAAGATCAGTGGCCTGAATGACATTGCCTTTCGCACGCCGGGCCTGACCTACAACCAGTTCAGCATCGGCGAGCCGCGCATCTACATTCGCGGCATCGGCAACAGCTCGGATTCTGCGGGCAGTGACCCCGCGGTGGGTGTGTTCCTGGACGAGGTGTATATCGGGCGCACGGGTGGCGTTGGCTTCGATCTGTTCGACCTGGAACGGGTGGAAATTCTGCGTGGCCCGCAGGGTACGCTGTATGGCAAGAATACCAACGGCGGCGCGATCAATATTGTGACCTCGCGTCCCAGCCAGGAAACCGAGGTGCGCGTGCGTGTCTCCGCCGGCACTGACGCGTTGCGCCACTTTCAGGGCCTGGCCAGCGGTGGCCTGACGGACAACCTCGCGGCAAAGATTGTCTATTCCTATCGCGATCGCGACGGCTACAGCCGCAATGTCATCACCCCCGGCGACATCAGCACGCTTGGCAACCTTTCTCAGAGCACCATCATTGGTCCCAGCATCGGCGCGGAGGGTGCCGGGGAGCGGCGTGACGACGCGCGTTCGGTCAACGTGCGCGGCCAGCTGTTGTTCGATATTACCGAGCGCGTCGACCTGTTGCTGAGTGCGGATTATGCGCGGGATGAAACCTCGGGTCCCTGCCGCCACATCCAGAACGTGGACAATGCCATTGCCGGCCTCGGCCCGTTCTGGGAGCTCAACATGTCGGACGAGTACAAGGCCGATGAGCGCCATTGTGCAAGCCAGTTCGACACCTCGCAAAAGCGTGAGGTGAACGGCGTCATGGCGCGCCTGGAGGCAGACCTGGGCTGGTCCAGCCTCACTTCCATTACGGCCTGGCGTTCCAGTGAGTACAACTGGGTGGACGACCTTACCGGGCTGCCGTTGAACAATCTGACCGCACCATCACCCGCTGGTGTGCCGCTGCCCCCCGGCTTCTTTACCACCCCCGGCAACGTGATCAACGGCGCCGAGGAAGATGCCTCGCAGTTTTCCCAGGAATTCCGACTGGCTGGCAACACTGATCGCATCAACTGGCTGGCTGGCGTGTTCTTCATGGAAGAGGACGTGGAGCGTGGCGAGGAGTTCTACACGCAGTACAGCACGCCGCTGCAGGGCCTGGGCCTGGCTGCGGTCGGGGATGTGCTGTTCACACAGGACAATGCGACCACGAGTTACGCCGTTTACGGGCAGGCCGACTGGTCCTTTACCGATCAGCTTACCCTGACCTATGGCGTGCGCTGGGCCGAGGATGAAAAGGAGATCACCCAGAATTCCATTGACCTGCTGGGCACCACCCCGTCCGGGGTGCCGCTGATCCTGCCGTCCTTTGCCGCGCCCGTATCGGCCGATGATTCGTGGTCGGAGGTGACGCACAAACTGTCGCTGGCCTACCGGCCGACAGACGACCTGATGCTTTACGCGACCTACTCCGAGGGTTTCAAGAGTGGCGCCTTTCAGTCCCAGACCAACCTCCCAAGCGTGGCAACGCAGCCCGTAGACCCGGAGGTGGTGGAAAACATCGAAGTGGGCATGAAGTCCTCGTGGTGGGATCGTCGCCTGCAATTCAACCTGTCCTACTACGATATGGACTACGAGGACCTGCAGGTGTTTGAGCTGAACAGTCGTTTCCTGCTCGTGCTGCTGAATGCGCAGGCAGAATCGAAGGGTGTGGAGGCCTCGATAGACCTGGTGCCGATCGAGAACCTGACCTTGAACGCCAGCTACAACTGGAGTGACGCCACGTTCAAGGAGTTCACCAACTCCAATGGCCTGGACCTTGCCGGGCGCGATCTGCCTTTTGCACCGGATGCTGCCCTCACCACGACGGCGAACTACCGGGTCAATCTGGCCAATGGTGGCGCACTGGACTTCGGCGTCAGCTACAGCTGGAAAGACGAGTACTTTACCGGGCCGCAGAACCGCGCGGTGGAGCGTCAGGCCGCGATCGAGCTGCTGGACGCCAGTGTCAGCTGGACCAGTGCAGATGGTTCCCTGGCAGTGGACCTCTGGGGCAAGAACCTGAATGACGAGGTGCAGGTCAGCAACCGCATTGTTGACCCCACCGGCGTCACCTCGGAGTATTACATGCCCCCGCGCACGGCGGGCGTCACGCTCACCAAGAGCTTCTGAGGTCGCCCGCAGCGCTTATTCATGGAAAAGCTGAGAACCCGCGCCAGTTCCATCAACCGTGCCCTGGATCAGATAGGGGATAAATGGTGCCTGCTGATTATTCAGGAGGTGTTCTGGGGCGTGAATACGTTCAGCGGCATGCTCGAGGCCACCGGCGTATCTCGCGGCGTGTTGTCCAACCGCCTCAAATGGTTGCAGGCTCAGGATTGCCTGCGCAAGCGTGTTGCCACAGGGGGTTCGCGTCACCCGGTCTATCACCTGACCCGCAAGTCGGTCGACCTGTACCAGATGTCACTGATGGCGGTGGCCTGGGAAGAGCGTTATTTTCCGCCACAGGAGGCGGGCAAGGTGCATTTGCGCCACCGTTCCTGCGGCAACACCTTGCACCCGCGGTTGCGCTGCGGCACCTGCCGGCAGGACGTACACGGGCGTGACGTCGCCTATCACCCTGGCCCCGGTGCCACCCGCGATGTGCGCGACAAGAAGGTGCGGCGGCGTTCCTCACTCTCGGCGTTCGATGTGCCGGGGGAGCATAGCGTGTACCGCAACCTGATCGACCTGGTAGGAGACCGCTGGACGGCAAATGTGATCGCGCTCGCCTTCCACGGGTTACAGCGCTTTGATGAGTTTCACCAGGAATTGCCGGTGGCAACCAACATTCTTGCCGACCGCATGCGGTTCCTGGTCCAGCAGGGCGTTTTTGTCACACGGCCCTACCAGCAGCGGCCACTGCGTCAGGGTTACGAGCTGACCGAGAAGGGCTGGGATCTTTTTCCCTACTTCCTGACACTGCTGCAGTGGGGTGATCGCTGGTGTGACCCCAGCGGTGCGGGTCGCCCCATGTGTCTGACCCATACGCTGTGTGGCGAAAACCTCCACGGTGAGGTGGTCTGCAATCACTGCGGCGAAGAGCTCAGCGCTCACTATGTCGACTTCAGCATCGGACCAACGCCAGCCGTCTAGCTCGTAGCTTGCATAAACATACCGAGTTGTGACACTGTGCACGGCGATAACCGCTACAACCTACGGAGAGCCCGATGAGCGCCCTGTTCACCAAACATCAGGACCTGCTGACCAAAGCGCTGGACGCCTGCAGCCAACGCTACGCTTGGAGTGGCTGGCCGGAAAACCCGAGCAGCAAGATTCACGGCGATGAAAAGCCCGCCGTAGGATTGGCGCGCTTTGAGGCGCTGCTGGGGCAGGATTTTCCGCTGGCGCAGCCGGCAGAGGTGGCCCGGGTGGGGGAGGAAGTGTCGCCCTACACGGGGGAGCCGCTTGGCGTGCGTTACCCGCGGGCCGACCCCGAGGTGCTCTTTACGGCCATCAACTCGGCGCGCCCCGCCTGGGCGGCGGCCACACCGGAAGCGCGGGTGGGCGTGTGCCTGGAAATCCTGCAGCGCTGTGGTGAGCAGCTGTTTGAAAACGCCCACGCCACCATGCACACCTCCGGGCAGTCCTATGTGATGGCCTTTGCCGGCAGTGGCGCCAACGCCCTGGACCGCGGCCTGGAAGCGCTGGCCTACGCGCACAAGGCCATGCAGGATGTGCCGGCCACTGCGCACTGGGAGCGCAAGTTCGGGCGCGATGGTGTTGCCAGCCTGCACAAGCGCTACCGCCTGGTGCCGCGTGGCATCGGCGTGGTGATCTGTTGCGCCACGTTTCCCCTTTGGAATACCTACCCCGCGCTGTGCGCTTCGCTGGCCACGGGCAACCCGGTGGTGCTGAAACCCCATCCCGCGGCGACGTTGCCGGTGGCACTTGTGGCGCGGGTGTGCCGTGAAGTGCTCGCAGAAGCCGGCTACGACCCCAACCTGGTCACACTGGCTGCCGATACGCGTGCGGAACCGGCCACGCTGCCGCTGATTCAGCACCCGGACACCGCCATTATCGATTTCACCGGCAGCCCCCGTTTCGGCAGCTGGCTGGAGCAGAACTGTCCTGGCAAGCAGGTCTATACGGAAACCGCCGGCTGCAATTCTGTGGTACTGGAATCCACCGATGACCTGCAGGCAACAGCGCGCGCGGTGGCCCATTCACTGTGTCAAGCGTCGGCCCAGATGTGCACCAGCGTGCAGAACATTCACGTGCCAGCCACCGGGGTGCGCGTTGCGGGGGAATGGGTGCCGCATGCCGAGGTCGCGGCGGCCATCTGCAGCGCCGTGGACGGCTGGCTGGCCGACCCGCGGGCCGCGGCAACCCTCTGCGGTACGCTGTTTGATCCGGCGGTGCAAAGCAACGTCGATCGCTACCGCCAGCTGGCCGCCGCGCAGCAGCGGATTCTGCGAGACTCCGCGCCCTATGAAAACCCGGGTTTCCCGGCGGCGCGCACGGCAACGCCGCTGGTCATTGCCGCCAGCGAGGACGATCGCGACTGGTATCGGGAGGAAGTCTTCGGGCCGGTGTCGTTCATTATTGCCAACGCCGATGCCGAGGCCTGCCTGCGGGACGCCACCGGCAACGCCCGCGACTGTGGCGCCATTACCTCCCATGTATACTCGACGGATGCAGAGTTTCTTGCCCGGGCCGTGGATGCCTACCACGCGGCGGGCGCGTCGGTTGCCTGCAACCTGACCGGCATGCCGATCAACTTTGCGGCCGCCTACTCGGATTTTCACGTCACTGGCCTGAATCCGGCGGGGAATGCCTGTCTGGCGGATCTGGCGTTTGTCAGTAACCGGTTTCGGATTGTGCAGAGCAAGTTCATGGGGGTGGCGCCGGCGTCTGCCTGAGCGGTGCAGCAAGAGAGGGCGAGACAATGGGTACAGAGGAACTGCTGAAGATCGCGTATCAGCACGTCGCGGCTGAAGGGGTGCGGGATTACGCGGCCACACTGGCCACGCTGGAGGCAGACCCGGTCTACGAGCTGTTTCCGGTGGGGCTGCGCATGCGCGGCATGGCTGCGGCCGAGCGCTACTACCGGCATTTCTTCGACCACGTTGCGCCCTGTTTTGATCCGGACAGCATGGTGCTGCACGGCGAGTGGCCGGGTGAAACCGGCGTGGCCATTGAGTACACGGTACGCTACCGTTTCCCCGACGGGCGACAGAAGCCGTTTCGCATTCTGGGCATTCTCACCTACGGCAGCTACGCGCTCACTGGCGAGCGGGTGTATGCGGATGAAGAGCTCCTGCGCATCATGTTTGCCCCGATCTGGGATGAGATGGAGCCCATCAGCGAGGGCTGACCCCGGCGCAGCGTCAAGCCGGCGCTGTAGCCTGCCTGAACGCCAGGGCCTCGGTTACATGCTGCAGGTTGATGCAGTCGGCGCCCTCCATATCCGCCAGCGTCTGCGCCACACGCAGGCTGCGATGCAGGCCGCGCCCGGAAAGCTGCAGCGCATCTGCTGCCTGCTCGAGCTGCCGACGCGCCTCGGGCCGCAGTACACACTGTGTAGCCAGGGCCTGTGCCGACAGCGCGGCGTTGGTGCATCCCTGACGCGCCTGCTGCCGTTGCCGGGCCGCCAGTACCCGCTTCCGCACGGTAGCTGACGCTTCTCCTTTTGATTGTGTTTCCAGTAGCAGGCGAGCCGGTAGCCGGTGCATGCTGACGTGCAGATCAATACGGTCGAGCAGCGGCCCAGACAGGCGGTGCCGGTAGCGCTGGATGTGCTCGCTGCTGCAGCGACAGCTGTGCTCCGGGTCGCCATAGTAGCCGCAGGGGCAGGGGTTCATTGCCCCGATCAGTTGAAACCGCGCGGGATAGGTGAATTTATGCGCGGCGCGGGACAGGGTGACGGCGCCGGCCTCGAGCGGCTCGCGCAGCATTTCCAGCGCCTGGCGGCTGAACTCCGGCAGTTCGTCGAGAAACAGCACGCCGCCATGGGCAAGGCTGGCCTCGCCCGGCCGTGGTCGGGCGCCACCGCCGATGAGTGCTGCGGCGCTGGCACTGTGGTGCGGGTGGCGAAAGGGCCGGCGCCAGAGGTGCTCCACGCTGGTGCTGTCGTGAAAGCTGTGCAGGGCCGCGCAGGTGAGGGCCTCCTGCATGTCAGGCGGCGGCAACAAACCGGGCAACCGGCTCGCCAGCAGCGTTTTTCCCGTACCAGGTGGACCCACCAGAATCAGGTTGTGATTGCCCGAGGCGGCTACTTCAAGTGCACGCCGCGCCAGCGCTTGTCCGGCGACCTCCATCAGGTCGGGGTAGGGCATGGCAGGTTGCGGCTGTGGCCGGTGCTCCTCTACTGCAAGCCTGTGGCGGCCGTTGAGGTGAGCGCACAGTGTGAGCAGGTCCTCTGTGGCGATGATGCGACTCCCGGGTACGGCGGCGGCCAGCGGCGCGCTCGCCGCCGGGGTTACCAGTGCGCGCCCTGCGGCGCTGCAGGCCAGCGCTGCGGGGATGATGCCCGGCACCGGTCGCACGGCACCGCTCAGGGCCAATTCGCCAACAAATTCGTGGTCGGTGAGAGCCGATGCTGGCAGCTGCCCGGAGGCGGCAAGAATGCCCAGCGCGATGGGCAGGTCGAAGCGGCCACCTTCCTTGGGCAAATCGGCAGGTGCCAGGTTGACGGTGATACGCCGGTCGGGAAACTCGAAGTGGGTCTGCTGCAGAGCGCAGCGCACCCGGTCGCGGCTCTCGCGCACGGCGGTTTCCGGCAACCCGACAATCTGGAAGGAGGGCAGCCCGTTGCCGAGGTGGGTTTCCACCTGTACCAGGGGCGCTTCTATGCCTACCGCAGCGCGGCTGTAAATGATGGACAGTTCCATGGCTCATCCTTGAGCACAGACCCGCATTGCCTGCAAACAGTATGACGGGTCAGGTTTTTGCCTGTGAGGCTTCGAATTCCTTGGTCAGGGTTTCCAGTTCGGATTCCAGCTGCGCGACGCGCGCCCGGGTTCTGGCGAGTATTGCGGCCTGGGCATCAAATTCCTCCCGGCTGACAACATCCAGCTTGCCCAGCGCCGACTGCGCCAGGGCGCGGGCTCCTTTGTCGACCTCGGCGCGCAAGCCGGGGCTGCCGACCAGTGCCGACATTTGCTGCAGTACCTCGCCTATTGGCGGCGGTTTGAGGGCCATGACGCGTGAATCCTTAGTCAGCCAGAACAGTGTGCAGTGTAGAGGAATTGTAAAAAGACGCACAGATCATCTGGGTGCACCAATTGTGTGCGGCGCGCCGCATTGGTGCGTGGCGCACCCGCTGAGGCCCCCCTCAGGCAGGCCCTCCAGAGGCGGAAAAGTTGAATAAGTGTATGTAATAAATAGAAAAAACCATGGTTGGCACAGCACCTGCAAAGCTCGGACTGCAAAAAGTGAATTATGCAGATCAGAAAAGTTCCGTGCCGAGCACACATTTTTTGACTGCCAAACCAAGGAGAACGACACATGCTGCACAAAAAACTGCTTCCCGCTTCCCTCGCCGCCGTCCTGTTCGCAGGTGCTGTTTCTGCCCAGGCGGAAATCAGCGGTAACGTCACCCTCGCCACTGACTACGTGTTCCGTGGTATTTCGCAAACCGACGAGAAAGGCGCCATTCAGGGTGGCTTTGACTGGTCTGGCGATACCGGCCTGTACGCCGGCATCTGGGCCTCCAACGTCGCTTTCGGTGGTGCTACTACCGAAATGGACTACTACTTCGGCTACGCCGGCGAGACCGACGGCGGCTTCGGCTACGACGTGGGCATCATCTACTTCGATTACGAGGGTGAGTCTTCCCTCGACTACATCGAATACGCCCTGGGCCTGAGCTACGCCGACTTCAGCGTCGGCTTCGTCTACTCAGACGAGTTTGGTGATGGCGGCCCCGAGTACATGTACTACTCGGCCGGTTACTCTCTGGGCCTCACCGAAGCCATCAGCGTGGATTTCAACATCGGTTTCACTGATACTGACCAGGACGACTACTGGGAAGCCGGCGCTGACAGCTACACAGACTATGGCGTCACCTTCGGTTACAGCGCCATGGAACTGGATTTCGCCCTCGCGCTGATCGGCACCGATCTGGACGATGTGGAAGCTGCGGACGACCGCATCGTGTTCTCCATCTCGAAGAGCCTGTAAGCGTTTCGGGACTGAAACTTACGGCGCCCCACGGGGCGCCCTGCTGATACCTGGAGACTGACATGAAATTAATAACGGCGATCGTCAAGCCATTCAAACTGGACGACGTGCGCGAAGCACTTTCCGAGATCGGTGTACAGGGCATCACTGTCACCGAAGTGAAAGGCTTTGGGCGCCAGAAGGGGCACACCGAGTTGTACCGGGGTGCGGAGTATGTCGTGGATTTTCTGCCGAAAGTGAAGATTGAAGTAGCGGTAGCCGAAGCGTTGGCCGAGAAGACCATCGAAGCCATCACCCGGGCTGCCAACACCGGCAAGATCGGTGACGGCAAGGTGTTCGTGTCCACGCTGGAGCAGGTGATTCGTATTCGTACCGGCGAGACCGGCGAAGACGCCATCTAAATCCACCGAGACTAACTACGAGAGTGATTCCCATGGAAAACCAGATATTTGAATTACAGTACGCGATGGACACCTTTTATTTCCTGGTGTGCGGCGCCCTCGTGATGTGGATGGCGGCCGGCTTCGCAATGTTGGAGGCGGGCCTGGTGCGCGCCAAAAACACAACGGAAATTCTGACCAAGAACGTGGCGCTGTACGCCATTGCCTGCACCATGTACCTGATCTGCGGTTATCAGTTCATGTACGACGGTGGCTTCTTCCTCTCTGGCGTCACCACCGTGGCACAGATGGACGATGTGGCGGTAGCCTCCGTGCTGGCAGACTCGGCAGAAGCAGGGTTCGGCGGTGATTCGGTGTACTCCGGCGCGTCCGACTTCTTCTTCCAGGTGGTGTTTGTCGCCACGGCGATGTCCATTGTGTCCGGTGCGGTAGCCGAGCGCATGAAGTTGTGGGCGTTCCTGGCCTTTGCCGTCGTCATGACCGGTTTCATCTACCCGATCGAGGGCGGCTGGACCTGGGGTGGCAAGGCGGTTCCGTTCATTGGTGAGCTGTCCTACAGCGACTACGCCGGCTCAGGCATCGTGCACCTTGCTGGTGCGGCTGCAGCGCTTGCGGGTGTTCTGCTGCTCGGTCCGCGCAAGGGCAAGTACGCAGCTGACGGTTCGGTCAAGGCGATTCCTGGCGCCAACATGCCGCTGGCCACGCTCGGTACCTTCATCCTCTGGATGGGTTGGTTCGGCTTCAACGGTGGCTCAACCCTCAAGCTGGGTGGCATTGCCGTTGCCAACGAAGTGGCCAACGTGTTCCTGAACACCAACGCCGCTGCTGCCGGTGGCCTGATTGCCGCACTGCTGCTGTCACGCCTGATCTTTGGCAAGGCCGACCTGACCATGGCTCTGAACGGCGCACTGGCCGGCCTGGTGGCGATTACCGCCGAGCCTGCTGACCCCACCCCGCTGCTGGCGATGATCATCGGTGCGATCGGTGGTGTGATCGTGGTGTTCAGCATCGTGGCGATGGACAAGGTGAAGATCGACGATCCGGTTGGTGCTATCTCAGTACACGGTGTCGTGGGCATCTGGGGCATCTTCGCGGTCCTGCTGTCTGACCCCGACGCGACCTTCATGGGTCAGCTGGTAGGTACCCTGGTGATCTTTGTCTGGGTCTTCGGCGCCAGCCTTATTACCTGGGCCATCCTCAAGGCGGTCATGGGCATGCGCGTGAGCGAAGAGGAAGAGTACGAGGGTGTCGACATGTCCGAGTGCGGTATGGAAGCCTACCCGGAGTTTGTGGCACAGAAGTAAGCAACAGCTTGCGGGCGCATTGATGCAATGCGTGTTTGGGGGCCTTCGGGCCCCCTTTTTTTATTCTCGGGCGGTCGCGGCGAGCAGCTCGCTGGCCGCCGCAAAGATGCAACGTGTTTCCTCGGGCAAGCGACCGGGCCCACCCGCGACATGGCCAAAGCGCGACTCTATTACCCGGCATTCCATGCCCATCGAGGTGGCATCGCGCGTGGCGTCCTCCGCGGTGAAGTAAAGGTCGGTGCTGGAAGGCATGAGGATGCCGGGCCCATGTGACCGAGCTTTTTCACCAGCCGCAGGCAGCAGGTTTGCGCTCTGCCAGGTGCGCAGTTGCAGCAGCAGGTTGTTGGCATCCTGGCTCAGGTGATCTTCCACCCAGTACTGCAGCAGGTCCTCGATGCTGGCAAACCCCAGGGTGCGATAGAGTTCGTCGCGGAAGAAGGCCTGGCTGTAGGCCCAGCCCGCGTAGACCGTTGCGAAGGCGCTCAGCCCACGCGCGGGCGGCACGGGGTAGCGCCCCTCGGCGAAGGCCGGGTCCGCAGTGAGTGCGGCCGCCACACCTTCCAGGAAAACCCGGTTGTGGGGATAGCATTTTGCCGTTGCACAGACGGCCAGTACGCTGTCGGCGGCGGCCGGGTATGCCTGCGCCCATTGCAAGGCCTGCAGTCCGCCCATTGACCAGCCCATCACCAGTCGCGGGGTGGCGCCGCCAAAGCGGGCTGTCAGCAGCGCCTGCTGAGCGGTGACGTTGTCGGCAATACTGGTGAGCGGAAAGTCCGGTCCCGCCTGGGGTGGGGGCGTATTACTGGGTGAACTGGACTCGCCCGCGCCAAAAAGGCAGGGAATGATCACGCAGTAATCGCCGCCCCCCAACGGGCTGGCGGGGTCGTCGGCCCAGGGGCGGTTGCTAGCGCCTGTGCCGCCGTAGTAGGTGGGCAATAGCACAAGGTTATTTTTTGGTGCGTTCAGTGCACCAAATTGGTGGTAGTGCAGCCGGGCGCTGCGTAACACCGCACCACTTTGCAGTGTGAAATCCCCCAGCTCGTGATCATGTTCCTGCCAATATGCGCTATTTATCAATGGGTTGACTCCTATTCCGAGCTTTTAAATTTAAACATACATTCTGGCATGTTTCTTGGATGCTTCGGTGTAGCAAGAAACATTCCCGTCTATGGAGCTCTTATGGAAATTGAACAGTTGAAACAGCGGTGCCTGGAACAGGGCGTTAAATATGGCATAGCGAGCTACGTGGATATTCACGGCGCGAGCAAGGGCAAGTTTGTGCCGGTTGGCCACTTCAAGCAGATGTTCGCCGGCTCGGAGTTGTTCACCGGCGCCGCGCTGGATGGCGTGCCGCAAGACATCGCTGACAACGAGGTGGCCGCCATGCCGGATATGGCCTCGATGCAGCAGTGCCAATGGAATCCCGAGCTGGCCTGGTTTGCCAGCGACCTGTACCTGGATGGCAAGCCCTTTGAAGCCTGCTCTCGCAGTATTCTCAAGCGACAGTTGGCGAAAGCGGCCTCCATGGGGTTTACCTTCAACCTGGGGATAGAAACCGAGTTCTTCATTTTGCGCAAGGCGGATGATGGTCGCCCGGTGCCCTTCAGTGACCGCGACACGCTGGGCAAGCCCTGCTACGACATTCCCAGCATGATGGACAATATCGGCATCATTGATGAATTGGTGCAGGCCTTGAGTGGCATGGGTTGGGGTGTTTACTCCTTTGACCACGAGGACGCCAACGGCCAGTTCGAGATCGACTTCAACTACGCCGATGCCCTGACCATGGCCGATCGCCTGGTGTATTTCCGCTTGCTGGCCAATGAGATCGCGCGCAAGCACGGCGCGTTCGCCAGCTTCATGCCCAAGCCCTTTGCCGACCGCACGGGGAGCGGCGCGCACTACAACATGTCGTTGGCCAGCGCGGAATCCGGGCAGAACCTGTTTGCTGTCTCCGCGGAAGATGACCGCTATGCCTGTGGTGTCTCCGAGCTGGCTTATCAGTTCATTGGCGGTGTGCTGCGCCACGCCAAGGCGATCAGCGCGGTGGTGGCGCCGACGGTGAACAGTTACAAGCGACTGGTGCGCCAGGGCAGTATGTCCGGCTCCACCTGGGCGCCGGTGTTCTGCTGTTATGGCAACAACAATCGCACCAACATGTTGCGCATTCCCAGCGCAGGCGCGCGCGTAGAGTGCCGGGCACCGGATATCGCCTGCAACCCCTATCTGGGTGCAGCGCTGATGCTCGCCGCCGGCTTGGAGGGTATTGAGCAGGGTATTGACCCGGGACAGCCACACCGGGAAAACATGTACCATTACAGCGATGCCGAGATCGCCGAGGCGGGGATCGAGTGCCTGCCCAAGACGCTCTCCGAGGCCACCGATGCCATCGCCGGGGATGAGCTGGCCTATAAGGTGCTCGGTGCCGATATGCACAAGGCCTTTGTCGACTTCAAGCGGGCCGAGTGGGACAGCTACCACAACACCGTATCCGACTGGGAGGTGGCACGTTACCTGCGTCTCTTTGCCTAAACAGCGCCGGGCTCCCCGGTGCGGTGCTTTGCGCCGCCCGGGGTTCAGTGTGTGCAGACGTCGCACGCCGGGCGTGTGCTTGCCTTTGGGTGTGGTGCACTTACACTGTAAGCTCTTTCACGGGCGGGGCGAAACATGAGGCGAACCAAGGAGGATGCGGCAAAAACCCGGCAGAGCCTGGTGGACGCGGCACTCAAGCTCTTTGGCCAGCGCGGTTACAGCGGCACGACCCTGCGTCTTATCGCGGACGAGGCGGGGTGTTCCCGCGGGCCGATTTACTGGCATTTCGCCAGCAAGGAAGAGTTGTTCGAGGAAATCCTCGCCTACTCGCAGTTGCCTCTGGAGCGTCTGGTCGCTCTGCACCACGAAGCGAGTGACCCGCTCGCGGCTGCTGCCGATTTTTCCCGGCAGTGGTTGCGCATGCTGCTGGACGACAGCTACTTTCGCCAGTCCTTCGAGATCTTCCTCAACAAGACCGAGTTTACCGAGGCGGTATCCAAAACCCTGGCGCGCGAGCGGGCGCTGACGGCATCACTGATCACCACCTTCGCTGACTGGGTAGAGCGCTATCGCGCTGAACAGGGCGTGGCGGCGGCAATTGGCAGCCGCACGGTGGCACTATCCATGTATGCCTATCTGATGGGGCTGACGCAAAGCTGGTTGTTCGACTCCGGTATTACGGATCTGGACAACAACCTCGATTTCTTTGTCGGCGAGTTCCAGCGACTGCTACGCACAGGCGAGTGATTGCGAGCGCATCATTTGGCGTATCTTGCGCTCCAGGTAACGGTACTCTTCCAAATCCAGTATGGCATCGCGGTCATCGCTGCTTTTTTCCAGGCCGGGGCGAATGGTCTCGAGAATACGACCTGGCCGTGTGCCCATGAAGAACACCACGTCACCCAGGTAGAGTGCTTCTTCGATGTCGTGCGACACCATGAGTACGGTGGTGCGCTCCTGGTGCACGATTTCCAGCAGCAGGCTCTGCATCTGCCAGCGGGTTTCCGGGTCCAGCGCGCCGAAGGGTTCGTCCATCAGCAGCAGAGAGGGGTTGCTGGCCAGGCTGCGCGCGATGGCCACGCGCTGCTGCATGCCGCCGGAGAGCTGGTGCGGGTAGGCGCGTTCGAAGCCACCCAGTTTCACTGCATTGATGAAATACGGCACCACGCCCTCACGCAGGCTGAGCGCTTCCCCGCGGGCCTTCAGGCCGAACGCCACATTCTCCTCGACGGTCAGCCAGGGGAAGGAACTGTAGTTCTGGAACACCATGCCCCGGTCTATGCCGGGGCCGTGAACGGCGCTGCCGTCGACGACGATCTCACCGGCATCCTGCGTTTCCAGGCCGGCGATAATTCGTAATAGCGTGGATTTGCCGCAACCGGAGGGGCCGAGCAGGACCCCGACACCGGTTTTTGGCAGTTCGAAGTTGATGTTGTCCAGGGCAGTCAGGGTCTGCCCCGAGCGCAGCAGGAAATGCTTGCTGACGCCCGAGACAGTCAATCCGCTGTGTGTCGCGTCGCTCACTATTTCAGCGCCGCTGCCAGCGGGGTGGTGTCGACGCCGGCTGCCATCGGCATCGCCTTGTCGATGAAGCCGAACTTCAGCCACCAGTCGGTGGTGACATCCCAGTGGTTCTGCATGCCGTCTGAGACAATGCCCAGCGGCAATTCACCGGCTTTCAACCCCATGAAAATAGCGGCCTGGTCGCGGTCGAATACAAAGATGCCCCCTTTGAGTATCTCTCCGGTGCTGCCCAGTACCTGCTCCACATCGGCAACGGTAAACTGCAGGCCGTCGGCGATAATCTGGTTCGCCTCTGCGGTGTTTGCCTTCCAGAAATCAACGGCGTTGAAGTAAGCGCGTGTGAGCTTCGCGGCATCCTCGGGGCGTTCTGCCATGAAGGCCGTGCTCATGTACAGTGCATCGCCCAGCATCGCCGTGGTGATGTACTTCTCTTCGGTGGAATCTGCCGCCACGGTAGCACCGGGCATCGCTTCGAGGACCTGCGAGCCAAAGGGTTCCCAGAATTCGGCGGCCGCTGCGGTGCCGCCGACCATCGCGCCCACCGCATCATCCATGATCAGGTTGGTGAAGGTGACTTCATCAATGCCCACGCCGTTATCCGTGAGCCACTCGGCCATGAAAATCTGCGTGAGACCGCCTTCCAGTACGGCCACTGTCTCGCCCTTCAGTTGCTCCGCGCTGGTGATGCCCGGTGCGAGGACGATCTTGTCTGTGCCGTAGGACGGGTTGGTGTAGGTGACCAATTTGATGCCAACGTCCTTGTCGGCGGCGATGGGGCCGTATTCCGCCGTGCTTGAGGTGGCGTGCAATTCACCTGCCGTCATCAGGGCAAAACTCTGGTAGGGATCCTCGATGATGCTGATATCGAGCTCCAGGCCTTCAGTGAGGCCCTTTTCCTTGGCGATGAACCAGAAACCGTAGCCGGGCCAGGAAAAAAGCGACAGTTTTACAGGGTCTGCCGCTTGCGTGGCGGACCCCAGGGTGAGGGCCAGAATGGCAATGCCGGATCGAATGTAGCGCATGGTGGTGCTCCTTTGCGGTTGAGTGCTGCTAGTGGGACTCGAGGTAACGAAACGCAGTGCGATGCAGCAGTTTGAACAATGCGTCAAAAAGCAGGCCCAGCAGGCCAATAACCAGAATGCCGGCCATGATGTCGTCGATGTGCACGAAGCGTTTGGCACGCATCATCATGGCGCCGATGCCATCGGTGGCCGCGACGATCTCGGCAATCACAAGGTAGGTCCAGCTCACCGCGAGCATCTGCCGCAGCACATCGAGGTAGCCGGGCAAGCTGGACCGCAGGGTCACGGAGAGCAGAATCTGGGGCGCGCGCAACCCCAGGGTGCGAGCAGTTTCTATATAGACCCTGGGCACCAGTCGCGTGACGTCGGCGAGCATGATGATGAGGAAG
Organism: Haliea salexigens DSM 19537; assembly: GCF_000423125.1. GTDB lineage: Bacteria > Pseudomonadota > Gammaproteobacteria > Pseudomonadales > Halieaceae > Haliea > Haliea salexigens. The sequence goes on from NZ_AUHJ01000007.1 coordinate 40,567, forward strand.
AACAGCACGCCGATCACTAGCAAGGCGATCTTCTGCTCGTCTCCGGTGCCCAGCCACATCAGCAGCAGGGGAATAAAGGCCGGGGCGGGCAGGTAGCGGAAGGCGCTGGCCAGGGGGCCGATAACCCGATCGACGGGGCGATAGGCCCCCATCAACAACCCGAGCGGCAGGGCGATCGACACGGCGATGCCAAAGCTCAACAGAATGCGCTTCACGCTCGCCCAGATGTCGCTGGCGAAGTCTTTTTCCACCAGCAGTTCATAGAGGGCGGCGAAGACTTTTTCCGGGCCCGGGAACAGGCGCGGCGGGGCAATCTCGGCGTGTGCGGCGAGCCACCAGCCACCGATGAAAAGTATCCAGCCCAGTGCGCCCAGCAGGGTTCGCGAGCCGAGCGCGGCTGTCACGCTGTCGCTGAAGCGGGCCGTTTTGTCGTTGGCTTCGGTCATCGTGAATTAAAACGCCGTGAGAAAGCTGAGTGCATCGACGCCTACGGCACGGCCTTCCTTGAGAGACGCCTTGACCTCATCGGCGCCGTATTCCTCGGCGTAAATCCGCGACACACGGTGCTTGTGAAAAGCGCGCGCCTGTTCGGCGAAACCCAGGGTCTGCGTCTCCACGGCCGGCCGCATGGTGCGGTGGAGCTCAGGCAGTCGGTACCAGCCCAGAGTGGGTTTTTCATGGTGTGCATTGTGGTAGCAGAAGTTGAGCACCAGCAGGTTGATAGCAGGAAAACGATGGGAGAGCAGGTTGCTGTAGGTGTTTGCCTGCTCGTACGCGGCATCACCCTTGTGCGGGAACACGGTGTCGGTGTCGTCGAGGTTGAAAATGACTTCGTAGTTGTGCTGGTAGCAATCCATGAAGCGCAGCGCGGTAAGCAGCAGCAATTGCGCCAGCGCGTAGAGCAGGAAAGCCACGGGGCTGATGACCAGTACCAGGGCCAGAATGGCGCCGCGTACCAGCAGTACACGCAGTACACGCTCCCGCTGCGCCCGCTTGGATTCGATAACCCAGGGCGCAATGACGAGCATGGTGTGCATCATGATTTCAACGGCGGGGATATAGGCCCACTCCGCGGCGTGTACTACGTTGGCCAGCGTGGGATGACGCTTGAGGAAGCTGCGGTAATCCCATACCACCGGGTCGTAATTGTCGACGTGATGGCGCATGTGCTTGTAGCGGATATCCTCGAAGCGGCCATAGCAGCTGCCGGTTACCCAGTTCAGCACCTTGCCCAGGGCGGCGTTGGCTTTCGTCGACATGAATACCGCGTTGTGGCCGCAGTCGTGGAGCAGGTACGCGGCGATGAGCATGCTGTGCGCGAGCGCGACAACGCCCACCGCGTTGACGACAGCGTTTGCCTGGAACAGGGCAAGCCAGCCGCTTGTGTAGGCGAGGGCAATGTAGACCAGGACCAGAACGGTGTAGTGCGCGCCTGCAGGGTCGCGCAGTTTGAAGAAGTCACGCATGACGGGCCTCCTTGTGGGCAGGGGTTTGTGACCAGAGCGCGAAGTGCCTCTGTTCCTCGGCGCCTATCCAGCGGTTGAGATCCCAAAGGTCGGCTATGGGTGCGTTGGTGAAAGGGAGGTGGTGCAGGTAGCCGTCCGGGCCGAACTCCGGCGTGAGTGTGGTTTCGGCGTAGCCACGCGCCTGTTGCGCGGACCAGATGGCTTCCCAGCAGCGTTGATGGCTGGCCAGTGCTTCTGCGTACTCGGGCGCACCGGGGTGTGGCACCTGCGGCCCCTGGTCGTAGCCTACCCGGCCGTGTACGTGGTGGGCGTGTTCAGCGGCAAGTGTGATGGCATCCCATTCGCTGTCCATCAGGCGTTCGCTCACAACCACCCAATGGCTGAAGTCGCAGGTGATTCTGATGTCCGGTAGCTGCTTTAATATGGATACCGTATTCCAGGGGCAGTAGAAGCTGCGCCCGCGGTGGGTTTCGAAAGAGCAGAGCACCCCGTGTTTGTCGGCAATGTCCATGGCGGCCTGGAAGAAATGCACACTGTCCTCAATCGGCCAGGCATCGCAGCCCCCCATGACATTGATGAAGCGGGGTGCCAGCGGTTTGCCGAGGACGATCTGGGCCTCCAGGTCCTCCAGGTGTTCACTGATGCTGGCACGTCGGCGCGGCACATAGGAGCCTGCAGTGCAGATCTCCTGGATCCACTCCAGCTCGTGCGCTTCCAGCGCCGCAGCCAATGCGTGCAGGTGGTCGGGCGCGCTGTGCAGGGCGGGCGCCTCGAGCCCGGCGAAGCCTGCGGCCCGGGCCAGCTGGGCGCCCTGGTCGATGCTGCCGGTATGTCCCCACAGGGTTTTAAAGGTACGTAATTGCATGCTCTGGTCCTGGCCGTGGTACTGACTTGAGGGCGAGCAACTTCCATGCCAAGATGTATGTATAATCTCAACCTATTGATATCCATCGAAAAAATGAGATTTTTGTGGAGTCCGGAAAAAGCAGTGCTGCGCTGTTGTGCACCGTGTGGTGCGCACGGCGCGTCTGTTTTGGTGCACGGCGCCAGGCGCACCGGACGCTGTGCAAGGTCGATACTCGGCAGGGTCTGCAGCCATCTGCGCCGCAGTGCACCGGAATGGAGCGGCGCATGAAAACGGTGCGTTTTGCGGTGCGCGATGGGCCTTATGGGTTTATCATTGCCCCGGTCGGCAGGCTTTTCAGGACATGGCATGGTTCCTGCTTTGACCTTGTTGTCCGTACTCCTGACAAGACGCGACATGCAAACCAATAGAGCGCTAGGGTTCCGGCCGCAAGCATTGCGGTGACTGGTCCGAGAGCACTCGACCTTTCGGTGAAGGGTTACACGGCGGGACAAAAGCCCGGGAGAACTGAAGGCGAAATGCCGGGGGTACTCTGTGATTAACCGACCAAACCCGACTGAGAGGTACACCATGAAGCGTATTAGTTTATTCCTGCTCCTGTTGCTGTTGTCGACCACAGCCTCGGCCCGCGATAGTTTCAAAATCTGCTGGTCGATCTACGTTGGCTGGGTACCCTGGGCCTACGGCGCCGATCAGGGCATCGTCGACAAGTGGGCCGACAAGTACGATATCGATATCGAAGTGGTGCAGATCAACGACTACATCGAATCCATCAACCAGTACAGCATGGGAGAGTTCGATGCCTGCACCATGACCAACATGGATGCACTGACTATCCCAGCCGCTGGTGGCGTCGACAGCACGGCGCTGATTGTCGGTGACTTCTCCAACGGCAACGACGGCATTGTGCTCAAGGGCAAGGATTCACTGGCGGATATCAAGGGCCAGACCGTCAATCTGGTGGAATTGAGCGTCTCCCATTACCTGCTGGCGCGTGGCCTGGAAAGCGTCGGCCTGACCGAGCGTGATGTTGAGGTAGTGAACACCTCGGATGCCGACATGGTGGCCGTGTACGCCACACCGGGAGTGACCGCCGTGGCGACCTGGAACCCGCTGCTGAGCGAAGTGGCGTCCATGCCAGACAGCCACCGCGTGTTCGACTCCTCGCAGATTCCCGGTGAGGTGATTGACCTGCTGATCATCAACACGGAAACACTGGCGGCGAACCCGGCACTGGGCAAAGCGCTCACTGGCGCCTGGTACGAAATCATGGCGCACATGAACGGTGGCGATGAGCGTGCAACCGCCGCCAAGACCTTCCTCGCGGAGCTTTCCGGTACTGACCTTGCCGGCTTTGAGTCGCAACTGGCCAGCACCGAAATGTTCTACACCCCGGCAGAAGCGCTGGCGCTGACCAACAGCGAGCAGGTTAAAGAGACCATGCAGACCGTTGCCGAGTTCTCGCACAAGCACGGCCTGCTGGGTGAGGGCGCACCGGACGCCACCTTCATAGGTGTCGAGACCCCGGCGAGTGTGTACGGCGACAGCAACAATATCAAGCTGCGCTTTGATCCAACCTATATGCAAATGGCCCTGGACGGCGAACTCTAGGTTCATCGCTGCGCGGGGGCAGTTCGCCCCCGCGACTCGCTTTCGCAAGGAAGGATCATGAAACGCCTCATCAACCAGACACCTACGCCGATGCTGCGTGTGCTGTTGGGCCTGCTGCCCTTTGTGCTGCTGGTGCTCCTGTATATGTTCGCTTCGGAGGCGCGGCTGGCAGAGAACCCCTCTGACAAGCTGCTGCCAAGTTTCACCCAGATTGGTGATGCCATACAGCGCATGGCCTTAGAGCCCAGCAAGCGCAGTGGCGATTACCTGTTCTGGGAAGACACCTTGAGCAGCCTTACCCGACTTGGCATGGGGGTGCTGATTGCGTCTGCCATCGGTCTCGCGCTGGGCCTGTTTACCGGCGCCTTGCCGCTGGTGTCCGCCTCTGCCAGCCCACTGCTTACGGTAGTCTCGTTGATTCCGCCGCTGGCGATTCTGCCGGTGCTGTTCATTGTGTTCGGCCTTGGCGAGCTGTCGAAGGTGGCCTTGATCGCCATTGGCATTACCCCGTTCATCGCGCGCGACATACAGCGGCGCACGCAGGAGATTCCCTCCGAGCAGCTGGTGAAGGCGCAAACGCTCGGCGCCAATACCAGCCAGATTGTTTGTCGGGTGCTGTTGCCGCAGTTGATGCCGCGCCTGGTGGATGCCGTGCGGCTGTCGCTGGGTGCCGGCTGGCTGTTTCTCATTGCGGCGGAAGCCATCGCGGCGACGGAGGGGCTGGGTTATCGCATCTTTCTGGTGCGGCGCTATATGGCGATGGACGTCATCCTGCCCTACGTGGCCTGGATTACGCTGCTGGCGTTTGTGATCGACGCGCTGCTCGCAACCCTCAGCCGGCGCCTGTTTCCGTGGCACCATCAGGGAGGCCAGTGATGATTGAAGCGCGCAATCTGTGGAAGAAGTTCGGCGACAAGGTGGTGCTGGAACGCATCAATCTGCAGGTGCAGGAGGGTGAGTTCGTGACTCTGGTGGGCACCTCCGGTTGCGGCAAGAGCACCTTCCTCAACATGCTGCTGGGAACGGAGCCTGTAAGCAGCGGCGAATTGCTGCTGCACGGCAAGCCGGTGCCGGGTGAGCCAGGGCCGGATCGCGGGATTGTGTTCCAGCAGTACTCCGTATTCCCGCACATGACCGTGCTGCAAAATGTCATGGCGGCACGCGGCTTTGCCCGCCGCAGCCTCACCGGTGCACTGTTTGGCAGCGCGCGCCGCGAGGCACGGGAAGAGGCTCTGGGGCTGCTCGAAGAAGTGGGCCTGTCCCACGCTCAGGGTCTCTACCCGGCAGAATTGTCCGGTGGTATGCGCCAGCGCCTGGCGATAGCCCAGGCGCTGCTCGGTCGCCCCGGTATTCTCCTGCTCGACGAGCCTTTCGGGGCGCTTGACCCTGGTATCCGTGCCGACATGCACGACCTGGTCTTGCGCCTCTGGCGCCAGTACCGGCTCACCGTGTTCATGGTGACGCACGACCTGAAAGAAGGTTTTTACCTCGGCACCCGTTTGTGGGTGTTCGATAAGACGCGGCACGACCCGCAGGCGCCGAATGCCTACGGTGCCACCATCACCTACGACCTCCCGGTGGGTAACCTTGACCGGGATACCCTTTCCGATATTGATCGCGACCTGGCGCGCGCAGCAACTGAGACGGCCTGACATGATGAACGCATGGGATTACGAGACCGAAATCGCCCCCGGGGGCCATTGGTCACTGCGCCTGCGCAGAGGCACAGAAATGCAGCTGACCGACCTAGCGGGCAACGCCAACCTCGGCATGCTTTTCTACAACCCGGAGAACCTGCTGGAGCGGTATAACGCCCCCGACACGCTGAAATGCCAGCACACCTTCAAGCTGACCCGGGGTCACTGCCTGTATTCGGATATGGGCCGCATTTTTGCCTCTATCGTCGAGGATTCGCTGGGCTGGCATGAAACGGTGTGTGGTAACTCGCGTGCGGAGCATGTGGCGGCGCAATGGGGCGGGCGCGACTATCAGGCGGACCGCAATGACTGGCACCAGAACGGTCACGATGCCTTTCTCGTTGAACTGGCCAAATACGGGCTTGGCGCGGCGGACATGGCGGCGAACATCAACTGGTTCAGCCGGGTGGCCACCGATGCCAGTGGTAATCTGCGTTTGTTGCAGAATCACAGCCCCGCCGGCAGCCACGTGACGCTGCGTTTTGAAATGGACACACTGGTGTTGCTGCATGCCTGCCCGCACTCCCTGAGTCAGGCGTCGGCCTACCCGCGCAGCCCCGTGCGCATTGCCCTCGGCAAGGCGGACCCGGTAGCCGAGGACGACGCCTGCCTGAACCACTGCGAAGAGAACCGCCGCGGCTTTCGCAACAACACGCTATACCACCTGGGACGTTGAGGAGCCCGTCATGTTGACTGAAAGTGAACGTCTCCCCGAGGAGGCAACCTGTCGCGACACCGTGCCGGCGGGCGATTATTACCTGGGGCGTCTGAACGCCGGCCAGACCCTGCGCATTCTTGATATTGAAGGCAACCAGGCGGCGGATACGCTGTTCTACAGCGCTGACGACAGCAGTGAGCGCTACAGCGCCACCGACACCATTCGGGAACAGGGCAATGTTTACCTGACCGCGGGGTCGGTACTGCGTTCCACCCGCAATACCCCCATGCTGGAAATTGTTGCCGACACCTGTGGCCGCCACGACACGCTGGGTGGGGCTTGCGCCAGCGAGAGCAACACGGTGCGCTACGACCTGGAGAAACGCTGCATGCACTCCTGTCGCGACAGCTGGATGCTGGCGATTGCCGAGCACCCGGAATACGGCATTGGCAAGCGCGACATCGGCCACAACATCAATTTCTTCATGAACGTGCCGGTGACGGAAGCGGGCGGGCTCACTTTCGAGGACGGTATTTCCGCACCGGGTAAATATGTGGAAATGACCGCATTGATGGACGTGGTGGTGCTCATATCCAACTGCCCGCAGCTGAATAACCCCTGCAACGGTTTCAACCCGACACCTGTTGAGGTGTTGATCTGGGATCACTGAATTCGATAACCCCTGTGGTGGACGACCGCGACAGGTAGCGACAAGACGGGACGACCCGCGCCAGGTTTGATGATGTTTGACACAGTACTTGTAGCCAACCGCGGGGCTATCGCCACCCGCATCCTGCGTACGCTACGCCGATTGGAGATCCGCTCTGTCGCGGTGTATGCAGCCTGTGATGCCGAAAGCCTGCACGTGCGTCAGGCGGACCAGGCGTTCTGTCTGGGTGAGGGCGGCGCCGCAGACACCTACCTCAACATGGACCGCATTCTGGAAGTGGCGCGCGAATGCGGCGCCCAGGCAATTCATCCCGGCTACGGCTTCCTCAGTGAGAACGCCACCTTCGTCGCGCGTTGCGAGGCAGAGGGCATCGCGTTTATCGGGCCAACGGCGGAGCAGATGCAGGCCTTTGGCCTCAAGCACCGGGCGCGCGCACTGGCAGAGGAGGCGGGCGTGCCGCTGCTGCCGGGCTCTGGATTGCTCGACAACCTCGCCGCGGCAGAGCAGGAGGCGGCGCGCATTGGCTACCCGGTGATGCTGAAAAGCACCGCTGGCGGTGGCGGCATCGGCATGCAGCTCTGCCACGATGCGCAGGAACTGGCGGGTGCCTTTGATTCCGTGCGTCGCCTGGGTGCCAACAACTTCGCCGATGACAGTGTGTTCCTGGAAAAATTCATCGCCTCGGCCCGTCACATCGAGGTACAGATCGTGGGTGATGGACAGGGTAAGGCGCTGGCGCTGGGGGAACGCGATTGCTCCAGTCAGCGCCGCAACCAGAAAGTGGTAGAGGAGTGTCCGGCCCCCAACCTGGACGACGCCACACGTACCGCCCTGCACAGTACCGCCGAGCGCCTGCTTTCCAGTGTGGCCTACCGCAACGCTGGCACCGTTGAATTCATCTTTGACGCCGAAACAACGGCATTTTATTTTCTCGAAGTGAATACGCGCCTGCAGGTCGAGCACGGCGTCACGGAGGAAGTGTTCGGGGTCGACCTGGTCGAGTGGATGTTGCGCATTGCGGCCGGAACACCGCCAGAGCTGGACGCCGAGCGCGCGCTGCTGGCGCCGTCCGGGCACGCGATTCAGGTGCGCGTCTACGCCGAGGACCCCTGGCTGGACTTTCAACCCTGCGCCGGTTTGCTCAGCCACGTGCAGTTTCCCGCCGGCGATGGCGTACGCATAGACCACTGGATTGAATCCGGCATTGAGGTTCCGCCCTTTTTCGACCCCATGCTGGCCAAGGTGATCGTGCATGCCAATGATCGCGCCGCGGCGCTGCAGAAACTGCAGCACACGCTGGACGCCATTGAGCTTTATGGCAGTGAGACCAATTTGGGCTACCTGCGTGCCCTGAGCCGCGATGCAACGCTGGCGCGGGGTGAGGTGACCACGCGTTATCTGAATCGTTTCAGCCACACCCCCGCCCGCGTGGACGTGTTGCAGGGTGGCACCCAAACTACCCTGCAGGACTACCCGGGCCGCCAGGGGCACTGGGATGTGGGTGTGCCGCCCTCCGGCCCCTTCGACAGCTACTCGTTCCGCCTCGCCAATCGCCTGTTGCACAATGCGGCGGACGCCAGTGCCCTGGAAATCACCCTGCAGGGACCACTGCTGCGTTTTGCCGTGGCGACGCAGATAGTGATTGCCGGCGCCGAGATCGAGGCCACGCTCGATGAGCAGCCGGTGCCCCAGTGGCAGGTGGTTACCGTGAGCGCGGGCCAGACGCTGCACCTGGGTCGCGTGCGTGATTCCGGTGCGCGTGCCTATCTCGCCGTGCGCGGGGGATTTCAGTGTCCAGAGTACCTTGGTTCACGCTCCACATTTACGCTGGGCCAGTTTGGTGGCCACAACGGGCGGGCCCTACGCGGCGGTGATGTGCTGCAGCTGACTGCGGGCCCGGTTGCCGCGCCGGCGCAGCAGTTGCCCGCCGCGCTGCGTCCCGACATCAGCCGGCAGTGGCAGGTGAGGGTGATCTATGGGCCCCACGGCGCCCCCGACTTCTTCACCGATGCGGATATCGCTACGTTTTTTGCCACCGATTGGGAAGTGCACTACAACTCCAGTCGAACCGGCGTGCGCCTGATCGGGCCGAAACCGCAGTGGGCGCGCGCTGACGGTGGTGAGGCGGGCCTGCATCCCTCCAATATCCACGACAACGGTTACGCTTTCGGTACCGTGGATTTCACCGGAGACATGCCGGTTATTCTCGGCCCGGATGGCCCTTCACTGGGCGGCTTCGTGTGCCCCGCAACCGTCATCACGGCGGATTTGTGGAAGCTGGGGCAACTGCGTGCCGGCGACAGCCTGCGTTTCGTCGCCGTCTCCGTGGCACAGGCCGTGGCACTGGAAGCCGCCCAGAGCGAGGCGATAGACGCCCTGGCTGCGGTGCCTTGCGAGTGGCAACCGGCCGCGCCGGAGTCACCGGTTCTGGCGCGTTTTCCTGCCGAGGTGTTCGGCGACGAAATTGTCTGTCGCGCGGCGGGGGATCATTTCCTGCTGGTGGAATACGGTGAACAGGCCCTCGATATTCGCCTGCGCTTCCGCGCCCATGCACTGATGCAGTGGCTGCAGGCCTATGCGCTTCCCGGGCTGCGCGAATTGATCCCGGGCATCCGCTCGCTGCAGATCCATTTCGACAGCCAGGTACTCAGCCACGCAGCGCTGCTGTCGCATCTGGAGCGGGGGGAGCGGGAGCTGTCCACACAGCTCGCGCAGTTGAGCGTGCCTTCGCGCATCGTGCACCTGCCGCTCTCCTGGGATGATGAGGCCTGCCGGCTCGCCATCGAGAAGTACACGCAGTCCGTGCGCAAGGATGCGCCCTGGTGCCCGAGCAACCTGGAATTCATTCGCCGCATCAACGGCCTGGAGGATATCGAGGCAGTGAAGCGCATCGTATTCGATGCCTCTTATCTGGTGATGGGCCTGGGCGATGTCTATCTCGGCGCACCGGTGGCCACGCCGGTAGACCCCCGACACCGCCTGGTGACTACCAAGTACAACCCGGCACGCACCTGGACGGCAGAAAACTCCGTGGGCATTGGCGGCTCCTACCTCTGTGTTTACGGCATGGAGGGGCCGGGCGGCTACCAGTTTGTCGGCCGCACCCTGCAGATGTGGAATCGTTACCGGCGCACCGCGGAGTTCGAGCAGCCCTGGCTGTTGCGCTTCTTCGACCAGATCCGTTTCTACGAGGTCAGCCACGCTGAGCTTGCGCAAATCCGCCGCGACTTTCCGCAGGGGCGCTATCCGCTGCAGATAGAACAGACACAGTTTTCGCTGGCGGATTACGAGGACTTTGTCGCCAGTAATGCGGGCGCCATCGACAGCTTCCGCGACCACCGTCAGCAGGCCTTTGCCGCCGAACTGGCCCAATGGCATGCCAACGGCCAGTTCAATTTTGCACAAGAAGATGTGCCGGAAGCGGTGACCGGGCAGAGCTGGCCCGAAACGGCAACGGTGGTAGACAGCCCGGTTTCCGGCAGCGTCTGGCAGCTGAACGTGCAGGTAGGCGACAGCGTGCGCCGCGGTGACCCACTGGTAGTGCTGGAGTCGATGAAGATGGAGATAGCGGTGTTTGCGCCCTGTGATGCCGTTGTCAGCCAGGTTTTGCTGTCACCTGGTAATCGTGTCGCTGCAGGGCAGGCCCTGGTGGTCCTTGAAGACAGTGAAGGAGCTTCGCTATGAGTCGCAACATGACGATTCCCGGCCTGCGGGCTGCATATGCGGCGGGTGAGCTGACGCCGGGTGCGTTGATGGACGAGATTCGCCAGCGCGCAGCAGAGCACACGGCGCACAACATCTGGATACACCTGTGCAGCGCCCGGGAACAGGCGACATGGCTGGACGCACTGGCGGATCGCGACCCGGCAACGCACCCGCTGTGGGGCGTGCCATTTGCCATCAAGGACAACATCGACCTGGCCGGTATACCCACCACCGCCGGCTGCCCGGCGTTCGCTTACACGCCGCCGCAGTCTGCCCGCGTTGTGCAACAGCTGCTTGCCGCCGGTGCCATTCCTGTGGGCAAGACCAATCTCGACCAGTTTGCCACCGGCCTCAATGGCACGCGTTCGCCCCACGGTCCCTGCCGCAACGCCTTCGCCCCCGACTACATTTCCGGGGGTTCCAGTTCCGGCTCGGCGGTTGCGGTGGCCCTGGGCCTCGCCAGTTTCAGCCTGGGCACGGACACGGCGGGCTCCGGCCGGGTACCGGCCTGCTTCAATAACCTGGTGGGCGTGAAGCCCACCAGGGGCCTGTTATCCAACAGCGGGTTGGTTCCCGCCTGCCGCAGCCTTGATTGCATCAGCCTGTTTGCCCTCGACACCGATGATGCAGAACGGGTGCTCACCTCGGCAGAAGGCCACGATGCCGAAGATGCCTTCAGTCGCCGCAATTCCTTTGCCAACACCACGCGACACTACGGGATGCGCACCGGGCCGCTCAGGATCGGGGTACTCGACGACGCGCAGCTGCAATTCTTCGGTGACCGTGACTACGAAGCCGCCTACCGGCAGACACTGGCTGCGCTGACGGCAGCCGGCATTGAACTGGTCACGGTCGATTACGCTCCCTTCGACCAGGCCGCGCGCCTGCTGTACGACGGCCCGTGGGTGGCGGAGCGCTATATCGCCTGCGAGTCGATGCTGACGACGAATCCCGCTGCCATCCATCCGGTGGTGCGGGGGATTGTGGCGCAGGGCGAGGCGCCGCGGGCGACGGAGCTGTTCCAGGCACAGTACCAATTGGCTGCGTTGCGCCAGCAGTGCGAGGCGGCGTTGGCGGGGCTGGATTGTTTGCTCACACCCACGGCGGGGCGTCTTTTCAGTATTGCGGAATTACTTGAGGAGCCGGTGTTATATAACGCACAACTGGGCTATTACACTAATTTCATGAACCTGTTGGATATGGCGGCGGTTGCGGTACCGACGGCGTTTACGGCACAGGGACTGCCCTTTGGCGTCACGCTCGCCGGCCGCGCCTTTGACGACCGCGCGCTGCTGTCGATTGCCAATCGCTTGCGGGCGCTGCTGCCCTTGCCACTGGGTGCACTTGAGCTGGAGCCGGTTGCCAGCGCGGCGCCCGCGGTGGCCAATCCGGCGTTCACGGAGCTTCTGGTGTGCGGTGCGCACCTCGAAGGCCTGCCGCTGAACTGGCAGTTGGTTGAGCGCGGTGCAACGCTGCTTGCGCGTACGCAGAGTGCCCCCTGCTACCGCCTGCATGTGCTGGCGGGCGGCCCGCCGATGCGTCCCGGCATGGTGCGGGATGAAGCGGGCGGCCAGGCAATCGAGGTGGAGGTGTGGTCCATCCCCACGTCCGAGCTGGGCAGTTTTGTCGCGGGCATCCCCGCACCCCTGGGCATCGGCAAGGTAGAGCTGGCTGACGGTCGCTGGGTCAGCGGGTTTATCTGTGAGCCACAGGGTATATCCAGCGCCACCGAAGAAATCACCCACCTGGGTGGCTGGCGCGCCTGGCTGGCTTTGCGGTAGCCGTCCCGGAATATCGTGAACGGCAGGGGCTGTGCCCACTGGCCATTCTATGGCGTATACTGCCGGCTTTGCCGATTTTCGGAGATGCTTGCATGAAACTGGTTACCGCCATCATCAAACCGTTCAAAATGGACGACGTGCGCGCCGCACTTGCGGAAATAGGCGTGCAGGGAATCACCGTTACCGAGGTCAAGGGCTTCGGGCGCCAGCGTGGGCATACGGAGCTGTATCGGGGTGCGGAGTACGTGGTGGATTTCCTGCCCAAGCTGAAGCTGGAAATTGCGGTGGGAGAAAGCCAGGTGTCCTCAACCATAGATGCCATCATCCAGGCGGCCAACACCGGCAAGATCGGCGATGGCAAGATTTTCGTGACGGAGATGGAACAGGTTATCCGCATTCGCACCGGCGAGACGGGCGAAAACGCCATTTAAAATGCGGGCCGGGGGCGCCTGGCCGGCCGCGCCTAGCCGGGGGCGCCTAGTCGGGGGCGCCTAGTCGGCCGCGCCCAGTCCTGCGATGGCGGCAGGCAGGTCGCGCAGTGCGGTCACCTCGGCATCCGCCCGGTAGTCCGCAGGTTCCCATGGCGCGCCGGCAAGATTCACCCAGACTGTGCGCAGGCCAACCTGCTGCGCGCCTAGAATATCGTGCTCCGGGTTGTCGCCCACGTGCACTATTTCGCTGGCCGCCGCACCGGTACGCGCCAATGCGGCGTGGAACATGTCCGCCGCCGGCTTGCTCGCCCCCACATCCTCGGCGAGAAAAGCGAAATCGAAATACTCCGCTGCATCGGTTTTGTAGATGTCTGCATTGCCGTTGGTCAGCGCCCCCAACCGGTAGTCCCCGGCCAGTCGCTGCAGTACCTCCAGAGCCTCTGCGTACAACTCCACCTTGTGGCGCTCCTGCAAAAAAGCGGCGAAGGCCTCGCGCGCCCCGGCGTCGCTGTCGGCCTCGCTGTAGCCGGCGGCGCGCTGCAGCTCGAACAGCATGCGCACACGCATCTGGCTGACGTGATGAGCCAGCTCCGGGTGCTGTTTCCACACTCGCTTCTTGAATTCCCACAGGCTGTCGTGGTCGTGCTGTTCGATACTCCCCGGGCGGTGTTGCAGCAGCCACTCACGCTGCGCCTGTTCGGCACGCAGCAGGGCGGGCTCAACATCCCACAGGGTGTTGTCGAGGTCGAAGGTAATCACGCGTAGGGTCATCGGCTCATTCCCCGCCGGGCTTGCGCCGGCGCGCACGCGGGTGCGCTGCATCGTAGACCTTGGCCAGGTGCTGGAAGTCCAGGTGCGTGTAGATCTGGGTGGTGGCGATATTGGCGTGCCCCAACAACTCCTGCACGGCACGCAGATCACCGCTGGACTCCAGCATGTGGCTGGCGAAGGAGTGGCGCAGCATGTGCGGATGCACATCCTGATACATGCCCGCGCGCCGGCCCTGCAGCCGCAGGCGATCCTGAATATTGCGCACGCTGATACGCGTGCCGCGCTGGCTCAGGAACAGGGCCGGGTCGGTACTCTCGGGGCGCACCTGCAACCAGCGTTCCACCGCGGCGAGCGCCACTGCGCCAACCGGCACCGTGCGCGTCTTGCGCCCTTTGCCGGTGACGGTCAGCAACTGTTCCTGCCGATCAATGTCGCCGACATTGACGGCGGCCAGCTCAGCCAGGCGCAGGCCGGAAGAATAGAAGAGTTCGGCGATAGCGCTGTCGCGGCGCGCGGTGAGGTCATCGTCGCTGAATTGCAGATAGCGGTTGACCTGATCGGTATCCAGTGTCCGCGGCAGACGGCGCGGTTGCCGGGGCGCCTGCACGGCGGCGGCCGGGTTGCGGCTGTGCCCTTGCTCCCGGCCCAGATAGGTAAAAAAGGAACGCACCGCGGAGAGCGCGCGCTGGATACTGCTGCCGGCCAGGCCCCGGCGGCGCAGTTGGCTCACCCAGGCGCGAATATCAGCCTCGTGCAATTCGGCAGGGTCGGCGCGGCTGCGCTCGTTACAGTAGGCGATCAGGCTCGCCAGGTCGCGCTGATAGTTGTTTACCGTGTGTGGTGACAGTTGGCGCACATCGCGCAGGTAGCGAATAAACGCCTCACTGGCCGTTTGCAGCGCCGTTGTCTCCGCTGTCATGCCCGCGCCGGCGCTTCCAGGCGGGGCAGAAGCCGCACCAGGACCTCGGCAATGTGCTGCAGGAACAGGGTGCCCATGGTGCTGGTGTAGTGGTGGGCATCCGAGCTGCCCACGGCAATCACCCCGAGCTCTTCCTCGCCGAGTAGCGGCATCACGGCTGCGGAACCCACGCTGCCAGCCCCCTCGAAGAGGAAGTCGAGTTCTTCCCTGCGCAGGGGGCCGCAGACTGCCTTGCGGCCGCGGAGCAGGGCGCCGACGGCGGCCTGGGCGGCTTCCGCGTGCACCACGCGCACGCCATCAGGCGCGCTGGCCGGGTCGCCGAAGAGGATGATACTTGTATGCTCAACATCGAAGTCGGCCTGCATGGCAAGGCGATAGGCCGCGCAGAGCGCAGGCACGGACTCGGCCTCCAGCAGCGCCAGCACCAGGTGCCGGGTCTGCTCGTACAACTTGTCGTTGCTGCGCGCATTGGCGGTGAGCGCATTGAGTCGCTGGCGCATCTCGGTGTTGCGCTCGCGCAGTACGCTGACCTGTTTTTCCACCAGAGATACCGCACTGCCCGAGGCGTGGTTCACATGCAGGAAGTCCAGCATGTCCGGGTGACGCTGCAGAAAGTCGCTGTGATTCTTCAGGTATTCGCGAACGCTGTCGTCGGTCAGTGCGTTGCTGTCGGCAGTGATGGCCGGTTCGTTCCTGGCTGACATGGTCTGGTCTCCGTTATCCCCGGCGCGCCTGTGCCGCCGTCATATTCTGATACTGCCCTCGAACACAACGGCTGTCGGGCCGGTCATGGTCACCGGCTTGCCGGGGCCCGACCAGTGTATCTCAAGCTTACCGCCAGGCAGGGAAACTGTCACGGTATCACGCAGCCAGCCGCGCAACATGCCATAGACCGCCGCCGCGCAGGCGCCCGTGCCACAGGCCAGTGTTTCGCCCGCTCCGCGCTCGTATACGCGCAGCTTGATCTCCTGCTCTGAAAGCACCTGCATGAAGCCTGCATTGGCCCGCTGCGGGAAGCGCGGGTGACGTTCGATGGCGGGGCCAAGAGTGGCGACCGGTGCAGCGGCCGTATCGTCGACGCGCACGATAGCGTGGGGGTTGCCCATCGACAGCGCGCCGATCTCCAGTTGCTGGCCGTTCACATCGAGTACGTAGTGGTCTGCCATGGCCTCCGCCTGCAGGGGAATGCGCGCGGGCTCGAAAATCGGCGCGCCCATATCGACTTCCACACGGTGCTTGTCGCGCAGCCGCAACTCCAGCACACCGCCGGCAGTCTGCACGCGGATAACGCGCTTGCCGGTCAGGTGTTTGTCGCGCACGAAGCGCGCGAAGCAGCGGGCGCCATTGCCACAGTTCTCCACCTCGCTGCCATCGGCGTTGAAGATACGATAGCGAAAGTCCACCTCGGGGCGGTCTGGCGTCTCCACCAGCAGCACCTGGTCGCAGCCGATACCGAAGTGCCGGTCGGCAAGGCGTCGTATGTCGTCTTCACGCGGTTGGTAGCGCTGCGTGATCAGGTCGATGACCACAAAGTCATTCCCTGCGCCGTGCATCTTGGTGAACTTGAGCAACATTGCCGAGTGTCCCTCAGGCCGGCAGGCGGCATTCGCGCCGCAACAGGTCTTCAAGGGTTTCGCGCGCGCCCACAACGTGCACGGCGTCACCATCCACCATCACCTCTGCCGCGCGCGGGCGGCTGTTGTAATTGGAGCTCATGCTGAAGCCATAGGCGCCGGCGCCGAACATGGCCAACAGGCTGCCTTCGCGCAAACACAGGGTGCGCTGCTTGCCGAGGAAATCCCCGGTTTCGCACACGGGCCCAACGATATCCCAAGTGGCGTTGACGCCTTCGGCCGCCGCATGAGTGGGCTGGATATCCAGCCACGCCTGGTAGAGCGCCGGGCGAATCATGTCATTCATGCCCGCATCGACCAGAGCGAAATTGTGTTCGGGGGTTTGCTTGAGATACTCCACCCGGGTCAACAGAAGGCCAGCTTCCGCGGCAATTGAGCGCCCCGGCTCGAATATCAGCGGCAACCGGCGTTCGCCCAGCTCTTCGCGTATGGCTGCGATATAGTCGCCGATAGCGGGCGGTTGTTCGTCGCGGTAGCGCACTCCGAGGCCGCCACCGAGGTCGAGGTGGCGGATCTCGATGCCTTCAGCCGCGAGCGTATCGACCAGCAGCAGCAGGCGCCGCAGGGCGTCAATAAAAGGGCTGAGCTCGGTCAGCTGCGAACCGATATGGCAGTCCAGGCCGCGCACGTCGATGTGCGGCAGTGCCACAGCGCGACGGTAGAGCGGCAGTGCTTCGTCGACACCCAGGCCGAACTTGTTTTCGCGCATCCCGGTGGAAATGTAAGGATGGGTGCGCGCATCCACGTCGGGGTTGACCCGAATGGATACCGGCGCCTGCACGTTCATCTGTGCGGCGACGCGGTTGAGCACTTCGAGCTCCGCGGCGGATTCCACGTTGAAACAGTGAATGCCCAGCTCCAGCGCCCTGGCCATCTCCCCGGCCGTTTTGGCCACGCCGGAAAACACGGTTTTCGCCGGGTCACCACCGGCGGCAATCACGCGCTCCAGTTCGCCCACGGACACGATGTCAAAGCCCGCGCCGAGCCGTGCCAGTACATCGAGTACCGCGAGGTTGGAGTTGGCCTTGACCGCGTAGCAAATGAGGTGGGGCCAGTCGGCCAGGGCATCCTGATAGGCCTGCAGCGCCGTTTCGAGGGCGGCGCGTGAGTACACATAGCATGGCGTGCCGTGCTGCTGGGCGATGGCGTCTGCGGTGACGTCTTCGGCATGCAAGATGCCGTCGCGGAACTGGAAAAAACTCATGGCTCTCTGCGTACTCAGTCGGTTGCGGAAGAAGGTGTTGTGCCAGCCGGCGGCGCACCAACGGCGGGCGCTGCCGGAACGCTGGCGGCGTCCGGGGGCGGCAGCTGCAGTGGGCCTGTTTGCCCGCAGCCCGCCAGTAGCGCCAGGGCGAGCAGCCAGTGGAGGCGCGTGTGAAGCATAACAAGGATTCCGCTGGGAAAAGCGCGCAGTATACCCGAATTGACGCCGGATTCTGCGTTGCCTGGCATGCGCAGGCAACCGTGTGTCGAGCGTGAGGGTCGCCGCGTTCTTGTGCGATAGAGGGTCGAATTGCACGCGGGATCATGGCAGGATTCCAGTCCCATGCTTCGTCGCAAGGCGCAGCCAGCTTTGAATCCTCAATGAGGGCCCACGCGTGCGCGTCACAGTTCCCCCGCTGTTATCGATACGGCAGTTCATCGGCTGCGGCCTGCTCGTCCTGTCGCTGTTGCTGGGCCGCGCCGCGCAGGCCGTTGAGCCCCTCTACGGCAAGAACCTGACGCCGGTGGCTGGCCTTTTCGGTATACCCTCGGCGCGCAGCGCGGCGCTGCTGTCCACGGGTGAAGTGGCATTCGCTGCGCACGGCGCTCTGGCCAGTCACGCCGTCTTTGATGCCTCAGCGTTGGAGGCGCTGCGTCTGGATGGTGAAACCCACCGTTTCGCCCTCGAATGGCGCTATGCCTTTGCGCCGGGCTGGGAGTTCCAGATGGAGCTGCCCTGGCTGAGCCACAGCGGTGGCTCACTCGATGCGCTGATCGACGGCTGGCACAGCCTGTGGGGAATGCCGGATGGCGGCCGCGATACTGTGCCCCGGGACCAGCTGGATTTTCGCTACCAGATCTCCTCTGCGTCACTGTCACTGCGCGACAGTGCCTCGGGGGCGGGTGATGTCACGCTCGCGCTGCACCGCGCACTCGTCGATGACAGCGAGTGGCAGGTGAGCGCGGGGCTCGGTTACAAGCTGGCGACGGGAGAAGAACGCGAGCTCCTCGGCAGCGGTGCGGAAGATGCGTTCGCGGTGCTACGGGCCAGCTGGGCGCCAGCCGGGAGTCGCGGGCAACTGTTCGGTCAGGCCGGCTATTTGCGCGCGGGCCAGATTGCGGGCCTGCAGGCCGTGCAGGAACGCGACCTCTGGTTTGCCGGGGTGGGTGCCGGCTGGGCGGTGCATGAGCGCGTGACCTTGCTGGCCCAGATTGATGCCCAGTCAGCGCCTTTGCAGAGTGATTTGACGGCGTTGGGCGCCGCGGCACTGCTGTTGAATGTAGGCGCGCGCTGGCAAGTGAGCCCCCGCTGGGCGCTGGAGGCCGGGTTTATCGAAGATATCCGCGTAGAGACCGCACCGGACGTCACCTTTCAGGCCAGCCTGCGCTTTACGCCCTGACGCGCTGTCGGCTGCGCCGGGGCAGGCAACGCTGCTGCGCTTACGCTGGCCGTGCGTCGAGACGCTGCAGGGCAGTGCCGGCCGCGGCCTGCACCTGACGCGGCGCGGTGCCTCCCAGGTGGTCGCGCGCGGCGACGGACCCCTCCAGGGTCAGCACATCGAACACATCCGCGGCGATGTCCGCGTGGAAGCCCTGCAGTGTGGCAAGTGACATCTCCGCCAGGTCGGCGCCGCTGGCCACACCGTGGGCGACGGCCTTGCCCACCACTTCGTGGGCATCGCGAAAAGGCAGGCCCTTGCGCACCAGATAGTCGGCGAGGTCCGTGGCGGTGGAAAACCCACGGCGTGCCGCTTCGCGCATCTGCTCGCTGCGGGGCCGGATGGCGGGGACCATGTCGGCGAAGGCGCGCAGGCTGCCCAGCACCGTATCGATCGTGTCGAACAGCGGCTCCTTGTCCTCCTGGTTGTCCTTGTTGTAGGCCAGCGGCTGGCTTTTCATCAGAGTGAGCAGGGAGATCAGGTGCCCATTGACCCGGCCCACCTTGCCCCGCACCAGTTCGGGCACATCCGGGTTTTTCTTCTGCGGCATGATGGATGAACCGGTGCAGAAGCGGTCCGGCAGTTCAATGAAGTTGAACTGGGCCGATGTCCACAGCACCAGCTCCTCGGACATGCGCGACAGATGGGTCATGAGCAGCGCGGCAAAGCTGCAGAATTCGATGGCGAAGTCGCGGTCCGACACCGAATCCAGCGAGTTGGCGGTGGGGCGGTCGAAGCCCAGGGCGCGCGCGGTCATATCGCGGTCGATCGGGTAGGTGGTGCCCGCGAGGGCGGCGGCACCCAGCGGCGACTGGTTCAGACGCGCGCGGCAGTCCATAAGCCGGCCGTAATCGCGCTCCAGCATCTCGTTCCAGGCCAGCAGGTGATGGCCGAACACCACCGGTTGTGCGGTTTGCAGGTGGGTGAAGCCCGGCATGATGGTGTTGCACTGGTCAGCGGCGAGCTCAATGGTACCGCGCTGCAGGCGGGTGAGCTCCGCCGCGATGAGGTCAATCGCTGCACGCAGGTGCAGGCGAATGTCGGTGGCAACCTGGTCGTTGCGCGAACGGCCAGTGTGCAGTTTCTTGCCGGTATTGCCGATCAGCTCGGTCAGGCGCGCCTCAATATTCATGTGTACGTCTTCGCGCTCGATAGACCAGCTGAAGTCGCCCCGGGCAATCTCCGCCTCGACCTGGTCGAGCCCGGCCTGGATCTGTTCGCGCTCCTCTGCGGTGAGCACGCCCACCGCGCAGAGCATGTCGGCGTGGGCACGCGAGCCCTGGATATCTTCCTGCGCCATGCGCTGGTCGAACTGAACCGATGCGGTAAAGCGCTGCACGAATTGATCGGTGGGTTCGGCGAAGCGGCCGCCCCAGAGAGTGTTGGTGTCTGTCTGCTTGCTCATGTTGATCCGTATCTGGTTGGGGGCCCGCTGCAGGCCATGGCTGGCGTTCTGGCGCTTGTGCCGGTCGCGCTTGGGTGCAAGTATACCACCGGGGTGGACGAGGGTTGGTGCACATGCAGGATGCGGGGGAGCAACAGCTGGCGGCGCAAGCGCAGGCCTCGGGCGCGTTCTTCATTCCGGACCTCTGTGCACCGCGTGCGCTGCTGTTCCTGGTTCTGCTCGCCGAGCTCATGGTGCTGATGTACACCCTGGCAGTCAGTAGTCTGCCGCGCTTCGACTGGACGGTGCTGGCGACCGGCTCGGTACTGGTGCAGTGGCTGGTGCTGGCGAGCGCCGTGGCGCTGTGCCTGTTGCGCGGCTGGTTTTCACGCCACAGTCTGTGGCTGGCGGCGGCGGGTAGCCTGCTGCTCGTGGTGATGGTCACGGGTCTGTCCAGTGAGTTGATTTTGCGGTTTTACCCGGCGCTGCTGGCGGATGCTGACGACCGCTGGTGGGTGTTGCGCAACACGCTGGTCGCCGCACTGGTGACCGGCATCGCCCTGCGTTATTTCTACCTGCAGCAGCAGCTGACCCTGCGCGAGCGTTCCGAACTGCAGGCCCGCATTGATTCGTTGCAGGCGCGTATCCGCCCGCACTTCCTGTTCAACACCCTGAATAGTATTGCCAGTCTCATTGCCTCGCATCCTGAGCGCGCCGAGGCCGCCGTCGAAGATCTGGCAGAGCTGTTTCGCGCCAGCTTGCGTCATTCCGGACCGGGTGACACCGTCGCCGAGGAGGTGCGTCGCTGCGAGCTGTACCTTGGCATCGAGCGCCTGCGCCTCGGCGATCGCCTGCAGGTGGAGTGGCAGGTGGCTGAGGGCGTAGGCGCACTACCCATGCCCAGCCTCATCCTGCAGCCGCTGGTGGAAAACGCGGTGTATCACGGCATATCTTTGTTGCCGGGAGGAGGGGTTGTGCGTGTTGCTGTGGCGGCTGAGAACGGGGAGGTGCAGGTGGTGATCGAAAACCCGCGGCCAGAGCCGCCCGCTGCCAGCCGCGGTGAGCGCATGGCATTGACCAATATCGAGCAGCGTCTGCTGGCGCTCTACGGGGAGGCAGCAAGTTTGCACCAATGGGCGGAAAGCGGGCGCTTTCGGGTGGCATTGCGCTACCCGGCGGAGGCCCTGGTGTGAAAGTCCTGCTGGTCGATGACGAGCCTTTGGCGCGCGAGCGCCTGCGTCGACTGCTGCAGCGGCTGCGCCCCGAAGCGTGTGTGATTGAGGCGGATTCGGGGGAGGCCGCACTGGCGCTGTTGGCGAAGGAAGATCCCGCGCTGGTGTTGCTGGATGTGCGCATGCCCGGCATGGATGGTATCGAAGTGGCGGCCGCCATGGACCGCCTGCCGGCACCGCCCGCGGTGATTTTTTGCACCGCGTACGATGAATATGCGCTGGAGGCCCTGCGTCACCAGGCCGTGGCCTACCTGCTGAAGCCCGTGCGTGAGTCGGAGCTCGCTCGGGCGCTGGCCACGGCCGGGCGGGTTAACCGGGTGCAGCTGGCCGCGTTGTCTGACGGTGAGCCCGCGGGCCGCTCCCAGGTGAGCAGCCAGGGGCACCGCGGCCTGGAGACATTGCCGATCGCTGATGTGCGCTGTTTTATCGCGGAGCAGAAGTACGTGACGGCAGTCGCTCCCGGGCGTGAACTGCTGATTCAGGACGCGTTGAAGGATCTGGAGCAGGAGTTCGCCGCAGAGTTCCTGCGTGTGCATCGCAACGCCCTGGTAGCCCGGCGCCACATCCAGCGCCTGCGCCGCGATACGGAAGTTGGCTGGTCGGTCGAGCTGGATGGCGTGGACCTGCGACCGCAGGTCAGCCGCCGTCACCTGGCGGCCGTGAAGGCACGGTTACAGCAGGGCTGAACCCGCGCCCTTCAGCGCCCTGCCGGTGGCCAGGCAAAGTCGCAGCAGCAGGACGTGGCTGGTATCATCGCCGCTCGTCCTGCAGGAACCTGTTCATGCCCCGTACTATTACCATCGCTACCCGAGAAAGCCCGCTCGCCCTGTGGCAGGCCGAGTTTGTTCGCGACGCCTTGCAACAAACCCATCCGGGCCTTGACGTACAGCTGCTGGGCATGACCTCCCGCGGCGACCAGCTGCTGGATGTTCCGCTGGCCAAAGTGGGCGGCAAGGGGCTGTTCGTGAAAGAGCTGGAAACCGCGCTGCTCGATGGCAGCGCGGATATCGCCGTGCACTCGATGAAGGATGTACCGATGGAATTCCCTGAGGGCCTCTGCCTCGGTGTGATCTGTGCGCGCGAGGATCCCCGGGATGCCTTCGTCAGCAACCACTATGAGTCTGTCGCTGCGCTGCCGCCCGGCAGCATTGTCGGTACTTCCAGCCTGCGTCGGGAGTGCCAGCTGCGGGCCGCGCGGCCCGATCTTGAGGTGCGCTTTCTGCGCGGCAATGTGAATACGCGGTTGCGCAAACTGGATGCGGGAGAGTACGACGCTATTATCCTCGCGACCGCCGGGCTGCTGCGTCTGCAGATGGATGGGCGCATTCGGCAGCGCATGCCCGTGGCCGAGTCACTTCCCGCCGGCGGGCAGGGTGCCGTGGGCATTGAGCTGCGCAGCAGTGACCAGGAGCTGCTGACGTTGCTGCAACCGTTACACAATGTGCCCACGGCGCTGCGAGTGACAGCGGAGCGTGCGCTGAATCGTCGCCTGGAGGGTGGCTGCCAGGTGCCGATCGCCTGCTACGCGGAACTGGAGTCGGGCGATAAAACGCTGTGGCTGCGCGGCCTGGTGGGACGGCCGGATGGCGGCCTGCTGCTGCGCGCCGAGGCCCGGGCGCCGGTTGCCGAGGCGGAGGCGCTGGGCATTACCGTGGCGGAAGATCTACTGGAGCAGGGCGCGGGCGCGATTCTGGCCGAGGTCTATGGTCGCTAGATCGGTGCTGGTCACCCGTCCCGCCGGGCAGGGCGAGCAGCTGTGTTCTGCGCTGGCGGCGCGTGGGTTCACCGCGCACCACCTTCCCTTTCTACAGCTGCAGCCCCTGACGCCCCTGCCCGTCGCCGAGCGGCTTCGTGTACAGGCGCTCGATCGTGTGCAGCATGTCATTTTTGTCAGTGCCAACGCGGTCGGGTTTGGTATGCCAATCATTGAGGGCTACTGGCCGCAATTGCCACAGGGCCTGCAGTGGTACGCGGTGGGTGATGGGACTGCCCGTGCGCTCGGCGGGTTCGATATTGTGGCTGAAACACCCGGCGAGAATATGACCAGCGAGGGTTTGCTGAACCTGCCCGGACTGCGCGACTGTGCTGGGGAGCGGGTGTTGATCGTCAAGGGGCAGGGTGGACGCGACACGCTGCGGCAGGAGCTCAGCCGGCGCGGCGCTCATGTCGAAACGCTCGCCTGCTACCGGCGCGTCAGGCCGGCCATGGCGCCGGGTGCTCTTGCCACAGCGCTGGCCGATTGGCAGATCGAGGTGATCTGCATCAGCAGCGGTGACGGCCTGAACACGATGTTGGCGTTGCTTAGCCCCGAAGAAACCACTAAGTTACGGGGAGTCACCTTGCTATTGCCCTCGCGGCGCGTTGCGGATGCGGCGATGGCAGCGGGATTCCAGCATTGTCTGGTTGCGGACAATGCCTCCGACGGTGCCATGTTGCGCGCCCTGGAGCACTGGAGCCCGGCGAAGGGAGAGAAGAAGTGAGTGAAGAAAAAGACCTGACCGAATCATCTACCTCAGCGGCAGCCGAGCCACCCCGGGGGGAGCCAGACACCACGCCTGAGCCGGCGACCGAGCAGCCCGCATTCCAGTCGGAAGCGGCTCCCCGGGCGCGCAGCGGCGGCGCAGTCGCCTGGTTCGCCCTGTTGCTGGTGCTTGGTCTTGGCGCAGCGGCCGCTTGGCTGGTGCTGCAGGCACAGTCGCGGGAAGCCGCGGTGCTGCAGCGTCTGGTGGAACTGGAGGAGGTTGATCACAGTGCCCAGGTGGTCGCCGCGGACGATGCGGAGATTCGTGCCGAGCTGCGCGCGCTTGAACGCAGCGTGCAGGATACGCTGGAGCAGCGCCTGAACACGGTACAGCCACAGTTGCAGCGTCAGGCCGCGTCGGTGCAGGAGCAGGCTTCCCGGCTGCAGGCCCTGGAAACGCGCCTGGCAGAGCAGCGCGCGGAGCTCGCGCAACTGCGCGGTGGCGATCGCGACAGTTGGCTGTTGGCCGAGGTTGAGTACCTGTTGCGGCTCGCCAACCAGCGGCTGATCATGGCCGGGGATGCGGTGTCGGCGCGGCGCTTGCTGCAAAGCGCGGACGGTATTCTGCGCCAGCTCGACAGTACGGCGCTGCACCCGGTGCGTCGTGCTGTGGCGGAGGACCTCGCGGCATTGCGCGCGCTGCCGGAGCTGGATGTTGAGGGTTTGTACCTGCGTCTCGGAGCGCTGGTCGACCAGGTGGCCGGGCTGGTGATTTTCGAGCTGCCGGAGCGGACTTACGGCCCCGAGGCAGCAGCGGCTGACACCTGGCAACAGCGCCTGCAGCAGGGCTATCAGCAGGCGCTGGCGACCTTGTCCAAATACATTGTGGTGCGCCGCCGCGAGGTGCCGGTCGAGGCGCTGGTGGATCCGCAGTGGGAAGGCCTGCTGCGCCAGAATCTGGTCATGCTGTTGCAGCAGGCACAGGTGGCGCTGTTGTCGGGTAATCAGCCGCTCTACGAGGCGAGCCTGCAGCGCGCCCAACGCTGGCTGACCGAGTTTTTCCTGGCGGACGAGGCGGCGGCTAGTGCCGCGGCAAACGAACTGGAGGCTCTTTCCGATGAGGTCATTGCCGTGCCTCTGCCGGACATCTCTGCATCGCTGGCGGCGCTGAAGACCTACACCGAGCCGCGCCTGCAGCGCGACGGAGCGCAATAGTCATGCGTGGGCTGTTGATGGTGGCGCTGCTCGCGCTTTTGCTGGGGGTCGGGGTCGTTGCGCTGATCGAAAACCAGCCCGGTTATGTGCTGGTGGCTTACGGGCATTACACCGTGGAGACCAGCCTGTGGGTGGGGCTGGTACTGCTGGCGCTACTCGCAGTGCTGCTGTACGCGGCGATCGGCCTGCTGCGGAAGCTGTTTTCCGGCCAGCGCTCCATCGCCGGTTGGCTGGGCCAGCGCAAGACGCGCCGCGCGGCCCGGCTCACCCACCGCGGGCTGATCAACTTTATCGAGGGCAACTGGGAGCGTGCGCGGCGCCAGCTGATTGGCGGTGCCGAACACAGCGAGGTTCCGCTGCTCAACTATCTCATCGCTGCCCGCGCCAGCTTTCAGTTGAGCGAGCCGGACAAAATGCGCGAGTACCTGGGTGTGGCGGAGCAGGCGGGGTCGGATGCCGGTATCGCGGTGGAGCTTACCCAGGCCGAGTTGAAGCTGCAGGGTGGGCAGTATGAACAGGCGGTGGCCACGCTGGAGCGGGCGGGGCGCAATGCAGGTCGCCACCCGTACGTGCTGAAGCTGCTGCACAAGGCGTATTTCGGACTGGAGGACTGGGACGCGCTGCTCAAGCTGTTGCCGGAGTTACGCAAGCACGCCGTACTGGATGAGCCTGCATTGCTGGAGTTGGAGCGCACGGTGCATATCCGGCTGTTGGAGCATTGCGCCACGGCAGAGTCCGGCGATGTCCCGGCCGCGCTGCATCAGCGCTGGCAGGCAACCCCCACGGCGCTGCGCCAGGACAAGGTGATTCTGCGCAACTATGTGGGCGCTTTGATTCATGCTGGCGATGCCAGTGGGGCGGCCAAGGTGATCCAGCGCGCACTGAAGCAGGACTGGGACGCCGATCTGGCGCGCCTGTTTGGTTACGTGGAGTTGCCGGATGCCGGACGCCAGCTGGCCCAGGCTGAAGCCTGGCTGGTAGACCACCCGCGCGATCATCAGTTGTTGCTGACCCTGGGGCGGCTGGCCTGTCGTCACGAGCTGTGGGGCAAGGCGAGAGACTACTTTGAAGGCAGCTACCGACAGCGGCGCACGGCAGAAGTGTGCGCGGAGTTGGGTCGATTGCTGGCCGCTCTGGGCGAAGATCGGGAGAGCGCTACGTACTTCCGTGAAGGTCTCTTGCTGCGTGAAAAAAGCCTGCCGTTGCTGCCGCAGCCGAAGCAGCGCGCACCCGCGCTCGCCGCCCCGTAGGCGCTGCGCTAGCGCGGCTTGCCCTGCAGCGGCAGGTCAATGCGCAGTTCGTCCCACAGCGTATCCACTCGCGCCTTGACCTCGCTGCTCATGACGATGGGGCTGCCCCACTCGCGGGTGGTTTCGCCCGGCCATTTGTTGGTCGCATCAAAGCCGACTTTTGAACCCAGGCCGGCCACCGGCGAGGCAAAGTCCAGGTAGTCGATGGGTGTGTTTTCGATGAACACGCTGTCGCGTTGCGGATCCATACGGGTGGTCATGGCCCAGATCACATCCTGCCAGTCGCGGGCATTGACGTCCTCGTCGGTGACAATCACAAACTTCGTGTACATGAACTGGCGCAGGAATGACCACACGCCCAGCATCACGCGCTTGGCGTGCCCCGGGTACTCCTTGCGCATGGTGACAATTGCCATTCGGTAGGAGCAACCCTCGGGTGGCAGGTAAAAGTCGACGATTTCCGGGAACTGTTTTTGCAGGATAGGCACGAAGACTTCGTTCAGCGCCAGGCCGAGAATGGCGGGCTCGTCCGGCGGCCGGCCGGTATAGGTGCTGTGGTAAATCGGGTCTTCGCGGTGCGTGATGGCTTCCACGGTGAATACCGGGAAGCGCTCGACTTCATTGTAGTAGCCCGTGTGATCGCCGAAGGGGCCCTCATCGGCCATTTCGCCCGGCTCCAGATAACCTTCCAGGATGATCTCGGCGCTGGCCGGAACCTGCAGCCCGTGATCGCGGCAACCTGCGGTATAGCACTCGGCGAGTTCAGTTTTGGCGCCGCGCAGCAATCCGGCGAAGGCGTACTCGGACAAGCTGTCCGGCACCGGGGTAACGGCACCCAGCGTCGTGGCGGGGTCTGCCCCCAGGGCGATGGCAACCGGATAGCGCTGGCCGGGGTGCTGCAGCTGCCAGTCGCGATAGTCCAGGGCGCCGCCCCGATGTGACAGCCAGCGCAGGATCAGCTTGTTGCGGCCGATAAGCTGCATGCGATAGATGCCGAGATTCTGCCGCGTCTTGTTGGGCCCGCGGGTGATGACCAGCGGCCAGGTGACCAGCGGGCCCGCATCGCCCGGCCAGCAGGTCTGTATGGGGAGCTGGTAGAGGTCCACATCGTCGCCACTTTTGGCGTGGAACTGGCACGGCGCATTGCGTACCACCTTGGGCCCCATATTCATGACCTGCTTCAGCAGCGGCGCTTTCTCCCAGGCATCGCGCAGCCCCTTGGGCGGGTCGGGTTGACGCAGGTAGGCCAGGATTTCCCCGATCTCGCGCAGGGCCTGCACATTCTCCGCGCCCATGCCCAGGGCCACGCGCGTTTGTGTGCCGAACAGGTTGGCCAGCACCGGAATGCGGCTGCCTTTCGGGTTCTCGAACAGCAGTGCGGGGCCACCGGCGCGCAAGGTGCGGTCGGCGATCTCGGTCATTTCAAGGTTGGGGTCCACTTCGTGGCGAATACGTACCAGTTCACCGCGTTGTTCCAGTACCGCAATGAAGTCGCGAAGGTCTTTGTAGTTCACAGGCTGTCCTGGCGGGTGTTGCGGGCGAGGGGACAGTATAGCGTGTTGCGAAGCCGGCTCCTGCCGGCTCCGCAACAACGCTATTTACGTTTCATGGACATGAAGAATTCATCGTTGGTCTTGGTATCCCTGAGCTTGTCGAGCAGGAATTCGATAGCCGGGCCATCTTCCATGCTGTGCAGCAGCTTGCGCAGAATCCACATGCGTTGCAGCTCTTCCTCGCCGGTAAGCAACTCCTCACGGCGTGTGCCGGAACGGCGGATGTTGATGGCGGGATAGACGCGCTTCTCGGCAATCTTGCGGTCCAGGTGCAGTTCCATGTTGCCGGTGCCCTTGAACTCCTCGTAGATCACTTCGTCCATCTTTGAACCGGTGTCGACCAGCGCGGTGGCGATGATGGACAGGCTGCCGCCTTCTTCGATATTGCGCGCCGCGCCGAAGAAACGCTTGGGGCGTTCCAGTGCGTGGGCATCTACACCGCCGGTGAGCACCTTGCCGGAGCTGGGCACCACGGTGTTGTAGGCGCGCGCCAGGCGCGTGATGGAGTCGAGCAGAATCACCACGTCGCGCTTGTGTTCCACCAGCCGTTTGGCTTTCTCGATCACCATATCGGCAACCTGCACGTGGCGTGAGGGTGGTTCGTCGAAGGTGGAGGCAACCACTTCCGCGCCGCGCACGCCGACGGTGCGCTGCATATCGGTCACTTCTTCCGGGCGCTCATCAATCAGCAGCACAATGATGTAGCACTCGGGGTTGTTGGTCAGGATCGCCTGCGCGATGCTCTGCATGATCACCGTTTTACCCGCTTTCGGCGGTGCCACCAGCAGGCCGCGCTGGCCCTTGCCGATGGGGGCGACGAGGTCGATTACGCGGCCGATCAGGTCCTCGCTGCTGCCATTGCCTTTTTCCAGCATCAGGCGCTTGTCGGCGAACAGCGGCGTCAGGTTTTCAAACAGAATCTTGTGCTTGGCGTTTTCCGGGCGGTTGAAGTTGATCTCGCTGACCTTGAGCAGCGCGAAGTAACGTTCGCTGTCTTTCGGGGGGCGTATCTTGCCGGAAATGCTGTCGCCGGTGCGCAGGTTGAAGCGGCGAATCTGGCTGGGCGATACGTAGATATCGTCGGGCCCGGCGAGATAGGAACTGTCGGAGGAGCGCAGGAAACCGAAGCCATCCTGCAGGATTTCCAGTACACCGTCGCCTGAGATATCTTCGCCACTTTTGGCGTGACGCTTCAGAATGGCAAAAATGATGTCCTGCTTGCGGGACCGGGCCATATTGTCCAGGCCTATTTCCTTCGCAATATCAATCAGTTCCTGCGTGGATTTGGTTTTAAGGTCAGTTAGATTCATAGAGGAGCGCTGAGTTGTTGTTCGGGGAAGATGATCTATGCAAACGGGCGCGCTGCCGGGAGGCCGGACAGAGGCAACAAGAATGCAGCGTTAAGTCGTTGGGTGGCAGAGTTATTATCGCGGCACGGGGCCGTGCAACGAACAAGAATGTAGCACGCTGGGTGGGAGGCGTCTAGGTTTTTTGCGGCTCGCCACGCCGTAGGCCCTGGGGCGGGTTACGGTGTGGCAAGCCGCGGGGCGGGGCGGCCTAGATGGCTTCCTTGATGAAGTCCACGAGCTGGCTCTTGGACAGGGCGCCGACCTTGGTCGCCTCCGCGCTACCGCCCTTGAACAGGATCAGGGTGGGAATGCCACGGATGCCAAACTTGGGCGGAATGTCGGGGTTGGCGTCAACATCGACCTTGCACACCTTGAGTTTGCCGGCGTACTCGGTGGCAATTTCATCAAGCACCGGTGCAATCATCTTGCAGGGGCCGCACCACTCTGCCCAGAAATCAACCAGTACCGGCAGGTCGGCATTGAGGACGTCGGCGTCAAAACTCGCATCGCTGACGTGTACGATATGTTCGCTCATGGTGCTCTCCAGTTACGTTGGCGTTGTTACGACAGCCTGTGTGCTGTGGTTCACCGCCTGTCATAGAGGCGCAATGATACCATTGGGTCATGCGCGTACAACCGGCGGGTAGGAGTTTTTCGTTATGACCTTATATCACCTGATGCGGAATGTGCGCCGGTGACGTCGTGGGTGGTTTATCTGCTGCAGTGCGTTGATGGCAGCCTCTATACCGGCGTTACCGTCGACGTGCAGCGCCGGCTTGCGCAGCATAACGGTGAGCGCAGTGGTGGGCCCCGGTATACCCGTGGCCGGCGTCCGGTGCAGCTGCTCTGGTGGGAGCCGGCAGAGAATCGTGGGGCAGCCCAGCGCCGTGAGGCGGCGATAAAACGCCTGCCACGCAACGCCAAACTCGCGCTGTGTCAGCGTGTCATTTCGGGGGAGTGATGGCTTCCAGCTCTTCCTGCTGCGCCAGCCACAACTCTTCCAGCCGGGCCTGTTCCGCTTGCAGCGCGCCTTCCTGTTTCACCAGTTCCGCCACCTCGCCGGCGCTGTCGCCCTCGTAGAGCGCGGGGTCGGCAAGGCGTGCCTGTAGTGCTTGCAACGCCTGCTCAGCCTGCCCCATGGCTTTTTCGGTCTGTGTGATTTCGCGCTGCAGGGGGCGCAGCCGCTCGCGCTGGGCCGCCGCCTGCTGACGCCGCTCTTTGGCTGATGCCTCCGTGGCAGCCGGCACACTCGCGGTGGGTGCATCACCGGAACGATAGCTGGCAAGGACCCATTTTTCATAGGCGCGCAGGTCATCGTCGTAGTCCTCTACCACACCATCGTGCACCAGCAGCAATTCATCCGCCGTGTTGCGCAGCAGGTGGCGGTCGTGGCTGACCAGAATCAGCGCGCCTTCATAGCCCTGCAGGGCCATTTCCATGGCGTTGCGCATGTCGAGGTCGAGGTGGTTGGTGGGCTCGTCCAGCACCAGCAGATTGGGCCGCTGCCAGACGACCAACGCCAGTGCCAGGCGGGCTTTTTCACCGCCGGAGAAGGGGGCGATGGGCTGTGTGGCGCTGTCCCCGCGAAAGTTGAAGCCACCGAGGAAGTTGAGAATCTCCTGTTCTCTTGCCTCGGGGCTGAGGCGCTGTACATGCAGCGCGGCGCTGGCGGTCAGGTCCAGCGCTTCCAGCTGTTGCTGGTCGAAATAGCCGGTGCGGCAGTGTTCGCCGGCCTGGCGTGTGCCATTGAGCAGTGGCAGGCGGCCAATCAGGCTCTTCAGCAGGGTTGATTTGCCGGCGCCATTCTTGCCCAGCAGGCCAATGCGTGAACCTGGGCGCAGGACCAGGGTAACGTTGCTGAGTACCGGCGCGCCCGCATAGCCCAGCTGCGCCTCATCCAGGCGCAACAGGGGGTCGCTGCTCTTGCCGGCCGCCGGGAAGGCAAAATTGAACGGCGAGTCGATGTGCGCAGGCGCCAGTTGCTGCATGCGCTCCAGCTCCTTCAGCCGGCTTTGTGCCTGGCGCGCCTTCGTCGCCTTGTAGCGGAAGCGGCGCACGAAGTCTTCGATGTGTGCGATGCGTTGCTGCTGTTTCTCAAAGCTGGCCTGCTGATTGGCAAGCATTTCCGCACGCAGGCGCTCGTAGTCGGAGTAATTGCCCTTCCAGGTCTGCAGCTGCTGGCTTTCAATGCTGAGAATGCGTTCGCAGGTGGCATCGATAAAATCCCGGTCGTGGGAGATCATGAGCAGCGTGCCGGGGTAGGCCTGCAGCCACTGCTCCAGCCACAGCGTTGCATCGAGGTCCAGGTGGTTGGTGGGCTCGTCCAGCAGTAGCATGTCCGAGGGCGTCATGAGGGCGCGCGCCAGGTTCAGGCGGATGCGCCAGCCCCCGGAAAAGTCGCTGACCGGGCGCGCCTCGGCTCCGGGTGCAAAGCCCAGGCCCTGTAGCAGCCGCTGTACGTGGCTGGCCGCGCTGTAGCCGTCGGCTTCATCCATGGCGCTGTGCAATGCTGCGGCGCGCTGGAAGTCGCCGGCCTTCTCGGCCGCTTCAAGCTCCGCACACAGGGTGGCGAGTTCGGCGTTACCTTGCAGCACGTAGCGCCCCGCGGTCTCCTGTGTGGTAGCCACTTCCTGGGCCATGTGCGCGAGTCGCAGGTTGTTCATGCCTTCGATATCGCCGCCATCAGCTTGCAGCGTACCCAGCAACATGGCGAACAGGCTGGATTTGCCACTGCCATTGGCACCGATCAGGGCCAGCTTCTGCCCCGGTTGCAGTGTCGCGTTGGCACGTTCGAGCAGCAACTTGCTGCCGCGCCGCAGTTCGATGTCGCGTAGTATGATCATAGGGACGCGCATTCTACGCGCAGCCCGTTTCTCTCACCAGCCGGGGCCGTGATGAATAATCCGCTGTGGGTGTTTTCCTTGCATCATTATGAGCAACCCGGTGTTGCCGAGGCCTGCCTCGCAGCGCAAGACCTGTGCGGGGCGGATGTAAACCTGCTGATGTATGCAGCCTGGTTATCAAACAACGGCCTCAACCTGCCGGCAGAGCAATGGCCGGCGCTGGAGGCCCGTGTGGCAGAGTGGCGGCAACGCGTGGTCTCGCCGCTGCGTAGCCTGCGTCGCGACTGGCGAGCGCTGCCCGGGGCGGAGCAGCTCCGGGAACAGGTCAAGACGCTGGAGCTGGCAGCGGAGCAGGCACAGCAGGCGGCGATGTGGGCCTGGCATGAGCAGCACGCTGAGTGTGTGCCGGCGGCCCGGCCGGTAGTGGAACTGACCGCGGTGCTGGCGCGCCTGCTACCCACCGGAAATCTGGCGCCGGCTGCGCGGAATGCCCTGCTGCAGCGGCTGGCGCGGCTGCTCGCGGGGTCGGGGGTGGCATAGTGGTGGCTCGCGGTAGTATGATCTGCCGCCTGTCGGTTTTTCCGCATGTCCATTTATCTGACTCTTGGAATCCATTATGAAGAAATACGCATTGCCGCTTGCCCTGGTTGCTACTGTGACCTTGCAGGCCTGTAATCAGCAGTCTGCCCCCGAGGCGGTAGATAGCGCTGCGACTGTAACGCTGGAAGACAGCAACGAGCGCCTGAGCTATGGCATCGCCTTCGGGTTGGGCCAGCGCATGGCCGCAGATGGTGTGCCCATGGACGTTGATGCGTTCAGCGCCGGTCTGCGCGACGCCATGGAAGGTGCCGAGCCGCGCATGACCCAGGAAGAAATCCAGACTGAGATGCAGGCGTACCAGGAGCGTGCCATGGCTGAACAGCAGGCGGCGATCGCTGCTGCGGGTGAAGCAAACCTGGCGGCCTCCGAGGCCTTTCTCGCAGAGAACGCGACGCGCGAAGGCGTTGTGGTTACCGAATCCGGCCTGCAATACGAAGTCATTGAAGCCGGCGAAGGCGCGAGCCCGAATGCCGAAGATACCGTGGAAGTTCACTACCGTGGCACGCTGGTTGATGGCACTGAATTCGACTCGTCCTACAAGCGCGGCGAGACCGTCAGCTTTGGGGTAAGCCAGGTTATCGCGGGCTGGACCGAAGCGCTGCAGCTGATGTCACCGGGTGCGAAGTGGAAGCTGTTCATTCCGGCGGATCTGGCCTATGGTCCCGGTGGTGCCGGTAACCTGATCGGCCCGAACGCGGCACTGGTGTTTGAAGTGGAGCTGGTGTCCGTTACCGAGGCGGCTGATGACGCCACGGACCCTGCTGCGGAAGGCACCGAAGGCTGATCAGCCTGTACCCTCCGGCGCCTCCTGCATCTGGCGCCGGTGATTGCTGTGAAGGCCGGCGATTAGCCGGTCTTCCAGTACAAAGCGAGACTCCAGCAGTTCCCCCAGGGCAGACAGGTCCCTGACCAGCGTTTCGGGGTATTGATCCCCACTGCCGTATTTCTGCTCATAGGCAAGAATCACATCGGTTGTGTCCGCAATGTCCCCGATGAGTTTGGCAGCCAGCGCGCTGCCGTCGTCGCCGAAGGCTTCCGCTTCGTGTAGCAACTCGTTATAGACCTCGAAATGGCCCACTGAGACATAGTCCACCAGCAGTTCGCACAGCTGACGTTGGCGCTGGGTAATGGATGCCGAGCCGGGCAGGTCATCACTCGCCACCACCAGAGCGGTGTAGCGCGCGAGTACGGCACGGCGTTCGCTGAGCCAGTTGGTGAGAAGGGATTCCACCGTATGAAACTGTTCGGCGGGGTTTTGATTGCGCTGTGGCATGCGATGTGCTCTTGCGTTGCGAGTGATGAGTGCGCCAACTATAGGCACAGGCCCATGCCTCCCGCAAGCAGCACGGGCCGCGGTGGGTCAGCTGCGCCGCAGTGTCTGCCAGAGGCTGGCGGCGGTAATCGCGATGAACAGCAACAGGGTCTGCTCCGGAATGCTCAATCCCAGCAGTGTCCAGTGGGTTTCCGCACAATTGCCGTCGCCCATGAGCACCATGCTCAGGGTGTCCTTGAAAGGCAGGGTTTCCAGCATATATTCCAGGCTGGGTCCGCAGGCGGGTACCTGGTCCGGCGGCAGGTGCTGCAGCCAGACATGACGCGCTGCCACGGCACCACCACCGATGGCCACCAGGGCGCACAGTGCGCCGTACACACGCCGGCCCCAGGTGCGCGGATTGTGCAGTGCAGCCAGCAGGGCGACTACGCCACCGGCGATGACAAACACGCGCTGGGTCATGCACAGGGGGCAGGGGTTGAGCCCCACCTGGTATTCCAGATACCAGGCAAACAGCATGGCACACAGTGCCAGTGCGGCCAGGCCGAAGTAGACCAGGCGTGGAGTGAGCAGTGCGAGCATGGGTGTAAATCCTTGTGCGGCCGGTGCCGTCATTCTAGAACAGTGTTCGGTACTGGCCAAAGAAGCGCGCCAGGTATTCCTCGAAAGTCAGCTCGTCGCCGGCTTCAAGTTGCTGTTGCGCCGCCAGTGATTGCCGGGTTTCCTGCTCGAAACGCTGGCGGCAGGTATCTGACAGCGCCTGTTCGCGGAAGTGCCGTGCCCAGTGTTCACTGTAGGCCATCGCCAGGCGGAAGAACGGTAGATCGCGGTCCCGCATCTCCGCGAGTACGCGCGCGGAGGGTGTGAGCGCACTGTCCTGCACTTTGGCCTGTTGTGCCGCCAGTGCGGCGCGGTAGCTTTCGCTGGCGTGAGCGTTATCCAGCAGCTCGGCGATCCCCGTCATGCCGCCCAGCAGCTCGCCGGCCAGCTCTTCGAGGGAGGCATCACCCACAGGGGTGCGCAGCCGAAGCCCGGGTTCCCTGCCGCGGTTGACTACGGTGCTGAGGTTGGCAGCCTGTAGTGCGCGTTCCGTATCGTCACAGGCCGGGCTGTCCTCCAGCAGGCAGTGCAGCAGGAACGTGTCGAGGAAACGGATCTGGCTGGCGTCTATACCCACCGGTGTGAAGGGGCTGACATCGATACAGCGGATCTCGACATATTCGATACCGGCGCGGCGCAGTGCCGCCAGCGGCGCCTCGCCGGGCTGGGTGACCCGCTTGGGCCGGATGGTGCTGTAGAACTCGTTCTCGATCTGCAGCAGGCTGTCGTTGAGCTGCTGGTAGTCGCCATTCTGGCCGGCAGGAAAGGCCTGATACGGGGGGTGCGGGTGCATGATGGCATCCCGCAGTGCCAGCACGTAATTGTCCAGTGAGTTGTAGCAGACATTGAGGCCCTTCTGCGCCTCGCTGTTGTAGCCGAGGTCGCCCATGCGCAGGGCGGTGCCCCAGGGGCGATGCAGGGTGCGGCCGGTTGCGTCGAAGGGTTCCAGGCCCTGGGTGTCACGATCGCGCAGGAAGCTGGCGCACACCGCGGGCGACGCGCCGAACAGGTAGATCAGCAACCAGGAGTGGCGGTGGAAATTGCGTATCAGGCCCAGGTAGCGCTCTGTGACGTAGTCCTGCAGGGTGCCGGGATTGCCGGCATCATCCCAGGCGCGCTGCCAGTAGTCCGCTGGCAGAGAAAAGTTGTAGTGAATACCGGCGATGGTCTGCATCAGGCGGCCGTAGCGGTGGCCGAGGCCGTAGCGGTAGACCTTTTTCATGCGCGCCACGTTGGCGCTGCCATACTCGGCGACGGGTATGCTGTCGTCCCCGTTGACGACGCAGGGCATGCTGGTCGCCCAGAGCAGCTCATCACCCAGCTGGCTGTAGGTGAAGCGGTGAATGTCCGCCAGTGTCTCCAGACTTTCTTCGATGCCCGTATCCACGGGTGTGATGAATTCCATCAACGCTTCAGAGTAGTCGGTGGTGATCGAGGCATGGGTGAGTGCCGACCCGAGGCCGGTGGGGTGCGCTGTCTGGGCGAGGCGGCCCTCCGGCGTGATGCGCAGGCTTTCTTTTTCCAGGCCGCGCTGGATGCGCCGTAGCAGGTCAGCGTAGCCGGGCCCGGCCAGGGTCTGCAATTGGCTTTGCAAATGAGGGGTCAAAAGGAACTCCTTGTGGTGGCTGGGGGCACGCCGGGATTGTGTCCCGCCGCCGGGGCGCGTGAAAGTGTAGCCGCCATTGCAAGGCGAGTACAGATTGCACTGCGATGTGGGCGAAAGCCCGGTTGGGCATTGTTGTTGCGCGAACTTTGTGGCTATCCTGCAATCATGATATGCCGCGTCGACATCGCCACTTGCCTGCGTGTGCCGTGCCAGGCGCTCTGGCGCGGGTGCCTGTTATTGGCATTTGTCGCCGGCAACGCGCACGGGCAAGGTGCTGAGCCTGCCTGCAGGCAGGCCCCGCAGCAGAGCGATTCAGCGAGCTTTCGCTTCGAACCGGTGCCACAGATGGAGGCGTTTCTGGCCACGATACCGGCGGGCGCGCGCATCGGCACTATCCGCCAGCGGCGTTTTGCCGTGTTCGATGCCGAGGACCCCCGGGAAGACAATGCGCTCTATCGCTGGGCCAACGACTTTCACAGCGTGACCCGGCACTGGGTCATCGAGGATCATCTGCTGGTGGCGCCCGGCGAAGCCTACAGCGCCCCGCGTGTCGCGGAATCAGAGCGCATCCTGCGCAACCTTGGCTTCATCTACGACGCCCGGGTGCGGCCCTGGCGGGTGTGTGGCGAGGTCGTGGACCTCGAAGTCATTACCAGGGACATCTGGACCTTTACCCCCATGCTTTCCGTGTCCCGACGCGGTGGTGAAAACACCTTCGCCTTCGGTTTTCGCGATGCAAACTTCCTGGGGACCGGCAAGCAGGTGGTGGTACAGCGCGATAGCGATGAAGAGCGCGCCGGCACCACCGTGCGCTATTTCGACCCCGCGCTTGCCGGTTCACGCTGGCGGCTGCGTCTCTCGATCGCCGATAACGACGATGGCTATGAACAGGGTGTAAGTCTCGTTCGGCCGTTCTTTTCCGTGTACGAACGGTGGTCGGCGGGCGCCAACCTGAATCGCTCCAAGCTGGAGGAGACACTCTGGTTTCGCGGTGATGAGCAGAACGAGTTTGACCACGAGATCGAATTTGCCAATGTGTTTGGTGGCATCGCCGCAGACAGCGGGGATCATGGTCGTGTGGGGCGCTGGTTGTTTGGCTACACCCTGGAAACCCACAGCTTCGCATTCAGTGATTCCGCGCTGCCCCCAGATACCCTGCCGGAGGATAGGGAATACAGCTATCCCTACATCGGTTACGAGTCCACCGAAGACCAGTTCGTGGAACTGCATAACTTCAACTATCTTGGCCGCACCGAGGATGTGTACGTCGGTGAGCGCTACTCCTGGGCGCTGGGCTGGTCCGCCGATACGCTGGGGGCAAGCCGTGACCAGCTGGTACTGCGCGGCAGCTATGCCAACACGCTGCTGGTCGACGCGCGCCGCCTCTGGCAGGTCGACAGCAGCGTCAGCGGTTTTCTCGGCGTGGATGGCAGCGGTTTTGAGAACCTGCTGTGGAGCAGCGAGACCCGCTATCATCACAAGCAATCCCGACAGTGGGTGTTGTTCAGCCGCCTGCGCTTCGACGTGGCCGATGGTCTGACCGGGGAACGTCAGCTGACCCTGGGGGGTGACAACGGTCTGCGCGGCTATGATCTCTTCTACCAGACGGGGGATCGCGGCTTTGTGTGGAATCTGGAGCAACGCTATTACTCCGACTGGCATCCGTTTCGCCTGTTTCAGGTGGGCCTGGCAGCCTTTATCGATGTCGGGCGTGCCTGGTTCGAGGGCGAAGATAACGGCGCCAACGGCGGGGTGCTGGCGAATGCGGGGTTTGGCCTGCGGCTGAATTCCAGCCGCGCCGAAAAGAGCTCGGTGGTACACGTGGATGTCGCATTCCCCTTTATGCGTGACGATACCGTCAGCAGCCCCCAGATCCTGTTCACGGTCAGGGACCGGTTTTAGCGGTGTTCGCCGGCGCCACTGGGGCGACGTCGCCCTGCGCAGCGCGACCGTAAACAGTGCCGAAGCACTGGGGCAGGCCGAGCGCACGCATGAGCCGTTGACCCGCAGCCTGTGCTTGTCGAATGCGTGCGGGATGCTAGAGTGATGCTTCGCCTGAGCGGAAGGCGGGGTTGATGGATGGTTCTGCCGGTCGCGCGGCGGATGTTCCGGGGGATAGTACAGCGTGCGT
Organism: Haliea salexigens DSM 19537; assembly: GCF_000423125.1. Taxonomy (GTDB): domain Bacteria; phylum Pseudomonadota; class Gammaproteobacteria; order Pseudomonadales; family Halieaceae; genus Haliea; species Haliea salexigens. Next base: position 78,914 of record NZ_AUHJ01000007.1, read on the forward strand.
ATTGCAGAATGGCTCAAGACACTGGCGAAAGAGCAGGGCTCCGACCTCTACCTGAGTACCGGGGCACCGCCCTGTGCAAAATTCCAGGGCAAACTGCGTCCCATTGCGCGGGAGACGCTCAAGCCCGGTGAGATTCGCGAAATCGCCTGCGAGCTGATGGATGCCACACAGCAGGCGGACTTCGCGCAGGAGCTGGAGATGAATCTGGCGCTATCGCTGTCGGGGTTCGGTCGCTTCCGCATCAATATTTTCATGCAGCGCAATGAGGTCAGCATTGTCGCGCGGAATATCGTGGCCGAAATTCCCCACTGGAAAGACCTGCGACTCCCCGAAAGCCTGACCGAGGTTGTCATGCGCAAACGTGGCCTCGTGCTGTTTGTCGGCGCGACCGGGTCGGGCAAGTCGACATCGCTGGCCGCGCTCATCGACTACCGCAACAGCAACAGCGCCGGTCACATCGTGACCATCGAAGATCCGGTGGAGTATGTGCACAATCACAAGAAATCCATCGTCAACCAGCGCGAGGTCGGCGTCGACACGCGCAACTGGCACAACGCCCTGAAGAACACCCTGCGTCAGGCGCCGGACGTGATTCTGATTGGTGAAATCCGCGACCGCGAAACCATGGAGCACGCCATCGCCTTCGCCGAAACCGGCCACCTGTGTATATCCACCTTGCACGCCAACAACGCCAACCAGGCGCTGGACCGTATTATCAACTTCTTCCCCGAGGCCAAGCGCCAGCAGCTGCTGATGGACCTGTCACTGAACCTGCAGGCCTTTGTCTCCCAGCGCCTGATTCCCACCGTGGACGGCAAGCGCTGTGCCGCGATCGAGATTCTGCTGGGCACGCCGATGGTGGCTGACCTGATTCTCAAGGGCGAGATCGACGGCATCAAAGAGGTGATGGCGAAGTCCGAGAACCAAGGGATGAAAACCTTCGACAGCGCCCTGCTGGAACTCTTCCAGGAGGGGCTGATTTCCGAGGATGAAGCGCTGCGCAACGCCGACTCCCCCAACAATGTGCGCCTGAAGATCAAGTTCGCCCGCGAGGGGCAGCAGCGCGATTCAGGTGGCGCGTTCAAGCTCAGCCTGGAAGGCCAGGAAGAAGAGGACGAACCGCCCTCCATATTCTAGGGCGGGCCGCAGCGCTGCTGTCAGGACATCAGCTTGGATACCAGCAGCCCGGCAAAAATCGCCCACAGCGCAACGACCAGCACCAGTTGTCGTTTGCGTGGCTTGGGTGGCGCCTTCGCCGGAGCCTTGCCGCCGATGTGGATGTCCGGTGAGCCGCAGGCGGGGCAGTAGCCGCGCTCGTCCAACCGGTGCCCCCGATAGCTGCATTGCCTGCAGTGATAACTCATGTTCACCCTACCGATTCATTTTCAGCAGTTGGTCCACAATGCGCTCCAGCTGCGTCAGGTTATTGCACTCCGCAGCAAAATGACAGGCGCTCAGGTAGCGCGGCATTTCCGAGTCACCCGTGCCCCAGGCCCTGCGCGACTCGGGGTTTAGCCAGATGACCCGGCGGCTGCGCTGGTAGATGCTGCGCATGATGTCCAGTTGCGGATCGCCGTGGTTATTCCTTGCATCACCGAGCATGATCACGGTGGTGCTGCTGTTGATGTCATCCAGCGCCAAACGGGCGAAGTCCTGCAGGCTCTTGCCGTAATCGGTCGCCCCCCCATAGCGCCAGTTGACCAGCTCTATAGCCTTGTCCACCGGGTGTTGCGCAAACAGCTCGCTCACTTCGCCGAGGTGGCTGGAGAATGCGAAGCTGCGCACCTTCGGCAGCACATCCTGCAAGCTGTAGAGAAACAGCAGCAGGAACTTGGCGTAGGCCGCCACCGAGCCACTGACATCGCAGATCGCCAGCAGCTGCGGTTTGTTTTTCCGGGTCCGCTTCCAGTGAGTATGGAACAGGATGCCGTCGTTGGCGATACCGCGGCGCAGGGTGCGGCCCATGTCCAGCTTGCCGCGGCGGTAGGTGCGCCGTTTGCGCGCATGGCGTTCGGCCAGTTTGCGCGCCATTCTCTGCACCAGCTCCTGCACCCGATGTTGGTAGCGCAGCTCCAGGTTGCTGAGCCGGGTGCGGCGCAGCAGCTCATCCATGAAGCGGGCATTTTCGCCCTCCGCCTGTAACAGGTATTGTCGCTCCACATAGTCGCGGACCTGTTCGCGGAGGATGTCCCGGTAGCGGCGCAACGGCTCCAGCGCGGGGCTGTCTTCCTGTTCCAGGCGGGCCAGGGTCCGGCGCAGTTGATCTTCACCCATGGCATCCAGCATACGGCGCGTGAACTGGCCTTTCTGGGTGAACATGCGAATCTGGCTCAGCCCGACGCTGGCCGCCGCCTCGCCCATTGCCAGGTTGAGCGCGGCGCTGTCGTTGTCCTGTAGCTGTTGCAATAGCGGAGTTGTCAGCAACGCCTGCAAGTCGCTGTCAGTCTGTGCAGCCGTTTCCAGTAGCTGCTCGGCACTGTGGTCGGCAGCGCCTTTTGGCACGCTCGTGGCTTCCGGGCCGGACGCTGCTTCCTGCTCGCCGGCCTGGTTGGCGCGCTCTTCCCGGGTGCTGCTGAAGTCGGCCAGCTGCTGGTCGAAGAAGCGGCCAAAACAATGCTGGAAAATGGCTTCCTCTGCTGGCGTTTTTGCCAGTGCCGCGGCCAGGCCATCGCGCAGCCGATCGCGCTGGGCGTAGCCGAGTGTTGCGGCCACGTTCATGGCATCCAGTGTTTCCGCTGGTGAAATGCGAACATCGTGGCTGCGCAGCAGGCCAATGAAATTGACCAGGTGACTCTGCATGGCGCTGGACAGCGCGTGCTCAGCCATGCGCGGGCCGCGGCAGCAGCTCGCGCAGCGCACTTTCAGCTGTGTTGATGTCGTCTTCGAATTTGAGCAGCACATTGAGGGTGCTTTGAATCACCTGAGCATCCAGCTCCCGGGCATGCAATAGCAGCAGGCTGCGCGCCCAGTCGATGGTTTCGGAGATGGCCGGTGACTTTTTCAGGTCGAGATCGCGCAGTGAGTGGACGAATTCAACCAGTTGATGCCGCAGTTGCCGGTCGATATCCGGCACCCGGCTGAGCACGATCCGCTCTTCCAGTTCCACGCTGGGGAAGGGGATGTACAGGTGCAGGCAGCGGCGCTTCAGCGCATCACTGATGTCCCGCGTATTGTTGCTGGTGAGAAAAACCATGGGAGTGACGCGCGCCTGCACCGTACCGATTTCGGGAATCGATACCTGATAGTCAGACAGAATTTCCAGCAACAGCGATTCGAATTCGTAGTCGGATTTGTCGACTTCATCGATCAGCAGTATCGCGCCGCGCTCCTGCTGCATGGCCTTGAGCAGGGGTCTGGGTTCGAGAAACTCCTCCGAATAGAAGGTGTCGCCGAACTGGTGCAGGCGCTCCACGGACTCAGCAAGGCCCTGCGCTCCTTGCAACAGATCCCCGAGTTTTTCCTTGAGCACCTGCGTGTACAGTAGCTGCTTGCCGTATTTCCATTCATAAAGTGCCTTGGCTTCGTCCAGGCCCTCGTAGCACTGCAGCCGAATCAGGGGCACATCAAGCAGCATGGCCGTGGTTTTCGCCAGCTCTGTTTTGCCCACGCCCGGGGGGCCTTCGACCAGAATCGGCTTGCGCAGCTGGAAGGCCAGAAAGACGGCAGTGGCAATCTTCGGGCTGCAGATGTAGCCAAAGGATTCAAAACCCTGCTCAATGGCCTCAATGGAGGCCAGCTGCGGAAAATCCTGGGTATGCACGGTGTGTCCTCGTGAGGGCGGTCAGCCGCCGGTGGCGTTCATGAAACGGAGAATCTCCGGTTCATCGCTGTGGGTGAAATGGTGTTTTTCCGGCTTCAGCGCGAGCGCCGCAACCAGCGCGCGGGCGATGTCGTCACGGTTGCTGCCCGGTCGGCGCAGCAGGGGGCGCAGGTCGACGGCGTGTTCGTTGCCGAGGCATAGCAGCAGGCGGCCTTCCACCGTAAGTCGCACACGGTTACAGAGGTGGCAAAAGTTGTTGCTGTGTGGCGAGATAAAACCGACCCGCGTGGCGCTGTCTGGCATGCTGAAATAGCGGGCGGGCCCGGCACTGCCCGTGGGTTCGCCCAGTGCCGTCAGCGGGTAGCGCTCTGCGATCCTGCGGCGCAGTACCTCACTGCTGCAGAAACTCAGGGGCCTGCTGTGTTCGTCAATGCGCCCCAGCGGCATTTCCTCGATAAAGGCAATGTCGATATCGCGTTCGCGGGCGAAGTCCACGAGGTCCAGCGCCTCGTCGTCGTTACGTCCGTTGAGAATCACGGCGTTCAGTTTGATGCGCGCAAAACCGGCGCGGGCCGCCGCATCGATGCCGGCCAGCACCTGGTGCAGGTCGCCGGTGCGGGTAAGCTCGCGGAAGCGCTTCGGTTGCAGGCTGTCGAGGCTGATGTTGAGCGCATTGACGCCTGCCCGTTGCAGGGCGTCCGCCATGCCGGCCAGCCGCGAGCCGTTGCTGGTCATGGCCAGTGTCTGCAGCCCGGGGAGGGCGCCCAACCGTTCCACCAGGGAAAGCACATTGCGCCGCACCAGGGGCTCGCCACCGGTCAACCGTATCTTGCTGATACCCAGGCTTACGCCTGCCTCCGCCACACGGAACAGCTCCTCCAGGGAGAGCACCTCCGAGCGTGGCACGAACTGCATGTCCTCTGCCATGCAATATACACAGCGGAAGTCGCAGCGGTCGGTGACCGACAGGCGCAGGTAGTTGATCCGGCGCTGGAAGGGGTCGACCAGATGAGTCGGGCGTTCGGGCTTCATCACCGCAGTGTACTGGCTGTCGCGGCTTCACTCTAGTCATGTTGCCTGCCGGGCTTTACACGGCGATGGGCTGTGGGCAGGATGCGAGCTGCACTTCCCGGAGACGACTATGCGCATAACAACCCTGCTGGCCTGGTCACTGGCTGCCCTGCCTGGCTTCTTTGCCCTGCCGCTGGTGGCCAGCGAGCACTGTGAACCGGTGGACGGTATCGTGTCCATCTGTGGCCTGGCCGCCCCGGAGGACCTGGTGCCTGCCCCCAACGGGCGCGACCTGATATTCGGGCAGATGGCGGGAAGCGGTGGCCTGTACCTGCTGGATACGCGGGACGACTCGGTCCACCCCCTGCTCGCGGTGCAGGAGGCCGATGCGCCGCGCGAGCTGTGGGGTGACCCCGCCTGCGTGCAGCCCACATCGCGGCTGGAAGCGCACGGCCTGGACATTCGCCGCCGTGCCGACGGTCGCTGGCAGGTGCTGGTGGTAAACCACGCCGAACGTGAATCCGTGGAATTCTACGAGTTGCAGGCGCCCACCAGTGATCGCCCGCAGGCACGCTGGCGCGGTTGCGCAGAGGCCCCTGCCGCGGCCAACTTCAATGACGTGGCCGGCCTGGCCGACGGCAGCCTGCTGGTCACCCACATGGCGGACCGACGCTGGCAACTGGTCAACGCGTTGCTGGCCGCGCTGGGTCGCAACACCGGGTTTGTCTATCACTGGAGCCGCGACGACGGCTTCACGCCAATGCCTGCCACCCGGGCGGCGCATCCCAATGGCATTCTGTTGGCGCCCGATGAACAAAGCTTCTTCCTCAATGTTTACCTGGGCAACGCGCTGCAGCACCACGCACTGCCCGGGGGCGATTTGCTGGGGGCGGTGGCCGTGCCGAAACCGGACAACGCCAGTTGGGCGAAGGACGGGCAACTGCTGGTGGCCTCCCACGAAGGCAGCCTGTGGCAGATTTTTCGCAGCCTGTCGCAGGACCATGAACGGCCCAGTGAGCTGCCGTTCAGCATCCTCTCGATAGACCCCGTTACGCTTTCGCAATCCACACTGTTGCAGCGCTCCGGGCCGCCCCTGGGTGCCGGCACCGTTGCCCTGCAGCGGGGTGATGACCTGTATGTCGGCTCTTACGTGGGTGACAGGATCATCCGCCTGCCCCTGCCGGAGCCTCAGCGCCCTTGATAGCCCTGCGTCGCATTCTGCTCTGGGGCACACCGCCACTGGTGATCTGCCTCGCATTGCTGTTGCTCGCGGCGGGGTACAGCCAGGATATCGCGGTAGTCGCCATGGTCGCTCTGTGGTGTGTGCTCTGGTGGGTGTTCGAACCGGTGCCGATTCCTGTGACGTCCCTGCTGCCTATCGCGCTGCTGCCCCTGCTGGGGGTGTTGACGCCGGCACAGGTGGGACAGGCCTACGGTTCTCCCCTGATCCTGCTGCTGTTGGGCGGCTTCCTGTTATCCAAGGCGATGGAACACTCCGGTGCACACCGGCGGATCGCGCTGGGTATGGTGCGGCTGGTCGGCGCAGACAGTGGTCCGCGACTGGTACTGGGTTTCATGATCGCTGCCGCCAGCCTGAGTATGTGGATATCCAATACGGCAACTACCCTGATGCTCCTGCCGGTTGCGCTGGCGGTGCTGGAAGCCACTGACCGGCGCCGGGAGCTGGCCGTGCCGCTGTTGCTGGGGGTGGCGTATGCCGCCAGTGTGGGCGGCATCGGCACGCCTATCGGTACGCCGCCCAACCTCATTTTCATGCAGGTTTATGAACAGACCACCGGGCAAGCCATCAGCTTCACACGCTGGATGGGCTGGGCGGTACCGGTGGTGCTGGTGATGATCCCGCTCATGGCGCTGGCACTCACCCGCGGTTTGTCCGGCTCGGTGGCTGTGCAGCTGCCGACCACCGGTGCCTGGCGCAGCGAGGAGAAGCGGGTACTGTGGGTATTCGGCCTCACCGCACTGGCCTGGATCACACGCAGTGAGCCATTCGGTGGCTGGCAGGTGTGGCTGGGCCTGCCTCAGGCCAATGATGCGTCGGTGGCGCTGCTGGCTGTTGTGGTGATGTTCGTATTGCCCAACGGTTCCGGCGGGCGACTGCTGGACTGGGAGCGTGCAAGCACCATTCCCTGGGGTGTGCTGCTGCTGTTTTCGGGCGGTATCTGCCTGGCCAGTGGCTTCGTTGCTTCCGGCCTCAGCGACATCATGGGCGAAGCGCTGGCAGGCCTGACCGGTATACCCGTGTGGCTGCTGCTGTTGCTGGTGTGCCTGGCGGTGACATTCATGACCGAGACCACATCCAACACTGCCAGCACCACGTTGCTGATGCCGGTACTGGCCGCTGCCGCAGTGGCGGCGGACTTGCCGCCCGAGCTGATCATGGTGCCGGCGGCGATGAGCGCCAGTTGTGCGTTCATGTTGCCGGTGGCGACGGCGCCCAATTCTGTCGTCTATGGCAGCGGGCTGATAACCACGGCGCAGATGGCCAGAGAGGGGCTGTTGTTGAATCTGTTGGGTGCCGTGGTGATAAGCACCCTGTGTTTTATGCTGGTGCGCTAGCACCTGCGGCCGGCGTGTGCGGCCACAGGCGCCGGGCGTGCCCTAGAGCAGCGCCAGCATGCTGTCGGCGGAACTGACGTCTACGCCGGCGCCGGGTTCCACATTCAGGTGGGTGACGGTGCCGTCATCCACCAGCATGGCGAAACGCTGGCTGCGCTTGCCCAGGCCAAAGCCGGTGCCGTCGAGTTCCAGGCCCAGGGCAGCGGTAAAGTCGCCGTTGCCGTCGCCCAGCATCAGCAGTTCCTCTGCGTTCTGCGACTTGCCCCAGGCGTCCATGACGAACGCATCGTTCACGGCCATGCAGGCGATGGTGTCTACGCCCTTGGCCTTGATCTTGTCGGCGTTTACGACATACCCGGGCAGGTGAGTGAGGGTGCAGCCCGGTGTGAATGCGCCGGGCACCGCGAACAGCAGGACTTTCTTGCCGGCAAAAATCTCGTCGGTGCTGATGTTGACCGGGCCTTCGGCGCCCATGGTCTTGAGGGTTACTGCGGGGATCTTGTCGCCAACCTTGATGGTCATGTTACTCTCCTTGTCCCGAACGGGTTTGCCGTGGAGCGTGGATCATACCAGATGCACCGTGACTTGCACTGCCCACTCTGCGGCGCAGGCAGTGGGCCTTTCCATCAGGACCGCAAGCGTCGCTACCTGCGCTGCGAATGCTGTTTCCTGGTGTTTGTGCCGCCCGAATTTCATCTGCCAGCCGAGGCTGAAAAAGCCGAGTACGACCTGCACGAAAACCGCATTGATGACCCGCGCTACCGTGCTTTCCTCGGTCGACTGGCAACGCCACTGCTGGCCCTGCTGACGCCGGGTTCACGCGGCCTCGAGTTTGGCTGTGGCCCCGGCCCCGCGCTGGCGGCCATGTTGCGTGAAGCAGGGCATCAGCTGGCCCTGTATGACCCGTTTTATTATCCCGATGTCTGTGTGCTGCAGCCCGGCTACGATTTCATCACCGCGACCGAGGTCGTGGAGCACCTGCACCAGCCGGGGGTCGAGCTGGAGAGGCTCTGGGGGCTGCTCGCGCCCGGCGGGCTGCTCGGTGTGATGACCAAGCTGGTGACGGACCCCGAGGCGTTTGCCGGCTGGCACTACAAGAACGATGTCACGCATGTGTGCTTTTTCAGCCGCGAGACCTGGACCTGGTGGGGCCGCGGCCGAGGCGCCGAGCCCGGATTCGAGGCGGCGGATGTCATCCTGCTGCGCAAACCCTGCGAGCACAGACCGCTGCCCCTCAATCCTCCTGCAGCTGGCTGATCATGCCCTCGAAAATTGCCTGGCAATCCCGGTAGAAGGTCAACTGGGCAGCGCCCAGGTAGGGCGCCACCATGGTGAGCAGCTGCAGCACGCCCTGATGCACAACAATGTGTGGTGCGCGGGGGGCGTGCAGCAGCTGGTCGTAACTCAGCCAGAACGTCAGCACCAGCGTCATGTTGTCCACGAGGCTCAGCAACTGGTCGTCATCGGTATTGATGACCGCCTGTTCCAGCAGTTTGTGACAGATGGCGAGTAACGCGGAGCGTTGCAGTTGCAGCAAGCGGCGGAAACCCTTGCGGATAGCGGGGTAGCGCTGCTGCAGGTCATCCAGGTTGTGGTACAGGAAGCGGTATTGCCACATCTCTTCCAGCACCACGTAGAGGTAGTACCAATTGTCTTCTACCCGGCTGGGGTCGTTGCCCAGCGGGCCTTCCAGCGGCGCGGTCAGCGTATCGGTGAGCGCCACCTCATATTGCTGGAAGAGTTCGTCGATGATCTCGTCTTTCCCCTTGAAGTGGTAGTACAGGTTCCCGGGGCTGATATCGAGCTCATTGGCGATGTCGATCGTGGTCGTGTGCGCTTCACCCTCCTCATTGAACAGGGCCAGACTGGTGACCAGTATGCGGTCGCGCGTTTTCACCCTGTCGCTGTCGGGTACGTCTTCAGGCGGGCTTGCGGCCGGCCGCAGGCTTGCTCTTCACGGCGGCGCGCCGTGTGGCGGCCTTCTTGCGGGCGGCTGGCTTGCGTGCGGGTTTGCCCTGGGCCGCGAGTGCGGCGCTCAAGTCATCCACCTTGCGGGTCAGGCGGTCGATTTTTTCGTGCAGGGCGAGCAGGTCTTCTCCGCGGGCGGGCAGTTGCATGTGGAAGCTTTCCCGCACGCGGTGAATACGCTCCTCAACCGAGTTGCGTGCGCTGCGGCCGCTGCTCAAGCCCTTGCGCGCCTCGTCCTCCAGCGCGGCGCCGGCCTTGACCAGGTCGCGAAACAGCTTGGGCGTTTCCACCCCGGCCTTCTCCATGCGGTCCTGAGCCTCGTCGACTGCGCGTCCGTACGCGCCTACGCCGGCAAGCCAGATATTGCGGGCAATTTCGCCCGCCTTGTCAGTGACTTTGCTTTTATCGTTTTTATCATCGCTCACGTCGTCCTCCATTGCGCGGGGCGCATCGGGCCATCGGGCGGACATTTAAGCAGAAAACCCGCAACCCGTGCCACTCGCTGTTTCCGTCCGTCGGCCTGGCGTTCAAGAGCAAAAAAAAGGGCCACAATGTGGCCCGAAAAGCTCCCTGACAGGCAGGGAGTAGGGAACGTGCTTCAGGCCGCCGAGCGGAAGCCCACTGAGCCGCGCAGTTCGGCAAAGCGGCTGCGGGCCTGTTCCAGGCGCGCTTCCAGCTTCTTGCGGTCTTTCAGTGTGTCGAGTTGCTTGGGCAGCTCGATGTCGCCAATCATGTCTTTGGCGTCTTTCTCGATCTTGGTGCCACGCTTGACCAGGTCAGCGTAGGCCACTTCTGCGGCCTTGCCGCGTGCATCCAGACGGGCCTGCAGCTTGTCGAGGCGATCCTGCATTTCGTCAAAGGCCTTGCCGTAGAAGCCCAGGCTGGCGAGGAATGCATTGCGGCTCACCGTGCGGGCGCGGTCGCCGAGGCGGGCGGCAGACTTCTCGGTTTCCTTGGTCACCTTGGTGGCGCGGCGCTTGTAGGTGCGGACTTTCTTTTCCGCTTTGGCCACAGTGCTCTTGCTGGCGGCGCGGCGTTTCGTGGGTGCCTTGCTGGCGGTGGCGGCTTTCTTCGGAGCAGCCTTGCGCTTGGCGGTCGCACGCTTGGGTGCCGCAGCCTGTGTAGATGCCGCAGTGCTGTTGGTAGCGGTGTTGGTGGTTTCGTCAGCCATGTTTCTACTCCTTGTGAATTGAGTACGGTGCGTCTCTACACCGAACAGGGGGCAAGGTACCGAAGAAAATTAGAATGTTCCTACTAGAAGCGACAAATTGCCGTTTTCCGCATCCGCGGTCGGTTCCGGTGCGTAAATCCCGGAACAGGAGTAGCATTGCGCTGTCCAGATAATGTCTTCTTCACGGCGGTCGCAGGGTCGCTCAGTTGCCCATCAGGTGATACATGAATTGGAAAAACGCTCGCTCAGTCCTCGCGGCAGGGGCTGTCTTCGTTGTTGGCATTGTGCTGTCGTGGCTGCTGTTCACGGGAAAGTCTGCGCCTGAGCCGCAGGAGATGCCGGAACAGGCGGCGCCCATGGTCGACGTGATGACGGTCGACCCCACTCCACTCGCGCTGTCCGTGAGTACACAGGGCACGGTACAGCCACAGCGCGAGATCGACCTCGTGAGCCGTGTGGCGGGCCGGGTGGAGACCGTGGCGACGGATTTCGCTGCCGGCAGCTTTTTTCGTGAAGGCAGCCTCCTGGTGGGCATTGAGGATGTGGATTACCAGCTCTTGCTTGCGCGTATGGAGTCACAGGTAGCTGCCGCACGCCAGCGCGTTGCTGAAGAGGAGGGTCGTGCACTGCAGGCGAAGCGGGAGTGGCGCGACCTGGGCAACACGCAGGCAAACGCGCTGTTCCTGCGCGAACCGCAGCTGGCCTCAGCGCGGGCCGCGGTGCGCGCCGCCGAAGCGGAACTCGCGGCGGCTCAGCTGGACCTGGAGCGCACACGAATCACGGCCCCGTTTGATGGTCGCATCAGCGAAAAATTTGTCGATGCTGGGCAGTATGTGGTGCCCGGCGCGCGCCTGGCCCGCGTGTATGCGACTGAGTTCATGGAGGTGCGCCTGCCGCTGACGGACCGGCAGGTGGCGCTGATCGACCTGCCCTTGCACTTCCGCGCCGGCGACACGGCAGCGGTGCTGCCCGAGGTGCGGTTGCGTGCCACGTTCGGTGGGCGCGAGTGGTCCTGGCAGGGCAGTATAGTGCGCACCGACGCCAGCATCGACGCCCAGACACGCGTGGTTTACGCGGTAGCGGAAATCGCTGCACCGTTTGCCCCCGGGCCCGATGGTGATCGCCCTCCGCTGGTGCCCGGGCTGTTTGTGCATGCGACTATTGAAGGGCGCAGCCTGCCCGCGGTGGCGGGCCTGCCGCGCTCGGCGCTGCGCAGCGACGACACGGTGATGGTGGTGGATGCCCGGCAGCAGGTAGCCGCCAAGCCGGTATCCGTGCTGCAGAGCGAAGACGGGCAGGTATGGGTGCAGGGGCTCACCCGGGGCGATCGGGTGATTGTCCGCGAGCCCACGGCCACGATTGCCGGCATGCGGGTCGAGATCAATGAAGTGGCGCGTGTCGCCGGTGCGGGGCGCTGAGGATGGGCGGTCCGGTTCGCTGGTTTATCCACAATCCCATTGCGGCAAACCTGCTGATGATTTTCCTGGTGGTAGGGGGGCTGCTCAGTGTCCCCGCGCTGGACAAGCAGTTCTTTCCGCAGATTGAACTCAACCGGGTGAGCATATCGCTGGTGTACCCCGGTGCCGGCCCGCGCGAAGTGGAGGAGCAGATCTGCGTGCGGGTGGAAGAGGCGGTGCACGACTTGAGCGGCGTGCGCGAGATTCGCTGTACCGCGCGTGAGGGCATGGGCACGGTGCTGGTCGAGGCAGAGCCGGACTACAACATGCAGCGCCTCTCGGCAGAGATCAAGACCCGGGTCGATGCCATCAACACCTTCCCGGTGGAGGCCGAGCGGCCTGTGGTCACCGAACTCGCGTACCGGCATTACATGGCGGCGGTATCGCTGGCCGGCAACCTCGGCGAGCGGGACCTGAAGCGTCTGGGGGAGCGGTTGCGCGACGACCTGGCCGCGCAGTCCCATGTGTCGGTGGTGGAGCTGGATACGCCGCGGCCCTATGAGGTGTCGGTGGAGGTTTCCGAGTACACCCTGCGCCGCTACGGGCTCACCTTCAGTGATGTGGTTGCGGCCATTCGCGGCTCTTCCCTCAACCTGCCGGCCGGTGCGATCAAGGACGCCGGTGGCGATATACGCCTGCAGACGCGTGGCCAGGCTTACGATCGCTTCGAGTTCGAACAGATCCCCGTCGTCACGGCGCGGGACGGCACACAGGTTCTGCTGCACGATGTGGCGACGGTGGTCGACGGTTTCGAAGACATTGACGTGCGCACCCGCTTCAACGACAAGCCCTCACACACCCTGCACGTATTTGTCACCTCCAACCCCGATACGTTAAAGACCAGCGAGGTTGTCCACCAGTGGGTGGAAGACACCCGCCCGGGACTGCCGCCGGGAGTGGAGTTGTCGGTATGGCGGGATTCCTCGGTGCCGTTCAAGGGGCGGGTAGACACCCTGCTGAAGAACGGTATCGGCGGCCTGGTGCTGGTGTTCCTGGTGCTGGTGCTGTTCCTGCGCCCGCGGCTGGCTATGTGGGTGTGCGTGGGTATCGGCGTCGCTTTTGTGGGCACGCTGTTCCTGCTGCAGTACACCAATACCAGCCTGAACATGATCTCGCTGTTCGCTTTCCTGCTGATACTGGGTATTGTGGTGGATGACGCGATTATCGTGGGCGAATCCGTACACGCTCGCCAAGTGGCGGGTGAGCGCGGTATCGCCGGTGCTGTCAACGGCACCCAGGCAGTGATCAAGCCGGTGATGTACGCCGTGATCAGCACCATGATCTTCTTCGTACCGATGTTTTTCATGCCCGGGGACATGGCGCAGGCGGCGATGGCAATACCGTCCGTGGTGATTCTGGCCCTGGCCCTGTCGCTGATCGAGTGCCTGCTTATCCTGCCGCCGCACCTGGCGCACATGCCTCCGGTGAAGCCCAGTCGCTTCGCTTTTCTGCGGCGCCTGGAGCTGCAGCGGCTGCGGTTTGCCGATGGCATGACGCGGGTTGCCCGCCTGCGCTACCGTCCCTTCCTCGCCCTGTGCCTGCGTCACAACCTGTTGATCATGGCACTCTTTTTCGCGCTGCTGCTCATTAGCCTCGCCCTGTATGGTGGCGGCTGGCTGCGGTCTGCGTTCTTCCCCTCCATCAACTCCGACTATGTGGTGGCTGAAATCGAGCTGCCCGAGGGCGGAGCCTTCGCCGATACCTTGAGTGTGCTGCACCAGGTTGAGTCGGCGGCGCTGCAAATCAAGCAGGAGTACAACGAGGACCCCCGTTATACGACCTTCGGCCCGGCAATTGGCCATATCGACTCCACGGGCAATGCCAATACGATAGAAGTGATCATCGAGACCGTGTCCGATGACGTGGATACCGGCGAGCTTTCCGAGCGCTGGCGCGAGGCAATTGGTGACCTGGGGCCGGTGCAGGATTTCAACCTGGACTACACCATCAACGAAACCGGCAAGCCGATTCGCCTGGTGGCCACCGCCAATTCGCTGGATGATCTCAAGGCGGTGTCAGCCGCCTTGCGTGAGGTGCTGCAGTCCTATGAAGGCGTGTACAACGTGAACGACACGCTGCAGGACCCGCAGGAAGAAATTGTGCTGGGCCTGAAGCCGGCGGCAGAGAACCTGGGTATTACCCTCGCCGACCTGGCCAGGCAGGTGCGTGAGGCTTTCTACGGTGCCGAGGTGCAGCGCATTCCCCGCACGCGCGAGGATGTGCGGGTGATGGTACGTTATCCGGAAGCGGAGCGTTTGTCGGTAGACAATCTGCAGGAAATGCGCGTGCGCACCCCGGCGGGTGGCGAGGTGCCGTTCGCGACGGTTGCCGAGGTGCAGTACGAGCCGGGTTACCTGACCATTGATCGCCTGAACCGCAAGCGCACGCTGGAAGTTTCGGCGGAAGTGGTGCCCGGGAGTGTGGTGCCGCGCGCCGTGGTCGACGCCATCCTGCGCGATCACCTGCCTCAGTGGAAGCGGCAGTTTCCGGGTCTCTCGCTGTCGCTGGATGGCGAGCTGCAGGAAGAATCAGCGTTCATGGATGCCATGTTGAAATATCTGGTGCTGGCGATGCTGGTGATCTACGCCCTGATGGCGGTGCCTTTTCGTTCCTACTTCCAGCCGCTGCTGGTAATGACCGCGGTGCCGTTTGGCGTGATGGGGGCGATTTTCGGCCACTTCATCCTGAACTGGGAGGTGAGCATGTTCTCCTTCCTGGGCGTGATTGCCTGTGCCGGTGTTGTGGTCAACGATAACCTGGTGCTTATCGATCGCATCAATCAACTGCGGGCGGCGGGGCACCCAGTGCTCAGGGCGCTGTTGCAGGCCGGAGAAGACCGCTTCAGGCCGATTATTCTCACCTCTCTGACCACCTTCGTGGGCCTCTTGCCCATCATGGCCGAGACCAGTGTGCAGGCGCAGTTCCTGATTCCGATGGTGACATCGCTGGCCTTCGGTGTGCTCTTCGCCACTGGCGTTACGCTGTTGTTGGTGCCCTGCCTGTATCTGGTGGGTGAGCAGATAGGCGCAAGTGTGCTGCACCGCCGGCAGCGGTTACAGGATATGGTCGACCCGGTGCAGGGCCGGTAACAGGGGGGGTGCCGGCACAACGGCGCGTTGGCGCCGCGTGCCGGCAGCAGGCTCAGCTCGCCTGTGGCCCAGCGGCAACGATGGCTGCGGCGACGTCGAACTTCTTGATGTTTTCCTGGAACAGGATGGCGAGTGTGCGCGCCTGCTCATCGTACGCCGCCGTATCGCCCCAGCTGTTGCGGGGGTTGGTGTACTTGGCGTCGACCCCGGGTATGGCGGTCGGGAAATCGAGGTTGAGAATGTCGAGGTGTTCACGCGGTGCATTCAGCAGGGATCCGCTTTGAGCGGCCGCCACGATCGCGCGGGTGACCGGGATCGGAAAGCGCGCGCCGGTGCCGCCGGGGGCACCTGAGCCACCGGTCCAGCCGGTGTTGATCAGGTAAACCTGACTGCCGAAATCCTCGATACGCTTCATCAGCAGTTCTGCATAGTCACTGGCCGGGCGCGGCATGAAGGGGGCGCCGAAGCAGGTGGAGAACGTAGGGTGAATGCCCGCTTCTGCACCCAGCTCGGTAGAGCCGACACGCGCCGTGTAGCCGCTCAGGAAGTGGAACGCCGCCGCTTCCTTGGACAGGATGGACACGGGGGGCAGCACGCCGGACACATCGCAGGTGAGGAAGATCACGCACTTCGGCTCGCCACCGGCGTTCGCTTCCGTGCGCTTGGCAACGTGCTCCAGCGGGTAGCAGCAACGGCCGTTCTCGGTCAGGCTGGTGTCGCTGTAGTCGGCATGTCGATGACCGTCCAGCACCACGTTCTCGATAATGGCACCGAAGCTGATGGCATCCCAGATGACCGGCTCGTTCTTCTGGCTGAGGTCGATGGTTTTGGCGTAGCAGCCGCCCTCGATGTTGAACACCGAACCCTTGGCCCAACCGTGCTCGTCGTCGCCGATCAGGTAGCGTTCGGGGTCGGCCGACAGTGTGGTCTTGCCGGTGCCGGAGAGGCCGAAGAACAGTGTGGTGTCACCGTCTTCGCCGACATTGGCCGAACAGTGCATGGACATGACGTCCTTTTCCGGCAGCAGGAAGTTCTGTACCGAAAACATGGCTTTTTTCATTTCGCCCGCGTAACGCATGCCTGCCAGCAGGATCTTGCGTCGGGCAAAGTTGAGGATGACGATGCCGTCGGAATTGCTGCCGTGCCGCGCCGGGTCGCAGACGAAGCCGGGGGCATTCATCACGGTCCACTCCGGCTTGCGGCCGATGTTGTACTGCTTGGGGCGAATGAACATGTTGCGCCCGAACAGGTTTTGCCATGCCGTTTCCGTGACAACCCGCACCGGCAGGTAATGATCGCTGTGCTCGCCAACGTGCAGGTTGGATACGAAGCGGTCGCGCTCGTCGAGGTAGGCTTCAACCTCATCCCACAACGCGTCGAAGCGCTCGGCATCAAAAGGGCGGTTGACCGGGCCCCAGTCGATGCTGTCTTCCGTGCTGGGCTCGCGAACAATGAAACGGTCGGCGGGGGAGCGGCCAGTGCGCTTGCCCGTGGTAACCAGCAGCGCGCCTGTATCGGCAAGGGTGCCTTCGCCGCGCTTGAGTGCTTCTTCAACCAGCTGTGCCGTACCCAGGTCGGTGAATTCCCGGGGAGTGTTGCTTTCAAGGGTCATGGTGAGTCCTGTGTTCCTGCTGCTCGGTGCAGCCCGCCGCTGTGGGCAGAGTTGCCTCTAGGGGTCTTTCAGGGGGTGGCATTATGTCAGAATCCCCGGGGTATGCGAACCGCATTATGGAAAATTTCGGCGATCGTCGGCGAGCTTCAGTGGACGGTGCCTGACGGGCCTGCCTGCAGCAGGTCCTGCAGCCCCTCCCGGTCGAAACGGTATTGCTGGTTACAGAACTCGCAATCGACCTCGACGTGGCCCTGTTCGGCGAGTATCTCCTCCAGTTCACGGGGCGGCAGCGCGGCGAGTGCGTTGCGGCTGCGCTGTAGCGAGCAGCTGCAGTGGAAGCGCACTGCCCGTGGCTCGAACAGGCGTACGGGGTCTTCGTGGTAGAGGCGGTGCAGCAGGGTTTCCGGTGCCAGCTGCAACAGCTCATCCCCGCTCAAGGTGGCGGCCAGGGTGCTGGCATGTTGCCACTGCAGCGCGCGCTGGTCTGCGCTGCGCTGGAGTTGGGCGGGAAGTTGCTGTAGCAGCAGCCCCGCAGCGTGTTGACCATCGCTGGCCAGCCAGAGGCGCGTCTGCAACTGTTCCGACTGCTCGAAATAGGCATCCAGGCTCGCTGCCAGCGAGTTCTCGGACAGTGGCACGATCCCCTGGTAGGGCTTGCCCCGCAGCGGCTCAATGGTAATGGCGAGCACCCCGCCTGCGAGAAGCTGGCTGAATTCCCCGGACGTGGCGTGCTGGGCGCCGCGCGCAATCCCGCGTACCAGCAGCTGGTCACTGCACTCTGCCATGAGCAGCGGCACCTCGCCCTCACTGCGTGCCTGCAGCACCAAACGCCCCTCGAACTTGAGCGTCGTGCTGAGCAGGGTGGCGGCAGCGAGGAACTCGCCGAGCAGCCGGGAGACACCGGGAGCGTACTGGTGAACCGCCAGCAAATCCGCAAGGGTGTGGTCCAGCTGCACGATTTCACCGCGAATGTCGGCATCGTCAAAGAGGAAGCGTTGGCTTTGATCGGCGTCGGTCTGGGGGGTGTCCGGGGTGTCATTCATGGGGCAAGTGTAATCCTTTTGCCGTCATTGGGCTGGCCATGGCGGCGGGTGGCTGAGTGTGGGGTTGCGGGGCAGGTTTAGTATTTGAGGCCGCAGGGGGCTATTTTAAAGCTTACCGTGACCCGGGTCATCCGCCGGAGTACAGTCATCGTACTTCTCAGGTGGCCGCACGGGTGGTCACATTACAATAGACAGGAGCGCCATAATGAGATTCAGCTACCAGATCGGCATGTGTGAGGCCGATCACTATGTCCCGCTGGCCAAGGCCGCAGAGCAGGCAGGCTACGATGGCCTGACCATCCCCGACAGTATTTGCTACCCG
The DNA here is from genome assembly GCF_000423125.1 of Haliea salexigens DSM 19537. Taxonomy (GTDB): domain Bacteria; phylum Pseudomonadota; class Gammaproteobacteria; order Pseudomonadales; family Halieaceae; genus Haliea; species Haliea salexigens. Next base: position 96,924 of record NZ_AUHJ01000007.1, read on the forward strand.
CAGGAAGCCAGTTCGAAATATCCTTACAACAAGGATGGTAGCCGTGAGTTTCTGGAAAGCGTGCCCTTTCTTGAAAGCCTGATTGCGGTAGCGGGCATGGCGACCGTAACCGAGAAGATTCGCTTCGCTACCTTTGTCTACAAGGTGGCTGTGCGCCAGGCGGCCATTGTCGCCAAGCAGGTGCAGAGCATACAGGCGCTCTCGAACAACCGCTTCGACTTCGGGGTGGGTATCAGCCCCTGGGAAGAAGACTTCGCGGTTTGCGACGTGCCCTGGGAAAAGCGCGGCCTGCGTCTGGACGAGCAGATCGACATCATCCGTGGTCTGGAGAGTGGCGAGTTCTTCGGTTACAAGGGTGAAATCCACAACATGCCGGCGATCAAGATGACGCCGAAACCCACCGCGCCTACGCCCATTCTGGTGGGTGGCCACGCCGAGCCCGCGCTGCGCCGCGCGGCCACAGTTGGCGATGGCTGGATGTGCGCCGGGGCCGACATGCAGCAGCTTGAGTCCTACATTCGTCGCCTCAATGAATTGCGCGACGAGCACGGTACCCGCGATCGGCCGTTCCGCATCTTCACCACCGGGCAGGATGCCTTTACTCGCGAGGGCATCGAAAAGCTGGAAAGCATTGGTGTGACCGACGTGGTGATTGGCTTCCGCAATGTCTATGAGCTGGAAGAAGACAAGCCGCTGGAGGAGAAAATTGCCATGTTGAACTGGTACGCCGGCGAGTTCATCAACAACTGAGCGCGCCCGCAGGGGCGCTGCGGCGCCCCGTAGGCGCGAGCTGGCGGATGCGCTAAAGTGCGCGCTTTTCCGCGGCCTTCGCCATGAATAATCTGCTGCTCTACGCCATTACGGTGGTGATCTGGGGTTCCACCTGGATCGCCATCAAGTTCCAGCTGGGCACAGTCGCACCCATGGTGTCCATTGCGCACCGTTCCATGCTCGCTGCGCTGCTTATTTTCCTCTACCTCATCCTGCGTCGCCGCCTGACACCGTTGTCACGGCGCGACCACGTGATGGTGTTTTTCCAGGGGCTTTGCCTGTTCAGCGGCAATTATCTCTTTATCTATCCTGCCAGTGAGCACCTGGCCAGCGGTCTGGTGGCGGTGGTGTTCTCGACCCAGGTGGTGCTGAACATGGTCAATGGTGCGATCTTCCTGCGCTTGCCGATCAGCGGTCTGGTGGCCCTGGGGGCCGGCATTGGGCTGGTGGGCATGGTGGGGGTATTCATGCCGCAGCTGGAGAGCTTCACCTTTGATGATGCCGGTTTTCGCGCGTTGCTGCTGTGTTTTGCCGGCACCTGCTGTGCGTCTTTCGGCAATATTTTCGCCGCACGCAACAGCCGGGATGGCTTGCCGGTGCTGGTGTGCAATGCATGGGGCATGCTTTACGGTGCTCTCGCCCTGTACGCATCGGCCCTGCTGCTGGGGGTCCCGATCACCGTCGACTGGCAGATCAGCTACCTGAGTTCGCTGCTGTACCTGGCGGTGTTTGGCTCGGTGGTGGCCTTCTGGGCCTACGTCACGCTCATTGGTAACATTGGCCCGGGCCGGGCGGCGTACAGCTCGCTGCTGTTTCCGGTGGTCGCGCTGTTGATTTCCACGGTGTTCGAGGACTACCACTGGACACTGCTGGGCCTGGCCGGTTTTGGCCTGGTGCTGGCGGGCAACTGGCTGGTCATGCGCCGGGGCTCGGCGTAATCTTGGGTTTACACAGACAGGCATGCAATCATGGCGGGATTCCGGCTGACCAAACCTTACACCATGCCCAAGGAGGATCTGCGTCAGGCGGCGCAGCGCCTCGCGGACAGGTTGGAACGCGAACACGGCGTGCGCTCCCGCTGGGAGGGTGACAGCGTGCGCATGAAAGGCGGCGGCATCGATGGCAAGCTCTCCTTCCACGATGGCCTGGTCGATGTGTCCGTGCAGCTGGGGCTGCTGGCGTCGGCGTTCCAGCGGCCCCTGCGTGCCGAAGTCCAACGCTACCTCGATGAAATGATCAGTTGAGCAGCGTCGCACCTGCCAGCGGGTCCGGCCCCGCCAACAGCGTCTGAAATTCCTCTGCAAGCGCCTCGCTGCGCGCAATGCACTCGCGCCACACGGCAACACGCGCCGCCGTGGCCAGACGGGTGAAATCCCTGCGGTCCGGAATCTTGCCACCCGGCAATGAGGCGACAAATTCCGGGGTTGGGCATAGCAGGACCAGGTCGTCCAGCGCATCGAGCCCCGACCGGCGCCAGGGCAGGAACTTGTCGAACCAGCCGGGGGTGAGGTCGGCGCGAAAGTGCGGGTAGAGAATCAGCCCGGTACCGCGGTAGTGGCGCAGGTCGAAGTGGTAATCAATGATGCCGCCATCCCAGTAGTGGCCTGCGGGTGCGCCGGCGATGTCGCGCTCGCCCGCCAGCACAAAGGGAATCGAGCCACTGGCCTGCAGGGCGAGGGCGACTGTGGCGGGTCGCAGCGGAGTGTAGGTGGTGTTGAAGTCCGTCAGGGAAAGCTGGGGAGCTGGTTGCTCGCCGCTGTGGAACACCACGCGCTGGAAACTGGCACCCAGCAATCGGCGGTGGACGCTATTGCCGAGGGCGGCAGCCCCCATGGCGGCACCGAGCAATGCCGGTTGCCTGGCGCCTGCCGGGCCTCTGCCGCGGGCAGTCACAATATGGGTGCGCCAGCGCGGGTGGCTGGCCAGTGCGGTGCTGCCCTCGGCACCCAGCAGCGCGGCCAGTATCTGCGCACTGGCGGCGCTGATTTCATCGGGCGGCGGCCTGGCGCTGTAAGCCTGCTCCAGATAGGCCTGTTGAAAGCGCTCCAGCGCCGCTACCGGGTCTGGCTGCGCCAGGCAGGCGTGGCGCCAGGAGCCGATGGATGACCCGAGCAGCGACAGCGGGCGCTGGCCGCGTTGCAGGAAGTCGCCGAACAGCACGCGATCCAGCTGGCTCAGCACCAGCCATTTGGGCCCCCCGGATGCGCCCAGCAGCAGGCTGAAATGATCCGGGTGCCAGCCGTCCTCGCGCAGGCGCTGTGCCGCGCGTCGCCCCAGGTAAACGGCGAGTGAGCGCTTAGCGTTCACTGCGCACCTCCCGCGGCGTACGCCCGGTCCATTTCTGGTAGGCGCGCCGGAAGTTCGAGGCATCGTTAAAGCCTACCAGGTAGGCAATGGTGGACAGCGGCAGGCGGCTGTTCTTCAGGTAGCGTGTGGCGTGCTCCGCCCGCACCCGGTCCAGCAGCTGTTGGTAGGCAGTACCCTCCTGCTCCAGCCGGCGCCGGTAGGTGCGCGGGCTCAGGTTGAGCATGTTGGCAACCTGTGGCATCTGCGGGTACTGGCCCTCCAGCTTGCGCAGCAGGCGCAGGGTCTGCTCCGATACCGAGTCATGTTCTTCGAGGTCCGCCAGCAGGCGCGCACATTCATTTTCGTACAGTGAGCGCAGGGCGGGGTTGGACAGCGGCAGTGCAACATCGAGCAGTTGGGCGTCGAAGGAGATGCGCCCCAGCGGGCAATCGAAGTGTACGTCATCGCCGAACACCTCGTGATAGGTGGCGGCGTGTGGTGGCGGGGGGTAGGGGAGCTCTACCCGGACCACCAGATCCTGCCGGTTGAGCAGGCCGCGCAGTGTGTTGAGCATCGCGGCGTACATCAGCTCGGTGCCGAACTGCGGAGGATTGTCGGTAGGGGCGGTGACCGTGGTCAGCACACAGCGGTTTTCATGCTCCGTGAGTTCCAGTTGCAGGGTGGGTGACGACAGCAGGTGGTAATAGCGCAGGAACAGCTCCATGACCTGCCGCAGGTCGCGACAGGTCATGAATGCCTGGCCGAGAATGGCGTGTGCACTCAGGTTCAGGCGCATGCCCAGGTGCAGGCCCAATGCCGTGTCCCCGGTTAGTGCCAGGGCGTTGCTGACGAGGCGGGCAAAATCATCTTCACTGACGCGCGCACCGATACCGGCGAGCCCCGAATCGGCCAGCGATGTGCCGTCAAGCACGGCCTCGCGCGCAAACCCCCGGCTCTCGACCATGTCGATCAGGATCAGGATGTACTGTGCTGGCGCGCTGACACGGGGCATCGGTCTATTTGGCCACAAATAACCTTATTTTGACAAGACTTCACCTTGTTAGCCTGCGGGCGCTCGCACATAGTGAAGCCCAATGCAATTTTGCATGTCAGGAGTACGGTTATGAAAGTAGAGTGGAGCTCCACCCCGCGCAAGATCCAGCGCTTCGCCAATGCCGACTACCCGCGTGAGAACCCGGATCTGGAGGATCTGCTGACCCCCGGTGATGTCGATCATATCGCCGAGATTTTCAGCACCCCGCTCACCGGATCCTACAACTGGGACTACAAGGTGCAGGACGATCGCATCAAGAAGCTCTATGACCTCGGCAAGCAGCTCAACTGGGACCCGGAGATGGATATCAACTGGGACCGCCCCTGGCCAGACGAAGAGCGCATGCCCGAGCTGATGAACCTGCACACCTACCAGCCCTACCTGGATATGGATGAGCCGACACGCAAGGAGTTCTGGCTGCACATGAATGCCTGGAGCCTGTCCCAGTTCCTGCATGGTGAACAGGGCGCGCTGCTGGTGGCATCGCAGCTGTGCTCCTGCGCCCCCACCCTCAACGCCAAGCTGTACGCTGCCTCACAGACGTTCGACGAGGCGCGCCACGTCGAGGTCTTCAACAAGTACCTGCAGAAGCGCATCGGCGTGATGTACCCGATCAACACGCACCTGAAGGCGATCATCGACAAGATACTCACCGACGCGCGCTGGGACATGAAGTTCATCGGCATGCAGCTGGTGATCGAGGGACTGGCGCTGTCGGCCTTCAATACCACCCGCGAAACCACCCCCGACCCGGTGCTCAAGGATGTTGTGTACCTGGTCACCCGGGACGAAGCGCGGCACGTGACCTTCGGTGTGAATTACCTCGAGGAGTTTGTCAAAACCCTGACCGACGAGGAGCGTGAGGAGCGCGCCCAGTTCGCCTACGAGGCCTGCGTGGTGAGCCGCGAGCGGCTGGTGGCAACCGATGTCTTTGCACACTTCGGCTGGGACGTGGAAGAGGCGCGCCTGCAGGTGCTGGAGGGCTTTGTCATGTCCACCTTCCGCAACCTGTTGTTCCAGCGCGTGATTCCCAACCTGAAGCGCATCGGTCTGCTGACCGACAAGATCCGGCCGAAGTTCGAGGCGCTGGGCATTCTGGAGTTCGAAAACCTGGCGACCGATGGCGATATCGACTGGACGCTGCTGGAGCGGCCTCTGGATACCAACGAGGCCCAGGGTTACGAGCAGAGCATGCTGGCAGAGTTCAACAAGCTGAAGGATGCACCTGAGGAGCCGCGCAAGGCGGGTTGAGGTCGCCTTCAGTCCCGCACAAAAAAGCCGGCTTCAAGCCGGCTTTTTTGTGGAATGCGATATCCCGGATCAGGCGGAGGCAAGTGCCTTGATCTGGGTATTGAGGCGGCTCTTGTGGCGAGCGGCCTTGTTCTTGTGGATGATGCCCTTGTCGGCCATGCGGTCGATGACCGGTACGGCGCTGGCGTAGGCCGCTTTGGCCTGCTCGGCGTCGCCGGTACCAATGGCAGCGATCACTTTCTTGAGGTTGGTACGCACCAGCGAACGCAGGCTGGCGTTGTGGGCGCGACGCTTTTCCGCCTGGCGGGCGCGCTTTCTGGCTTGCGGGGAGTTGGCCACAATAGTTCCTCGTGGGTTAGCAAATTTCAGGAGGCGAGATTATTCACATAAGCCTGTGTCTTGTCAACCATGGGGCCGCATTCCCGGCGGGTTCGCTGCGCCTGCCGGCCAAGCTGCGGTATACTGCGTGTTTGACTCGAAAGCGGTGGAATTGCACGCCATGGTCGCCAAGCAGGAACACAGAACCGAGCCCGCGAGCGGTACCGCCGAGCGCATTCTGGACGCGGCGGAAGATCTGTTCGCCAAGAAGGGCTATAAGGGCGCCTCACTTGGCGAGGTGGCAGAGCGCGTGGGTATTCGCTCTCCCAGCCTTTATAACCATTTTCGCAACAAGGAAGCGCTGTACCGAGCGGTGCTGAGTCGTCTCCTGGATGACTTTGCGGCACCGATGGAGGAGTTGCACAGGGCGCCGATTACCGACGAGCGCCTGTATCAGTGGCTCGAGGCGATTGTCCGCAAGCATCACGCCAACCCCAACCTGGCGCGGCTGCTGCAGCACGCGGCGCTGTCGGGCGGCCCGGGAACCAATGATCTTATCGAGCGCTTCTTTCGGCCCATGTTTCACGACGATGAAGGCCTGTTGCAGCCCGGCTTGCGTGCGCTGGGCGACGCCGGCCTGCGTCCCTGGGCGGTGATGGCCTTCAACAACCTGATCATGTCCTATGTGACCATGGCGCCGATGTACCGCGACCTGCTCGGGCAGGACCCGTTCAGCGACCAAGCGCTTGAGCGCCAGCTCACCCTGATAAAAACCCTGGTACAGGCGGTCATCGCTACCCCGTCGCCTGCAGCAAACTGATTCGGAGTTTATATGCCCCTACTGACCGACACGGTGCACATCTGGCGTGCGCCTGAAGGTGACTACCACGTTGAGTGGGAGGCGAGTCACCCGCACACGCAGGTCACCGTCAGTCCGCTGGAAGCGGATGCGAACCTGCAGATGCACTATGAAGAAGCCGTACCACGTATGCGGGTTCAGGGTTTGCCGGTTGGGCGTCGCCATCAGTTTCGCCTGCAGGATCAACATGGCAACGAGCTGGTCGCCATGGAGCGCCGGCTCGGTATGCAGGGTACACCCAATTTCCGTGATTTCGGGGGCTACCGCACGGAGGACGGCAGGCGCGTGCGCTGGGGTTATCTGTATCGGTCAGGCCAGCTTTCACAGCTGACAGAGCAGGACTTGACCCTGCTGGACCATCTGCAGCTCGACCTGCTGTGCGATTTCCGGCGCGAGACTGAGCAGAGTGCCAGCCCGAACCGTCTACCCAGTACGCGAGCGCCGCGGGTTGCCAGCGTGCCGATTACGCCGGGCAGCAACGACGCCGCCTTCGCTGATGGCCAGCTCGATCGCGGTGGGCGGCAACCGATGTTCGATTTCATGGTGGATATCAATCGCGACTTCGTGGAGGCGCAGAGCCCCGCTTATCGGCGCATGTTCAGTGAGATCCTGGCGCAGGACGATGCCCGCTTTCTGGTGCACTGCGCGGCCGGGAAGGATCGCACGGGCTTTGCCGCGGCTATTATCCTGATGGCGCTGGGTGTGTCCGGTGAGCAGGTGATGGCGGATTATCTGTTGACCCGTCGCTTCTTTGATCCGCGGCAGGAAATAGACCGTTTACGGGTCAAATACGGTTTTCAGTCACAGGAAGATGACGCGATCATGCCGATGCTGGAAGTGCACGAAGCGTATCTGGCGCGCGCGTTGCAGGCGATTGCCGACTATGGGGATGTCAACAGTTACCTGGCCCGCGAGCTGGGGGTTGGCAGCGCCGAGCGCGAAGAGTTGCGCCGGCGCTACCTGGAGGCCTGATTAGAGGGCGTTGCAGGCTGCCTTGGCGGCCTTGATCTGCTTGCGCTCACACTCATCGTTCAGCTCGTTGCCCGCACACCACTTGCGACGGTTTTCCCACGCGGTGAGAGTGGCGGTTTTGCCATTGGAGCACTTCACCATGTACTCGGAGTAGGCGGCGCCAGTGCTGGATTCATGGTTGCCCTGGAAAACAATGCTGGTCGGCTTGGCGGCGAAGGCAGCGGACGACAGGGCCAGCAGGGCAGAGACGGTGGCAATTTTGGCGAATTTCATGTGGGTTCCTCAGCAAACGATTACAGTGTATGGCCAGCCTGTGGCGGTGTAACACCGGCGGCAGGATGGCAGCAGTATACGTGTGTTCTACGTGTGTAGAACAGTTACAGATTCGTAACGCCGGGAATAAAGAAGTAACAGTGGGGCTGATATCAGGGTTTACTTTTTTCTTAACACATTGATTTATAATAATTAATTATGTAGATCAGGGCGCCTGTTGCGCAGGCGCCCGAAGGTTACAAATGTTTAATGGGGCGGGTGTCTGGGTAACAGCGTCAGGCCATGGCGATCAGCACAAGGCCGACAATGGCGAGCAGAACGGATTGCCCTGCCTTGTCCAGGCGGAACAGGCCATACAGGTAGGCGAAGGGGGGAAGTATGAGGGCGCACAGGCCCCACGCGTAATCCTCCTTCCAGGACTGAATCAGCAACAGCACCCAGCTGAGCAACAGGGTGGCGAGGCCGAAGGTAAGTAGTGTTGCAGACGTGGCTTCCATGGTTCCTCCCAATAGGCACGTGGCTCCGGCGGAGCGGGCTTGAGATTAGCAGAAGCCTGCGGTCGTGTCAGCGCATGCGAAGGCCGGAGTGATGCCCCCTGGCGGGATCTGGCGGATGACGTGCCGGGGGAATTTGGGTATCGTGTGGCGCTGTTTTTCTTGAGGATATTGCTTTGAGTGATCCCTTTGCGGATATCCGTCCCTATCGTGATGAAGAAGTGCCCGCGGTCCTCGATCGCCTCCTCGCGGACCGGGAGCTGCTCGACGCGATTGCCAGTTTGAGTCTGGGCCGGGTGGCGCGCGCGTTGCCCGGGCTGGTACGGCCTGTCGTGCGCTGGTACCTCGGCCGCCAGCTCCGCGGCGTGCAGGATGTCCACGGTATGCAGATGGTCATCAAGCATTACGTCGAGAAGGTGATCGACGATACCACCGCCGGCTTCAGCGTCTCGGGCCTGGATGAGCTGGATGTCTCGCGCCCCTGGCTGTTCATGAGCAACCACCGCGACATCGTCATGGATCCGGCGTTCACCAACTATGCGCTGCACCGCAGTGGTCACCAGACGGTGCGCATTGCCATCGGCGACAACCTGCTCACCAAGCCCTGGGTGTCGGACCTCATGCGGCTCAACAAGAGCTTTATCGTCAAGCGCTCGGTTGCCAGCGGGCGGGCGTTGCTGGCCGCTTCCCGCCACCTGTCCAACTACATCCGCCTGTCGCTGCAGGAAGAGCGCGCACCGATCTGGATCGCCCAGCGTGAAGGGCGCGCGAAAGACGGCATCGACCGCACCGAGCCCGCCGTCATCAAGATGCTGGCGATGAGCCGCGATAAACAGACCGAAAGCTTCAGTGAGCTGATTAACGGGCTGGGTATCGTGCCTGTGTCCATTGCCTACGAACTGGACCCCTGCGACGGCATGAAGGCGCGTGAAATGCACCTGCGCAGCACCACCGGTAGTTATGCCAAGGCCGAGCAGGAAGATGTGGCCTCTATAGCCCGAGGTATTTCCGGCCAGAAAGGGCGCGTACACGTGGCGTTCGGTACACCGCTGGTGGGCGAGTTCGACGGACCCGATGCGGTAGCGGCGGAAATCGACCGGCAAATTGTCTCGCTGTATTGCCTGCACCCCACTAACCTGCAGGCCTGGCGTATGTTGCAGGGCGATGCGGCCGTGGTGCCGGCCACGCTCACGCGCGAGGCGGGCAGTTGCTCGGAGGCCGACTTCCGCGCCCGCATCGAGAACCTGCCCGCGGAACAGCGCCCCTTCGCTCTGGCCACGTACGCTAACGCCGTGGCCAGCAAGCTGGCATTGCGTGCGGCGGCGGAGCCGCCAGCGTCTTGCTGAGCGACGCCCTCAAGGACCAGATTCGCGAAGCCTACGCCGCTATCACCGCCGCCAAGGGTTTGAAGCCGCGTTGGGGCCAACGGCAGATGATTGCGGAAATCGCCAATGCGCTGGCTCGCATCAACCCGGAGACAGGCCGCGCGCGCCCGGAAACACCGGCCGTCTGTGTTATCGAGGCGGGCACCGGCACTGGCAAGACGATCGCCTACGCCGTCACCGCCATTCCTCTGGCGCAGGCGCTGGGCAAGCGGCTGGTGGTGGCCACGGCCACGGTTGCCCTGCAGGAGCAGTTCGTCAACAAGGATCTGCCGGATATCCGCCAGCACAGCGGCCTCGAGTTCAGTTACACGCTGGCCAAAGGCCGCCGACGTTATGTCTGCCTGTCCAAACTGGATCATCACCTCGGCGGCAGCGGCGCCGGAGACGTACTCCCCCTGTACCCCGATGAGTTCCAGGCACCGGACAACGCCGAGGCGCTGCCGGTGTACAGCGCCATGCTGGAAGCGCTCGGGCGTGGTGAGTGGGACGGTGACCGCGACAACTGGCCGGGTCAGGTGCCGGACGCCATCTGGTTCGGGGCCACCACCGATCACAGCCAGTGCAGTGGCCGGCGCTGTCCGAACATCAGTCAGTGCAGTTTTTTTCGCGCGCGGGATGCCCTGCAGTATGCCGATGTGGTGGTGGCCAACCACGATCTCGTGCTCGCTGACCTCGCCCTTGGCGGCGGCGCCATACTGTCGGCGCCCGAAGACAGTATTTATGTGTTTGACGAAGGGCATCACCTGCCCGACAAGGCGCTGGGGCACTTTGCCAGTTTCTGCCGGCTACACACCACGGTGCAGTGGCTGCAGGACAACCGCAAACTGCTGGTGCAGGCCGCGTCTGCGCTGGCGCCATTGACCGATATCGCCCGGCCGTTGGCAGCGCTGCCCGGGGTGATGGAGGAGGCGCAGAACGCCCTGCAGGTGGCGGAGCAGGCGGTGGCCACCCTGTTCGCCGAACGCGCCCCCACCAGCGGGCGCGGCGACGAGCAGCAGATGCGTTTCGCGCACGGCCGCGTGCCGGAACAGCTGCAGCCTCTGGCGGCCGGTCTCGCCAGCCAGTTCCAGCAGATCAGCTCAGCGCTGGCGAAGATCGAGGCGCGCCTGGCGGAAGCGCTGGAAGAAGACGATTGCGGCCTGCCCCCCGGTGATGCGGAAACCTGGCACCTGAGCCTGGGTGGCCTGCTGAATCGAGCGGAGTCCACACTGGCCCTGTGGCAGGCCTACGCGGTGACTGGCGAGGGGGAGGTGCCGCCCATGGCGCGCTGGATCACCCTGCTCGACGGTGGCGGACAAACCGGTTTTGACCTGCGTTGCAGCCCCATTCTCGCCGCCGATATCCTGCAGGAGTATCTGTGGTCACGCGCGGCCGGCGTGGTGATTACCTCCGCCACCATCACCGCCCTGCGTTCCTTTGATCGCTTCATTTTGCATTCCGGCGCGCCTTCCGAAGGGGTTTTCAAGGTGGTGGCCAGTCCCTTTGACTATTCCCGGGCGACCCTGCGTGTGCCCGCCATGCCCTGCGACCCCGGAGACGCCGAAGCCCACACCGCGGCATTGATCGACCAGCTGCCCGGCTTGCTCGACCGCAGTGAGGCCAGCCTGGTGCTGTTTTCGTCCCGGCGACAGATGCAGGATGTGCACGCGGGTGTGTCGGCTCCGTTCGGCAGCCTGCTGCTGATGCAGGGTGATGGCAGCAAACAGGAGATTCTGCGCCAGCACCGGGAGGCAGTGGATGCGGGGCGTGGCAGCATCCTGTTCGGGCTGGCCAGTTTTGCCGAGGGGGTTGACCTGCCCGGTGCCTACTGCCGCCATGTGGTGATTGCCAAGATTCCCTTCGCCGTGCCCGACAGCCCTATCGAGGCCGCGCTGGCGGAATGGGTGGAGGCGCAGGGGCGCAACGCCTTCATGGAGATCAGCGTGCCGGACGCGGCGCTGCGCCTGGTGCAGGCCAGCGGTCGCCTGCTGCGCACGGAACAGGACAGTGGCCGGGTGACACTCATGGACCGTCGCCTGCTCACGCGCCGCTATGGCCAGGCCATACTGGATTCCCTGCCGCCGTTTACCCGGGAGTTGGGGCGCTAGCCGCGGATTCCACTGCCAGCGGCGTATTGACGATCTCCAGGGTTGCCGGGTGCTGCAGGCGGCGCTCGGGTGAAATCGCGTAGAACACATCCACGAATTCCCGCGTGCGGCCGATGACGGCCACTCCGTACTGCGACGTCACGTACTCCTCGATGATGGTGGGTGAGGCAAACACCCCCAAACCGGTTTGCCCGAAAGATTTGAGTAATGCGCTGTCATCGAATTCGGCCACGATCTCCGGGGTGATGCCGTGCTTTTCGAACCAGGCCTTGAGGAAGGAACGGCTGCCGGCCTTGCGGCCCGGGGCCAGGAAGGGCTTGCCGCTCAGGCTGCCGGGGAAATGCTCGCGGCAGGCAGCGGCCAGTTCAGGGACCGCAAAAAAGGTGAAACCGGATTCCAGGATACGGTAGTTCCAGGCCTTGATATGGCTGCCGGAGGGTAGCGGCTGATCGGTGATGATGCAGTCAAGGCGGCTCACCGCGAGTTCGGCAAGGAGTGTATCCTGGTCGCCCTCGTGGCACTGCAGGCGCAGCTTTTCCACGGCTTTCAGGGCGGGTTGCAGCAGCCGGTTGGCGAGAATTTTGGGAATGGAGTCGGTGATGCCCACACGGAAGGTTTCGGCGCTGGCACTTTCGGTTTGCAGAAGCTGGCGGATTTCACGGCCGAGCTGAAAAATCTCGTCGGCGTGGGCGTAGATTTGCCGGCCCTGCTCTGACAGCCGCAGGCGCCGGCCCTCGCGGCGAAACAGTTTCACGCCCAGTTGCTCTTCGAACGCGGCAATTTGCCCGCTGATGGTTTGCGGGGTCAAATTGAGGCGCTTGCTGGCGCGTGTGATGCTGCCGTCGGTGGCAACATGAAAGAAGTAGTAAAGGTGGTTGTAGTTAAGCGGTGTCATATCAGAAATAGTCGAATTGATTATTTATAAAAATCGAATATATCATGGCTTTCGTCTTGTGTAGGATTCGCGCGTTTCATATCCCGCCGGCCCCCGCCACAAGGATTCACGTCCGGGCACACAGACGCCCACCAGCCGCAATGGCAGGACACAAGGGGAAAGACTCACAATGAATGAACTTGTCGGTATTGTCATGGGTTCCCGTTCTGACTGGGAAACCATGCAGGGCGCCGCAGAGACCCTGGTTGAGCTCGAGGTGCCTCACACGGTCGAGGTGGTGTCGGCACACCGCACCCCCGATCGGCTCTTCAGCTACGCCGAGGCGGCCGAGTCAGTCGGGTTACAGGTGATTATCGCGGGTGCCGGCGGCGCTGCGCATCTGCCGGGCATGCTGGCAGCCAAAACACAGGTGCCGGTGTTGGGCGTGCCGGTGCAATCCCGCGCCCTGAACGGGCTCGACTCGCTGCTTTCCATTGCGCAGATGCCCGCAGGGATCCCCGTGGGCACGCTGGCGATCGGCCGTGCCGGCGCGGTGAATGCCGCGTTGCTGGCCGCGGCCATGCTCGCCAACCACGATCCCGCCCTGCGCGAACGGCTGCGCGCCTACCGCGCCCGTCAGTCAGACACCGTGCTTGCCCACTCCGACCCCAGAGTACCCCTGTCGTGAATATCGGTATCCTTGGCGCCGGTCAGCTGGCGCAGATGTTGGCCCTGGCGGGATATCCGCTGGGTTTACGCTGCACGTTCCTGGCCCCTGAGGCGGACCCGTGCGCTGCGCCGCTGGGGCAACACCTGCGTGCGGGGTATGAGGACGAAGCTGCGCTGGCATCCTTCGCCGAGCGTATCGACGTTGCCACCACGGAATTTGAGCATATCGCCCCGGTGGCACTGGATGCTCTGGAGCAGCGCGGCTTGCTCGCTCCCTGCAGTGAAGCCATCCTGCTCTCCCAGGAGCGGCTGCAGGAGAAATCCCTGTTTACGCGGCTGGGTCTGCCCACGGCGCGTTATGCGGCCATCGATTCCGAGACGGATCTGGAACAGGCGCTGGCGGTAGCCGGGGTGCCAGCCATCCTGAAAACCCGCCGCATGGGCTACGACGGCAAGGGGCAGGCGTCAGTGGCGGCAGCTTCCGAGCTGCTGCCTGCCTGGGAGGCCCTGGGCCGCGTGCCGTGCATTCTGGAAGCGCGTGTTGCGTTTGACCGTGAACTGTCGGTCATTGCGGTGCGTGGTCGGGACGGTGAGTGCCGCATCTGGCCACTGAGTGAAAACAGTCATGCGGAGGGTATTCTCCGCGTGTCACACTCCCTCGTAGACGACCCCATGGAGGGCCCCGCGCGGGATTACTGCGAGCGTTTGCTCAAAGCACTGGATTATGTCGGCGTGCTGGCGCTGGAACTGTTCCAGTGCGGCGACCAATTGCTGGTGAACGAGTACGCGCCACGTGTGCACAACAGTGGGCACTGGACGATAGAAGGCGCGGTAACCTCCCAGTTCGAGAACCACCTGCGCGCAATTGCCGGGCTGCCCCTGGGCTCCACGGCAGCGGTGGCCCCCAGCGTGATGGTCAACGTGATAGGCGAGTGGCCCGCGGCGCGCGAGTTGCTGGCGGTGGACGGCGCTCACCTGCACGATTATGGCAAGTCCCCGGCACCGGGGCGCAAGCTGGGGCACATTACCCTGGTCAACCGCGATACCGAGGCTTTGCAGCAGCGCACCGCCGAACTGACCCGGCTCGTCGCCGGCGCAACCGGCGCCTGATATGGACCCCGTTGTCCTCTTTTTCCTGTTGGGGGTCATCGCGGGGATATTGCGTTCGGAGCTGCGCCTGCCGGTACAGGTCTATGAGCTGCTGAGTATTCTGCTGCTGCTGGCGATTGGCATGAAAGGAGGCATCGAGCTTGCCCGCCAGCCCTTCCTGGAGCTGGCGCCGCAAATGCTTGCGGTGGTGGCCATGGGGTTCGTTTTGCCCTTGTTGAGCTTCCCGGTGCTGCTCAGTATCGGCCGCTTGCCGCGGGCTGACGCCGCATCCATAGCGGCTCACTATGGTTCGGTAAGTGTGGGCACCTTTGCCGTTGTGGTCGCCTACCTGGGTTCGCGGGAGATCGATTTCGAGGCCTATATGCCGCTTTTTGTGGTGTTGCTGGAGATCCCGGCGATCCTCGTCGGCATCGTCCTCGCCAAAGGGCTCGCCAGTGGGGCAAAGCTGCGCGATTCAGCCCATGAAGTGCTGCTCGGCAAGAGCATCGTTCTGCTCGTGGGCGGGCTGCTGATCGGCTGGATTGCCGGCGAAGAGGGGCTGGCGAAGCTGGCCCCCCTGTTCTTCGACCCCTTCCAGGGGCTGCTGGCGCTGTTCCTGCTGGAAATGGGGCTGGTGACCGCAAGCCAGATTAGCACGCTACGCCGCTATGGTTTTTTCCTGCTGGCCTTTGGTGTGCTCACCCCCGTGCTGTCCGCGTTGGTCGGGCTCGGGCTGGGCTGGGCACTGGGTTTGTCCGTGGGTGGTGCGGTGGTACTGGCGACGCTCGCCGCGAGCGCCTCCTACATTGCCGTGCCCGCCGCCATGCGTATTTCGGTCCCTGAAGCCAATCCGGCCCTGTCCCTGGCCGCATCGCTGGGCGTGACCTTCCCCTTTAATGTACTGTTCGGCATTCCGCTGTACCATTGGTTCGCTGGCCAATTCTACGCACTGACCGGAGCCGCCTGATCATGGAACAACACCCCCGACGCCTGCTGACTGTTGTCACCGAATCCACCATCGAGTCGCACCTGTTGCGCGATATGGAGCGCTGGGGAGCACACGGTTACACGATTACCGAGGCCCGCGGCAAGGGTGCGCGCGGGGTGCGCGAGGGCAACTGGGAAGCCAACCGGAACCTGCGCATCGAAGTCGTCTGCGATGATGTGACCGCGGACCGCATTGCGGCCGGGTTGCGCGAGCACTACTACGACAACTACGCCATGATCCTCTACACCTGCGATGTGGACGTGCTGCGTCGCGAGAAGTTCTAGCCCTCGCCTTGATTTCCGTCGGAGAGCCCATGCGCACGGACGTAGCCGAAGTGCTGATTGATATTGAGGCCGAACTGCGGCGCCTGGCGCTGTGGGATGCCACTCCGCCCCCGGCAGAGGCCCTGGCGTCCACAGAGCCGTTCGCTATTGATACGCTCACTCCACCCCAGTGGCTGCAGTTCATTTTTCTGCCCACGCTGTATCGTATGCTGGAAGAGGGCGCGCCGCTGCCCGAGCGCTGTGGCATTGCGCCGATGGCGGAGGAGTTTTTCAGCGGGTCAGCACTGCCCACGGCTGAGTTGCTGGATGCGCTCAGGCTTGTAGACGCGCTGCTGAGCAGTGAATAAGACGCAGAGTCAGGTCGCAAGGCTGCCAAGCGCTGCCCGGCGGAGAAGGTATGGATACGGCCGCCCTCTGGCGGAGGGCGGCCTCATCGGGTGACTGTCAGCGCTCTCAGATACGCTCGACGACCGTCGTAATGCCCTGGCCCAGGCCGATGCACATGGTGGAAACACCCAGGGTCAGGTCGCGATCCTGCATGACGGTCAGCAGAGAGCCGGTGATGCGGGTGCCGGAGCAGCCGAAGGGGTGTCCGAGGGCAATGGCGCCACCGTGCACGTTCACCTTGTCTTCCATGTCGTCCAGCAGGTCGAGGTCTTTCAGCACCGGCAGCGCCTGGGCGGCAAACGCCTCGTTCAGCTCTACCATCTCGATGTCCTTGATGGTCAGGCCGAGCTTTTTCAGCGCTTTCTGCGTGGAGGGCACCGGGCCATAGCCCATGATGGACGGGTCGACCCCGGCCAGCGTCATGGCGCGGATACGCGCCACCGGCTCCAGCCCCAGCGCCTGCGCGCGCTCGGCAGACATCACCAGCATGGCGGAGGCACCGTCGGAGATCTGTGACGAGGTGCCCGCGGTCACCGTGCCGCCCTGCGGGTTGAACGCCGGCGGCAGGCTGGCGAGGCCTTCCAGTGTGGTTTCCGGACGGATGGTTTCGTCTTGCTCAATCAGTGCCAGCGCACCGGCGGCATCGTGGCCCTCCACCGGAATGATTTCCCGGGCGAACTTGCCTTCCACCGTTGCCTTGTGGGCGAGCTGGTGCGAGCGCAGGCCCAGCTTGTCCTGCGCCTCACGGCCGATGCCGTGCATCATGGCGAGGTATTCGGCGGTCATGCCCATCATGCCGGCCGCCTTGGCTACGTTCAGCCCCAGCTTGGGGTTGATATCGACATCGTCCATCATTGGCAGGTGGCCGAGGTGCTCCACACCGCCCACCAGATACACGTCACCAATGCCGGCCATGATGTTGGCCGCCGCGGTGTGCAGGGCCGACATGGAGGAGCCGCAGAGGCGGTTGACGGTCTGCGCCGGGATGGTAAACGGCAGTTGCGCGCGCAGGACAATGTTGCGGGCCAGGTTCATGCCCTGTTCGCCGCGCTGCAGCACGCAGCCCCAGATCAGGTCGTCGATTTCGGCGACATCCAGTTTCGGGTTGCGGGCCAGCAGGCCACGGATCACGGCAACCGACAGGTCGTCCGCGCGCACGTTGCGAAAGCAGCCGTTCTTGGAGCGGCCCATGGCGCTGCGGGCGAAGTCGACGATAACGGCGTCTCTTGGATTCAGACTCACGATAATTCTCCTGTTTTCACCCGGTGCTCAGTAGTAGGTTTTGCCATCGGCGAGCATGGCCTGCATGCCGTCGGTGAGTTCGTAGGACTTGCCCAGGTGGGTAAACTGCTTCGACGCCTCGGCGATGAATGCGAGCCCTACCGTATCCATCCAGCGGAAGATGCCGCCGCGGAAGGGGGGGAAGCCGAGGCCGTAGAGCAGCGCCAGGTCGGCTTCCGCGGGGGTGCCGACGATACCCTCTTCCAGGCAGCGCGCCATTTCCGTAGCCATGGGCAGCATCATGCGTGCGATGATGTCCTCGCGAGAGAACTCTGTGCGTTCCCCTTCGACCGGGGCGATCAGGCGGTAGACCTCTTCGCTGGGGGTTTTCTTCGGCTTGCCGCGCTTGTCGGGCACATAGTCGTAGAAGCCCTTGCCGTTTTTCTGGCCGTAGCGTTTGTTCTCGAACATCACTTCAGTGGCGGTCTTGAAATCCAGTTGCATGCGGTCGGGGAAGCCCTCCGCCATGACTTCCGCGGCGTGTACACCGGTGTCGATTCCCACCACATCCATCAGGTAGGCGGGGCCCATGGGCCAGCCCCAGCGCTCCATGACCTTGTCCACAGCCTGGAAGTCGGCGCCGTCACGCACCAGCTTGGAGAAGCCGTCAAAGTAGGGGAACAGCACGCGGTTGACGAGGAAGCCAGGGCAGTCTTTCACCACGACGGCTTTCTTGCCCATCTTGTTGGCGTAGGCAACAGTGCGGGCGACCGCCCGGTCCGAGGTTTTCTCGCCGCGAATCACCTCGACCAGAGGCATGGCGTGAACCGGGTTGAAAAAGTGCATGCCGCAGAAGTTCTCGGGCCGCTGCAGCGCTTCTGCGAGGCGTGTGATGGAGATGGTCGAGGTGTTGGAGGCGAGGATGGTGTCCTCACCGATCTGCTGTTCGGTTTCCGCCAGCACTGCGTGCTTGACCTTGGCGTTTTCGACCACCGCTTCCACCACGATATCCACCGTATCGAAACCGGTGTAGGTCAGCGTCGGGTCGATGCTGTTGAGCACGTCGCCCATTTGCGTGGCGGTCATCTGACCCCGGTCCACACGCTTGGACAGCAGCTTGTTGGCCTCCGACAGGCCCAGGTCCAGCCCGTCCTGGTTGATGTCCTTCATCAGGATGGGGACGCCGCGGTAGGCCGACTGGTAGGCGATACCGCCGCCCATGATGCCGGCGCCCAGCACAGCTGCACGGCCAATCTTGCGATCAGCCTGCTTTTCCCAGTCACGTGCTTTCTTGCCCAGCAGCTGGTCGGAGAGGAAAACCCCCACCAGCGCGGAAGCGACAGGCGTGACCGCCAGTTCCGCAAAGCCTTCCGCCTCGACCTTGAGGGCATCTACCAGGCCCATGCCGCGGGCTTTTTCGATGACATCGACAGCTTTCACCGGCGCCGGGTAGTTCTTGCCGGCCTGCTGCCCCACCATTGATTTCATGGTGAAGAAGGCCATCATGGCCTCGGTGTCGTTGAGTGGCAGCGGGCTGCTCTTGGCCTTCCGGCGTCCGGCGTAGTCGAGCTTGCCGGCCATGGCGTGTTCCAGCGTGGCCAGGGCCACGGCGCGCAGTTCCTCGGGTGAGGCGACGGCGTCGACGGCGCCGGCTTTCAGGGCTTTGTCCGCGCGCTGTTCGGTGGCGCCGGCAATCCAGGTGGCCGCCTCGTCAACGCCAATGATGCGCGGCAGGCGTACCGTACCGCCCCAGCCGGGCAGAATACCCAGTTTGGTTTCTGGCAGGCCCACTTTGGCGGCCGTACTCATGACCCGGAAGTCGCAGGCCAGGCAGATCTCGAAACCGCCACCGAGGGCGAAGCCGTTGATCGCCACACAACTGGGGAAAGGCAGGTCCTGCAGGCGATTGAGATTGGCATTGTTGGCTGCAGTGAAGCCCTGTATTTCCTCGGGGCCGGCGCCGAAAATGCCGGTAAATTCGGTGATGTCGGCACCCACGATGAACACGGGCTTGCCACTGGTGACCAGCAGGCCGCGCAGCCCACTCTGTGCTTCCAGCGCATTGAGTGCCTCAGTGAGGCTGTTGACGGTGGCCTGGTCAAATTTGTTGACAGACTCGCCCTTCAGGTCGAAATGCAGCTCGGCGATATCGCCATCGAGGCGGGTCACGGTGAGCGCGTCACTCTGGTAGATCATGTCGCTGTCCTGTGTGGGATGAACGGGGCTGGCCTCGGCCGCTTTGGTGCCGGGCCAGAGTCGAAGCGAAGCGCCATTGTAGCGGTGAAAGCCGCGGGCGTGAACTGCAATGTTAGCACTGATAACACATGAATTGCCATGTTCGCCTCGCGGGGCCGCTGCCGGTCGTGATGACGCTGCTCGAGCGCGGTTACAGGGGCCAGATGATCAGCAGCAGGGGCAGGCTGACCGCCACGACCAGGGCCTCCAGCGGCAGGCCCAGGCGCCAGTAGTCGCCGAAATGAAAGCCGCCCGGGCCCAGAATCAGGGTGTTGTTCTGGTGCCCGATAGGGGTGAGGAAGGCGCAGGATGCGCCGATGGCGACAGCCATCAGGAAACTGTCCGGGTCGACGCCCAGCGCTGCCGCAGTGCCCAGGGCGATCGGACACATGACAGCCGCCGTGGCCGCGTTGTTCATCAGGTCGGAAAGGAACATGGTGGTCACTAGGATGATGCCCAGCACCAGCACCGCGTTACCCTGCGCCACCGTAGTGAGCAGGAAGCGTGCAATCAAATCTGCAGTGCCGGTGGTGGCCATGGCGCCCGCGACGGGTATCAGGGCCGCCAACAGGACGATCACCGGCCAGTCGATGGCGGTGTAGACGTTGCGCGGTGGCACCGTGCGCAATGCCATTGAGGCGAGCACCCCAAGAGCGAAGGATACCGCCGCGGGGAGCAGGCCAAAGGCGGCCCCGCCCACCGCGACTGCCATGATTATCGCGGCCATGACGGCCTTGCGCGGGCTGGGAATACGCAGGTCGCGCTCTGCTAGCGGCACGCAGCTGAAGTCACTGGCGAACTCCAGAGTGGCGTTGGTCGGGCCCTGAATCAGCAACAGGTCGCCGGCGCGCAGGGGGAGTGCGCGCAGGCGCGAGCGGGAACGGTGACCCTCGCGGGACACCGCGAGCAGGTTCAGGCCATAGCGTGTGCGCAGCTGTATGTCGCTGGCCGAGCGGCCGGCCAGCGCGGCGCCCGGCAGGACTGCCAGTTCCGTGAGCACAGCCTCTTCGCGTTTTTCCGTCTGCTCGTCCTCCTCTTCATCAGTGTCCCTGGCATCTGCGGCGGTGGTTTGCTCTGTTTCCGCCTCGGGCTGTGCCGCTTCGGCTGGCGGGGTGGTCTGCTCGCTGTCGTCCTCGTTCTTATCTTCGACTGTGGCTTCGGGTTTAACGGATTCCACGAGTTTCAGGTCGAACCGCGACAACACTTCGCCCAGGGTATCGGCACTGGTCTCCAGCACCAGAATGTCATGGCCGCGAATCTGACGTCCGCCATAAGGTGTGCGCAAGCGGACTTCGTTGCGCACCAGGCCCACCACCTGGGCGCCAGCATCGTCGAGCGCGGCCTCTAGTTCACGCAGGCTCATGCCGACGGCCTTGCTGCCCTCCGTTATCCGTGCCTCGGTGAGGTAGGCGCCGGTATCGAAATCTCCGGCGGCCTCCTGTTTGCGCGCAGGCACCAGTCGCCCGCCCAGCAGCACCACAAAGGCCAAGCCACAGAGGGCGACAGCCAGCCCCACCGGCGTGAAGTCAAACATCCCAAAGGCGCTGCCGCCCGCCTCCGCACGAAAGCCCGCAACGATGAGGTTGGGAGGGGTACCGATCATGGTGGTCATGCCACCCAGGATGGTGCCAAATGCCAGGGGCATGAGCGCACGCCCGGGTGGCAGGTTGTGGCGACGTGCGATCTGCAGCGCCACCGGCATCAGCAGCGCCATCGCGCCGACATTATTCATGAAGCCCGAGAGCAGCGCGCCCAGGCCGACCAGCGCCGCGAGGCTCCCCAGCGGTCCGGCGTTGGCGGGCAGAGCGCGCCGCGCCAGCACATCCACTGCGCCGGAGGCCTGCAGGCCGCGGCTCAACACCAGTACGCAGGCGACAGTAATAACCGCGGGATGGCCAAAACCGCTGAATGCCGCATCCGGCGCCACCAGCCCCGCCAGAACACAGGCCAGCAGGGTGCCCAGCGCCACCATGTCATGTCGCCAGCGCCCCCAGAGGAACATCGCCACGGAGGCGACCAGTATCAGCAGGATAAGCCCCTGATCGATGGTCATCGCGCGCGATCCATCATCTAACCGGGCGCGGCTGACGGCAGCGCGTTGACGGTATCGGCGACTACAGCGGCCAGCGCCGCGCCCTGCTCCTCCTGCAGGAAATGCCCAGCGCCGGGAATCACCGGGTGCTCACGGCCTTGTGCGCCGGGGATGCGACGCTGGAACACCGGCGCCCAGGCGACGGTCGCCGGGTCGCTGTCACTGAAGGCCGTAACAAACGGCTTTTGCCAGTGGCTGAGGAAGGCCCAGGTGCGACGATTCTCGGCGGCACCCGCCATTTCGGTGTGGGTGGGGATAAGGCTGGGGAACACCAGCGCACCGGCCTTGTAGCGTGCATCGGGGAAGGGGGCATCGTAGGCTGCCAGCACTGCGGAGCTCAGTGGGGTGCAGGAGACCGCGCCGATAACGCCGGCAACGTCCAGGTCCTCCGCGTCCCGCGTGGCGGCAACCCATTGCTCCACAATGTCCCCTGGCCAGGGATCGACCCCATTGGGCGGTGGCTCGCAACTGGGCAGCAGGGTGTTGGCGGCGACCACCGCGCTGAAGCGCTCGGGCATCTCGGCCAGCAGCGACAGGCCAATGGGACCGCCCCAATCCTGACAGACCAGCACTGCGCTGTTGATGTCCAGCGCGCGCAGCAGCTCACCGACCTGTGCCACATGGCCGGCGTAACTGTAGTCGCTGCGCGCCGTGGGTTTGTCGGAGCGGCCAAAGCCGATCAGGTCTGGCGCTATGCAGCGCATGCCGCGGGCGCTGAGCGCGTGGATCATGTGCCGGTAGAGAAAGCACCAGCTGGGCTCGCCGTGCAGCATGAGCACGATGCGCCCGTCGTGCGGGCCGACATCCAGATAGTGCATGCGCAGTTGCCCGTGCGTTTTGTCAGCGACCATCTGGTAGTTAGGTGTCCAGGGGAAATCCGGCAGGTTGGCGAAATGATGGTCGGGCGTGCGCAGTACGGCTGTCATGGGTAAGGTATGTCCTCTGTCAGTGTCCGGCAGTGAGCCGGATCGTTGGCAGCGAGTGCGCGCTGATGCGCAATGTCCGCTGCGGTACTTGTCACGGCCTCCCTGACGGGGGCGGAAAGCTCTGGTGCCGCGCTGCGAGCGGGCGCGATGATTGCTCCCGCGGCAATCGGACAATCCTCCTGTAGCAGGAGGTCGGCGAAATTGTTGCGTGCGGGCATGTGCGACGTTTTCTGCTGCAGCACCCGTACATAGAGCTGAGCAGCCCCTTCCACGTCTGCGACTGAGCGTCGCGCATTGGCTGTGGCAAAGAGCAGGTCCGGGTTATGCGGCCAGCGCTGCAGAGCAGCTTCCCAGGTAGTCACTGCCAGTGCGGCTGGCAACTTTGCTTCCTGTTGGGCCAGTTCAGGCCCTATGCTGCCAGCGGTGCTGCTCGCCGGTATTTCGCCGAGAGGCGGAATCACCACCCCCCAGAAATCGGCTCGCGCCCAACTGCCGAAAAATCGGCTCCAGCGTTCCTGTCGACGCTGCTCGGTGCCGGAGCGCAGCAAGACGCGCTCATTTTCCGGCTGGTAACCGACAACGACCGCGTAATGCCAGCGCGGCAGGGACGCAAGCCCCAGGTTTTGCAGCACGAGTACGGGGTTGCCCGCCTCAAGCTCACTGAAAAGTGCCTCGGGTCCGCCCTGTAGCGTGAAAGGAACACGACCTGAGCGGCGTGTGGCAGCCAGCAATTCGACCTGCAGGCTGCCCTCCCGGCCAGGCAGATAGGTCTGTGGCGCCAGCGCCTGTGGGCTGATGTCGACACCGCTGTGCACCAGCAACGTGGCAAGCGCCGCAGGCCCGCACTGGTATTCCTCCTGGGGGAAAAA
This sequence comes from Haliea salexigens DSM 19537, assembly GCF_000423125.1. Classification (GTDB taxonomy): domain Bacteria; phylum Pseudomonadota; class Gammaproteobacteria; order Pseudomonadales; family Halieaceae; genus Haliea; species Haliea salexigens. The sequence goes on from NZ_AUHJ01000007.1 coordinate 120,308, forward strand.
GGGCACTGTGGAAAGTTCGCTGACTGTGGCGTTTTGCGGTGGCTGGTGGGTTGTGGCGCAGGCGCTGAGCAGAACAATCAGCGCCGGCGCCGCAATGCGCCTCAAAACTTGCTGAACACGTTGGTAACGCCTATCAGTTCAAGTACCAGCAGCACCAGAAACAGTGCACCGAGCACACCCAGCGCGCCGCTGCCTGCGGGCAGTGTGTCCAGTTGCTGCGCCAGCTGCTGCAATTCGGCGGTGGACAACGCATTCACTCGTGCGAGTGTGTCCTGGGGGCTTACGCCCATCGCCAGCAAGTGCTGCTGCACCGTCTCACTGGCAAGAGCCGTCGTGACCTGAGCCAGCGGCTCGCTTCGAGTTTGCTCGGCAAAATGGTTTGCGGTGCCGATGACCGCGGCCTGAGCGGTTCCCGCCGTGCTCACGAACAGAAGTGCCGTAATCTGCAGCAGTACAAGCAATCGGGATTTCAACATGACAGGTCCTCGTTGGCTGAATCGGTTCCCGGAGTATAGGCAAAAAGTGCCGGCCGGGTAAGGACGATGTGATGGCTAAGCCGACCGTAGATGCACCCTGGCAGGGCGCTGGTGCGGTTCCTCCCGGCGCGAAGGTTTATACTCTGATCTGGTAGTAGAAGGAATTCAAAGTGACGACAGCTTCCAGACGCGATTTCGCGCCAGACGTAGTGCCCATCAAGGATGCTGCAACCGTGATTCTCGTGCGTGACCGCCTGTCGCAACCACAGGTACTGATGGGCAAACGTGGGTCGCGCGCCGCCTTCATGCCCAGCAAATTTGTATTTCCCGGTGGTGCCGTAGACGCTGGCGACGCCCTCGTGCCTCTGGCGGGGCGGGTGGGGCCGGTATGCGCAAGTCGCCTGGCCGAGGCCGCAGCGCCGGACCGTGTGCACGCCCTGCAGGCCGCCGCGGTGCGCGAGGTGTGGGAGGAGTCGGGGCTGCTGCTGGGGGCACCCGGTGCCTGGCAGGGCGAGGTGCCAGGGGACTGGGCAGACTTCAGTGCTCGGGAGCACTTGCCCTGCACGCGCAATTTTCGCTACGTATTCCGCGCCATCACCCCGCTCGGCGCGCCGCGGCGTTTTGACGCGCGTTTCTTTCTGGTGGACGCCAGTGCGGTGGTGGGTGACCCGGATGACTTTTCCCTCGCCTCTGACGAGTTGTCGCAGTTGCAGTGGATCGATCTTGAGCAGGCCTGCGGGCTGGATTTGCCGTTGATTACCGAAGTGGTGCTGGGTGAGGTGGCGGACATTATCACGCTGGAAGGGCCGCCGGCGTGTGTGCCCTGTTTTCGCAATGATGACGAGCAGCTCGCCATTCTCCGCCGTCGCGCCAGGCCCTGAGGGCGCTCCGGGCGCCTGGCTTCACGCTCCGGGGTCAGTGCAAGACACGGTCTGAGCGCATTTCCGCCTTCAGATCTGCCTGTTTGCCCGTGTCCTGTTGTTCCACGTGGTTGCGTAGCCGCGCCACAATGCGGTTCATCACATCAATGGTCTGGCTGATTTGATCCAGGGCGATGAGGACGTGTTCACTGTCTTCGGTCGGGTCGTCTTGTTTGTCCATGGCAGGTCCTCAAAAACGGGGGCAGCGGCGCGAGCTGGCTGCCCCCCAATGGTCAATCCCAGTTCAGCGCGCCGCCGGTCTGGTATTCGATGACCCGGGTCTCAAAGAAGTTTTTCTCTTTGCGCAGGTCCATGATCTCGCTCATCCACGGGAACGGGTTCTGCACCCCGGGAAACTGCTCTGGCAGGCCGAGCTGCGACAGCCGGCGGTTGGCAATGAAGTGCAGGTACTCTTCCATCATGGCGGCATTCATGCCAAGTACGCCGCGCGGCATGGTGTCGCGTGCGTATTCGATTTCCAGCTGGGTGCCTTCGAGAATCATCTGGATCACTTCCTGCTGGAAGGCCTCGGTCCACAGGTGCGGATTTTCCAGCTTGATCTGGTTGATCACGTCGATACCGAAGTTCAGGTGCATGGACTCGTCGCGCAGGATGTACTGGAACTGCTCCGCAACGCCGGTCATCTTGTTGCGCCGCCCCATGGAAAGGATCTGGGTAAAGCCGCAGTAGAAGAAAATGCCTTCGGTAACGGCGTAGAAACCGATCAGGTTGCGCAGCAGGGTCTGGTCGTTTTCCGTGGTGCCCGTTTTGAAGCTGGGGTCCGACAGGTGGTGGGTATGGCCCAGGCTCCAGGTGGCTTTCTTGGCCACCGAAGGCACCTCGCGGTACATGTTGAAGACCTCGCCCTCGTCCATGCCCAGTGACTCGATGCAGTACTGGTAGGCGTGGGTGTGGATGGCTTCCTCAAACGCCTGGCGCAGCAGGTACTGGCGGCACTCAGGGTTGGTGATCAGGCGGTAGATGCCCAGCACCAGGTTGTTGGCGACCAGGGAGTCTGCGGTGGAGAAGTAGCCCAGGCTGCGCTTGATGATGCGTCGCTCATCCTCGGACAGGCCGTCGCTGCTCTTCCAGGTGGACACGTCGGCCGTCATGTTGATTTCCTGCGGCATCCAGTGGTTGGCGCAGCCGTCGATGTACTTCTGCCAGGCCCAGTCGTATTTGAAAGGCACCAGCTGGTTGAGGTCGGCGCGGCAGTTGATCATCGCTTTCTCGTCTACCGAGACCCGCGCTGCGCCCATTTCCAGTTCTTCCAGCCCGGGTGCTACATCAAGGGCTTCCACGGCACGCGCCGCGGCCGCCACGTTGGCCGCTGCGGTCGGTGCAACGGGCGCGGCGGCCGGTGGCGGAGGAGTCGCGGCGGCCACAGGTGCCTCTTCCTGCGGTGGCGGCGGTGGCGGCGCCTTGGCCGGTGCTGCAGCGGCGTGATTGTCGTCGGTGTGGTAGTCGTCCCAGCTCAACATGTGCTGTTGTCCTTTTGCCTAGTCTGTTGTGTCGGTGGTGATGTGGCCCGCCTTACTGGCAGGCCTCGCAGTCCGGGTCATCCAGCGAGCATGCGGTCGGTACGGCCGCCGGTGCCGCCTGCACGGTCTGGCCGCCTGAGGACACCTTGTTCAGATTGCCGGTGCTGATGGTGGATTTCTCCGTGCCGGTGGCCGCCAGCGAGCGCAGGTAGTACGTGGTTTTCAGGCCGCTGTACCACGCCATGCGATAGGTGACGTCCAGCTTCTTGCCACTGGCGTTGTTGATGTACAGGTTCAGCGACTGGGCCTGGTCGATCCATTTCTGGCGGCGGCTGGCAGCGTCCACCAGCCAGCGGGGCTCCACCTCGAATGCCGTGGCGTAAATGGCCTTGAGGTCAGCCGGCACGCGGTCGATGGACTGTACGCTGCCGTCGTAGTACTTGAGGTCGTTGACCATCACCCCATCCCACAGCCCGCGCGCTTTCAGGTCGTTCACCAGGTAGGGGTTGACCACGGTGAACTCGCCGGAGAGGTTCGATTTCACGTACAGGTTCTGGTACGTAGGCTCAATGGACTGGGATACCCCGGTGATGTTGGCAATGGTTGCCGTGGGCGCAATGGCCATCACGTTGGAGTTGCGCATGCCGCGCTCCCGCACCGCAGCCCGCAGGCTGTCCCAGTCGAGTGAGGTGCTGCGGTCGACCTGGATATAGTCGGCGCCGCGCTGCTCGATGAGAATACCCAGCGAGTCGATGGGGAAGATGCCCCGGCTCCACAGTGAGCCCTCGTAGCTGGAGTAAGCCCCGCGCTCGGCCGCCAGTTCACTGGAGGCCTCGATGGCGTAGTAGCTGATGGCCTCCATGGAGCTATCGGCGAAGGTGACCGCCTGCTCTGAGCCGTAGGCGATGTGCTGACGGTAGAGGGCATCCTGAAAGCCCATCAGGCCGAGGCCGACGGGGCGGTGGCGCAGGTTGGAGCGCTCCGCCTGCGGCACCGAGTAGTAATTGATGTCGATGACGTTATCCAGCATGCGCACAGCCGTGCGCACGGTCTTGCGCAGCTTGTCGAGATCGAGGCCATTCTCACCCACGTGCTGGGGCAGGTTGATGGAACCGAGGTTGCAGACGGCGATTTCGTCCTTGCTGGTGTTGAGGGTGATCTCGGTACACAGGTTGGATGAGTGCACAACGCCGACGTGCTGTTGCGGTGACCGCAGGTTGCAGGGGTCCTTGAACGTCATCCAGGGGTGGCCGGTTTCAAACAGCATCGCCAGCATCTTGCGCCACAGATTTTGTGCGCGCACGGTTTTGTGCAGCTTGAGTTTGCCGGCGCGCGCTTGCTCTTCGTACCAGGTGTAGCGTTCCTCGAAGGCGCGACCGTACAGGTCGTGCAGGTCGGGCACGTCGTTGGGGGAGAACAGGGTCCACTCAGCGTCGTCGAATACGCGCTTCATGAACAGGTCGGGAATCCAGTTGGCGGAGTTCATGTCGTGGGTGCGGCGGCGGTCATCGCCGGTGTTCTTGCGCAGCTCCACGAATTCCTCGATGTCCATGTGCCAGGTTTCCAGGTAGGCACACACCGCGCCCTTGCGCTTGCCGCCCTGGTTGACCGCCACGGCGGTGTCGTTCACAACCTTGAGGAAGGGCACCACACCCTGGCTCTTGCCGTTGGTGCCCTTGATGTAGGAGCCCAGTGCGCGTACCGGGGTCCAGTCGTTGCCGAGGCCACCAGCAAACTTGGACAGCATGGCGTTGTCCTGGATGGCGCCGAAAATGCCGTGCAGGTCATCGGGCACGGTGGTGAGGTAGCAGGACGACAGCTGCGGTCGCAGGGTGCCGGCATTGAACAGCGTGGGGGTGGAGCTCATGTAGTCGAAAGACGATAGCAACTGGTAGAACTCGATCGCCCGCGCCTCGCGGTCCGCTTCCTCGCTGGCCAGGCCCATGGCCACGCGCATGAAGAATACCTGGGGCAGCTCGATACGCACATCGTTGCTGTGAATGAAGTAGCGGTCGTAGAGGGTTTGCAGGCCCAGGTAGGTGAACTGCAGGTCGCGCTCGGGCAGCAGGGCTTGACCGAGCCGTTCGAGGTCGAACTGCGCGAGCTTCGGGTCCAGCAGCTCCAGTTCGACGCCGCGCTGGATGTAGGCGGGGAGCGCCGTGGCATAGAGCTGGCTCATTTCGCTCTGCGTGGCTGCCTGGGCCACGCCGAGGAAGCCCAGCGCTTCGGCGCGCAGGTTGTCGCAGAGCAGGCGGGCGGCCACATAGGTGTAGTTGGGTTCTTTCTCGATCATGGTGCGCGCGGTAATCACCAGCGAGGTGGCCAGCTCCGCGGCGGTCACGCCGTCGTACAGGTTGCGCAGGGCCTCGTCGATGATCTGCGTGCTGCTGACATCGGTGAGGTTGCTGCAGGCTTCCGTCACCACGGTGTGCAGGCGCTCCAGGTCCAGCGGTGCACGGCTGCCATCGGCCTGTATCACCGTGATGTTGCCGGCGGCTTCCTGCGCGGCGGGAGACAGGGCCTTGCGTGCGGCGCGCTTACGCGCCTGCTCCTCGCGATAGATGACATAGTCGCGTGCGATCTTGTGTTCGCCGGCGCGCATCAGGGCCAGTTCCACCTGATCCTGAATGTCCTCGATATGTACGGTGCCACCGGATGGCATGCGGCGGCGGAAGGTGGCGGCCACTTGGTCGGTCAGCTTGGCCACGGTTTCGTGAATGCGGCTCGATGCCGCAGCGGTGCCACCTTCAACGGCGAGAAAGGCCTTGGTTATAGCGACCGATATCTTGCTTTCTTCGAAGGTTACAACCATGCCGTTGCGCTTGATGACGCGCAGCTGCCCGGGAGCGGTCGCGGCGATGCTGCCGGGCACCGCGTTGGTGTCGCCACTGGACGGTGTGGCGGGGCTGCTGCTGGGGGTGGTTTCGGTGTGCATAGAGTCTCCGTGCGGCGCGAGGCTGGCGGCCTTTTTTGTTGTCGAGGCCCCACATCTTGGGGTTTTCGAGGGGGTGAAGCACAAGATAATGCGACCAGAGGGGCATTGCAAGGCCGCAAGGCTGGGTTTATCTTGTGGATAACGTGTGGGCGAAAGCGTAGGTCTGCGCCCACTTACCCCACAGGCCGCTATGAGCTTGAAGTTGGCCCGACACGGTGGGCTGAGGCGCGAAATCTGGCTGCCAATGAATAATTTTTTATAAGAATCCGGGGGGTTAGGCGCCCCGGTTATTAGCTTTCCTGCAGCAGAAATTCCAGCAGCGCTTTCTGGGCGTGTAGCCGGTTTTCAGCCTCGTCCCAGATCACCGTATCCGGCGCGTCCATAAGGCCGGCACTGATCTCCTCGCCCCGGTGCGCGGGCAGGCAGTGCAGGTAAAGCGCATCGCTGGCTGCGTGTGCCATCAGCGCCTCGTTGACCTGGAAGGGTGCAAACTGGCGGGCACGGGTCTGCTGTTCCTTTTCCTGCCCCATGGAGGCCCAGACATCGGTGACCACCAGGTCCGCATCGCGCACGGCAGTCACCGGGTCGTGGCTCAGTTCCACGCGGTCGCGATTGGTGTGCAGCAGGTCGGCGCGTGGCTCAAAGCCCGGCGGACAGGCGATGCGCAGCCTGAAGTCGAACTGCCGTGCCGCGTTGATGTAGGACTGGCACATGTTGTTGCCATCGCCCACCCAGGCCGCCGTCTTGCCGGCCATGGGTCCGCGGTGTTCCTTCCAGGTTTGCATGTCTGCGAGCAGCTGGCAGGGATGGAAGTCATCCGTCAATGCGTTGATTACCGGCACCGAGGAGTAGGCGGCAAAGCGCTCTACAATATCGTGGCCGAAGGTGCGGATCATCACCACATCGACCATGGAGGAAATGACCCGTGCACTGTCCTCGACCGGCTCGCCGCGCCCCAATTGGGTGTCCTGCGGCGACAGGAACATGGCGTGACCACCGAGCTGTGTCATGCCGGCCTCAAAGGAGACGCGCGTGCGCGTGGAGGACTTGGCAAAAATCATCCCCAGCACCTTGCCCGGAAACTGACGCTGATCTTCACCGGCGCGGTGCGCTTTTTTCATGGTGCTGGCGCGGTCTATCAGTGCCTGCAACTCGTCGGGGCTGAAGTCGAGCAGAGTGAGGAAGTGCCGGGGTGACGCCATGGGATTATCCTGCAAAAGCGGTGCCGGGCTTCACTCGAAGCCCCGGATCAGTTTGATGAGGCCTGTGGCCAGTTCGTCGAGGTGGTCGTCGCTACAGATGAGCGGGGGCAGCAGGCGGATGGTGTTGCCCGCGGTCACGTTGATCAGCAGCCCGGCGGCCAGCGCGCGGCCAACCAGCTCGCCGCAATCGCGGTTCAATTGCACGCCGATCATCAGGCCGCGCCCGCGCAGCTCGACCAGGCTTTCGCAGCCCTGCAGCCCGTCTGTCAGCTGCTGCCGCAGGCGCGCGCCGGCAGCGGTAGCGCGCTCGGCGAGCCCCTCGTTGACCACCGTGTTGACCACAGCCAGCCCGGCAGCGCAGGCCAGCGGGTTGCCGCCGTAGGTGGAGCCGTGGTGGCCGGCCTTGAATACCGTGGCCGCCGGCCCGTGCGCCAGACAGGCGCCGATCGGTACCCCGTTGCCCAGGCCTTTTGCAGTGGTGATCACATCCGGAACCACGCCCATGCCCTGGCAGGCAAAGTAGTGGCCGGCGCGGCCGTTCCCGCACTGCACTTCATCGAGCATCAGCAGCCAGCCGCGGTCGTCACACAGCGCCCGCAGGCCCTGCATGAAAGCGTCGTCGGCGACGCGAATGCCGCCCTCACCCTGAATGGGTTCCACCAGTACGGCCACCACATCCGGGTTGTTGGCGGCAATCTGCTGCACGGCGGCGAGGTTGTTGAGCGGCGCCCGGGTGAAACCTGAGACCAGGGGTTCAAAGCCGGCCTGGATTTTGCGGTTGCCGGTGGCGCTGAGGGTTGCCAGCGTGCGCCCGTGGAAGGCGTTTTCGAACACAATCACGGCAGGCTTGTCCACGCCGCGCTGGTGACCATACAGGCGGGCCAGCTTGATGGCAGCTTCGTTGGCCTCTGCGCCGGAGTTGCAGAAGAAGGCGGTTTCCATGCCGGATACCGCGGTCAAGGCATCCGCCAGCGCTTCCTGCCCGGCAATGTGGTACAGGTTCGAGGTGTGTAGCAGACGAGCGGCCTGTTGCTGAATAGCCTCGGTGACTGCTGGGTGGGCGTGGCCCAGGTTGGTGACACTGATGCCCGACAGTGCATCCAGATAGCGTCGGCCGTCGGTGTCCACCAGATAGACACCTTCTCCGTGACTGAACGTCACGGGCAGCCTTGCATAGGTTTGCATCAACGCGGACACCGGTTCTTCTCCCAATGGCAGGGCCCAGGCAGGGCCCCAGAAACGCAAAAAGGCAGCGCTAGCTGCCTGTCAGACAGGAGATATTAGCGGCATTTCGCGAGCTTGGCAATTTTCTTGCCGGGGCTTGCGCGCAGCTGCTGGCGCCCGCCCTGCAGCACAACCCGGTGGTTTAGCCGCAGGGGGTAACACGCCGCACGCTGCCTGCGTTTTTGTGCCAGATCGGGTAAACTTCCGCCTTCCGTTCCGGTCCAACGATCAACCTCAACAACAGGCTTCAAACACCATGGATATTCTCGACACTATCAAGGAACAGATTCAGAGCAACAGCATCCTGCTGTACATGAAAGGCTCCCCCAATCAGCCCCAATGCGGCTTTTCTGCGCAAACGGTGCAGGCCCTTATGGCCTGTGGTGAGCGTTTCGCCTATGTGGACGTGTTGTCCAACCCCGATGTGCGTGCCAACCTGCCCAAATACGCCAACTGGCCAACCTTCCCCCAGTTGTGGATCAGCGGTGAGCTGATTGGCGGTTGTGACATCGTGACCGAAATGCACGCCAGTGGTGAATTGCAGACGCTGGTCAAGGAAGCGGCGGCAGCCCAGAGCGCCAGCTGATTCTCTGGCCCGGGTGTTCCGGGTCCCAGCTCCTTTTCCCTTCGGCAGATTGGCGCACCCGCGGCGGGCTTCAGGTATAATCGGGCGCGATCGCGGGTACGGGAACAGGAATGAGCATCGAGCACTACATGCAGGAATTGGGCGCGGCCGCACGGGCCGCGTCGCGGCAGTTGGCTGCATCAAGTACCGCACAGCGCAATGCGGCGCTGCTGGCAACCTGCGATGCGCTGGACGGCGCGCGTGCCTCGCTGGCGCAAGCCAATGCGGAGGACCTTGCCCGCGGTCGTGAACGCGGCCTTGCTGCGGCGCTTCTCGATCGGCTGGAACTCACGCCAGCGCGCATTGACGGCATGTTGCAGGGGTTGCGGCAGGTCGCGGCGCTCGCCGACCCGGTCGGCAGCATCAGTGACGTCAACCGGATGCCCAGCGGCATCCAGGTGGGCCACATGCGGGTACCGCTGGGCGTTATCGGCATCATCTACGAGTCGCGCCCCAACGTCACTGTGGAGGCGGCCAGCCTGTGCCTCAAGTCCGGCAACGCGACCATTTTGCGCGGCGGCTCCGAGTCGCTGGCCTCCAACCGTGCCATTGCGGCCTGCATTGCCACGGGGCTTGAACAGGCAGGCCTGCCGGCCGCGGCGGTGCAGGTGGTGGACACCGCCGACCGCGCCGCGGTCGGTGCCCTGATCAGTATGCCCGAACACGTGGACGTGATTATTCCGCGTGGCGGTAAAAGCCTGATCGAGCGCATCAGCCGCGAGGCCCGTGTGCCCGTGATCAAGCATCTCGATGGTGTTTGCCACGTCTACGTTGATGCCGGTGCGGAGCATGCCATGGCGCTGGCGATCGCGGTGAACGCCAAGACTCACCGCTACGGCACCTGCAATACCATGGAAACCCTGCTCGTCGACGCCAGTGAGGCGGCCGCCTTGCTGCCGCAACTGGCCGCGGCATTTGCGGCCAAAGGGGTGGAATTGCGTGGCTGTGAACGCAGCTGTGCGCTGTTGCCGGGCACGCGGGAGGCCACCGAACAGGACTGGTATGAAGAGTATCTGGCCCCCGTGCTCGCCCTGCGCATTGTCGAGGGCCTGGACGAGGCCATTGCACATATCAATCACTACGGTTCACAGCACACCGACAGCATTGTCACACGCGATCACGGTCGCGCCATGCGGTTCCTGCGCGAGGTGGATTCCAGCTCGGTGATGATCAACGCCTCCACGCGTTTCGCGGACGGGTTTGAATACGGCCTGGGCGCGGAAATCGGCATTTCCACTGATAAACTGCATGCTCGCGGGCCGGTGGGGCTGGAGGGGCTGACCTCACGCAAGTACGTGGTATTCGGTGAGGGGCAGGTTCGCAGTTGACGCCGTGCGAGGCCAGTGGTGCCCCGGTTGCCGTCCTCGGCGGAACCTTCAACCCCATTCACAACGGCCATCTGCGCTCCGCGCTGGAGCTGGTTGAGCACCTGGGGCTCGCCCACCTGCATCTTATGCCCTGCGCCACACCGCCGCACCGCGCAGCACCGCAGTGCCCGGCAGCCCAGCGTGCCGACATGGTGGAGCTGGCGATTGGCGGCGAGCCGCGGTTGCGTTGTGACCGTCGCGAGCTCCAGCGCAACGGTACGTCGTGGACCATCGACAGCCTGCAGGAACTGCGCGCGGAGTACGGCCCGCAGCGCAGCCTGAGCCTGGTGATGGGGTGCGATGCGGTGCAGGGACTGGATCGCTGGCACCGTTGGCAGGCTCTGCTGGAGTTTGCGCATATCGTGGTGATCGCGCGCCCCGGTTGGCACTTGCCGGCGCAGGGGGAGGTGGCGAATTGGCTCGCCGCACACGGTGTTGCCGAGCCTTCAGCCCTGCAACAGCGGCCTGCAGGGGGTGTGCTGGTGCTGCAATTGCGGCCCCTGGCGATTTCCTCCACCGAGATTCGCGCCCTGTGTGCCAGCGGGCGCTCCCCCCGTTATCTGCTCCCCGAGCCGGTACTGGACTATATTGAAAGGCATCAGCTCTACGCTGCTGCCGCTGATATTCATTTTTGAACTGGAGAGACAAACCCCGGATGCAAGCCGAAAACCTGAAAGACCTCGTTACCAACGCCCTCGACGAGCTGAAAGGCGTCAATATCGCCACGCTTGACGTGCGCGAGCTGACCGACGTCATGGATTACCTGGTCATTGCCAGTGGCACCTCCAATCGGCATGTCAAATCGCTCGCCGATAACGTCTGCATGGAGGCCAAGAAAGAGGGAGTCCGGCCGCTGGGGGTAGAGGGAGAAAACCCGGGAGAGTGGGTGCTCGTGGACTTCGGTGATGTGGTGGTGCACGTCATGTTGCCGGCAACACGCGACTTCTACGATCTCGAGCGACTCTGGGTGGATACCCGGCCGAGTAGCTGATGCGACTGACGGTCATTACCGTGGGTGGGAAGATGCCTGCCTGGGTCAATGAAGGTGTGGCGGAGTACGGCCGCCGGCTGCCGCGCGAGATTCGACTGGAGTGGTGCGAATTGCCCCTGGCCCGTCGCGGTCGCGACACCAGCCCCGAGCAGCTGCGCCAGCGCGAAGGTGAACTGATTCTCAAGGCGCTGCCCGCGGGCGATACGGTCATCGCCCTCGATGTGCGCGGCACCGCCTGGAGCACCGAGCGTCTGGCGCGCGAGCTCACCGACTGGCAGATGGACGGCACGAATGTCAGCCTGCTGATCGGCGGCCCGGACGGCCTCTCCGAAGACTGCCTGCAACGTGCCCGACAGCGCTGGTCGCTGAGCGCGCTCACCCTGCCGCATCCACTGGTGCGGGTGCTGCTCGCAGAACAAGTGTACCGGGCTTGGACAATCACTGCCGGCCACCCGTATCATCGCGCCTGACGCGTTAGCCAGCCACCTCGCGGGCCCTGCATTCCATGCCACAACACATCCCACTTAAGGACCCCGGCGGCGAAGCCCGCATTTTCATCGCCCGCACGCTGTTTTCGGTGCTGCTGGTGCTGGCCCTGCTGGGTGTCATCCTGGCGCGCTACCACGACCTGCAAATCAACGACCACGAAATCTATCGCACCCAGTCCGACCGCAATCGTGTGCAGCTGCAACCGTTGCCACCCAAGCGCGGGCTGATTTACGACCGTAACGGCGTACTGCTGGCGGACAACCGGCCCAGCCACATCCTGTCTATCGTTCGCGAGCGGGTGGAGGACATGGACGCCACGCTGGCGGACTTGCAGCAGCTGCTGCCCATATCGGAATCCGACCTGGAAAACTTCCGGCAGAAATTGCAGCGTCGCCGTCCTTACGAGGCGGTACCCCTGCGTTTTCGCCTGACCGAGGAAGAGCGCGCGTTGCTGGCGGTGAACCGCCACCGCATGCCCGGCGTCACAGTGGATGCACAACTGGTGCGGCACTACCCCCATGGCGCGCTGTTTTCCCACGCGGTGGGCTATGTGGGCCGGATAAACGAGCGGGAGGCACAGAGCCTGGACGAGCGCGACTACCGCGGCACCTTCCATGTCGGCAAGGTGGGGGTGGAAAAATTCTACGAAGATCTGCTGCACGGGGAAGTGGGTTACCAGAACGTGGAGACCAACGCGCACGGGCGGGTACTGCGGGTGCTGGAGCGGTTTGACCCGGTGCCGGGCGCGGACATCACCCTGCATCTGGATTTTCAGCTGCAGCAGACTGCGCTGGCGGCGCTGGGCGAGCAGCGGGGCGCCGTAGTGGCCATTGATCCCCTGGATGGCGGCGTGCTGGCGCTGGTCTCCACCCCCGGTTTCGACACCAACCTGTTCGTCAATGGCATCAGCTCCGCGGACTACAAGGCGCTGCGTGACTCCCCCGATGTGCCGCTGTTCAACCGCGCCATACAGGGCCAGTATCCTCCGGGCTCCACCGTGAAGCCGATGATGGCCATGGCCGGACTGCAGGCCGGGCTGGTGACACCGGAGAGCACGGTTGCCGACCCGGGCTGGTACAGCCTGCCGGGCGACTCCCGCCGCTACCGGGACTGGATCCTGAAGATACGCGGTACCGGTCACGCGCCGCGGGTGGACATGCACATGGCGGTCGCGGAATCCTGCGACGTGTACTTCTACGACCTGGCCCGGCGCCTGACTATCGATCGCATGCACGACTACCTGTCCGGTTACGGGCTGGGCAAGCGCACCGGCGTGGATACCACCAACGAGCGGCCCGGTGTGCTGCCGTCCACGCGCTGGAAGCGCGACACCATGAACCAGCCCTGGTACCCGGGGGAGACTCTCAGTGCGGGGATTGGCCAGGGCTATATGCTGGCGACGCCCATGCAGCTGGCGGCGGCGACCACCGTGCTCGCCACCCGGGGCCAAGCGCGCACCCCGCGGCTGCTGCGCAGCGTGGCGGGGCAGACGCAGCCCATCGACGCGCGTGAGACGATCACTGCGCCCCCGGATTATTGGGACGCGGTGCATGAGTCGATGCGTGCGGTCGTACACAGCGCCCGGGGCACGGCGCGCAAGATCGGCGAGGACATTCGCTACCAGATGGCGAGCAAAACCGGTACGTCCCAGGTGATCGGCATCGCGCAGAACGCCATTTATGTCGAGGCGGAGGTGGCGGAACGACACCGCAATCACGGGCTGTTCATTGCCTTCGCACCCTATGAGTCGCCCACCATTGCCGTTGCCGTGATCGTGGAAAATGGGGGCGGGGCCTCGGCTGCATCACCCATCGCGCGGGCTGTGCTTGACGCCTGGCTGGTGGATGAGGCGGCGCTGGACAGTGAGGCAACTGCGGGAGCGCTCGCCGATGGGTGATTATGTTCGTCAGTTGCAATTTCCCGGCGACAGCTCGGACCTCTCGCGTCGCGCCCCCCTGGCGCTGCGCCTGCACCTCGATGTGCCGCTGTTGCTGCTGCTGGTAGTGTTGACGCTGTTTGGCCTGGTGGTGCTCTACAGCGCCTCGGGGCAGAAAATGGCGGCGGTAGTGCGCCAGGGGCAGTACTTCCTGCTCGCCTACGGCGTCATGTTCCTGGCGGCACAGATCGACCTGAAGCGCTACCAGCGCTGGTCGCCGTGGTTCTACCTGCTCGGCGTGTTGCTGCTGGTGGGCGTGATTTTCTTCGGCGTTGGCGCCAAAGGGGCCCAGCGCTGGCTCTCGCTGGGCGGTTTCCGCTTTCAACCTTCGGAAATTCTCAAGCTGGTGATGCCACTGACCGTCGCCTGGTATCTGTCTTCACGCACAGTGCCGCCGCGCTTCAAGTACGTGCTGGCCTGTCTACTGCTGGTGGCCATCCCCTCTGTGCTGATCCTGCTGCAGCCCGACCTCGGTACCGCGCTGTTGATTGCTGCCAGCGGCCTGTTCGTGCTGTTCATGGCCGGCATTGGCTGGAGCTACATTGTGGGGGCTTTCCTGCTCGCCTGCGCTTCCGCGTGGCCAGTATGGATGTACGTGCTCAAGGATTACCAGAAACAGCGCATCCTCACGCTGCTCAACCCGGAGAGCGACAAACTGGGTGCCGGCTGGAATATCATCCAGTCGAAAACCGCGATCGGCTCCGGCGGCTGGGAGGGCAAGGGTTGGCTGAACGGCACCCAATCACAGCTCGATTTCCTGCCGGAAAGCCACACCGATTTCATTATTGCCGTGCTGGCGGAAGAGTTCGGTTTGCGCGGGGTACTGTTCCTCATGGCGCTTTACCTGCTCATTGTACTGCGTGGCTTCTGGATCGCGGTGTATGCCAACAGCAATTTCGGTCGCATGGTCGCAGGCAGCATCACACTGACGTTTTTCGTTTACATCTTTGTTAACATGGGCATGGTTGCGGGCCTCCTGCCGGTGGTGGGGGTGCCGCTACCGCTGGTCAGTGCAGGCGGGACTTCCGTAGTGACGCTGATGGCCGGCTTCGGCCTGTTGATGGCTATCGCCACAGGCGATTCAGGCCGCCCCCGTTAAGGTAGTTGATTGGTGAGATTCTGCGCATGACGAAGACGATGGCCTGCCGCCTGGTGGCTCTGTGGTGTTGTTGGCCGGTGTTATCGGTTGGCGCCAGTACAGATTATGGCGATCTCGCTGCGGCGCGGGCACTGGTCGACGAGCTGGCGGAGGAGCGCGGGTTCAGCCGCGAACAGCTGCTGCAGGTCGTGGCGAGCGCCGAGCGCCAGGAGCGTATTCTCGAGGTCATGGCCCGTCCCGCGGAACGGGTCAAGCCCTGGTATGAGTATCGGCAGATTTTCCTCACCGAACAGCGGGTTAGCGAGGGGCTGGCGTTTTACCGTGCGCACGAAGACACGTTCCGCCGCGTGCAGGCGGAACTCGGGGTGCCGCCGGAGATTGTGCTGGCCATTCTCGGCGTGGAGACCTCCTACGGGCGCATCACCGGAAGCTATCGCGTGCTGGACGCGCTGGCCACACTGGCCTTCGATTATCCGCGTCGGTCCGCCTATTTCAGTCGGGAATTGAAGAATTATCTGATCCTCACGCAAGAACAGCAGATGGACCCGCTCGCCCTTCAAGGTTCCTATGCCGGCGCCATGGGGTATGGCCAGTTCATGCCGAGTAGCTACCGCAGTTACGCCGTCGATTTCGATGCGGACGGTCACATTGATATCTGGAACAATCCGGTGGATGGTATTGGCAGTGTGGCCAACTATCTGCGTCGCCATGGCTGGCGCAGTGGCGAAGGCGTGGTGGTGCCCGCGGCGGCGTCGGGCGAGGTGCCTGAGGCGTGGTTCGGCCTCGGCCTGGTACCCAAGCGCCGTGTGGATGAGCTGGATGCCGGGGGCCTGCACGCGCGGGCACCGCTGGACGCCGAAACACAGGTAACGCCTGTACGGCTGGAGTTGGAGGAAGGGTATGAATACTGGCTGGGCCTGCACAATTTTTACGTCATCACGCGCTACAACCACAGCGCCCTGTACGCAATGAGCGTCTACCAGCTTAGCCAGCGTCTGGCCGCGGGGCTGGCATTGTGAGCCGGTCGAACCTGCTGCTGGTCGGGCTGCTGGCGCTGATACTGGCCGGTTGTGCCTCGCGTGGGCCGGGTGTTGTGACGGTGCCCGGCGAGTCGCCTACTGCGCCGGGTGCCCAGATCAAGGACGGTGCGCCTCCGCGCACTATTCACCCCGACGATGTCCTGGACGCTGTGCCACGGCCAGACCCGATACTTATCGTCGGCAACTTCAGTCCGTATACCGTCAACGGCGAAACCTACGAAGTGCTCTCCAGCTTTACGAACTACAGCGAGCGTGGCATTGCATCCTGGTACGGCACCAAGTTCGATGGCCAGAAAACCTCAAACGGCGAGATTTTTGACCTGTATGCGGCGTCCGCTGCGCACAAGACCCTGCCGATACCCTGCTATGCCCGCGTCACCAACCTGGCCAACGGGCGCAGCATGATCGTGCGGGTGAATGATCGCGGCCCTTTCCACAGTGACAGGCTGATTGACCTTTCCTACGGCGCCGCGGTCAAACTCGGTTTTATGGAAGTGGGCACGGCGCCCGTTGAAGTGGAAGTGATCAATCTGGCCGGTATCGACGACCGTCGCAGCAACCCGGCAGGGCACTATCGGTTTGTGCAACTCGGTGCCTTTGGTTCCGAGTCTGCGGCGCAGCGGCTGCGTATCGAGTTGGCGGCATTGGTTACCTCGCCCATTGCGGTCAGCCCGGTGGAATCCGGCGCCGGTCGCCTGTACCGGGTGCGTATTGGCCCCGTTGCGGCAAACGAGGATATCCTGCAGCTGCAGCAACGTCTTGAAGCCAGTGGTTACAGTGGCACCCAGCTGCTGCCCTGACGCGGCGGGTTCGACCCGCTTCCCGGCGCTCGCTGCGCCATTCATGTCCCAACATTTCAGGCCCTGTTAGTTATGAAGCGTTTTCTGTTTTCCCTGCTGGTCGTTCTTGTCACCGGTTCCGCCTCCGCAGCTATTGTGCCAGCGCCGCCGCAAGTGGCTGCCGAGGCGTATCTGCTGATCGACGCCGATACCGGCACCGTGCTGGCGGAGGGGAATGCCGATGACCCGCGCCCACCTGCCAGCCTGGTCAAGATGATGACCGCGTACGTGCTTGCCGGTGAAATCGAATCCGGTCGGGTGTCCGCAGACGATATGGTGACGGTAAGCCGCAACGCCTGGTCGCAGAACCCGGTGTTCAACGGTTCCTCCCTGATGTGGATTGAACCCGGCAAGGACGTCTCAATCAGCGACCTCGAACACGGCATCATCATCTCCTCAGGCAACGACGCCACGGTCGCGGTGGCCGAGCACCTTGCCGGTAGCGAAGATGCCTTTGCCGATATGATGAACAGTTACGCCAAGGCCCTGGGCATGACCAGTTCTCATTTTGCCAACTCCCACGGCCTGCCCGCCGACGGCCAGGTGGTGACTGCCCGCGACCTCGCCAAACTGTCCGCGGCGATGATTAATGATTTCCCCGAGCACTACTCCCTCTACAAGAAGCGCGAGTTCACCTACAACAATATTCGCCAGTACAATCGCAATTCGCTACTGGGTGAGGATGCCTCCGTTGATGGTATAAAAACTGGTTATACCAAGGAGGCGGGGTACGGCCTGGTCGCCTCCGCTGAACGCGATGGTATGCGCCTGATTTCCGTTGTGCTGGGAACCCGTAGCCCCACAGCGCGCAAAAACGAAACGCGCGGACTCCTCAACTACGGCTTCAGGTTCTACGAGACGGTGGCGTTGTTCAGCGCTGAACAGGAACTGGAACAGCCGCGCGTCTGGAAAGGGCTGCAGGACAGCGTGGCCGTTGGTGTCATGGAAGAGGCGCTGGTAACGCTGCCGCGCGGCCAGCGTGAAGCGATGGAAACGCAGGTCGAACTCAACGCCACCCTCATGGCGCCCATTGCCCGCGGTGACCAGGTGGGCACGGTGCGCCTGACCCAGGCGGGTGAGACGGTGTTCGAGGCGCCGGTCGTCGCCCTGGCCTCCGTTGAGCAGGCCGGCTTCTTCGCCAGGATATGGGACAGCATCCGCCTCTGGTTCAGCCAGTTGTTCAGCGTGGAGGGGTAACAGCCGCCATGACAGAGCAAGAACCGCCGCGTATCGAGTTTCCCTGCGAGTACCCGATCAAGGTACTGGGACGCAGTTCCGACGGCTTTTTCAGCCTGATTGTGGAGGTGTTTGAGCGCCATGCTCCGGGTTTCGACCAGGAAACCATCACCGTAAAGGGCAGCGCCAAGGGAACCTTCACGTCGCTGACCATCACCATCACTGCCACCGGCCCGGATCAGCTGGAGGCACTGCACCAGGACCTGATGGCAACGGGCCAGGTGCAAATGGTGATCTGACCATGGACGTTGTCTGTCGCCGGCTGCCGGGGCGCGCCGATTACCTCGCCACCCTGCAGGCGATGAAAACCTTCACGGACAATCGGGATGCGGATACCCCCGACGAGCTGTGGTTGCTGCAACACCCTCGTGTGTTCACCCAGGGCCAGGCAGGCAAGGCTGAGCATGTGTTGGCCCCCGGCGACATACCGGTGATTCAGGTGGATCGGGGTGGCCAGGTGACCTATCACGGCCCGGGTCAGTGGGTACTCTATCTGCTGGTGGATTTGCGGCGCCGCGGCCTGGGTGTGCGGCAACTGGTCACCCTGATTGAGAACAGCATCGTGCAGGTCCTCGCAGATTACGGCATTCACGCCGCCCCCCGCGCCGATGCACCTGGCGTTTACGTAGACGGTGACAAAATTGCTTCGCTGGGCTTGCGTGTGCGCCGGGGCTGCAGTTACCACGGCCTGGCACTCAACGTGGACCTCGACCTGGAACCGTTTTTGCGTATCAATCCCTGTGGTCATGAGGGGCTGCGGGTTACTTCCATGGCGCAGTGTTTGCCCGACCAGTCTGCGCTGGATATGGGTAAGGTGGGCGATGCTTTGTTCGCCGCGCTGCGCGGACAGCTTGCAGCCGCTACCACTGTTCCCCAAGCCCGCGGCACATAAGCCCCATCGTACGCTTCCATCACGCGGTAGAATAACCGCAAGCATTCGAAGGAAGCCTGCCATGAATACAGTCAATCCCCTGTTGATCGAGCGTCACGGCCCTGTTGAGTGGCTGACCCTGAACCGGCCTGAGCGCAGTAATGCGCTCAACGCCGCACTGGTCGATGCGCTGCTGGATTATTTTACCCAACTGCGCGAGCGTGAAGAGGTTCGTGTGGTGGTACTGCGGGCCGCGGGGCGTAACTTTTGTGCCGGTCTTGACCTGACAGAGCCGGAGTTCAACCCGCAACCGCGTTCGCCGCAGGGTATCTGGAAGGTACAGCGCCGTATTGCAGCCATTTATCAGGCGATGCGCGCCTGTCCGCAACCGATTGTGGCTCTGATACAGGGTGCCGCCTGTGGTGGTGGCTTCAGCCTTGCGCTCGCCTCTGACGTGCGCATTGCCGCGGAATCGGCGCGCATGAATGCGGCCTACCTGTCCATTGGCCTGACGGGTTGCGATATGGGCAGCAGTTATTTTCTGCCGCGTCTGGTGGGTACTGCGTTGGCCTCAGAGCTGTTGCTGACAGCGCGCTTTATCCATGCACCGCGGGCACTGGCAACCGGCCTTGTATCGTCCGTGGTAGCCGCAGAGGAGCTGGCTGCGGAAGCCCAGGGCTTGGTCGACGACATGCTGGCGGCGACGCCGATGGGGCTGCGCCTGACCAAAGAGGCGTTGAACTATGCAATCGATGCCCCCAGCCTGCAGAGCGCCATGGCCATGGAGGATCGCCACCAGACCCTGCTCGGCCTGAGTGATGACGCGGCGGAGGCGGGGCTCGCCTTTGTCGAGAAGCGCCCCCCGGTGTTTCGCGACCGCTAGTTGCCCTTCAGCGCCGAACTGGGCGTTTCTGCAGTTTGCGCTGGAGTGTACGTCGGTGCATGCCCAGCGCGCGGGCGGTGGCGGAAATGTTGCCATCGTTGGCATTCAGTACGCGCTGCAGATGTTCCCATTCCAATCGGTCCAGGGAGGGAGGCTGTGCGGCGTGTTCCGGTGCAGGCTGTTCGCCACAAAAGGCCAGCAGGATCTCGTCCACGGTTGCCGGCTTGCATAGATACTGGGTTGCGCCCAGCTTGATGGCTTCGACGGCGGTGGCGATACTGGAGTAGCCGGTGAGCACCACCAGGCTCGCAGTGGGCGCCTTGCTGAGCAGGTCCGGCAGCGCGGCGAGGCCTGAACGGCCGGGCATGTTGAGATCGAGCAATATATGGCTGGGGTCAAATTCCCGGCAGCAGCGCAGGGCCTCCTCGGCGCTGGCGCAGGCTCGGCAGCTAAACCCCCGGCGTTCCAGACCGCGTGCCAGCACGGCGCTGAAGGTGGGGTCGTCATCTACCAGCAACATCCGCGCAGGGCTATTCATCAGCGGCCTCCGCCGGAATGGTGAGCGTTGCCAGGCAGCCACCGTCTGCGGGGTTTTCCAGCCGAATGTGCCCACCGTGGCGCTCCGCGGTGGCGCGCGCCAGAATCAGGCCAATGCCCAGGCCGCCGTGTGCTCTTGCGCCGGTGTCTTCCCGCGGCCCCATGGGCGATGCGGGTGTGGCTGTCGCATTCATGCGCGTCAGCACCTCCTCTGGTGCGCCCGGGCCATCGTCACGCACCGCGATACTCACGCTGTTGGTGTTCCACCTCACCGTTACCGCAACGTGCTCAGCGCCGGTATCGGCGGCATTGTTGAGCAGGTTCTCCAGTGCCTGTGGCAGTGTCTGGTCGTAGGAGACCTGCGCTGCGGGTGGTTCGCCCGATACGTGCAACTGACAGGATACGCGCGGGCGCCGGGCCGCCCAATGCTCCACGCAGCTTCGTACCAGCCGGTCGGCGGGGCGGCGCTGGCGGGTGCCGGCGGCAGAGAGTTCTGCCGTGTTGCTGAGCTCGGCAAGAATCTTGCGGCACTGCAGCAGCTGCTGCTGCAACAGCGCAACGTCGTCGCGTGCCTGATCGCCCAGGGACGTGTCCTGTTGCAGTTCTTCTGCGAGCAACGTCATGGTGCCAAGTGGTGTACCCAATTCGTGTGCGGTGCCGGCGGCGAGGCTGGCAACCGCCAGAATCTGGTCGTGACGCAGCCGGTCTTCGCGCCGTCGCATTTCCGTGGCTTCCTGTTCCCTGAGCACCGCCGCCATGCGCACCACAAAGTAGGTGATCAGGCCGGCGCTGAAAAGGAAGTTGAACCACATGCCCAGGCTGTGCACGCTGCCCTGCTGGTGGCCCATGGCGGCGTGGGGCGAAAACAGCGGGAACGACACCCGAAAGTACAGCAGCAGGCTGTAGGCGGCCACGGAAGCCGCAGCCACCAGCCAGGTATAGCGCCAGGGAAGTACCGCTGCAGCGACTACCAGCGGCACAATGTAGTAGGAGATGAACGGGTTGTCGGCACCGCCGCTGTAGTACATCAGCGCGCTCCAACCCACGACATCCACCATCAACTGGGCAAAGAAGGTGCGGTTGCCGATGTCACTGGCCGTCGTGCTCCACCAGAGGCTGGCGATGGTAATGACCGCGAGTAGCACAAGGCTGGCGGTCATCCCCCACAGGCTTTGCGTGGTTCGACTCGCCAGCAACACGTAGGCCAGAACGCCCGCCTGGCCGAGCAGCGCAATGGCGCGGATGGCGAGCAGGCTGCGCAGGTTGGCCAGCGAGGGGCTGTAGGCGGATTGGCGTGGATGACGGACTGTGCTCACAGGTGGAGTATACCGCCGTCACCTGGCCACAGGGAGCGGCAAAGCGTCGCAGACCCGGAGCAGGCAGACGCGTTGACCGTCATGCAAGTGGCTCAGGCGGACGGCTTGTGTTCCTCCGGCGGCAAGCCCGTGCTCGCCACCGAGCGTGCCGCCAGCAAGCGGTACGCGGCAGGCACGACGTAGAGCGACAGCAGTGAGCCCAGCAGCATGCCACCGATAACCGCGAGGCCCAGGGGCACCCGGCTTTGCGAGCCCGCGCCGAGTGCCAGGGCAATGGGCAGGGTGCCGAGTACCGTGGACAGCGTGGTCATCAGAATGGGACGGAAGCGGGCCGCAGCTGCCTCTTCCACGGCATCGCTGATGCTCAACCCCGCCGCGCGCCGCTGGTTGGCGAACTCCACAATGAGAATACCGTTCTTGGTCACGAGGCCAATGAGCATGATCAGCCCGATTTCCGAAAAGATATTCAGCGTCTGGTTGAAGTACCACAACGTGATGAGGCCGCCGGTGATTGCCATGGGTACGGTGAGCATGATGGCGAGCGGATCGCGGAAGCTTTCGAACTGGGCCGCCAGTACCAGGTAGATCAGCAGCAGGGCGAGTACAAATACGAAAATCAGGCTGCTGCCGGTTTCGGCGAATTCACGCGACTGGCCGGCGAGTTCCGTGGTGTAGCTTTCGTCCAGCACTTCGCTGGCCATCTCTCGCATGGCTCGAATGCCGTCCTCCAGCGCAACGCCCTCGGCGAGGTTGGCGGAAAAGGTGGCGGCGGTGAAACGGTTGAACCGGTACAGCACCGGGGCGGAGCTCTGTTCGCGGACCGTCACCAGGTTGGGCAAGGGTACCAGCGTGCCGTCGGCGGCGCGCACGGAAAGCCGGGACAGGTCCGCCGGCTCGTTGCGCCCCCCGCGCACCATCTGGCCGATAATTTCATACTGTTCGCCGTCCTTGAGGAAATAGCCGAAGCGCTGGCCGCTGAACGAGGCCTGGACGATGTCGGCGATCTCCCGGGTATTGACGCCGATGGCTTCAGCCCGGTCGCGGTCGATTTCAAGCACCAGTTCCGGTTGGTTGAACTTGAGGTTAACGTCCACGTAGCTGAATGCGGGGTGCTGCTGGGCGCGCTCCAGGAAGCGCGGTATGACCTCGCGCACCTTCTCGATATCGGTGTTCTGTACCACGAACTGCACGGGTAGGCCGCGCCCGCCTACATTGATGGTGTCGAACTGGCGTACGAATGCCTGCAGCTGGGGGAACTCTGCGAGTGCTGCCGTTAGGCTGGTCGCTACCTGCGCCTGGGTCTGCTCACGCTCTTCCGGGGCCTTTAGTACTACCCGGGAGAAGCCGGTGTTGACCGTAGTCGAGGAGCCAAAGCCAGGCGAGGTGACGGTCAGGCGTGCGCGCAGGGCATCGCCGCCGGCTTCGGCGATCAGTGCATCCAGCTCACGCATCGCATCCGACATGTAGTCAAAGCCCGCGCCTTCCGGGCCGCGGGCAGAGACGAAAAGCTGGCTTCTGTCTTCCAGTGGTGCCAGCTCCTGGGGCATGCTGCGAAACAGGATTACGATCAATGTCAGGCAGGTCAGCAGGATGAGTGCGGCCCAGCTGCGATGGCGCAGGAAGGCTCGCAGAGAAGCCCGGTAACCGTCGGCGAGGCGCTCGAAGAAGGGTTCCGTTGCGCGATACAGTGCCGGGTGCTGCGCCCGGTTCTTGAGAAAGCGCGCACAGAGCATGGGGGCCAGTGTCAGGGCAACGAACGAGGAGATGATCACTGCGGCGGCGAGGGTGACGCCGAATTCACGAAACAGTACGCCGGTGAGGCCGCCGAGGAAGATCAACGGCGCGAACACGGCCACCAGCGCCAGCGTGGTGGCGATCACAGCGAAAAAGATTTCCTTGACGCCCTCTGCCCCCGCGATAGCTGGCTTCTGGCCCTGTTCGATGCGCTTGTAGATGTTCTCTACCACCACAATTGCATCGTCCACCACCAGGCCAATTGCCAGCACCATACCCAACAACGTCAGCACGTTGATGGAAAAGCCTGCCAGATAGAGCACAAAGAAGGTGCCGATCAAGGCAATGGGAATGGTCAGCAGGGGGATGATGGTGGTGCGCCACTCCCGCAGGAAGGCGAAGATCGTGGCGCACACCAGCAACAATGCAATGCCCAGGGTCTGCATGACTTCGAGAATGCTGGCGCGAATGAACGTGGTGGTATCGAAGCCGACAGCGACATCGACGTCGTCCGGCAAATCGCGTTCGATGATCGCCAGTCGCCGGTAGAACTCATCGGCAATCGCGATTTCGTTGGCGCCGCTTTGTGGACGCAGCACCACCCCGACGTTGGTGATGCCATCGCGGCGCAGCACGGTGCGTTCATTCAAGGGACCGATTTCGGCTCGCCCGACGTCGCTCAATCGCACGAGGCGGTCGCCTTCCTTGCGAATAACCCGGTTGTTGAAATCTTCCGGGTCATCGCCGAGTCGACTGAGGGTACGAATGTTGATGTCTATCGTGTCCCCTTCGAGTGTGCCTGTCGGCAGCTCGACGTTCGCCGCCTGCAGCGCATTGCGCACGTCGATGGCGGTCAGCCCGTGGGCGACCAGGGCATCCGGGTCCAGCCACAGTCGCATGGCGTATTCCTTGTACCCCCAGATGTCCACCTGGCCCACGCCGGAGATGGTTTCGAAGCGGGACTTGAACAGGTTGTCCGCCAGTGCGCTGAGTTCCATCAGGTTGCGTTGCTGACTGCGTACACTGAGGAATATGATCGGGTCGCCGTCGGCATCGGCCTTGTAGATGGTGGGGGCCTCTGCCGCATTGGGCAGCCTGCGCATGGCGGAGCCAACCCGGTCGCGAATGTCATTGGCCGCTGTGTCCAGGTCGTCGCCCAGCGAGAATTCCGTGGTGACGGTGCTCAGGCCCTCACGGCTTATGGAGGTCATGGTGCGAATGCCGGCGACCGTGTTGAGCTCTTCTTCCAGCGCCTCGGTGATCTGGCTTTCCACCACGCTGGCGTTGGCGCCCGGGTAGGCGGTCTGCACAGAGATGATGGGCCGCTGGGCCATGGGGAATTCGCGCACGCCCAGTTCGCGCAGGCCAATCAGGCCGAAAACGATGATGACAATGGACATCACCACCGCCAGGACCGGACGGCGGATGCTGACTTCGTGCAGCGCCATCAGCTCAGGTCCAGCGCAGGCTGCACCGCCACCGGTTGCCCGTTGCGTATGGACTGGATGCCCGAGGTGATGATCTCCACGCCCGGCTCAAGGCCGCTCAGGATTTCAACGCGCCGTGCATCACGAAAACCGGTTTCCACTTCATGGCTGACGGCAATACCGTCCTCCACGGTGAATACGGTGACTGCTTCGAGGTTTTGCAGCACCGCAACGCTGGGTACGACCAGCGCAGCTTCGTTGCGCGTGACCAGCTCTACCCGCGCGTAGTTACCGGGCAAGAGTACACTGTCAGGGTTTTCGACATCGGCGCGCACGGTGAGTGTGCGCGTCTCCGGATCCACGCGCGGGTCGATGGCGCGCACTACGGCGGGAAAGGTATCGGCATGCCCGCTGACGGTGAGCGACAGTGTCGTTCCGGGCACCACCTGCTGTCGGTAGCGTTCGGGCACGCTGAAGTCCACATGCAGGTCGGAAACGGTTTGCAGGGTGGTGATCAGGGTGTCCGCTTCAATCAGATCGCCGGTGCTCACGTGCCGCAGCCCCAGGGTGCCCGCGAAGGGGGCCTCAATGCGGCTTTTTGCCAGTCGGGCCCGGAGGCGAGAGACCTCGGCCCGCAGCACTTCGCGGCGGCTGATGGCGTCATCCCGGTCGCTGGCCGTTACTGCACCTGTACCAAACAGGTTTTGCAGGCGGTCCGCCTGGGTGCTGGCGAGGGTGAGCTGTTCCTCCAGCGAACGCAGTTCTGCACCCAGCTCGGCGGATTCGATCAGGATGATGGGGTCACCCGCCTGCACGTTCTGACCATCCCGGAACAGAATTTTCTCGACCTTGCCGCGCAGCTCGCTGCGAAGATTGATGGCCTGCTCCGCGGCCAGAGTGCCGTTGAAGAAAAGGCGGCTCTCAAACGCCTGGGGCTCCAGGCGTTGTGTGCGCACTGCGGTCGCGGCGCGGTTTGGCGGCGCGCTGGCCGCCGGGCCCGAGGCCGGCTGCAGACGGGGCCAGAGCACGGCGCCAACGGCCCCAAGCGCCAGCACGACGATGATAAAACGTTTCATGAGAATTCCTGTCTGCCGGGCGCAAAAACCGCTGCATAAGCGGCGCCATTATAGCGTAAAAGTGACGCGGCTATTGACTCCATGCGCAGCGCAAGGTTCCCGCAGGCACTGCCTGTTGCCATCAAAGCGCGTATAATCCGCGCTTTTTCCAGCAGGTTCCAGCATGGCAGATTTGACAAAGGCAATTGCCAACCGACGCACTTTCGCCATCATCTCCCACCCGGATGCGGGCAAGACCACGATTACGGAGAAGCTGTTGCTGTTGGGCAACGCCATTCAGGTCGCCGGGAGCGTGAAAGGCAAGCGTGGCCCGCACGCCACCTCGGACTGGATGACACTGGAGCAGGAGCGCGGTATTTCCGTGACCTCGTCGGTGATGCAGTTCCCCTATCACGGGCGCACCGTGAATCTGCTGGATACGCCGGGCCACGAGGACTTCTCTGAGGATACCTACCGTACCCTCACCGCCGTGGATTCGGCGTTGATGGTGATCGATGGCGCGAAAGGTGTGGAGGACCGCACCATCAAGTTGATGAGTGTTTGCCGCCTGCGCGACACGCCAATCTTCAGCTTCGTGAACAAGATGGACCGCGATATCCGCGACCCGATCGAGTTGCTGGACGAGATCGAATCGGTGCTCGGTATTGCGGGAGCGCCGATCAACTGGCCGCTGGGTATGGGACGTGAATTCAAAGGGGTGTACAACCTCTACACGGATGTCATTCATGTGTTCACGCCGGGCCAGGGAAGCGTGCTGCCGGATGATCAGCGCATCGAGGGGCTGGACAGTGCGGAAGGGCGGGCGCTGCTGGGAGATGAGTGGGAGCAGGTCGTCGAGGAAATCGAGCTGGTGCGCGGTGCCAGCCATCCGTTCGAGCGGGAGGCCTTCCTTGCGGGCAAGTTGAGCCCGGTGTTCTTCGGCACGGCGCTGGGCAATTTTGGCGTGCGCGAAATGCTCGACGATTTTGTCGAGTGGGCGCCGGCGCCTCTGGGGCGCGAGGCTGCGCAGCGTGCGGTGAGCGCCGCGGAGCCGACCTTCTCCGGCTTCGTGTTCAAGATCCAGGCGAATATGGACCCCCGTCATCGCGACCGGATCGCTTTTTTGCGGGTCTGCTCGGGGCGCTATGAAAAAGGCATGAAGATGCGTCATTCCCGCATTGGCAAGGACGTGCGCGTGGTGGATGCGGTGACGTTCAAGGCCGGCGAGCGCGTGTTGGTGGAAGAGGCCTTCGCCGGTGACATTATCGGCCTGCACAACCACGGCACGATCCAGATCGGGGATACCTTTACCGAGGGTGAAGAGCTGCAGTTTTCCGGCATTCCGCACTTTGCGCCCGAATTGTTCCGCCGTATCCGCCTGCGTGACCCGATGAAGTCCAAACAGCTGCAGAAGGGTTTGCAGCAGCTCTCCGAAGAGGGGTCGACACAGGTGTTCGCGCCGTTGAATTCATCGGACCTGATAGTGGGGGCGGTTGGTCAACTGCAGTTTGATGTGGTGGTGTATCGTCTCGCCGATGAATACAAGGTAGAGGCGGGCTATGAGCCGGTCAATGTCTACACTGCGCGCTGGGTGCACAGCGATGACCCGCGCAAGCTGGAGGAATTCCGCAAGAAGGCCGCGGATCAGTTGTCCATCGATGGCGGCGGACACCTCACCTACCTGGCGCCGACGCGGGTCAACCTGTCGCTGATGGAAGAGCGTTGGCCGGATATCGAGTTCCTGGCAACGCGAGAGCACTGACCCTCAGGGCAGCAGGGTTTCGATGTCGCGGGCGATGTCCTCCGGGCGGGTGGTGGGTGCATAGCGCTTGACCACCTTGCCCTCGGTGTCGATGAGGAATTTGGTGAAGTTCCACTTGATGCCCTGGGAGCCGAGTGCGCCGGGTGCCTGTTTTTTCAGGTGCTGGAACAGCGGGTCGGCTGTGGCGCCATTGACATCGACCTTGGCGAACATGGGGAAGCTGACACCATAGTTGACCTGGCAGAATTCCATGATTTCGTCGTTGCTGCCCGGGTCCTGTTTGCCGAACTGGTTACAGGGAAAGCCGAGAACGGTGAAGCCGCGTTCGCGATAGGTTTCAAAAAGCTTCTCCAGCCCCGCGAACTGAGGCGTGAAACCGCACTTGGACGCGGTGTTGACCACCAGCACTACCTTGCCGCGGTAGTCTTCCAGGGTGGCAGCCTTGCCACTGGGCATTGCGCAGGTGAAGTCATAAAGTGATTCGGTCATCGGGCGTCTCCTTGTCAGGGCGGGATGCAGCAGTGTAGCGCAGTCCCGCCGGTAGGGGCTTGTTACGCACCGCAGGGCGAGGGAGATCAGACGCCCGCTGGAGAAGGCATCTGCAACTGCTGCAACAGCATGCCCAGCCGCTTGCGCTGGTTCTTCAGGGCATACTCCAGCTCTCGCAGCCGGGAGCGCAGCGTGGCGTGTTCCCACTTGTCCAGCATCTGCAGGCGGCGCGCCTCCAGTGCGTCGCCGATGCCGGCGACCTTGCGCTCATAGCGCTCGGATTGCAGCGCCCGCCATTGGTTCACCGATTCGGTAAACAGCTGATATTCGCGCTCCAGCAGTTCGCGCAGTGTTTCGTCGCCCGCTTTTGCTTCCAGTTCCCGGCGCGCACGAGCAAACTGGGTGTCAAGCAGGGCGCGCTGGATGCGGAAGTCCGGTACCTTCACCAGGTTGTTGGCCAGGCCGAGGGTGGCACATAGCCGAATCATCCATTTGGTCGGATCCCACTGCCACCAGCGAATGCCGTTGCGGTAGTCGTTCTGAAAAATATGGTGGTAGTTGTGGTAGCCCTCACCGTAGGTGAGGAAAGCGAGGAAGCCGTTGTCCCGTGCACTGTTGGACTCGGTGTAAGGGCGGCTGCCCCAGAAATGCGCCAGCGAGTTAATGAAGAATGTGACATGGTGGTTGACTACCAGGCGCAACAGCCCGACCAGCAGGAGCGTGCCGATAACATCGCCCAGCGCCAGCCCGAGCAGCAGGGGCAGGCCCAGGTTCATGAAGGTGGTCACGGCCACATAGTGGCGGTGCTGCCACATGACGATGGGGTCACGCTCGAGGTCCCGAGCGTTGCTGAAGTCGTTCTCGCCGCTGGGGTAGTTGCGCAGCATCCAGCCCATATGGCTGAACCACAGGCCACGTCCCGCGGAGTAGGGGTCCTGCTCGTTGTCATCCACATGCCGGTGGTGCCGACGGTGGTCGGACGCCCAGATCAGGATGCTGTTCTGCAGCGCGCCCGCACCCCACAGGGCAAAAAACCAGCGCAGCGCAGGATGGGCTTCATACGCTTTGTGCGCCCACAGGCGGTGGTAACCACCGGTGATTGACAGGCCGTTCAGGTACAGGAATACCAGCGCCCAGACCCACTGGGCTGCGGAAAACCCCTGGTAAAAGCCCCACAGGGGAACCAGGATCAAGGCCAGTAGCGGGAAGCCAACGAAGATCACCGTGTTGACGGGAATCAAGGCGGGTTTAACAGCTTTCTCGGGCATGGAGTGCAGTGCTCAGGCAGATGAAAACAGGGAAAGGCATACTAGCTTGTCACGGTGAAAAAGTCTTGCTCATGGAAGCCGCAGTCTTACCAATAGCGGGTTGTGGTCTGAGCTGTCCACCGGTATCGCCACGGCGGATGCGGTTTGCAGGCCACGGACCAGAATATGATCCAGCACGTTGCCGAACACGGTGGTGCGCAGGTCCGGCATGAACGTGACCGGGCTCAGGTCGTGCTCCGCCATGAAGTCATCGAGCGCCGCGAGTCGGTTGCTGTTCCAGGTGTTGAGATCGCCCGCGATCAGCACGGGGCCCTTATGTCGGTTGATCAGTATGGATAGCGCGTGTAGCTGTTCTCGGTAGCGCTGCAGGCCAAAGCTGAAATTCACCGAGTGAATATTAATGGCCAGCAGCCGCTCATCCCGGCCCACCAGCGGATACTCTGTTACCGAAGTTGCCTTCGGTGTTTGCAACAGGGGCTCCACTGAGGAAAAGTCGCATTCAAGGCTCGGCGGGTAGCGGCTCAGCGTGAGTACGCCGGTCACATCGCTGGCGTTGCGGTAGCCGGGCGCGAAAGCCAGGAACTTGGCTTCGGGCACTCTGCCTGGGATAGCCGCTGATACCGACGCCTCCTGCAGAAAGGCGAGTTCTGCACCGGTGGCAAACAGCTGCAAATCTTCCGCCCAGCCGGGGTTGCCGGCTTTCTGTATGTTCCAGCTCACGATTTGTATGTCCGGGCCAAGCGGTACAGCCGCCTGCCGCTGCTGCGCACCCATCCCGGCCAGACAATCCGCCATGCCAACGGGTTCCGCAACGACAAGGCCGGCGTGACACAGCAGCCCGGCGGCCAGCAAGCGGGTTGCGGCACGACACAGTTGGCGGGCAAAAACGGTAATCATGGCATCAGTATACTGCGTTGCGGGAGGTAACGACTGGCAGGTGACGTCAGTAGGCGTCATAACGCTTTGGACCGCGGGCACCAGTGGAGGTTCCCCGGCTCAGGTGCGCTCTAGATAGGACTGGTATTCCAGCAGCGAAACACGGCGGCGGAATTCGGCTACTTCCTGTTCCTTGGTGAGGGTGAAAATGCGTTGCATTTCGCCACCGAGCGACGAGCGGATGAAGTCGGAGTTGCGGAACTGGTCCAGTGCCTCGTGCATATAACCCGGCAGCGAGCCATTCTTCTGTGCGTAGCCATCACCGCGGGTGGGGCTGCCCGGCGAGGCCTGCGTTTCGATGCCCTCCAGCATGGAAGCCAGAATGACAGCGAGCAGCAGGTAAGGGTTGGCGTCGGCGCCCGGCACCCGGTGTTCAAGGCGTCTTGCCGCGTGGGAGCCCGCGGGTACCCGCACGGCAACCGTGCGATTCTCATAACCCCAGCTGGGGTAGGTGGGTGCGTGGGTGCCCGGCTGGAAGCGACGGTAGCCGTTGTAGCCGGGTGAGAAAATGATCATCGAGTCACTCATGTGCTGCAGGCAGCCGGCAATCGCCTGGTGCAGCAGCGTCGAGCCCCTTTCCGTGCCGTCGTCAAAGACGTTTCTGCCCTGCGCGTCGAGCATGCTCACGTGGACGTGCATGCCGTTGCCCGCTTCGTCCTCGAAGGGCTTGGGCATGAAGCTGGCGACCAGTCCATGCTGGTGCGCAACACCCTTGATCAGGCGCTTCATCATCAGGATCTGTTTGGCGGCGAGTACCGGGCTGGGCACATGTTGCATATTGATTTCATACTGGGATGGCGCGGACTCCTTGACCACGCCGTCAAAGGGCAGGTCCTGCAGTTCGCAGGCGACGCGCAGGTCTTCCATCATCTGCTGGTGCTGATTCAGTACATCCAGCCCGTACATGTTGCCACCGACGGGCGAGCCACCGGCGGGTGACGGGCAAGTGTGCAGAGGTACCACGTTGTCCCAGCGCACCAGGCTGAATTCCAGTTCGGCGGCCACTACGGGCGTCCAGCCGGCTTCCTGGAAGCGCGATACCACCTGTTTGAGCACATGGCGCGGGTCGCCGAGGTAGGGCATGCCGTCGGCATCGAACATGGACAGCATGATTTGCCCGTGCTGTCCGCCGGGTGACCAGGGTGTCGGCAGCAGCGACCCCTCAACGGGGCGGCAGATGCCGTCGGCATCGCCGGAGGCAAACACCAGTTCCTCGACATCACGGCCCCAGATGTCGAGGCTCAGCGCGGTTTTGGGGAGTTTGAGCTCGCCGTCGAAGATTTTGCCGAGTTTATGCCTTGGTAGCCACTTGCCGCGCATGATGCCGTTACAGTCGGGCAACAGCGCTTCGACGGTGGTAATCTCCGGGTGGGCCCGCAGGAACCAGTCGGCTTCAAGGGACATTCGGACACCGCGACTCAATCGTGTAAAGCGGCACTATCGGCAAAGTCGCTCCGGGCTTCAATGCCCCACCCGGGGCAGGTCACGTACTTGCGTCCGCCCAATCATTGCGAGGGCGCCATGTAGATGCGCAAGGGATCGTCACCCGCGGCCTGGCCGAGGCAAGTGAGTGAATTGATAAACAGCGAAAACAGGTCGGTTTGCGAACTGACATCCAGCTTGCGGTAGATGCTTTTGCGGTGCCGGCGCACCGTCTCCAGCGCAATGCCCAGGCGGTCTGCGGAGGTATCCGTGCCGTAGCCGCGCAGCATCAGTTCGAGTACATCCTTTTCCCGCGGTGACAGCAGTGAGGCGCCGAAGGTGCGGAAGGCGAGGTCCACCTGGTGGTCGATGCCTGGCTGGATAAGGTGGGTGACCGCGAAATCGTCGTGTTCACTGTGGGACTTGATCAGCTCCGAAATCGGCTCTGCCAGCAGGTAGAGGGTTTCGTAGTCCTGTTCAGTGAATGCGCCGTGACGCGGCAGGCGCATCATGCACACGTTGATCACGTTGCTGCCGCGCAGACGCGAGAGGTAAATAGCCTCGTCCACGGTGCCCGTGTCGGCGTAGTAGTCGCGATAATACTGTGTTTCCCGCAATTTGCCCGCCGTGATGCGCGACAAGCGGTAGAACTTTGAGCGCGGCTGATTCATGGAGGTCTGGTAGAAGGGGTCCTCCCGGTAGGGCCCGTCGAGATACGTGTCTACCTGCGAGGCCAGTGCGTTGTCGGGTATCTCGTGGTAGAGCACCTGCGGCGGCAGGTCCTTGTGATAGAGCCAGACTTGCGGGTAGTCGAAGCTAACCTGACCCTGGATGGCGGCGATGAGTGCGGGGAAAAATGCATCGGTACCGAGTGCGGAAATCGCCTGCGAAAGATCGCGGTTCCACTTGCTCAATTGTGCTATGTCGGTCATCGCAGTGGGTTTGCCTGAGGCTGCGTATAGGAGCGCATAGTGGGCAGGCACGCGAAGCTTGTCAAATACCGCGGCGGCGCGCTTGGGTTTCACGGCGACCGCACCCTATACTTCGGGTTCCAGAATTGTGCGGAGTGTCGTGTGAGCAATCGCCCTGCGTCGGTCACGCCGAAGTTCCCGTCCGAAGTGGTACCCGCCCCAATGGTCATGAGCCTGTTCAGGACCATGCAACAGGCGGGCGTAGCGCAGGGGCGCCTGCTCATTGAAGCCGGGGTTCCCGTGGACCCGCTGAGGGCCGCGTCTCCGGCCGGCTGTATGACACCGCGGCAGTACAGCAGGCTGTGCACGGTGGTTTCGCGACAACTGGCGGACGAAACCTTCGGCGCCATGCCGGACGCCGTGACGCCGCCCGGTACGCTGCGCATGCTGGCCCTGGGCATGCTTGGCGGTGGTGCGCTGGGCACGGCCATGCAACGGGCCATTGAATTCAATGCCAGCTGTCGTGCGCGGGGCCGGCTGCCGCAGGAGAACCGCCTGTGGGTGCAGGACAGCGGCCGCCATGCCACGCTAGCGTATCTGGGCACGGGTGTACCGGCGCGCCATCAGCACCGTGTGTTGGCGGGGCTGGCCATCTGGCTGCGATTCTGTGGCTGGATGATCGGGCAGGAGATTGATGTCGTCAGCGCCAGTTGTGCCGGTCCGGCGCCGGCGCGTGACGACGCGCTGCGTCATTTCTTTCCCGGTCCGGTGCGGTTCGATGCCTCGTCCAATACTGTGACATTCAGCGTCAGGCACCTGGAGGCTCCGATCGTTCGTGACGAGTGTCAGCTCGCAGAATTCATGGCGCTGGCACCCTACCTGCTGTTGTACGCGCCCGAGGCCTGCCACGACAGCGTAGCCCGCCGTATCCGGGTGCTCATAGACAACGCCCCGGACGCCGCGCTGCCCAGCTTCACGGCGTTGACAGTGCACCTGAACATGTCGGCCCGTACCTTGCGCCGGCGCCTGGAGAGCGAGGGCACCTCGTACCAGAGAATAAAAGATACAGCCCGGCGTGACCGCGCCATCCGCCTGTTGCGCCAGTCGCATCTTTCCATATTTGACGTGGCCGAAGCGCTGGGATTCAGCGACCCCAGCGCATTTCACCGCTCATTCAAGAAGTGGACCGGACGACCACCGGGTGAGTTTCGCTGTTAGCGGCTTACCAGGGCAGAGGGGCTGTGCGCCAGCGCCGGGACCAGGCTTCGTACACTTTGTTGCTGTAGCGACGGCTGCCCAGGCTGCCGTTGTAGGCCGCCAGTGCGCGGTGCAGGTCACCCTTTTCCCGTTTCAGATAAAATTGCAGGATACGGCTACCGTACTCGAAGTTGGTGCGGTTCAGGGTGAGGTTGTCCTCCGCGCGGCCGATCTCGTTTTTCCAGAACGGCATCACCTGCATCATCCCCTGGGCACCTACCCGCGAAATGGCGAAGCGATCGAAGTGGCTTTCCACTTCGATAACCGCAAGCACCAGTTCGGGGGGCAGTGAGGCCCGCGTTGCCGCCGAGTGCACTTGGCGCAGAATAAGAAGGCGCTCTTCGGGGTCATTGATAAAGCGGGCCAGCCGCGCCGACATGTCGACCAGCCAGACCTCGGCATCGTAACGATCCTGAAAGCTGTGGGTACTGTTGATGGTCTCGTTGAGGAAGATGCGCAGGGCCTCGCGCTCTGCCGGGTCTTCCGGTTGCCCCTGGGCGTTGTGGCCAAGGGCGAGCGCAAGGATGAGGGCGAAAACCGCCGTCGCCAGCCCGCGAGCCCCGCCGGCGCACCGGCTCCGCATCAGCTGCGCAGGCGCTCGAGCACGCGCGGCAGCGCGTCGGCCAGCGGCAGCAGGGTGGCTTCCTCGTCGCGGCGACCCTTGTACTCCAGCTGCCCCTCGGCGAGGGTCCGGTCACCGATGACCAGGCGATGGGGGATACCGATCAGTTCCATGTCGGCGAACTTGACCCCCGGCCGTTCGTTGCGATCATCGAGCAGGACATCGACGCCCGCTGCGCGAAACTGCGTGTAGAGCGCTTCTGCGCATTCGGCCACCGCGGCGGACTTTTGCATGTTGAGGGGCACCAGAACCAGCTGGAAAGGGGCCATGGCGGCGGGCCAGATGATGCCGCGTTCGTCGTGGTTCTGTTCGATGGCCGCGGCGACTATGCGGCTCACGCCAATGCCGTAGCAGCCCATGCTCATGGTGGCGCTCTTGCCCTGCTCGTCCAGCACGGTAGCGTGCATGGCTTCGCTGTATTTGCGCCCCAGCTGAAAGATGTGACCGACTTCAATGCCGCGACGTATCAGCAAATGGCCCTTGCCGTCGGGGCTGGGGTCGCCCTCCACCACTTCGCGCAAGTCCTCAACCCGGCCCAGCGGGCAGTCCCGTTCCCAGTTCACGCCAGTCAGGTGCACGTCGTCGCGATTTGCGCCACAGCTGAAATCAGCGAGCTGCGCAGCGCTTTGGTCAACGATGGTCGGCAGTGACAGGCCAACCGGGCCGAGGGAGCCGAAGCCGGCGCCACAGGCAGCGCGCACCGCCTCCTCACTTGCCAGGGTTAGCGGGTTGCCCACGTCTGCGAGTTTTTCCGCCTTCACGCTGTTCAATGTGTGGTCGCCGCGCAGCACCAGGGCGACCAGCGAGCCGGGCTCGGTGCCCTGCACCACGAGTGTCTTGACGGTCGCCGTCGCCGGCACCCCAAGCAGGGCAGTGAGGTCTTCAATACTGCGCACGCCGGGTGTGGGGACCTCGCTCAGGGTGGCGCCGGGCGGATTCCGTTCACCACTGGGTGGCAGCGCTGTGGCCATCTCGATATTCGCCGCGTAGTCACTGCCATCACTGAAAGCGATGGCATCTTCGCCGGCGTTGGCCAGCACATGAAACTCGTGGGAGCCGCTGCCGCCAATGCTGCCGTTGTCGGCAATTACCGGCCGGAACTCAAGCCCCAGGCGGCTGAAGATGTTGCTGTAGGCCTGGTACATGGTCTGGTAGGTGGTTTCCAGCGAGGCCTGGTCGATGTGGAACGAATAGGCGTCCTTCATCAGGAATTCGCGCCCGCGCATGATGCCAAACCGCGGGCGGATCTCATCGCGCACCTTGGTCTGAATCTGGTACAGGTTCAGTGGCAGCTGTTTATAGCTTTTGACTTCGTTGCGGATCAGGTCCGTGATCACTTCTTCATGCGTTGGCCCGAGGCAGAAGTCGCGCTGGTGGCGGTCCTGTATACGCAACAGCTCCGGCCCGTACTGCTCCCAGCGGCCGGACTCCTGCCACAGCTCTGCTGGCTGCACCACCGGCATGCTCACCTCCAGCGCTCCGCTGGCATCCATTTCCTCGCGTACCACCTGCTCTACCTTGCGCAATACGCGCAGTCCCAGCGGTAGCCAGGTGTACAGCCCGGCAGCGAGTTTCCGTACGAGGCCCGCGCGCAGCATCAACTGGTGGCTGATGACCTCCGCATCGGCGGGCGTCTCTTTCTGGGTGCTGATCAGGTATTGGCTGGTGCGCATGCAAGGGTTCCAGGGCAGGGTTTACGAGCGGCTCAGTTTACGTCTGAAGGGCGCTGCGGTACAGCGCTCCCGGGGAGGTGCTTGCCGCGTCCGGGCGCCACTTTGCGCCCCCGGTGCGCCAAAACGGAGCAAAACGCAGTTAAAACAGCGTTTTTTTCGCTCTCGTGTCGCGAAAA
This sequence comes from Haliea salexigens DSM 19537, assembly GCF_000423125.1. Classification (GTDB taxonomy): domain Bacteria; phylum Pseudomonadota; class Gammaproteobacteria; order Pseudomonadales; family Halieaceae; genus Haliea; species Haliea salexigens. Next base: position 156,507 of record NZ_AUHJ01000007.1, read on the forward strand.
CCCTTGTATTGCAGCGTTTCATGGTTAATATCTTGCAGTAAGCCTGTTGGCAGCGGTGTTGTCGCGCGAGTGGCAGCAGTCAGTGTGGCTTGTACGCGGGTCCCTACTTAACAAAACGAAGGTTTAAAGACTATGGCGACGAAAAAAGCAGCAGCGAAAAAAGCACCTGCCAAGAAAGCGGCGGCCAAGAAAGTAGCCAGCAAGGCGGCACCGGCGAAGAAAGCCGCTGCACCTGCGAAGAAGGCTGCACCGCTGATCAAGGAAAAACTCACCAAAACCCAGATTGTGGCCTCCATCGCTGAGAGCACCACCCTGAGCAAGAAACAGGTGGGCGACGTGCTGGGCGAGCTGGAATCACTGATGGAGCGTAGCCTCAAGAAGCGCGCGGTAGGTGAATTCACCCTGCCGGGCCTGATGAAAATCACCACCGTGAAGAAGCCCGCCAGAAAGGCGCGCAAAGGCATCAACCCCTTCACGGGCGAGGAAACCACCTTCGCAGCCAAGCCGGCCAGCGTTGCGGTTAAAGTGCGCCCCCTGAAGAAAATGAAGGACTTCGCTGACAGCTGAGTACGGCCTGACTGCCCCGCCCCTGCACCGGGGGCGGGTCTCCGCTACTTCCGCCTCTGCACGCTCCGGTGCAGGGGCTCGTTTCCCTCCTTGTTTTACTCCGGCTTTTGCGGTATTGGCCTGCGCCCTGCCTTGGGGTAAAATCCGCGCCTCCATTTTTTGCGCCCTCTTTCCTACTGGTGAGTACACAAAATGCCAATATATGAGTACCAGTGTCAGGCCTGCGGCCATCTGCACGAGGCCCTGCGAAAAATCAGTGATGCGCCGCTGGTGGATTGCCCCGCCTGTGGCAAGGCGGAACTGCGTAAAAAAGTCTCTGCAGCCGGATTCCGCCTGAAAGGCGGCGGTTGGTATGAAACTGACTTCAAGACCGGCGGCAAGAAGAATCTGGTTGCCGGCGGCGACGACAAGAGCTCGGCGCCTGCCTCAACTGCCGCATCAGCGGACAGCGGCAGTGCCAGCGCGAAGGCCAGCGAGGCCAAGCCGGCCAGTTAGCTTCTCGGCCCCCGGGCCTCATTTGACACACACGGAAACGGAATTATGCGCAGTCACTATTGCGGCGCCCTGGGCACGGCCGACATTGATCAAACAGTTACGCTCTGCGGTTGGGTGGACAGGCGCCGCGACCACGGTGGCGTGATTTTTCTCGATATGCGCGATCGCGGCGGTATTGTGCAGGTGGTGTTCGACCCCGACACCGAAGAGCATTTTCGTGCGGCAGACCGTGTGCGCAGCGAGTATGTACTCTGCGTGAAAGGGCGCGTGCGTGCCCGGGCCGAGGCCACCGTGAACCCGGCTATGGCTACGGGTGCGATTGAGGTGTTGGGCAAGGAGCTGGAAATCCTCAACGCCGCAGCCACGCCACCATTCCAGCTGGATGAGCACACCCAGGTGGGAGAGGACGTTCGCCTGCAGTATCGCTATATGGACCTGCGTCGGCCCGAAATGCAGAACCGCCTGATCCTGCGCGCCAAAATTACCACGGCGGTGCGCAACTTTCTGGACGGCGAAGGCTTTCTGGACATTGAAACCCCGATCCTTACGCGCGCAACGCCGGAGGGTGCCCGCGACTACCTGGTTCCCAGCCGCACGCACCCCGGCCAGTTCTTTGCGCTGCCGCAGTCACCGCAGCTGTTCAAGCAATTGCTGATGGTCTCGGGATTTGATCGCTACTATCAGGTGGCCAAGTGTTTCCGCGACGAAGACCTGCGCGCCGACCGCCAGCCGGAATTTACCCAGATCGACATCGAAACTTCGTTCATGGACGAGGACGGTATCATGGCGATCACCGAGCGCATGGTGCGGCAGTTGTTTACATCGGTGCTGGCAGTAGATCTGGGGGAATTTCCGCGCATGTCCTGGGCCGAGGCGATGGAGCGTTTCGGTTCCGACAAGCCGGACCTGCGTATCGACCTGGAACTGGTGAGCATTGATGACCTCATGCAACAGGTCGATTTCAAGGTGTTCCGTGGCCCCGCCGATGACCCGGCGGGGCGCGTCGCCGCGCTGCGGGTGCCGGGTGGTGCGAGTATCAGTCGTAAAGAGATCGACGACTACACGCGTTTCGTGGGCATTTACGGTGCGCGCGGTCTCGCCTGGATCAAGGTCAACGACCTCGCCGCCGGTGTGGAAGGTTTGCAGTCGCCGATCCTGAAGTTCATGCCAGAGGCGGTGGTGGCAGAGCTCATGCAGCGCCTGCAGGCGGAAAATGGCGACATCATCTTCTTTGGCGCCGACAAGGCCTCGGTGGTGAATGAGTCCATCGGTGCCCTGCGCCTGAAAGTGGCTCAGGATCAGGGCCTGGTGAGCGAAGGCTGGGCGCCACTCTGGGTGGTCGATTTCCCCATGTTCGAAGAGAATGGTGCCGGCGCGCTCACGCCGCTGCATCACCCGTTCACCGCGCCCTCCTGTTCGCCGGAAGCACTGGCGGCCGACCCGGCAGCAGCGCTTTCCCGCGCCTATGACATGGTGCTCAACGGCACCGAGCTTGGCGGTGGCAGTGTGCGTATTCACCAACGCGACATGCAGCAGGCCGTGTTCCGCATTCTCGGTATCAGTGACGAGGAAGCGGAAGAGAAGTTCGGCTTCCTGTTGCAGGCGCTGCAATACGGCGCCCCTCCGCATGGCGGGTTGGCGTTCGGCCTCGACCGGCTGGTTATGTTGATGACCGGCGCGCAGTCCATTCGCGATGTCATTGCGTTCCCGAAAACCCAGACCGCGCACTGCGCACTCACAGATGCCCCCGGCGATGTCAACGAGGCGCAACTGAAAGAGCTCAATATCCGCCTGCGGCAGGCGCGCGTGGCGGGCACTGACTGAGTGCCGGGGCACCTTGTGCGCTGGTTGGAACCGGGTTCATAATACTGTAAATTTATACAGACTCTGGTTTCAACGCAGCGCTCGGAGCACACTATGGCGGTCATCCTCGGGATTGACCCCGGGTCCCGCAAGACGGGCTTTGGTATCATCAATCACGTTTCCGGGCGCAGTGAATACATCACCAGCGGCGTGATTCGCCTGCCGGCGGGTGAGCTGGCCGAGCGCCTGCGCATTATCTACCACAGTGTTACTGAGCTGGTGCAGCTGCACTGTCCTGCACAGCTCGCCATCGAGCAGGTGTTCATGGCCAAAAGCGCCGGCTCGGCGCTGAAGCTCGGGCAGGCGCGCGGCGCGGCGATTGTCGCCTGTGTTGCCCATGATCTCGCGGTCGCCGAGTACTCAGCGCGACAGATCAAGCAGGCGGTGGTGGGCACCGGCGCGGCCGATAAAGCCCAGGTGCAGCACATGGTGAAAGTCTTGTTGAAGCTTCCCGCCAACCCCCAGGAAGATGCCGCCGATGCCCTGGCGGCCGCTCTGTGTCACGCGCACAGTCAACAAAGTATGATACACATTGCCGGCGCCACCGCGGTGCGCCGGCGCCGCATGCGCTAGGAGGCAACCGCAGGAATGATTGGCAGGATTCGTGGCACTCTGGTCTACAAGCAGCCCCCGGACATTCTGGTGGACGTAGGTGGTGTCGGCTACGACATCCAGGTGCCGATGAGCACCCTGTTCCAGTTACCCGAGGTCGGCGCTGACGTGACCCTGCTGACACATTTTGTGGTGCGGGAAGACGCACAGCTTCTGTATGGTTTTATCGATGAGCGCGACCGCGCGCTGTTCCGGCAACTGGTCAAAGTGAGCGGCGTCGGTCCCAAGCTGGCACTGACGATTCTCTCCGGTATGGATGCGGTCGCCTTTGCCCGCTGCGTCGAGCGCGATGATCTGTCGGCGCTGGTCGCGCTGCCCGGTGTAGGCAAGAAAACCGCCGAACGCCTGCTGGTTGAAATGCGCGACAAGCTCAAGCCCTGGCTGGGCCAATGGGCGGGAGCGGATGCCGGGCAGCCCGCGGCCGCCTGGTCGCCTGCCAGCAGCCGCGTGGCAGATGCCGAGGGCGCCTTGATTGCGCTTGGCTACAAGCCAGCTGAGGCCGCGCGCATGGTCGCCGCGGTGGATGACGACGAGGCGGCAGACAGTGAGGTGCTTATCCGTCGCGCCCTGAAAGCCGTGGTGCAGCGCTGATGATCGAGACCGACCGTTTGCTGGCTCCGCAGGTGACAGGGGACCGTGAGGAAGCTCTGGACCGCGCCATCCGCCCGAAAACGCTGGCGGAGTACGTTGGTCAGCCCGCCGTGCGCGACCAGATGGCTATTTTTCTGCAGGCGGCGCGCGGGCGCGGCGAGCCGCTGGATCACACACTGGTCTTCGGCCCGCCCGGGCTGGGTAAAACCACGTTGGCCAGTATCATCGCCAATGAAATGGGTGTGTCACTGAAGACGACCTCGGGGCCGGTGCTGGAAAAGGCAGGGGACATCGCGGCGTTGATGACCAACCTGGAGCCGGGCGATGTCTTGTTCATCGACGAGATTCACCGGCTCAGCCCCGTGGTCGAGGAAATCCTCTACCCCGCGATGGAGGACTACCAGCTCGACATCATGATCGGGGAGGGCCCCGCGGCGCGTTCCATCAAGCTCGACCTGCCGCCGTTCACGCTGGTGGGTGCCACCACGCGGGCGGGGTTGTTGACCTCACCCCTGCGGGATCGTTTCGGCATTGTGCAGCGCCTGGAGTTCTATCAGGTCGAGGACCTCGCACAGATTGTGGCGCGGTCTGCGGCCATCCTGGGTATCGGCATGGACAGTCACGGTGCGCTGGAGATTGCGCGCCGGGCGCGGGGTACGCCACGTATAGCCAACCGGCTGTTGCGCCGGGTGCGCGACTACGCCGAAGTGAAGGCCGACGGCCACATCACCGCCGAGGTGGCGGATCACGCCCTGGACATGTTGAGCGTCGATCACCGCGGTTTCGATCACCAGGATCGCCGCCTGTTGCTGGCCATGATTGAGAAATTCGACGGTGGTCCGGTGGGGGTCGACAGCCTGGCAGCCGCCATTTCCGAGGAGCGGGGCACCATCGAGGATGTACTTGAGCCCTACCTGATCCAGCAGGGCTACATGGTGCGCACGCCGCGTGGGCGCATGGTCACGCGCAGTGCCTACCTGCACTTTGGCCTGCCGGCCGCCAGCCACCCGGATTCGGCACAATTACCATTGGCGCCCGAACAGGACAACAGCGCGTGAGCACAGCGGAATTTTCGATTAAGCTGCGCGTCTACATAGAAGACACCGACGCCGGTGGCATTGTCTACTATGTCAATTACCTGAAATTCATGGAGCGCGCCCGGACAGAGTTCATGCGCAGTCTCGGCTTTGGCAAGGATTACATTTTCAATCACGACCTGATGTTCGTGGTGCACGAGGTGAGCGTTCGCTACCACCGGCCGGCACGCCTGGACGATGAACTGCAGGTCAAGGTGCAGCTGCAGGCGGTGCGTGGCGCCACCATGATCCTGCAGCAGGATGTGTGTCGCGACGGTGAACTGCTGGCGTCCGCCGGAGTCACGCTTGCCTGTGTCGGCCGCAGTTCACTGCAGCCGCAGCGTTTGCCACGCACCATGCTGGATACCCTGCGCCAGGCGCAGGTTCACTGAGGGGGAGCCCGACACTTGGAAGCGCAATTAAGTATTGTCCACCTGATTATGGAAGCCGGTGTCACCGTGAAACTGGTGATGCTGACGCTCCTGCTGGCGTCCATGGCCTCCTGGTACATGATCGTTCAGCGCTTTATCTATTTCCGCAATAGCCGCGAGGACATGTACGACTTCGAAGAGCGCTTCTGGTCGGGCATAGATCTCTCCCAGCTTTACCGGGAAGGCAACGAGCGCGCCGACAGCGGCACGCTCATTGTCGGCATGGAGAGCATCTTCCGCGCCGGGTTCAAGGAGTTCTCACGGCTGGCCAAGCAGTCCGAAATGGACTCAGAGGCGGTTATCGAGGGCTCCCGCCGCGCCATGCGCGTAGCCATGCTGCGTGAGGAAGAGCGGTTGGAGAAACACCTGTCGTTCCTGGCTTCCGTGGGCTCCACCAGTCCTTACATCGGTCTGTTCGGCACGGTGTGGGGGATCATGAATTCATTCCGCGGCCTGGCCAACGCCACCCAGGCAACCCTGGCCACGGTTGCCCCCGGGATCTCGGAGGCACTGATCGCAACGGCCATGGGTTTGTTTGCCGCCATCCCCGCCGTGCTGGCGTATAACCGGTTTTCCAACCGCATGGACAATTTCCTGAATCGCTACGACACGTTTGTGGATGAGTTTTCCAGCATCCTCTACCGGCAGGCCTATGCGCTGCGCTCGCGCGACCGGAAAGCCGGATAACCGCCGCCGTGTCCAGATCGCGCGACAAGCACCGTGCCATGGCCGACATCAATGTCGTGCCCTATATCGACGTCATGCTGGTGTTGCTCATCATATTCATGGTCACGGCGCCCATGCTGATGCAGGGGGTTCAGGTCGACTTGCCCACTGCCGACGCCGACCCGGTGGAAAACCAGGATAGTGAGCCGTTGATCATCTCGGTCGATAGTACAGGGCAGTTGTTCCTGAACCTGGGTGAGGAAGAAAGCCAGGCGCTATCGCTGGCCACGATTACCCTGCGGGTGGGTGCGGTCATGCGCCGCAGCCCGGAGAAACCGGTGCTGGTATGGGGGGATCGCGCTGTGCCCTACGGTGAGGTGGTGACTCTGATGGCGGCCCTGCAGGAAGCCGGTGCACCCAGCGTTGGACTGGTGACAGAGCCACCGCAGTGAACTCGTTGTACGCCAAGCCGGCCACGCCGCGCATCATCCTGCGCCCTGCGTTGGCTACCCTGGCGTTACACGCGCTGGTCATCTTTCTGTTGGCGGCAAACTGGACCTTCTCCGACGAGCGCCTGGTCAAGCCCAAGCCGGCACCGAAAGTCATTAACGCCACGCTGGTAACGCTCGCCGAGGCGCAGCCGAAGCCCGCGCCGAAACCGGAACCCAAGCCCGTCGCCAAGCCGCCGCCGAAGCCGGAACCCAAGCCAGAACCCAAGCCGGTGGTAAAGCCCAAGCCAAAACCCGAACCGAAGCCCGCCCCCAAGCCGGCGCCGAAGCCGGAACCAAAGCCCACGCCGAAGCCGGCAGAGAAACCCAAGCCCAAGCCAGAACCCAAGCCCGAACCCAAGGGGCCCACGGCGCAGGAGCTGGCCGAACAGGCGCGGCAGGAAGCGGCCCAACGTGAGGCGGCGGCCCAGGCGGCGCGCGCAGCGGCGGCTGCGGCGGAACTGGCAGCGAGTTATGCCTCGCTGATTCGCCAGACCGTCGAGCAGCGCTGGAGCCGCCCGCCTACTGCGCGCAACGGTATGGAGGTTTTGTTGTCCATACAGTTGATACCCACGGGCGAAGTGGTCAGTGTGAGTGTGTTGCGCAGCAGTGGTGACACCGCCTTTGATCGCTCGGCGATTGCCGCGGTCGAGCGTGCCGGCAATTTTCCGGAGCTGAAGAACCTGCCACCCCGGGAATTTGAACAGAACTTCAGGCGCTTTCGCCTGCTTTTCCGACCAGAGGATCTACGTTACTGATGAAACACCTGACAGCAGTGCTGGTAGCGACCGTGGTCGCGCTGGCAACCATAAGCGCCCGGGCTGAATTGGTCATCGAGATCACCCAGGGCATGGACAACCCCACTGCGATCGCCGTGGTGCCCTTTGCCTGGCAGGGCGGCGGATCCGCCCCCGAGGATGTGGCGCAGGTGATCGACAACGACCTGGCGCGCAGTGGTCAGTTCGACCCGGTCGGGCGCGGCGACATGCTGGCGCGTCCCTCAACACAGCAGGAAGTGTTCTACCGCGACTGGCGGGCGATCAACACCGAATATGTCCTCATCGGCCGAGCCTCGGTGACCGGCCAGGTGCAGATGCGTATCGAGTACGAGCTCTTCGATGTCAATCGCCAGGCCCGGGTGCTTAGTGGCTATGAGGAGGGGCATGTCAATGAAGCGCGCATGCTGGCTCACCGCGTTGCCGATGAAGTCTATGAAACGCTCACCGGTATTCCCGGCGCCTTTGCCACGCGGTTGTTGTATGTGTCCGTCACCCGCAATCCCGGTGGCAAGGACTTCTACCGCCTGACCCTGTCCGATTCCGACGGCGCGCGCCCCATCGTGTTGCTGGAGTCGCGCGAGCCGATCATGGCGCCGTCCTGGTCACCGGACGGCAAACACATCGCTTACGTATCGTTCGAGACCAGCCGCCCTGCTATTTATCGTCAGGAGCTGGCCAGCGGTGCGCGGGTGCAGCTCACCAACTTCCGTGGCCTGAACGGCGCACCGGCCTGGTCGCCGGACGGTAATTCCATGGCCATGGTGCTGTCGAAAGACGGTAACCCGGATATCTACCTGATGGATTTGCGCACCCGCGAACTCACGCAGTTGACCCGGCACTACGCCATCGACACCGAGCCCACCTGGATGCCGGATGGCCGCTCCATCCTGTTTACCTCGGACCGCGGTGGACGCCCGCAGATCTACCGCTACGACCTGCGCACCGGGGCGACGGAACGCCTGACCTATGAAGGCAGCTACAATGCCCGGGCGCGCGTGGCCCAGGACGGGCGCAACCTGGTTATGGTGCATCAGGCGGGGGGGCAGTTTCATATCGCCCTCCAGGACCTCGTCACCAACCGCCTGCAGATCCTTACCAGCACTGATCTGGATGAAAGTCCCAGTATCGCGCCCAATGGCTCTATGGTATTGTATGGCACCAAGTCCGGGGATCGTGGCATTCTGGCTGCAGTATCCGTGGACGGAGGCGTGAAATTCCGTTTACCGGCGCGCGAAGGCGATGTCCGTGAACCGGCATGGTCACCATATATGAGCCGCTAACGCGGCTTTAGTAGCCAATGTCATTCATCTATTCGAAGGAAAGCAAAGCAATGAAACAACTGACTGTTGCCGGTAAGGTGCTGACCCTGCTCTTCGCGGCAGTGTTTCTGGTCGCCTGTTCTAGCAAGGACACCAAGGACGATTCCGCTGCGGCCGATGCCGCTGCTGCAGAGGCTGCGGCACGTTCCGCGGCCGAGCGCGCAGCGCTGGAAGACGCGGCGATGGCCGAGCAGCGCCTGCAGGACGCCGTGACCGCAGTAGGGAATGTGTTCTATTTCGATTACGACAGCTCCACCCTGAAGCCCCAGGCGCAGGCAGCGCTTGACGCGCACATCGAGCTGCTGCGCACCAACGACCGCAGTGTGCGCCTGGAAGGGCACACCGACGAGCGCGGTACCCGCGAGTACAACATGGCTCTGGGTGAGCGTCGTGCCAACACGGTGCGCGACTACATGGTCGTCAACGGCATCGCCAGCTTCCGTATCGAAACGGTCAGCTACGGCGAAGAACAGCCCATCGCTTACGGTTCCGGCGAGGCCAACTGGTCCCAGAACCGTCGCGTTGAGCTGAAGTAAGGCGCGGGTAGCGCATGCGGTTGTTCGGCAAAGCGTTCACTCGAACGCTACTGGCAAACGGGCTGGCCCTTGTGGTCGGCCCGTTCTGCGTTCTGGCACAAGCCCAGGACTACATAGACGTGGAAGCGGAGCGCGCCGCGGCCGAGGGTCGTGCGGCAAGTTCCGCGCCTGCGTCCCGTTCGGCGGGGCAGGGTGCCCAGCCGGCACAAGCCTATCCGGTTACCAGCTATGGCATCGGCACGGCGACCAGCCCGGAACAGACCGCGTCCACAATGGCTCCGGCCGCGCCGGCGCCTGTTGCCGCTGCTGGCGGCAATGCCGGGCAGTTAATGCTGCAGGTACAGCAGTTGCAGCAGGAGGTCATGCGCCTCAACGGGGTTGTCGAAGAGCAGGCTCACGAACTGCGCACTCTAAAGAGCCAGAGCCTGGAACGCTATCTCGATATTGACCGTCGTCTTAGCCTGTTGGCCGGTGGTTCGGTCGATGGTGCAGAACTGCCAACAGCCGGCCCCGCTGCGGTGGATTCGGCTGCGGCACCAGCCTCTCGTCCCGAGGCCGCTGGCGCTGCTGGCACAACGGAGCAGCCCGGCGAGGCGGCGGCCTACCAGGCGGCCTATGCGCTGGTGCGCGGGCAGAAGTTTGATGAGGCCGTCAGTGCCTTCCAGCAGTTCCTGCGCGATTACCCCGCAGGCCGCTTCACCCCCAATGCACACTACTGGCTGGGTGAGCTGTACCTGGTTACGACCCCACCCGATGTAGAGTCCGCGCGGCAGTCCTTTATGTTGCTGCTTGATTTGTATCCTGCCGACTCCAAGGTTCCCGATGCCCTGTTCAAGCTGGGCAAGATCCACTTCACCAAGGGGAATCGGGATCGCGCCCGCGAGTTTTTTGATCGCGTCATCAATGAGTATGGTGCCTCCAATAGTGCGGCGGTGAAACTTGCCCAGGACTTCATCAACGAGAACTACTGACCCCGGTCAGCCCATGACAAGTACCTTATCGACCAGCGCCGGCTTGGCTCCTGATGCCGCCGGCGATCCCACGCTGCGGATCACCGAGATCTTCTACTCACTACAGGGCGAAGCGCGTACCGTGGGCCTGCCTACCGTGTTCGTGCGGCTCACCGGGTGCCCGCTGCGTTGCGTTTACTGCGATACCGCCTATGCCTTCAATGGCGGCGAGCTGCGCGCGCTGTCCGGGGTGTTGGCCGAAGTGGCTGCATACAGGCCGCGTTATGTGACGGTGACCGGTGGCGAACCCCTGGCCCAGAAAAACTGTCTGCCGCTGCTGTCCGCGCTGTGCGATGTCGGTTACGAGGTTTCGCTGGAGACTTCCGGCGCGTTGCCGGTGGGTGAGGTTGATCCCCGCGTGGTGAAAGTGCTCGACCTGAAAACACCCGCCTCCCAAGAGGCCCATCGCAATGACTACAGCAACGTCCAGCAACTCACACCTCACGATCAGGTGAAGTTCGTGATTTGCGACCGCGCGGACTACGAGTGGGCGCGCTTCAAGCTGGATGAGTACAACCTGGCGCAGCGCGTGTCGGACGTGCTGTTTTCCCCCAGTCATGGCCAACTGCACGGGCGCGAGCTTGCGGCATGGATTCTCGCCGATAACCTGCCCGTGCGCCTGCAGCTGCAGCTGCACAAACTGTTGTGGAACGATGAGCCCGGTCACTGAGCGCCCGGGCACGGGGCAGCGAGCGGTCATCCTGGTCTCCGGCGGCCTGGATTCCACGACAGTGCTCGCCATGGCGTTGCGGCAGGGCTATAAATGCTACACGTTGAGTTTTGACTACGGGCAGCGCCATCGCGCCGAATTGGTCGCAGCGCAGCGTGTGTCATCGGCGCACCCCGATGTGCAGCACAAGGTGGTCACCCTCAACCTCGATAGTATTGGCGGTTCTGCGCTGACCGATCCGGACATCGCCGTGCCCGAGGAGGCGACAACAGGAATACCGGTGACCTATGTGCCGGCACGTAACACCGTGTTCCTGTCCATTGCGCTGGGCTGGGCCGAGGTGCTGGATGCCCAGGCTATTTTCATTGGTGTGAACGCCGTGGATTACTCCGGCTACCCCGACTGCCGCCCGGCCTACATTACCGCCTTTGAGGAAATGGCCAATCTCGCCACCCGTGCCGGCGTGGAAGGGCGGCGACTTGCCCTGCACACGCCGTTGATGCATCTGTCCAAGGCCGAAATCATTGCTGCAGGTATCGGCCTGGGCGTCGATTACGCGCTCACCGTCTCCTGCTATCAGGCGACCGACGAAGGCCTGGCCTGCGGCCGCTGCGATGCCTGCCGGCTGCGGCGCGACGGTTTCCTGCAGGCTGGCGTTGCCGACCCGACGCGTTACCGGCCATAGCGGGATTATTGCGGGCGTTAGCGTAAAAAGCACTTGAGTTTTGTTGTCAAATCCGTACTATACGCACCTCCCTCGGGGCCGTTAGCTCAGTTGGTAGAGCAGTTGGCTTTTAACCAATTGGTCGCTGGTTCGAATCCAGCACGGCCCACCATTTACGCGGCTTTCGGGGCATTGCCCCGGTGCCACTGTCCCATACACCGCAACTGTCCCATAGAATTGCACGGTAAAATTTGTGACGGCGGTCAAATCTCCACCACATCCGCTTTTCTCCGATACGTTTTCTGGGTCATTGATGCAGTGGTGTGACGCAGCAGTGCCTGGGCCTGATCCAAAGTCAGATCAGATGCCCGCTTTGCCCGCAGATCGTGCAGGGTAAACCGTTCATTACCCGCATCGGCCCAGCGCCGCATGTACCGCTGCCAGATGGAATCAAAGCCAGATGCCGAGCCATCCGCTCGGATGTAGGGTTGCCCATCTCTAGTATGGAACAGGTGCAATGCGCTGACCCTCTCCCGGTGCTTCAGGATGCTGTCCACAATCACTCGCAGTTCATCGGTCCAGCCGACCACAAAGCTGTCACCGTCGCGCTTGACGTTGTGGAACAATATCCCTCGGTCCGTCAGATCCGACCGCTTCAGGTTCAGCAGTTCTGCCTTACGCCGCCCGGTCCATACCGCCAGCGACACGAACAACTGCCACTTGGCCGGGAGTGTGGCGGCGAACCCCACCAGTTCGTCATCCGACACATACCGCTTCCTGGCCTTCAGGCTGTACTTGACCACCTTCTTCCCCGCCATCGGGTGATCGCCCCTGGCACCCCATTCAATCGCTTTGGTGAACAGGTGGCTCAGCACCTCAAGATCAAGGTTCGCTTTCTTGTGCGACTCATCCTTACCCATGCGATCCCGGTACTGGTAGATGTGCTGCGGCTTGATTGCGTCCACCGGGTTGTCTGCGAATACCCTGCGAATGCGCTTCAAACTGTACTGGTTTGACTTCTGTGTGGCCGGGGCCTTCAGGGGCATGACCTCGATGGCGTATCGGTCGCACAGTTGAGCCATTGTGTGAACGGACCCCAGAAACTCCTGGCGCATGGCATAGACGCGGTGGGCTTCGTGCAGCGTAGCACCCAGCCTAAATTCTGTTCTACCGTCCCAGCGGTGTTCTTCGCCCTTGGGGACGCGATAGTGGTACGCACCATGCTTGTGCCGCCAGTTCTTTGGCAGGCCGCTATTGACCTTGGTGCGCTTCCTGGGCGTCATGCGAAATTGAGCCTCACGGATTGGCGAGACCGGTCACTGTGCCCAATGTCGGCCCTCAAGACAACTGGCCTGCCGTCTACCCACTTGTAGGGTATTCCGGCGCGGTCCAGCACCTTGCGCTGCGCCGATGGCTTTACACGCCTGGTGTACTCGGACAGCTCTTTTTCTGATAGCCAATTCACCCTTCCTGCCCCTCACTCATTGCCGCAGCAGCCCGGACGCGCATTCTTTCTATGTGCATCATCCAGTCGTCCCCGTATCTCTTGACTGCCCAAAGAACCCGCTCATATGGCTCGTCCATCTCTCTCGCAAGACGCGCCACGCATACCTTTCTGCTGGCGCCGACTCTGGCGAACACAGTCCGGCGCTGGTTGTGATATTGCTCTTTCAGCTTTATCCACTTGCAGTTCCCTGGTTCGTAGTTGCCGTTTACGTCAATCCTTTCAAGGGAGAACCCTTTTGGCATCTTCCCCATATCTTCAAGGAAGTTTTCAAAAACGCTCCACCGCTCGCAAACATGTATCCCTCTGCCGCCATAGTTTTTATAGTCGGGCCGGTTTGGATTACCGCATCTTGACCGCATATTGTTCCAGCAAGCGTATGTGCGGGTGCGGTTCATGCCGTGTTTAATTGGCTTCTCCCTGCGGACTTCTGCATTAAGGCAGCCGCAGCTTTTCGAGTGCTCCGTCACAATGTCCGACTGAGTGATAACTTTTTTAGTCCCGCAATCGCAAAGGCACAGCCACGCCGACCGACCTTTTATGCTTGGCGCTCTTTCGATAACCAACAGCCTGTTGTGCCGCTCTCCGGCTAGGTTACGTTTTGGCATTGTCATCTCCCATCGCTGCTGCCGCTCTTGTGATTACCCTGCGCGTGGCTGCGTGTTTGTCGGTGCCGAAGGTCTCTGTTGCCCGCAAAAGGTCTGAATACGCGCCTCGCGTCCAGCAGCTTGCTTCTATAGATTCGTTGAGATATTCAACATCAATCTCACAATCCACCATCAACCTGAAGGCGTCGGCGTCTGATTCGAGGGGGTTCCAGCAAAAGTCGGGCTTGTTCGGGTACTCCATGCACTGGTAGTCCTCGCGCCACTCCAGAACATACCCACCAGCCCTTGCCGCAGCCTCCAGTAGCTCCCTGTCGCCTATCATTGTTGGTCCTCGGCGTCGCCCATATTCCGTGACAGGTCCTCCGGGTGAACCCCAAACAGTTGGGCCATAGGTTTCAGTAACGCGGTCCTCAGCTCGTGAATCTCGCCCTCGAGGTGGGCAATCCTGGCATCCTTCTCGCTCAATCCATCGTCAAACATTGCTCTGGCTGCGCAGTATGAATCATCGTCCACATAATCCAGACTGCCGTAACCGGATAGGCTGTACCCGATAAGCTGGGCGAGCTGCTGCCGGTCGTCTTTCGTGAAGTCCATCACGGCAAGTTGGTTAAGCCCCATCCCTCGTTCCGTCGCCCAATCCAGTAGGTGACTCACGATCGCGTTTTGCCTGAACCTCACAACTCCGCTGGCTGTGGTCACTATCGGCTGTATCGGGTTTTTTATCACTCCCCTGTCCTGCTCAATCACTGTTTCGCCTCCCAATCATGCGTATCAATAAACTCACCGCAGAGGTGATCCCTCGGTGTCAGGATGTGGCCTGCACGATCCGGCAAGCTGCAACCCTCCATACCCAGCATCGCTATCCTATCGCCACCAGACACCGGCGCCGACCTGGTGCACTCACCCACAACCGAGTTGTGGAACCGCCACCAGTCACACCCGGCACAGCAGGGGCCGTGCTTGCGGTAGAACTGGTCTACGAGCCTCCGCCTGTCCTGCTCTCTGCTCATGGCTCCACTACCTCCCTGTCGGTCATGGGGCGTCCTCTAGGTGCTTTTCCACGATGGCGTCCAGCTCGGTGGCTTTTGCGATACACGCTGCCGCAATATCTCCAACCAGCCGGCGGTCAAAAGACATGCCGCGCAGGTAGTTGGCTGCGCCTTCGATCGCGAGCAGAAGCTCTTCTTTAATTTCGTCATCCATCACTTATCCCCCTGTGCCTTATCCTGACTCATGCGAAGCCGAATAAACTGGATTAGAAGGCGGTATTCCTCTCCAATCTGGCCGTCCCCGTGGCTCCCTTCTACCGCAGTCGCGAACTGGTCAAGAGAGCCTTCGAAGCACCCGCGCGACACCTGTATGCCACCCTCTTTTGATCGCATTGCGGTGAGAGTGCCGTTTTCGCTTCCCACCTTGCTGATCCACACTAAGTCTGCATCGCCGGAGACCCGCGCATTGCCGTAGACCCGCGCATTGCCGTAGACCCGCGCATCGCCGGAGACCCACGCATTGCCGTAGACCACCGCATCGCCGGAGACCCACGCATCGCCCTCGTGACTCAGGTTACTTTCTTTCTCAATCCAGCCGCCAAGTTCGCCTTCACTGACACTGCCAAAGCTAACCAGTGCGCGGATTTGAAAGAGTTTTGTGCCGAAGCGAATCTTTATGTTCGTTGTTAGCTCGTACTTCTGGCTCATGTTTTTCCTCCTTTCTGGTTTTGTGTTGCGGCCTGTAGGGCGGCGCGTATACCGTGCCCGCTTCCGCTGTGAATAAACTCCCCGCTTGGCTGCGACTGGACTGTCACCCAATACGGTTTTTCTTCAAGCCAATCCAACCGCCCCGCATCAGCCTCCGCAGCGGCGAGGCTGTCGCGTAGCTCATCCCGCTGCGCCTTGATGCACTCTGGTCGGTTGCAGTGGTAACTGCACGTGTGGATGTCACCAGATGACGGCATCCGGCAGGCGCCTGCTGGATTTGAAGAGTGTGGATCATTACGCTCACAGTAGTCCAAGCAGGAGCACTGCTTGCCAAGCTTTCTGCGCGTCACATGATCGCAATTTCCGCCGCCCACGGCGCTGTGGGGCCTGTCCCTGTCGTAAAACCCACACTCGCACTTAATCACTCACCACCTCCCTGCGGGGCTGCTGGCAGGGGCATCCAGTGGGTGTATGGGGCCTCAGCAGACGGGCCGGTTACCGAGAAGTCTTCGCCGCCAATACTGTAGCCACCAACGGCCATAAAGTGCTGATAGTTGTTCTCGTGGTTAGACCAACCACCTTCCTCAATGAAATCAAAGTCAATCCCGCCGTCTTCTCCGGGGATGAATACCATCACTAGTTCATCGTCTATTGGCAGTCTCTCGGTGACAGGTATCCACCCCTCCGGCACTGCTGGCCGTGACTCCGCAGCGGCGAGCTTGGCTTCGAGTGTGGCAATGTATCCTTCCGCGATATGCCACGGGGTCCAGTAGCCATCTTCCATTTGCACACATACGAAGTCCTTTGGGCCGCTCCACTCCAAGCCGTATCGAGCAAGGTCACTCATGGTGGCTGTCTCCTGTGGCTGCGAGCATGGCATCACGGCACGCGTTCCATCCTCCCGCGTAAAACTCCCAGTCGCGGCCTTTCTTTTCGTCTCTTTCTAGCGCCACCGGAATGGCTGCGCTGGGCGGGTGGCGGTAGAGGGGCTCTACAGTATCGAAGTCATCGGCAAGCGACTGCGCGCCTGCCTTTGTCATATCAATGTCGGACACAACACCTCCGTGCACTACAGCCCACGCCACGGGCTCCGCGCTCCCCACCTCGGCGGCTGCTTCAAGCTTGTCTATCCTGTCCAGTAAGGCGAGGACTGCGACTGGGTTGGCGGCGGCTATGTAGGCTGCGTCAGAGTGCCGATCAATCCCGTGCGTGTCGTAACTAGGTCCCCATTGCTTGCGATTGTTCTGGTTTGGCGTCTGTACCACTCTCCGTCCAGAGTCCGTGTATATGGCGTAAGCGGGCAGGTCTGACGCCACTTTCCATTCCCCTGGTGTTGCCTCCAGTGCAAGCTCCCGCAACTTCTCGCGCTTTTCTTTATTCACGACTCCATCCCCCACGCCATCACCACTATCACCGCCAGGGCGGCCAATGTTTGCCAGTCCATACCCATCTCCTAAAAAGCCCCGCCGCCGGTTAGAGCAGGCGGGGAGTCTCCTGCTAGAACGGAATATTTTCGTCATCAAACTGCTCTGGCATAGGCTGTGTGCGTGGCTGTGCTGCCTGCCGTGCCTGCTGTTTGGGCTCGCTGCTTGATAGCAATGTCAGGTCGTTCACGCGCATCTTCAGCGTCTTTTGCGTGGAGCCATCCTGCCCGCGCCACTCATCCAGTTTGATTTCGCCAGACAAGCCGACCTGCGTTCCTTTGGTCAGATACTGGCAAAGGTTCTCGCTGGCTCGCTTCCCAAACAGGGCGCAACTCAACCAGGTTGTCACCTTCTTATCGCCATATCCGGAGTCAAACGCGGCGGTAAACTGCATTACCGCATCACCGCTGGGCATGTACTTGAGTTCTGCGTCTTTCCCAAGCCTGGCTATCGTGTTGAATACGTTCATGCTGCTCTCTCCGAAAAGTCCATTTGCTTCAGCCAGTCGATTACGTTTGCTTCGCTGGCCTGGTAGTGGTCACACAGGGTTTTCAGTATTTCCTTGTCGGTTGGTCGATATGTCTTACTCCCCGCCGGCTTGGCGGGTGCAACCTCAACAGTCTTTGTGGCCTGCGGCTTCTCGGGCTCAGGGGCTGGCTTTGCCGCATCGAGCTCGGCCCGATCTATTGCCGCCTGATCCTCTTCAATCTCCCGCTGGCGCTGGGCTTCTACCCTGGCGGCTTCAGCTTCGGCTTTGGCCTTTTCCTCCGCGCGGATCTTCTCGCGCTCGGCCTCAAGCCTGGCTTCCTCTCGCTCTTTGTGCTCGCGTATGCGGTCCTTGATAACCAGCTTCAGGTGCTCATTGTCGGACAGGGCAAGCTGCTGGGCATCGGCAAACAGCGACTCATAGCCTTTGGCGTCGGTTCTCAGGGTTTCCACGTTCAACCTGATCTTATCGGCAATGGCGTTGGACTCGATCTTGGCGCGGGCCAGCTCGGTATCGACGGCATCATTCAGGCTGGTAATGGTTCGCTTGCCCTTCATGGCCCCGGCAAAGTCGGCTGCGATACTCGGGAGCTGGATCTTGCCCAGCGAGGCATTGACGGACGCGATATGATCCTGAAGTGCGGCCTTGCCCTTCGCCAGAATCTCATTGCGCCGGTTTTCCTTCTCTGCCTTCAGCAGCTTCTGCGCCATCAGCCTGTTGTCGCGGGCCATCGCGTGAAGCATGTCTTTGGTGCGCTTGAAGGCGTCCACGGCAGATACCATTGACAGCACGGTAGCCTCTGCGCCATCCAGTGCAGATTCCGCTTTCTCCAGCGTCTTGATCTGTGAATCGAGGTCGGCAAAGTCCTGATCCGTTTGCGGGGAGGTGATAAGCCGGTTGTCTATGAAGTCCCGCAGCGCCGCCTCAAATACCTTGAGGTTGTCCACAATCTCCAGGCTGCCGGATACCTGGGCGGATACTGATGGCAGCTGAGTTACAGCCTCGCCAACAGGCGCGGCGGTCTGCTCAACGTGCTCATAGTTGGCAAGGTCTTTGTCGAATTGCTTCCAACCTGCCATCAAAGCGGCGGTATCGTCTTTGTTTGGCGTAACCCAGCAGCACACCGTATTATCCTCTGTTCCATCCGTGACCATGTATAGGCACTTCTCGGCACCGCTGACGGCGAGCTGGTGGACAACCTGCCAGTAATCATCCTTGGGTGTGAGGCCATCGCGCACAGTGTTGGCCTTGGCCTCATTCCACTGCTTGCACTCCCAAATCACATCTTCCAGCATCGTGACGCCATCGAAGCTCGCAAGCAGGTAGCCGTCCTCATTGGTGGCGGTCGCCGGGTACAGCTCCTGGCCTATGACTTCCTCGGCAATTGGGCGGGCCAGTGCCTCGACTTCGTGACCCCGTGCAAATAGGACGTTCTCTGTCCACTCGCTGAATTCCTTTTCGCTGCCGGTGGCCTTCATGCGCAGCAGCTCATTGCGGGAAACCTTTTTGCTGGCGCCCATCATGGCGGGAGCCTCACTGGCGGTGTGGTATTGCGCGCGGGCCGCTTTCCACTCGTCGCTGCCCTGGACTGCATCAATGATGTTCATACAATTTCTCCCTCTTTCGCCGCACAGTTGCGGATAGTGTTTTTCTGCTGGTCGCTCAGTGGTGCTTTGGACTGAATCATGGCTATGATCTGGTCCGGGGTTTTCTTCTTGTCGTCAATCGCCTTCTTCCATGCCGGAAGGTTCTTGGCAAACTGGTCGTCAGGGTAGGGAGCAGGCGGCTGCCTGCCGTTGGTGGGCTGCTCTACCGGGTCCAGGTACTCAGGCGGCAGATCCTCAATGTCCTGCGTGAAGCAATCGCTTGCTGCGGTGGCGGTCAATACCGCATCAACCAGGGCGCGCTTCTTGGCCATCTTGAGGATCGTGTTGGCAAGGTCTGATGGCTCGGTCCTGATCTGCTGCTTCTTGAAGTTCGGCTTACCCTGATAGCCGCGCGTCCACTTCTCGCGCTTGCGGTCTGACGGGGCTTCGTCAAATTCCTCTTTGCAGATAGCGTTGCGCCATTTGTACTTTTCCTCGCTGCTGGAACACTCGCCAATCCCGGCCCCAACAAAATGACCAGAGGGAGATACCAGCCGCACCTTTACCTGATAGCGGATCTGGTCGTCGTCGCTCAGGTCGGTAATGTCAGGGTCTGCCGACAGTCGAAAAGCAGACATGATTTTTTCAGCTCCAGGCTTGTAAAGGCTCGGCTCCTTGCAGCCCGGAATGACCCCGTAGTGAACATTCTTCTGCATTATGTGGTCCAGCACATCCTTGATCACCCCAACCTGCTGGCGCAACTCTGCCGACCGCATGGGGGCCAGGCTACGGTTGTCTGCCGGGTGTTGCACGACTACGTTATTCATCACCCAGCCCTCCGGTTAGCGGTCACAATGTCGCCTGAAACCAGTTCATCACGGAACGCCTGCATTTCTTTTTGCAGGTCGTACCCGCCCCCGCCGAAGTGCCCCAATTCCATGTACATTGCGTTCTCTGCAGCCAGCACATCACTGGGCGCGAACTGGCTTATAGTGCGCCCATCAAGTGTCGCGTTTTTCAGGCCGTCTATGCGCCCGCACCCGTCTCCGCAGTCGCTGAAACTAATATGCTTCAACGGCACCTCAAGCGTTACAGTTACAAATTTCTCTCTCATGCGTATGCCCTCAGTTCTGGCCCAGGATCTGCAGCCTGGAATGATTCATCTTCAAGTTTTTCGTCAACGGCCTCGTAGAGCTCGGCCTTGCGCGTTTCGCTGATACCCTGCATCAGATTGCTCTTCACAGGAGAGGCAGATTCGATGACATAATCTGTGTCGCCAAAGTCGCCCTCTGTAGGCGCAAGCAGGCACTCAACCTCGCACCACGCCATAACCGTCACTTTCTTCACAGCGCACCTCCAAGCCAGAAGTAGACGCTGATACCACCCCAAGCAAAGCTGACTACAGCAACAGGAAAGACCTTCCAGAAGGCCTCCATGGGCTTGGGGTATGCCATTCGTCGGTCAGGGAACATATATTTCACGTCATTCACGCCGCTACCTCCTGCACCGGCTGGAGCGCAAAAACGCGCACACCAAGTGCCTCAAAGTAGTATTCAGTGTTCTTGTCGCTGTACGGCGCTGTGTTGTGCTGCGGGAAAGCTGCCATAAAGCCAACCAGGCTCATTTGCACAAGCCACTGGTCGTCATGGCCGCGCATGACACTGATAACGCCGTCCGGGATTTCCATATCACCCAGCGCGCCGATCACCTGATAAATGTTCATACCAAAAGCCCCGCGATAGTGATGACCAGTGCCAGCCCGAAGGCCACGCCAATCAGAATGTTTGCTATTGAGATCATTTCGTTCTCCCGGCCCGGTTGTTGTCGGGCATGTAAGTACTATAACCAAAGTTATTATAATATGCAATAACCCGAGTTATATTTATTTTGGGAGAAAATTGGGGGCACAAAAAAGCCCGCACTTGGCGGGCTCTGGATTACTGTTTGGCGCTATCTGAGTCGCTTGCCGTTGTTGATCCGCTTATCAATCGCTGAGTTTTGCGACCCGTTGCTCGCCGCCACAATGACCCAGACCACAACCCATAGGCCGAGGGTGATGATCGTGAGGAAAAGGTGAAGCAGGTGGCTGGTTTTCTTCTTCCTGCTGAGCATCACAGCAACCTCCTGATCGGAGTAGGGGATGATGTCGCCGCGCTGGGCAACTGATGCGCCGGTTGCTATTGGGGAGCCACAGCCAGGGCAGGCTGGTGCGTTGCTGGATACTTCTTTACCGCAGTCTGGACACGCGATAAGCGCCATAAATCCCCCTACAAGCCGCCCCATGAGGCGTCTATTACTCTGCCTATAATTTCAAATTCATCCCTGATTACAGGGAATGCACTTCTGTCAGGATTCAGCGGCACAAGCACCGGCCTGCCTTCTTCAGACAGCAGCCTCTTGAACGTCACATGCCCATTACCACTGTGTTTGGCGACAACATAGTCACCTGATTGCGCTGGCTTTTCAGGGTCAACATATATGACCATTCCAGCCGGGAAGCTATGCCCATTCACCCCATCGGGTAGCGTCATAGAAGGCCCGTCAACACGCAATGCAAAGGTGTGCTTAGAGTGCGGCACAGTCGTCGGGACTACACTTTCCGCATAACCGGGATCATATAGGTCTATGGCTTCAGACCACTGACCGGCCTGCACATAACTAATCAACGGAATCCATCCCTTTATATTTGTTTTGCGAATGTTAGTCACATTCGTGCCGCTTTTGTCAAACACGGCTTGCGGTGGGTTTCTTCCATCCTGCAGGTACTCGGGCGTGCACTGAAGCGCATCGGCCATCTCCAAGAGCTTCTTGGTCTTAGCCCCATTTAGGTATTTGGCGATCATTGGCTGCGACACACCCATGAGCTCGGCCAGTTCCCCTTGGCTCATCCCAAGCTCGTCCATGCGTTTTCTGATTCTGTCTTTCATTTCCATATAACCATTGTTATGCAGCGCGGGTTATGTGCCAATTAACCAAAGTTATAGACAAACGATAACCGAAGTTATAATATGGGCGTGAAGCTATCCACAGGAACCTTACGGCAATGAAAAAAGCAGACGTACTCAAGCACTTCACCACGCAGGTTGCCGTGCGCGATGCGCTACTCGCACAAGGGTACCAGGTGTCACAGCCAGCCATTTCAAAGTGGGGCGAGAACATCCCCGAAGTGGCTGCGCGGTTGCTTGAAAAAGCAACTCGGGGCGCGCTGAAGTTTGATGAATCCATGTACCGCTCCAAATCTGCCGCATAACTAGCCGCTCCCTGTGAGCGGTTTTTATTTGGCTGGATTTTCTACAGGAAAGACAAGGAAAGCGGGGGAAACAGAAATGCAGCAAATCACTCTCAACTACGATGCTGGGCTTGTCGATAGCTACCAAAGCTGCCGCGAGTTCGTTGCGTATCGTGCCCACCACCAGCAGACGTCACAGAAGGCCCTGGCTGCTGATATGGACTACTCCCCGTCAGACCTGACGCGGAAGCTGGCGCAAAGCCCTAACGACTCCAGACGCTTCACGCTGGACGATCTGGAAAAGTTCATCGAAGTCACTGGCGACACAAGCCCGGTGATGTATCTGGTTGAAAAGTACCTCACTGAATCAAACCGCATTGCTGAGCTTGAGGCTGAACTTAATCGCCTGAAGCGCATGAAGGGGGTCGCATGAGCGCTCACGATATTGTCTCTCGCCTGGATCACTGCCGACAGGTTAGTGATGGCAAGTGGATGGCTCGCTGCCCAGCGCACGACGACAAGGGGCCTTCACTTTCAATCCGAGACGTTGGCGACGGCAGGACACTGGTGAACTGTTTTGCTGGATGCGGGGCAAATGATGTTCTGGCGTCAATTGGTTTCGAACTTTCCGACCTGTACCCGCCAACAGACCGCAACTATCCAGCAGAGCGCAAGCGCCGCACTGAGACTGAAGACGAGCTTGTGGTTGAAATCGGCAGGCAGGCTATGAGCAAAGGCCAAAGGCTTGAAGGTAAAGACCTTGAGCGTTTCCGTCAGGCTCTCATTAACACAAAGAAAAGGAGCGCCGCATAGTGCAGTGGTTTAAGCATGATAGCAATGCCAGTGCAGACGCGAAACTCAAACGTGTACGCATGAAATATGGGCTTCAGGGATATGGTTTGTACTGGTACTGCCTTGAACTGATAGCTCAGTCGGTAGAGGCCCATAACCTAACTTTTGAACTTGAGCATGACGCGGAGGTGATTGCGTATGACGTTGGTTTGAGTCGGGAGATCGTGCAAGAAATGATGATTTACATGGTAAATCTAGGACTTTTCAGCGCAGATAGCCAAGGGAGGATTTTCTGCGTGAAGATGTTGAAGCGCATGGATTCGTCCATGACAAGCAACGCAAAGATGCGCGAGATGCTCACAAAGGCAAAGCAAAATCATGATGGGGTCATGATAGGTCATGATGAAGGCATGACGAGTCATGATTCTGTCATGCAAGAAAGAAAGAAAGAAGAGAAAGAAAGAAAGAGTGGTCGGTTTACACCTCCCTCGGTTGATGAGGTTTCAGAATACTGTTCCTCTCGCGGTAACTCTGTTGACGCACAAGCCTTCGTTGACCATTACGAGTCAAACGGCTGGATGCGTGGCAAGACGAAAATCAAATGCTGGAAGGCTTGCGTCAGAACTTGGGAATCTAAGCGCGAAGCCCCTAAATCGGGTTCGGGGATGGTTGAGATATGAGAACTATTCCGAGCCAACACGATTTCACCGACCAGGACTTGCAAGCCATTTACGCCGAGACTGAGTTCAACTCTCTCCGCAGGCCGGTTGAGTTCAGGGATCAGGTTCTGCACCGGCTACAGCACCCCAATGAAATATCAGGCTTGAAGCTGCCTTGGTCGCGCACTCACACCCGCGTCAGGCTCCGCAGTGGAGAAATCAGTATATGGGCCGGTATCAACGGTCACCGGAAATCAACACTACTGAATCAGGTCGCATTGTGGGCAAGCCGTGATGTGACGGTTGGCATTGCGTCTTTTGAGATGCCGGTTGAGGGATTGGTTCACCTGATGTGTCAGCAGGGTAGCGGCTCACCCAGCCCCAACCCGCAATGGGCTGGCAGCATGATCGACTGGCTCAACACTCGCATGTGGTTTTATGACCGCCTTGGCTCAGTTCCACCACTTGAGGTGCTTGGGGCCATACACGCAATGGCGAATGAAGGCTGCAAGTTTGTCATTGTCGATTCGCTGTCTATGTGCCGCGTGTCGGATGACATGGAGCGCGAGCGGCTGTTCATGAGTGAGCTGGTGTCGCTTGCAAAGGCGCTCGATATTCACGTTGCCCTTGTCCACCACGTTCGTAAGCCTGGGTCTGGCGGTGACGAATACATACCCTCGCGTTTCGACG
Organism: Haliea salexigens DSM 19537; assembly: GCF_000423125.1. Lineage (GTDB taxonomy): Bacteria > Pseudomonadota > Gammaproteobacteria > Pseudomonadales > Halieaceae > Haliea > Haliea salexigens. Next base: position 180,950 of record NZ_AUHJ01000007.1, read on the forward strand.
TCAAGGGAAACGGAGCGATCGTAGATTTAGCGCAAAACCTTTTCATTGTGTGGGCTGACAAGAAACGCGCCAACCTACTCAGGATGCAGGAAATGGGCGTCTCCCTTGACGCCAAGAGCCTTGAGTACCTGAAGGATTCCAGCGACCAGAAACTGATCGTGGCAAAGCAGCGTCATGGGGAGTTTGAGGGGGCAATACGCCTGTATCACCACCCATCACGACAGTTCACTGAGAACGAGCGCAGGGCCGAGTTCTTAACCGAAATTCAAGGGAGTGCAGCATGAGCGCAGCGCGTGAAAGGCACATGGAGACACTACGCAATTCGATTTTATTCCAGAAACGCCAGCCGTTCACTATCGCGCAGGCGAGTGGGGCCATCAAGTCATCGTGCAGCACGGCGATGAATGCGCTTCAGGAGCTGGTGCGTGAGGGTGAGGTTGTGGTTGTGCCGAAGGAGAAGATCACCGCAAAGCAGACCTATCTTGCACGGCCAACAACCGTATCGCCGTTGCGTGATCCTTGGCGCAAGAACTGGGACATACCCGATTGCAGCCCGAGGTACTACTGATGAACACCAACCCACTGACGGTACAGCGCCGCACGTTCATTCGCCCTATGCGCTGGGCAACCCTTGAGCAACTTGAGTACATGCTTGCAGAGCTTGCCGAGGAGCTTGAGCAGGTACACGAATCGGTTATTGGGGCAGCAGCGAGGCGCAACGGTTATGTCGAAGTCCAGCGGGAAATCAACTGGCGACTCCGCACAGGTCTGGCCCCGGCACCTCGCGGCAGAAATCGCCGCAATCGAGTTGCTGCAAGGGCGCAGGGACGCGCTCCAGAGGGTTCCGAGTCACTTGCGTTCATTGGTAGAGGCTCACTTAAAAGTCGCTTGGGAGCGCAGGCGTGAGTCGCTGGGACTTGAGCAATGAGACCGTGATGCAGCGGTTCATGGCGCACGTTGGGACTCTGAGGCTTTCGGGCAAGCGGCCTGTGGTTGAGTTCGTGCCAGAGTCCCGGAGCCTTGACCAGAATTCGCTTATCTATGCCCTGTACCAGCAGATTGCCTCACAGCTACCAGGCAGCGCCATTGTGGACATACGGCGGGAATGCAAGTTGAGATATGGCGTGCCGATTCTCCGCGCTCACAGTGAGGAGTTTTGCTACGTCTACGACAAGGCGATCAAGCCGCTTGATTACGAGTTCAAGCTGCGTGCAATGGACTGGCTTCCAGTCACTTCAAAAATGGCGAAAGCCCAAGCAACCGAATTTATTGAAACCGTGGTGAGGGAGTACAGCCAGCAGGGGCTGTGCCTTCTCCACCCAAGCGAGGTAGCGGCATGAACGAAAAAGCAGAATTGATACTAACTGAAATGCTCCAGAGAGTTCTTGATGGAGTGGATACAGCCACAGACTTTGCGCAGCGCGAAGTGCCCGATGTTGTGCAGCAGTTGCTGGTCTGGCACATGCTGGAGGCTATTGTGTGGGCGGTCATTTTCGCCGCCATAACTGCTTTTATCTGGGTCATAGTTCCACGGCATTGCAGAAAGGTCAAGCTGGACCCCAGCAAGGACCGTTGGCGCGAAAACACGAAGTTAAATCTTGTATACGACGAAAACGGATATGCCCATCCGGGCGTTGTGGTCGTGGGCACCGTTTTCGGTGCTTCAGCAGTAACATTTTTTGCATCCATCTCGAACGCAATGGCGGCTTTAAAAATAATCTTGGCACCGAAGTTTTACCTTCTGGAATACGGCGCAAGCCTGGTTAAGTGAGGATTCGAAATGAGATCAGAAAAGCTAAGACACTTCCCCAGCAGCGACCCCGTGGCCCGCAACTACAGCGAGACAAAGCAGCGGGAGAGGGCAGAGATTGAGGCAGACGTTGAGCGGTTCCTTGCCCAGGGCGGGGAGATTCAAGAGTGCGGCAGTGAGGCCAACCGCAACCCACAGTTCAGGCCGGGGGCGATGGTGTCACGGCATGGCGGGCTGGTGACGCTGTAATGGCGAGAACCAAGGTCTGCAAAGTCTGCAAGCGTGACTTCAACCCAATGAGGTCAATGCAGGCCGTGTGCGGGCCACGGTGCGCCATTCAGCACAACGCCAAGGCGCGGGAGAAATCCGCGAGAAAGGCTCTCAGGAAGCGCAAGGAGGCGCTGAAAACCAAAGCCGATTGGATGAAGGAAGCGCAGGCCGCTTTCAACGCTTACATACGGGCAAGGGACTACGGTAAGCCGTGCATATCGTGCGGGTGCTACGAGCAAGATAGGTTTACGGGCGGGCACTTTGACTGCGGGCATTACCGGTCAAGGGGTGCAGCAGCGCACCTACGTTTCAACGTGTTCAACGCTCACGGACAATGCAAGCGGTGCAATCGTGAGTTATCGGGAAACGTGGTGGAGTACAGATTGCGACTCACCGAAAGGTATGGCCCCGAACTGGTGCAGCGTATTGAGCACGACAACGGCGCGCGCACCTTTGACGCTCAATACGCAAAAAGGGTGAAGGCTGTTTTTTCAAGAAAAGCCAGAATTTACAAGAAAATATTCAGGAGTTCTTTATGAACAATCTAGTTGAAATATTAAAAAGTAGGCTGGACTACAACAGTCAGACCGGAAATTTGACCTGGAAAAAAACATGCTCCCCACAAAACAAGTTTAAAGGCATGGCTGCCGGGGGTATAGGTGTAAACGGGTACATATACATCGGAATTTCTGTAAATGGGGTTCCGGTGACGCTATCTGCGCACCGGGTGGTGTATATGATTTCGGAGGGGGTTGAGCCACAAGGTGAAATCGATCACATCAACGGAGATAGGGCGGATAACAGATGGGCGAACCTTCGCGTTGTTGACAGACTGGAGAACAACAAAAATATGGCGAAATACAAAAACAACTCCAGCGGCGTTATGGGTGTTTATAGGAATAAAAATAATGGGCGATGGTATGCGGCCATAAGTGACACTGGTAAAAGAATATCTCTTGGTGGATATGGTGATTGGATGGACGCGGTTTGCGCAAGAAAGTCCGCAGAGAACAAGTTTGGTTATCACCAAAACCACGGGCGCAGTTAAACGATGAAGCGAGTTAAGCGCATATTCAGCCGCAGGGCGCGGCACTACAAGAAATTGCGTGGTATCTCATGACGTGCTGGTGGCTCCTGGCAATCCTCACCTTCGGCCCCCTGCTCTGGTACGGGGTGAGGGTGGGGATACTGCTGCTGGCGATGTGGATGGACAAGAGGGATAGGCGATGAATTGCCCTCACTGCGGTAAGCAGGTGACTCCGTGCATCAACGCATCCGAGGGTATGAAGGTAAGGGCTTGGTGGTGTCAGTCGTGCGGCTGGACTGATAGGGCTATTGGGCGGGAAAGGCTGATGGGGGTTGATGATGGGAAGTGACGTGCAGCAGTACCTTATTCGCTGGGGCAAGAGTCGCGCTATCAATGATCCATATCATCTTGACTATCCTCATGAAACTCCATTTTCCCGACTGAGCAAAAGCGGAGGATGGGCGGTAAAGCTTTCTGCGCTTGATGATGAGACTCACGGCCATGTTGATAGAGTGGTATCACAGCTCGCCAGTGTTGATGAGTACCGCCACGCTGTTATCGTTATGTCATACGTCCACTGCTGCAGCGATGCCGTGATCGCCAGAGCGCTGAGCAAGGAGACACAAACGCGCCATACTCGGCACCACGTCAGGGATATGCGTCACCGCGCTGAGGGTTGGATAGAATCACGATTGGGGGGTTGACTGTCGCAGCAGATTGGGCATAATCAGGCAGTATAGACTTTTTGTCACACCGAGAACCCGCCAAGTGCGGGTTTTTTGTGCCTGCTTAATCCTGAGCACAGGAAGGCGAACCCGGCGGGCAGGCGCAAGTATATAGTCCGGGATAGTTTGCGGTTGGCGCCCGCTTAACGAATCAGCAGCCAACATTGCACAGGAACACCCCACCAGCCACCGCTGGTCCTTGCCCGCCGCGTGCGGGCTTTTTTATTTCGACTTGATGGAGCCGGATTCGCAAACCGGCCCTTGCCCGCTACTCGTGGGCTTTTTTATTCCTATTCGGCGTCAGTTGGACAACTTCCGCCGGATCACCCACCGCCGTCAGCTCACCAGGCTATCCACTGGGGCGTGCGCGTGGGTGCTTTAACCCCAAGGAAGTTGAATGTCTAGCCCAACTCAGCACGCGGTAGAGCAAGCCGCGATCAACATATCGGGAAAGGTTGGTGGTGCAGGTACAGCCGCTGCCGTGGGTTCTGGTGTTGCTGGGCAGGTTGTGGATAGGGCGTCTCAAGATCCAGCCTTCGTGCAGAGCGCATTAACGATAGCGGAGCTTGGCGTGATTGTTGGTATCTGCCTGGGGATTGTCGGCTACCTGACACAGGTGGTTTTCCAGCTTCGGCGCGACAGACGCGAGAGTGTGATTTTCAAGCGCAAGATGGAGCGTTTGGGCGATGATTCTACGCCGTAGCGCGTTGGCGCTTGCGACCACAGCGAGCCTTGTTGCCGGTTTTGAGGGCTTCAAAACTGCCGCATACCTTGACCCTGTAGGCATCCCGACCGCGTGTTTTGGTATGACCAAGGGCGTTGAGATTGGGCAAGAGTACTCAGAGGCTGAGTGCGAAGAATACCTTTTCGAGCAAATCATAGGTTATCAGCGAGCAGTCAGGGCGCGTGTTGACGTGGATCTGACGCAAGACCAGTTGGCCGCATTCACCAGTTTTACCTACAACGTGGGCGTTCGGGCGTTTGAGTCCAGCACCCTACGCAAGAAGTTGAACGCAGGCGACACAGAAGGCGCTTGCAATGAGCTGTTGCGCTGGCGTTACGCAACCTTAGCGGGCGTGAAGGTTGAGCTTCCTGGATTGGTTAAACGGCGTGAGGTTGAGCGCGATCTTTGCCTAAATGGAGTCAGCAGTGACTGAGTATACCGATACCAAGCCAGACATGAGCCTGATTCGTGATGGCGTTGTGGTCAGTCGTCACAGCGAACGCAGAAAGGCGGTGCAGTCGGCAATCAAGAAAGGGCCGGGTGTTTACACCATTCACCAGCCCGACAGTACGCTGGTTATCCCGGACTGGATGACCGCTGACAAGCCGGTGGAGCCTGATCCAGACCCTGAGCCGGAGCCCGAGCCCGAGCCTGAGCCTGAGCCTGAACCAGAACCCGAACCGCAGCCAGACCCCGGCACCAAGCCCGCAGCCATTCACAAGCGCGTGAACGAGGCGGCGCTGCTGAACTTTGAAGAGTGGAACGGGAGCAGCCGGTATACGCGAGCCTCAAAGCTGACGATCTGGCGCGATGATCTTGTTTCGGTGGCTTTCGACTGCCAAAACATGACCACATCGGGTGGTGGCGGTAGGCGGGTGTTGCAGGGCGCAGAGTACACGCTGTTCATTGACGGTAAGCCACACGCGACCACGCTGCTTGCGCCTGACTCCAAGGTTGGTGCGTTCTCGGTCGATACCACGGGGCTTGCACCTGGTTGGCACGTTCTCGACCTGTCTGAGTTTGGCGACGAAACCAGTGTGCCGTATCCAGTGTTTGTGCTGCGTGGCGAGCTGCCTGTGCAGGAGCGGATTCCGGTGTTCACTGGGAGCCATGAGATTGACGGCTGGTTCAATCTTGATTGGGTGCCCGCTGTACACGACCCGAAGCCGTGGCCATGCCCGCGCCGGGAGTTTCCGCACTTCAGCACAGTGCCGGGTGACAACTCCGTGTTTCTGGAGATGCTCACGGGCGGCGTTACAGGCCACGCCCGCAGGCTGAACCGGAACAAGGACGGCATTCTCAGCACAGCGACGAAGCAGGATTATTTCTGGTCTGACTTCATCGACAAGCTGCCGGTGGTGGAGCTGCTGGACGGCCCCAGGGGCGCAAATGTCCTGACCATGGCCAGTCATATCAGCATCGGCACGGGCCAGCAGGACGATGAGCCGGGTTCGCCGCTAATGGATAACCTGTATGTGACTGACCCATGGCGTTTTGTCCGTGTCAGCCCCAACGGCACCTTCACCACGCTGGTGGGATACCGCCACAAGTCACCACCGAGCTATTGGGAAGATGAACCCGAGCTGGAGCTGGTGGGTGATTGGTCTGCCGTTCCTGTAGAGCGGCGGGGTTTCCATGAGCTTTGGGGCATGTGCTGGTACCCCGAAAGCCTGAAGGTCGATAACACTGCCGACCGGATACCGGAAGAGGGCAACCGCAGGCCGCACATCACGGCCCCTGTGGCGTTCCTGGCTGACTCGCAGAACAACCGGGTTTGCCGGGTGGAATTCAACGCCACGGCCCACGGTGTGCCGCCGAAGGTGTCCGAGTTCATCCTTGCCCCTGACTGCTGGGACTGCGTGAGCTGGGGCAATTCTCTGATCGTTTCAGAGCGCGGTGCCCACCGCATTGCGCAGTACAGCATGGAAACAGGCGAGCTGGAGCGCGTCATTGTTGAAGGCGCTGCACTGGCTACCGTTGACCGTAACCGCCAGGTGCAGACTACCGGCACACTGGAAGATCGCCGCGCCGAAGACGTTGTGGCCCCTGAAGGGTTGTATGTGCTGGGTGATTGGCTCTACTTCGGGTCAGCAGCACAGGAGCAGGTGCGCCGGGTTCACCTGGTGGATGGTCAAATCGAGGTGGTCATCCCGCATGTTTCTGGTCGTGGCACGTTCCTGAAGATCGCTGTGAGTGACGGCACAACAGGCCCCGAGGGCACCGTGTTTGTCTCGCAGTGGGATGTGGGCGCACCGGACGTGTACACGCCTGACGGTTCCAAGTGGTCGCTGACACCTTACGACAAGCGCGGCCTTGCCCGTGGCCGTGGCGGGAAATCTGCCAAGTACGGATACAGCAACACCAGCTACAGCAGCGCCGTGGCGTGTGGCAATGGCCGCGTTGTTTTCGGTTCTGCAATGGAAGGCCTTCGCCAGATCAGTATGGCGCTGCCCACCGACCCGGACATTGACCGCCCCCGCTACAGGGCTGGCCGAGACAAGTGGCGCGATCAGGGCTACTACCTGACGCACGGCGATCACGGCGAATCATTCTTCGGCCTGCCGTTGCCCCAGGGCGATGCAGACATTGATTACTACCTGAGCGTGTTGGGTCACTGATGGCTACTGGATTCACAGACTTTTCTGGCTACACGGCAGACGCCCTGCCTAGCGATTGGACTATCCGTTTCAACACCTCCTCTGGGGACGTGCTTACAAAGGCCGATGCTGGCGCGACAGGCGGGAAGGTGCTGCGGATTCTAACATCTGGTGGCACCACTGGTTATTTCGGGGCATCGTGGGATGCTATCGACGCTCACAGCGATCGCGATGATATTGAGGTCTATTGTAAATACCGGTTTAACCAGACTGGAAGCAATCAGGAGTGCCTGGTATTTGGTCGTGGATCTGGCACGGCTCTGGCGAACTCAAACCTTTACGCTGCTGGGCAAGCAAGAAGTGGCGGCGGCAGTAGAGCAATCACGGAGCGTAATTCAGGTAGCAGATCAACAAAAGCATCTTCATCATACTTGCCTGACGACAACGTGTGGCAGCATGCTGTCATACGCATAAATGCCACATCAATCAGCGCAAAGTTTTGGGCGGGCGTGGAGACTGAGCCTGAGACCTGGACGCTTACAGCTACGGACAGTAGCACTTCCGCTGCCGGGTTTGCCGGTATTGTTTCAGGCGCGTATGTATCTGGTCAGATAGACAACGTTGACGTTGATGTTATCGGTTATGGCACGGGGGGCGATTCGGCACCCAGGACTGCGGCAAGCAGCACCCCGGTAAGCTTCTCTGGCACAGTCCCCACTCAGAACCTGACTGAAGACAGCGCCATGAGCGCGCTGGATCTTTCGAGCTACTTCAGCGGCACAGAAACACCGTTCAGCTACGCGGTACAAACTGGAACACTGCCTGCCGGGTTGAGCCTGAACAGCTCCACTGGCGTCATAAGCGGCACGCCAACGGCGACCGGCACGGCGAGTATTGTTGTCCGTGCCACGGATGATGGCAGCGACACGGCAGATACCAACAGCTTTGATATTGTGGTTGCGGCGGCCGATGTGACCGCTCCAACGCTATCCAGCCCCAGTGGTACGCAAACTGGATCGACAACTGCCGAGCTTTCGGTGTCTACGAACGAAGGCAACGGAGCGCTTTACTGGGTGGTCACAACGTCAGCCACCAGCCCGAGCGTGGCCCAGGTTCAGGCAGGGCAGGATCACACTGGTGCGGCTGCGGCTGATGATGGAAGTCAGGCTGTATCTGGTACGGGTGCTCAGAGCGCAAATGCTACCGGGCTAACCGCTGACACTGCTTACTATGTCCACTTTCAGCAGGAAGACGCGGCGACCAATGACAGCACCGTATCGACCAGCTCCAGCTTTACGACAGCGGCAGTCGCGGTTAAGGGTATACAGCTCTCTCTCAAACAGGCAGACGGCACTACAGCAGCAGCGAGCCTGACCGGTCTGTATTACCACGCATGGGACGCCCTGAATCCCGGCGGTGCGTCTGACGCCAACGGCTCCACAGAGACCACCGACGGCTCCGGTGTTCTGGAAATCAATATCAACTCGTTTTCTGCTGCGATTGACGGTGAAGTGTTCCTGTTCGTGTATGACCTGGATGGCACGGAGGACAAGGATTCTGTCTGCTTTGCCGGACGCGTGCCGGTGGTGGATATTTCCTAATGGCCTATGTAGCAACGCTGCAAAAGCCATGGATTAGCGGATCTGCGTCACTTGTCCCCACATGGGTGGACGATGCAGTAGCAACCACGACCCTGATAACAGGTTTTGATGGTGGCAATGCGTCGTCTAGCCTGTCGAGCATTACGGGCGCTACAACGCTGACGCCGACGCTTGAGATTGATTCACGGGACGGTGACTGGCGGCATCTGCTGTTCGCTGTTGAGGGCGTTGAAGGTAAGACCCCGGTTTTCAAGCTGAACCGGGCAACATTGAACACACCGGCGTTTGCGCCAACAACAGATTTCTTGCCACTTTGGACACAGGATTTCGTCACCTGGACGCAGGCTACCAGCAGGACGCTGACCGGCGGGACTAGCGGCACAATCGATTTCTCGTTTGACGGTCCACTTCCGTCTGGTCGGGTGTATGTTTCGACCCACCCGATGGGGCAAAACGCGGATGCCGCCACGTTCGCTGCCGAGCTGCTGGCCGATTATTCAAGTGTGGCAGCGCCAACTACCTCGGCCGACTCCAGCGGGGTCTACAACACCACTCCGACCGAGACCGGGGACGACGGTAGGGCGGTAGGCGGTAATGGCCAATATGCGATAAAGCTGGCCTGGGGTGGGTCAACCACTGACTCCGGGCCAAAGCGCAAGCTGGTCATGTTTGCCGGCATTCATGCCGCCGGGGAGCATGTGAGCTGGGTGTCTTTTGTGGCATCCGTTCGTCACATGCTGGACGCAACGGAGGCCGCAGATTTCCGATCTAACTGGGACGTATACCTTTACTTCAACGTGACAGCCAACGGCATTGTTGGGGGTGAGAGCAGACAAAACCCGAGTCGGAACATTGACCCTAATCGGGACTTTGTTGACCAGGATTTGCAGGAGATTGATGCGCTGACCACGGCCATTCTGGCCGATACTAGTGGCAGTGCTGACGCACAGTTTGCTTGGAACTCGTTTGGCTATGAACAAGATGACGACTTTATTCCCGGAACAGGGGAAAGCCCGAACACAGAGACTGCGGCCTTTATCACCAAAGGCAACACGATCTTCTCCAGCCTACGGACGTACTACCTCGACATCCCGACAGCCGGTTATCGGTGGGGCTATGACGTACTGGGTGCCAAGATCGCCTTTGCTGCCGAAGTCCCTATGCGAGGAGACACATCGGTTGCGTTTTACGAAGGCATTGGTGAGAACTGGATAAAGACCCTTCAGGCCATTGACGCAGACGGTGTTTTTTACAGCTCCACCACCATCACCGCCTCGTGGGCGGTGCAGGGGCAGGCAGGCGTAAGCATGTCGGCAGAGGTGGTATCAGCGGCCGCTATGAGCGCGGCAGCGAGCCATTCTTCGGTGGTTTCTGGAATGGCTTCCACTGAGGCGTCTATTCCGGCCGGTGTTGAGCATGGCGCTACAGCAACCGCCGGGGCAAACGCTTTGGCTGACATGCCGGTATCCGTGCAGGCTAGGGCCTCGATGGTGGCGCGCGCTGATTTCGTGGCGTCTATCACGGCCACAGCGTCACATGATGCTGCCGTATCAGCCGGGGCTACTTCCGCAGGTTCCATGAGCGTATCAGCGGAGCATAGCCAGGCAATGGCCGGTCAGGTGGACTCGGCAAGCCAGATTCAAGCCGCAATGGTCGTTAGCGCCACAGTAAGTGCCACAGCATCCGCTGAAGCCCAGGCGCTTGCATCCATGCTGGCAAGCGTTGAGGGCGGGACCACCATGGCCACCGGTTCAGCGATTGACGCAACCATATCTCTGGATGCATCGGCTGGTGTTGGAATGAGCGCCACGGTGGAGGCCGTTTCTGGGTTCAGCGTAAATGCTTCAGCCGGTGCCACAAACTCAGCCGGTGCCCAGGCACAGGCCATCCTGCAGGTTTCAGTAGAGGCAGCCAGTGCACTCATAGCGCAGGCTGCCGCACAGGCAGGCATACCGGTTTCGCACATCCACAACATCACGATCACAGCAACCTCGATTGCGGGCGACCTTGTAACACCAGCAAGCCGCACATTCCGTGTCGAGCTGGAGCTTAGAGGGTTCATTGTGGAACCCGACAACCGAACCTTCACGGTCCACTAAGGAAATCACCATGTCAATGAGCACTGACGGCGCTTCGGGCGTCTCTGTCGGAGGGCAGGCTATGTCTAAATCAAACGTATCAGCGGCGGTAAAGGCAAAGCACCTGTACCGATTCGAGGCGCGAGATCGCCACGGGAACCTCAAGTGGGTTGTCGAGGAGGAGAACATCATTCCCAACGTGGGACTGGATGACATCCTGGACAAGTACTACAAGGGGTCCAGCTACACCGCTGCACACTATGTGGGGCTGACTGATGGCACGCCTACAGTGGCTGCAGGCGACACCATGGCCTCGCACGTAGGGTGGTCTGAGGTCACCGCATACGATGAGTCTGTGCGCCAAACGCTGACGATGGGCAGCGTGTCCAGTCAGTCTGTGGATAACTCATCGTCCAAGGCCACGTTCACGATCAGCACGAACAGCACGACCATCGGCGGCGGCTTCATCACCACCAACAGCACCAAGGGCGGCACATCGGGCACTCTTGTGTCTGCGGTGGCCTTCACTGCTGGCGATAAGGGGCTGGACGACGGCGACACCCTGGCGGTTACTGTTACGGCGACCATGGCGTCTGCCTAATGACATTCCGCAAGATCAAAGACCCTGATGCAGTCCTGGATTACTCCATCGACTGGTCAGCCTGGCTGGTGGACGACACGATCACCACCAGTTCGTGGAGTGTCACGGGGGCTGATTCTGACCTGACCGTGGACTCGGACAGCAAGAGCACCACTGCCACCACGGTTTGGCTGAGTGGTGGGACGCTGGGGCTGACCTACACCGTGACCAATCGGATCACCACGGGCGATGGCAGGACGGATGATCGGTCGATTGCTGTGGATGTCCTGGAGAAGTAATGCCTACTTCGCCTCGCACCCATTCACCACGTTACGCGACAGCCCCGCGACACAAAGGTCCGGCACGCGCGTCTTCTGCGGTGCGTGGGTACGGCGCGAAGTGGAGGCAGGCCCGGGCTGGCTATTTGGCCAAGCATCCTATCTGCCTGCACTGCGAAAGGCGGGGGATGGTGACCACAGCTACTGACGTGGACCACATTATCCCCCACAAGGGAGACATGCGTCTGTTCTGGGACAGTTCCAACTGGCAGCCGCTGTGCAAGCGATGCCACTCGACCAAAACTGCGGCCGAGGATGGCGGGTTCGGCAATCGGGGAGGGGGTGGGTCAATCTCATGAACCCTTCGACGCAAGACCGCGTGGGTAGTCTTTTTTTTGCACGGTCAAAATTCAGATTTGAAATTTACGGAGTAAATCATGGCTAGAGGACGGAAGCCGACCGCTCCGAACCTCAAGGTTCTGGCGGGCACGGATAGGCCTGACAGGAGCGTGCCTGATGCTCCGGAGTTTGACCTGGTAAGCAAGTTTCCCGAGCCACCGCAGCACCTATCTACGGATGGCGCTGAGATGTGGAACCAACTGGGGCCGCAACTGGTGGCAGCTCGGGTGCTGCAGGTCGTTGACCTTTTTTCTTTGGAGCAGCTTTGTTTTGCCTGGCAGATGTTCAGGAAGAAGGCGCGCGCTGGAATGGAATCAACAGCAGCGGAGAACAGCGCACTTAAAGGGATGTTCTCGGAGTTCGGCATGACGCCGGCCAGTCGCCGCAAGGTTGCAGCGGGCGGCGAAAAGCCGAAGGGAAACAAGTTCGCGGCAAACGGCAAGCGTGCGTGATTACGTCAAGATCGCAAAGGACTATGCGAGGTCCGCGATCCGGGACAAGAAGGGGAAGAAGCACGGCTTGCTGATCCGGCAAGCCAGTCAGCGGTTTATTGACGATCTGGCTCGCGCCCGCAAGAAAGGTTCGCCGTTCATCTTTGATGAGTGGCATGCATGTGATGCGTGTGACTTCATTGAGAAGCTGCCGCACGTTGAAGGGAAGTGGGACACCCCAACGATTCTCATGCATCCGTCCCACGTATTCTTCGTCGTGCAACTCTTCGGGTTTCGCCGCAGGGCGGCTGTTGATGTTGATGGGTACGGCGAGTTCCGACACAGGCGTTTTACCTCGGCTCTTTTTGCTGTGGCTCGCAAGAACGCGAAATCAACGCTTTCGGCGGGAATAATGACCTATTGCCTGTGCTGTGAGCCCGAAGAGGGCGCGCAGGTGATTAGTGCGGCCACGACCTATGACCAAGCGGCGATAATCTTTAAGGTCGCCAAGGCGATGGTCGACAAGACGCCTGACCTGCGCGAAGCATTCGGTCTCGAGACCTGGGCAAAGTCGGTCACTCGCTTCGAGACTGGCTCCAGTTTCAAGGCGTTGCACGCAAAGGCATCAACACAAGATGGCCTGAACCCGAGCCACGTTGCGCTGGATGAGATACACGCGCACAAGACGCCAGATTTGCTCAACGTACTCACCTCTGCCGCGGGTGCCAGGGGAAATCCTTTGTGGCTTTACACAACCACTGAGGGTTACACCAATCCCGGCCCCTGGGCCGAAATACGGATGTTTGCAAAGCGGCTTCTGGGTGGGGTCTTCGGAAATGATGCCGACCATTATCTGGCTGTTTTCTACGCGGTTGATGAGGAAAACAAAACCCTCAAGATCAAGGCGGACGACGAGTTTGACGAAAGCGCCTGGATAAAGGCAAACCCGCTTCTGGACGTGAACCCACACCTTCTTTCTGCAATTCGGAAGGAGGCTGTCGAGGCGCGGCAGATGCCGTCAAAGCTGGCAGAGTTTCGAATCAAGAGACTGAACCGGCCGGCCTCCACAGCAGAAGGCTGGATTGATTTAACCAAGTGGCAAGCATGTGATGGTGAAGTTGACGTGGGCTGGCTGTCTGAACATCCATGTTACGGGGGGCTCGATCTTGCCAGCACCACAGACCTTGCGGCTTTCCGGCTGGTTTGGGTAGTAGATGGGATCACTTACACAAAAGGCTGGCGTTGGGTGCCATCTGAGGCGGTAGCGCAGAGGACGGAGCGGGGAACTGTTCCGTATAGCGCCTGGGTTGAGACTGGACTGGTTCAGCAAACCTCTGGTGATGTCGTTGATTACGGCGTCATCGAGGAGGCGATCATCGACCTGCATCATACGTTCAACATTCAGCAGATTGCCTTTGACCGCTGGAATGCCACTGACCTGGTGAACAGGCTGGTAGAGCAAAACCTGCCGATGATTGAGTTCGCCCAGGGCGCTAAATCGTACCACCCAGCAATGCAGGCTCTTGAGCGCTCATACATTGCCGGAAACTTGCGCCACGGCGGCGACCAAGTGCTTGGCTGGTGTGCTTCCAACATCGTCACGCGCAGAGATCAGAACATGAACATGGCCCCGGACAAGAAACGATCCGCAGACAAGATCGATGACATGGTGGCCTTGCTAATGGCGGTCGGCGTCTCATCCGTGGCCGACGAATCAGAACCTGTCTCCCCCTGGGAAGACGAAAACTTTTCAATTCTGGGGTAACACATGGCGTTTTGGAATCGAGACAAGACGGAGAGTCGCTCTACCGTCGAAGATCCGACCGTGCCCCTGACATCGGCTCGACTGATCGACATGCTATCTGATGGCATCGATGCCGAGTCCGGCGTGGTCGTGAATACAGAAAGCGCCCTGGGTGTTCCTGCAATATGGGCGGCGGTTAATTTTATTTCAGGCACTATCGCTGGTCTTCCGCTGATGGTCTACGAGAAGTCCGGTGATAGCCGCGAGAAGTCGGACCGTCCCATTGCGTCGATCCTGCACGACGCAGTTTCCGATGAGATGAGTTCTTTCGATTGGAGGAAGTACACATTTGAACGTGTGCTGACCAGTGGGCGCTCTTTCACTCTTATCGTCAAAGACAGGACCGGCGTCATCACGGGCCTGGAGCCATTGATTCCCGAGCACGTCACTGTGCGCAGGGGGGCTGGTGGCCTGCCTGAATACGTTTATGACGCGCCGGGGATCAGAAAGCGGATTTATCTCTCTCGCCAGGTGATCGACGTCTCTTTTGCCATGAAGGCGGACTTGCTCAACCACTGGAACCCTATCCGGCTTCACCGTGACACCATCGGGCTTGGCATTGCTGCGACCAAGTACGGAAGCAGGCTGTTTCAGAATGGCGGCGTTCCACCTTTCGTGCTGACCGGAAACTTTCAGTCCGGTGGGGCACTGAATCGGGCCTCCGATGACCTCCAGAAAGCGATCCGAAAGGCGTCAAAGGACAACCGGCTGGCGGTAACGATACCGACTGGTCACGAACTCAAAACAATCGGTCTTGACCCTGCAAAATCTCAACTAGTGGAGCTTAAACGCTTCCTGATTGAAGAGTACGCACGCATCTACTCGCTGCCACCAGTGTTCCTCCAAGACCTGAGCCACGGCACTTTCTCCAACACCGAGCAGCAAGACCTTCACTTTGTAAAACACACCATCAAGCGTTGGGTTGAGCAGTTTGAGCAGGAGCTAAACCTCAAGATATTTGGCCGCGGTGAGCAGGAGATATACGCGGAGTTCAACCTGGACGGCCTGCTTCGCGGCGACTTCAAGACGCGAATGGACGGATACGCGCAAGGCATCCAGAACGGCGTCCTGAAGCCGAATGAAGCCCGCCGGCGGGAAAACCTGCCAGACGACGATCATGGCGGAGACCTGATGATTCAGGGCGCTACCGTCCCGATTAAATCCCAAGGGGAGAGCGATGAAAGTGAAAACTGAAGTAAGGGGCGGGCTTCCCGCTGAGGTGCGCGCTGACGAAGAGGGTCCGCTGCGCGTGTCCGGTCACGCTGCCGTATTCAATGAGCGCGCCAATATTGGCAACTGGTTTGAAGAGGTCATTGCACCTGGCGCGTTCTCCGATGCGATCGGCCGGGATGATGTGGTGTTCCTGGTAAATCACGAAGGTTTGCCGCTTGCACGAACCCGCTCCAAAACCCTGAAGCTGGTCGAGGATGATCGCGGCCTGTACATGGAAACCGAGTTGGACCCGGATGACCCGGATGTTCGCTCGATTGTGCCCAAGATGAAGCGCGGCGACCTCGACAAGATGAGCTTCGCTTTCATGGTTGAGATTGAAGAGTGGGATGAGACCGGTGATTTGCCTCTCAGAACCATCCGCAAGGCATCGCTGCGCGACGTCTCCATCGTAACTATGCCCGCCTATGAGGGCACTGACATCGGCTTGCGCTCACTGCAGGCCCATCGTGAACAGCAGAGCAACCGTTCTGCACTGAAGATCAAAGACGCGCTTGGTAGAAAACTGGCCATGCGCACCCGTTTCGTGGCGGTTCCCGCTACTGAAAAGCCCACCAACGCCCTTGGGCAAGGCGAACAGGAGTAGTTGATATGAAGTTTTCAGAAATCACCAAACTGCGGGAACGTGCTGGCGAACTCGCTACCGAGGCCCGTGCCGAGCTGGACAAGATCACGGACAAATCCACCGACGGCGAGATCAAGGAAATCGAGGGTCGCTTTGACCAGATGATGGCGGACCATGACAAGATCATGAGCCGCTTGGAGCGAGAGCACCGCCTGGCGAATGTTGGCGGTTCCAGCGAAGCCCCCGAGCGACCTGAAGGCGAAGCGCGTGGCGATGAGCCCGTGAGCGAGCCGGAATACCGCGAAGTGTTCTCAAAGCTGCTGCGTTATGGTGTTGCGTCACTTGCCGATGAAGAGCGCAGTGTGCTGCTCAAGAATCGCCAGGAGCTGCCCGAAGAGATGCGCGCCCAGTCCATCGGGACCGATTCAGCCGGTGGATACACTGTGCCTGATGAGTTCTCCGGTCAAATCGAGAAGTCACTCAAGATGTGGGGGCCGATGTGGGACGGTGGCATTGTCCGCGAGCTGAACACGTCAAACGGCCGCCGTATCGACTGGCCGACCGTCGATGACACCGCAAACACCGGTCGCATCAAGGCTGAAAACGCTGCGGTTGACGATGACAACTCGGATGACGTGGCCTTCGGTGAGAAGCAGCTGGATGCGTATGTATACGACACAGGCATGGTGCGCGTGCCCATCGAGCTGCTGCAGGACTCTGCTTTTGACCTGAACACCCTGATGTCAGATCTGTTCGGTGAGCGACTTGGTCGCCTTGCCAACTCGGTGCTGACCACAGGCACGGGTTCATCGCAGCCGAATGGTGTCGTGACAGCTTCAGCGGCAGGCAAAACTGCCGCTTCCGCCACTGCGATCACTGCTGACGAGCTGATCGACTTGCTGCACAGCGTCGACCCCGCCTATCGCATGTCTCCGCGCAGCCGCTGGATGTTCAATGACTCCACCATGGCCGCTATTCGCAAGCTGAAGGATGGCGACGGAAACTACCTGTGGCAGTTGGGTGACATCCGGAACGGTGAGCCCGCGACCATCCTGGGGCACGCCTACGCTGTAAACCAGGCGGTGGCGAGCATCGGTGCAGCTGCCAAGCCGGTGATTTTTGGTGACTTCAGCAAGTATGTTGTCCGCAAGGTCAACGGCTTCCAGATGATCACCCTGCGTGAGCGGTATGCCGAGATGTTCCAGGTTGGACTGGTTGGCTTCAAGCGTTTTGATGGTGAGCTGCTCAACACTGCTGCTGTGAAGCATCTGGTAAACGCTGGCTCCTAAGCCCTGTGCCGCCCTTCGGGGCGGCTTTTCCTTTTGCTTCTGGGGGGTTCCTATGAAGGTAGAGCTATTGGTAAGCCGCGCAGGCGCTGATTTCGTGCAGTCTGCCGGAGATATTATTGATGTGGGCGAAGAAGAGGCTCTTCGGCTGGTTGCGAGTGCGCAGGCGGTTGTTGTCGAGAAGTCACCCGAGCGCGCCACAAACAAGCGTCACGCCGAGAAGGCGGTCAAGCCGTGAAGCTAATCCGTCGAGTCGCGCCGACCGTTCTTCCGGTAACGGTGTCGGAGTGCAAGCGCGATTTGCGGATCTTCGACCAGTCAAGCGACCCGCACATCGCGGAGATCATCAAAGAGGTTGTCGACTATTTGGATGGCCCAGATGGCGCGATCGGCCGCGCTCTCGTTACACAAGAGTGGGCGCTATCGATGCGCGATTTTTATACCGTGATCGATGTTCCATTGACTCCGGTTCAGTCGATAGAGTCTATTTCCTACTTTGACACCGAGAACGCCACGCAGTCGTTCGATGTGGCGAGCTATTTTCTGCATTCTGACAATGACCAGGCTCACATTGAGCTGGTGCCGGGAGCGTCAATGCCAGGCGTCTACGACCGACCTGACGCGGTATCCATCGTGTTCAAGGCTGGGTATGGAGACACCGCCCAGGATGTGCCTGCCAGCATACGGCGAGCAATGCGGATACTGGTCGCTCACTGGTTTGATAACCCTGTTGTTTACAGTTCGAGCAGCGTGAACGCGATGCCTATGTCCGCAGAGGCACTGATTGCCATTCACCGGAAGGGCTGGGTATCCGCATGAACCCAGGAGAGCTGGACCAGGTCATTCAGATCGAGTCTGAGGTCAGCGCATCTGATGGAATGGGCGGCACGGTCCGGTCCTGGGTAAGTGATGGCCAGCAGATTGCGGCGAAAGTTCGCCCTATGTCTGGCCGTGAGAGAGAGAACGCCGACCAGGTCGAGGCATCATCGATGTATGTCGTGTTCCTGCGGAACCGGGCCATTGCCGAAAATCAGCGCATCCGATGGGTGAGCTTTAGTAACCGAGTCCTGAATATTCGGTTCGTGGCCTTAACTCCGCGCTCGCACTTCCTGCGGGTGGAAGCCGAGCTGGGCGTTGAAACATGAGCAAGTACGAAGATCGCAGGGCCAAGATAAAGTTGCGTCGCCTGCTTAGTTCCACCGAGTCTAGCATCAAGCCGGCCATGCGTGACTCGGCCAACATCCTGGAGCGTGAAATGCGCGCGAGGGTTCCTCGGGATACGGGGAACCTTGCCGAAGTTATATCCAGCTTTGTTGCCAAAAATGGAACGCGGGCAGAGGTCGGATTCCGTGGCAAGAAGGGCAGGGCGGCGGGCTTCTATGCACGTTTCATTGAGTTCGGCACCAAGGGACACAAAGCCGCCGCGGACCGCGCAAAGGTTCTTTCTGGTGCTGGGGAGACATTCGGGACCAGCGCCGACATTCCAGCGATGCCGGCAAGGCCGTTCATCGGGCCGACATGGGACGCGAAGAAGCCCGAAGTAATATCGCGGGTGAGCAAGGCAATCAGCGACACCATCAAGAGGGTGCAGAATTCATGAGCGAGCCAACACTGGCTTTTCAGTCTGCGGTTTTTTCTGCTCTGGACGCCGCACTCTCGTGCCCGGTATACGACCATGTGCCACAGGATAGCGCTTACCCTTATGTGACGCTTGCATATCAGTCCGTGACATCTACCGACTTCCTGAGCAGCAGGAAGGATAGCCGAATGCTTTACCTGTCCGTTTGGTCGACATATCGAGGTCAGAAGGAAGTCCTGGAGATCATGCAGGCCGTGTACAACGCGCTTCATGAGCAGCGAATACCTCTATCCACTGGTCGCGTGGCTCAGCTTCGGGTGGTAGATAGGGACACGAACAGAGAACCCGACGGTGTTACCTACATGGGCAGGATTCGCCTCATGGCTTTGACCGAACACTAACCAACCCTTGCAGTACCCATAACCCGCCCCGGCGGGTTTTTTCGTTCTAAACCCAGCACTTTGGAGGTGCTTCATGGCAATTTACACGATGGCTAACGCCACTTTTTCAATCGGCACCACTGCTGCGGCAACGAATCTTACAACCTACGAGGCAGACACTTATGTGGCTGTTGGTGAGGTCGAGTCGGTCTCTGCGCTGGTGGACGTGCAGAACTTCACTCAGTTCACGGGTCTGTCTGATTCGCGTGTTCGCAACTTCAAGACCACCAAGGCTGCTGACAGCGTGACGGTGACGCTGGGCTTTGACCCCGATGACGCCGGTCAAGAGGACCTGCGTGCAGCTGCGGCTGACACGGACCAGGTCAACTACAACTTCAAGCTGGTTTACAACGATGCGGGCTCAACTAATGCCACCACCGTTTACTTCAGCGGCCAGGTTGGCAATGACCCTTACCCCGGCGGTGGTGCTGAAGATGTGTCTCGCATTGAGTACATGATCATGAACAACACCGGCTTCACTGTGGATCTGCGCGCATGAGTCGGGTTAATCGCGGCACTGTTGAGATCGAGATTGACGGCGACGTTTACGAGCTTCGCCCAACGCTCGACGCTTTCAAGAAGATACAGGCCCGCTTCGGCGGGCTTCGTGGAGCCCTTGAGGCTATCTCACAGATGAACTCTGAACACTTGGCCAACATCATCCTGGCGGGCAGCAATGCACCACGGCGTGACCTGGCGAAGATTGAGGAGCAGATCTTCAACGAGGGCCTGGCGTCTGTCACTGAGGCCATCGCGCCGTTTGTGACGACCCTCTTCAATCCTCGGGGTGATGAAGAATCGGGAAACGGCAAGGCGGCGAGCGAGTAGAGAGCGACGCTCCGCCGCCTGACTTCGTTGACTGGTTGTTCGGGGTGGCCACCGGATGGCTTGGCTGGCCACCTTCCGAGGTTTGGCATACCCCCATGCCCGAGATCTTTGTGGCCCTCGATGCGCGTGTCGAGTGGCAGAAGATGACAAATCCGTTCGGCGCGAAAGACGAAAAGAAGCCAGAGAAAGAGAAGCCGAAATCAATGGGCGAATTTATCGCCAAGGTGATCCAGATGCCGGGGACAAAGATACATGGCCAATGATGTTGCTGACCTCCTGCTAAGGATCGACGCCACCACGGAGGGATTGAGGCGTGAGCTGAAGCGCGCTGAGACTTCCGTGGATGGAGCCACCAAGGGCATTGACCGCAAGGTTAAGAGCATCGATGACCGGTTTAACTCACTGGGCAAGACCGTAGCGCGTGCGGGTGTTGCCATTGGTGCCGCCTTTGCCGGTATGGCTTTGGCAAAGGTGACATCGGAGTTCACCAAGACCAACGTCGAAGCCCAAAAGCTGCGTGCGTCACTGGTCACGGTGACAGGATCGGTGGAGGAGGCAAATAAGGCGTGGGGGACGCTGGAGCAGTTCGCCACTCAAACGCCCTTTGCGCTGAATCAGTCCGTGGAAGGCTTCATCAAGATGAAGGCCCTCGGTCTCGACCCCACAATCGATGCGCTGGAGAGCTTCGGCAATACCGCGTCTGCGATGGGCAAAGACCTCAACCAGATGATTGAGGCCGTGGCTGATGCGTCTACTTCAGAGTTTGAGCGACTGAAAGAGTTTGGCATCAAGGCGAAGCAGGAGGGTGATCGGGTCAGCCTGACGTTCCAGGGGGTGACCACTGAGATAGGTAACAACTCGCGGGAGATTGTCGAGTACCTGGAGCAGATCGGTAAGGTGCAGTTTGCTGGCGCGATGGAGCGCCAGATGGACACGCTCGGGGGCGCAATATCCAACCTTCAGGACAGCTTTGATGGACTGATGCGGGCGGTTGGCGAGGCCGGTGCGGCTGACGAGATGACCCAGGCCATCAAAGAGATGTCGGATTTGATGGGCGATCCGAAGTTCCAGAAGAATATAAAAACCCTCACCACTGGACTGATAACTGTCACGACCACAGTCATCGAGCTGTCTGCGGAGTTCGCTGCGTTCGGCATGGAGATTGCCAAGTGGACGCCGGCCGCACTGTACGGCAAGGCCATTGGCTGGCTGGTGGATAAAGCGGAAGAGCTTGGCCTTGTAGAAAAAGAGCTGTCTCTGATCACCGTAGAGGCCACCAGGACGCAAAGCCAGTTGGCCGAGTCTCTTGGTGTGACCGGAGATTCTGCCGGCAGGACGCAGGAGGAAATCGACAAGCTTCGCGATGCGGTCAAAAGGAACACAGAAGCCGCATTCCCACACATCCGCGCTGCACGCGAATACAACGAAGCACTGGATGAGATGCGCGAGGCTCTTGCTGCAGGCGCGGTCTCGCAGGAGGAATTTGCCAAGTGGCTGGATAAGACCCAGACAGACCTTCTGCCAGGCGTAACGGTTGAAGCTGAGCGCGTCACTGCTGAAGTCATCAAGATGAAAGAGCAGGCCGACCCGATGGCCGTTGCCTATGAGCGCGGCATCGAGCGTATGCGGGATGGGTTTGGAGACTTCTTTCAGCAGATCCTGCTTGACGGCAAGGTGACGTTTGGCGACCTGGTTGACCTGTTCAAGCGCACTGTTGCGGAGATGATCGCTACTGCGGCTGCGAACCGCATATTCCTCGGCGTTGGGCTTGGTGGTGTGTCTGGGGCGGCAAGTGCGGCTGGTGGTGCAAGCTCGCTGCTTACTGGTGGTGGTGCTTCTGGCCTTGGCGGGCTGGGCTCACTGCTGTCCACTGGTATCGGGGGCTCGCTGATCGGCGGTATCTCTGGCATCGGTAGTGCGCTGGGGCTTGGTGCGCAGACAGGGGCATTCCTCGGGTCTACAGGGCAACTGGGTTACAACGCACTTTCTGCCTTGGGTATTCAGGGTGCTGGTGGCACGACCAGCTTTCTGGCTGGTGGCGCGCTGACAGCCGGGGCCGGTATTCTCGGCGGTATGGCCGGCAACGCGCTGGGTTTATCCCTTACCGGTCGAACCTCTAACAGCAGTTGGGGTGCTGGTCTGGGCGGCACTGCAGGTGCATTCCTCGGCGGGCCACTGGGGGCAGCCATCGGCGGCGCTATAGGTGGCGCTCTGGATTCGGCATTCGGTTCGAGCAAGAACCGCATCGGCGGCGTAGGCATCAACACGGGTACGCGAGAAGCGAACCTGTGGGGCACACAGCGTGCCGAGTATCAAGACCCCATGCAGGAGCTGGCCAACGTCCTGCAGGGCTTTTCTGATGCGATAGGCGGCTCTGGCTCCATCATGACCATCAGCCGGGGGAACAAATCACCCCTGCAGATGGATGGTGTCGAGTTTGCGAACGTGGCTGACCTGGTGGCCGCCGCGATGGACAACATACTGGACACCGCCTGGGAGCTGGCACCGGTTGTTAAAGACCTGGCCAAAGCCTTCGATGGCTCTGTGGAGGAAACCGCAGCGTTCGCCCGCGCCATGCAGGGCCTCTGGGAGCAGACCAAGGTCAACCCAATTTCCGCTTCCATTACCGACTTCGCCAACGCGCAGAAGACGGTTTTCGACGGCTACCGTGACCAAATGGCGGCTATCCGCGGCATGACTGCGGAGTTTGATGGATCAGTGAGTTCAGCCAACGCGCTGACTCAGGCGCTCGCAGTCAATCAGAGTGTTGCCTACCAGTTAGCGCAGCAGTTCATGGCTGTCGGACAGCAGATCAGCGGATCGGCTTCCAGTTCGGCGCAGTCCATCCGTGAAAGCGTGATGACTGAAGATCAGAGAATTCAGGCTTGGAAGTCACAGCGAGGCGGGCTGCGGGATTCCCTCGGGTCACTGTCTGACCCTAACCAGATCGCCAACGCATCGGCTGAAATCCTGCGGCTCAACGAACAGATATTCAACGCGCTGAGCCCCCAGGCACAGCAGGGTCAGGCTGAGGCTTTTGCCAACTACGCGGAGAAGACCGCAGAGATTGCAGACAGGCGTATTGACCGGCTTGTTTCCCAATTGGAGTCGGAACAACGCCAACAGAATGCCGAGGTAAGGCAGGCCATGATGGACGCAGCCAGCGCACAGCAGGAGGCCGCAAACACCATGTTGGCTGCTGCACAGATCATTCAAGGTGCTGCGTCCTCGTTTGGTGGGGGTTTCACGGCTGAGGTGGTGCAGTAATGGCGACAGCGTTTCCTTTCAGCAGTTACGCGCTGCTTGATACATCGGGCGCGATGGATGACCACATCGTATCCAGGGAGGTCATGGATGACGGCACGCCGGTTATCCGCGTTCTCGGGACATCGACGTTCCGCACCCTGACCTGTGAGTTCGTGCCCATGAGCATATCGGATGCACAGGCTTTGATGGATTACCTGCACACCAACAAGGCGACCGAGTTCGACATGAGCGGGGACGGGCTGGGTACGTCAATCTACCGAGGATACATCTGGTCTGAGCCTCGCATCCAGTTCTCGCAGGGCGTTCTCGCAACCGTCTCATTCAACTTCTACGGGAAGCGCATCAGTGGCTGACCTGACTACCTCGCAACTCCAGAACGCCAGCCAGCCAGCAACCCGCCCGATCTACATCGTTGCACTGGAACACTCCGGAGTCGAAGAGCTGCTGTCGTCGTCTGGCGACGTGGTGTATGACGGGCAGAACTTTCTGGCCGGTGGGATTACCGTGTCCGGAATATCCAACACTCGCAGCGCCACGCTGACGCTCCCCTGGTCCACCACCAGAATGACCGAGATCCAGAATGGCTCGTACCGGGGTGGGTCGTGCAAAATCTGGTACATCCCTGGCGTTCCTTCTGACACCGACCTGATCTTTGATGCTGAGGATGGGGTGCTGGTGATGGACGGCGAAATTCAGTCCAGCCGGTTTTCTGGTGATCGCGTCAACATAACCGCAGCGCATATAAGTAACTCAGCCGTTTATTCGCCCAGAACCACGCTTGATGAGGTGACCAGCTACGCGGTAGCCCCCGGATATCAAATCAAGTGGGAAGGGGAGATTCTAGTTCTTGAGGCGTCCCGATGAGTAAAAGCGCAACTGAGTATTTTCGCTCGCGTGGAATGCAACCTGGTGGTGGTGGGGCGTGGTATGTTCCTGAAGTGACCATGTACCGTGCAAATGGGCGGCTTCCTGCGTCGGCCCTAAAGTCATTCTCTGGCAGGCGCACCATGCAGGTGGCTGGCAAGAACACCATTATTCCAATCAACTACGGGCGCGTCAGCGTTCCTGGGATTATCGGGCCAGTGGGGTCTATATCTGGAGATCTTGTTGTTTGTGTTATTTGGGGGCTTGGAAAGCACGAGGAAGTTGAGGCCGTATACATAAACGATGAGCCTGTGCCCGCCGGGGTTTCGCAGTCGCACTATATCGGGCGAAGCTCTCAGGGTGTAGATGTCACGCTTGCAGCAGCCATCCCAGCGTTCAATGATCCCATGGTGTTGAGTACCCCATCTGGGGATATAGGTGTTTGCTATTCGGTTTTTCGTATTCCATCTGGGGAGATTGATGGCGCGCCGCGATTCCAGGCTGTCGTTAAGGGCCGATGCGTCTTCGATCCTCGCGACCCTGACGAAGTGGCCGAGTATGGGCCAATTCGGGCAAAGCACTGGCGAATTTACATCACTGCAACGCGAACCGGCGACTCCTATTTTGCGTCCATTAACGAGATTCAGATACGGGCGAACCCGGGGAGTGGTGACCAGACTGGAGGCGGGACAGCCACATCATCGACAGAGATAAACTCAAACTATGATGCGGACAAAGCGTTTGATGACAATAATTCTACGTTTTGGTCTAGCTCACTGGGCGCATCGGGTCCGCAGTGGATCGCCTACGAGTTCGCATCTCCAGTTGATGTTGCAGAAATACTCATGCGCTCAGGAGACGCCACCCGTGCAGCCCGCATGCCGCGCACATTTCAGGTGCAATATTCAGAAGACGGGTCATCTTGGACGACAGCCGAAACATACACTGACGAGGATGCGTGGCCCACAAACACCAGCCGAACCTATGAGGTCAGTGGATACATAGGCGATACCAATGAGTTTTACTCTGACAATACGGCCTTGTGTCTCGGTGATCTGGTAAGGAATCCAATATACGGAACTGGTGGATCAGTTTCTGGTCTGGATGATGCAGCCGATTGGTGTGACGCGATAATAAGCGGTGTGGAGCGTTGCAAGATCTCTATTTCCCTTTCTCAGCCTCGCCGGACTGACGAATATATCGACCTGCTGGCGACATATGCTGACTGCATACGGTACAACGAGGGGGCCTCTGTAAAGATCGTGCCTGACTCGGCTGTGACCTCAGCAGAGGGCCAGGAATACGTTACCGACGGTGATTTCTCGTCCGCTGATGGCTGGACCGTCGGCTCTGGCTGGACTGTCGGCTCTGGCGTTGCCAGCGCAAGCAATCCCGGCAGCGCCGCTGTTCTGTCTCAGGTCTTGACTGGGTTAGCGATAGGCCAACCCGTGACGCTTTCCCTTGATGCCACGGTTTCGGCTGGCAGTTTCATTGTTGAGGTGGGCGGGGTTGAAGTAGATGAGGTAAGTGCATCCGGTTCAATCTCCGTTGCTATTGAACCTGTCTCCGGTGATCCGCTAATTGAAATCATTACATCTACGGACTTTAACGGAAGCGTCGATAATGTGTCTGTGCAGTCCTATTACTGGACCGTCACGAAATGGGTAAAAGGCACACTCAATATCGAGGGGCTTGATGACAGGGACAACCCGACTCGCGTGTTCAGTCGCTACACTGACCAGGCTATCGGTTCTGCTGTATGGCCCGATGCAATTACTTACGAGGAGCTTCCTGGAGTTGTTGATGGCGGCACAAAGCTACTTGAAACCACGCTAGACTTCCCTGGAGTTTTTCGTCTGGAGGAAGCCCAGCTCAAGGCGTCCAGTCGTGTTGCTCGATATAAAAACAGAGTTCGGGCCTCTTTCGTCACTACCGATATAGGAGCGCGCCACAGGCCAGGTCATACACTCAGAGTGTTCAGCCAGCCCAGGGGCGTCAACATTCTTATAAAAGTGGAGTCCGTTGACTTGGTGGGGTACGGACGCCATCGGGTTACGGGCTTGCGTTACGACCAAACCCACTACCCGGAAGCTATATTTATTCCAGAAGACGCTGGTGTGGTGCCTGTCGGGCTAATCATGCCGCTCTCTGGTAACACAGTACCATCTGGATGGGAGGCGTACACTGCTGCGGACGGCAGGTTTATTATGGGTGCGGGCAACACCTATGACTCAGGTGATACGGGCGGCAGTGAAACGTTTGCGGGCTGGAGTGGAGACACGGAATCTGTAGACTCTCACGGTGGAAGTTCTTTCAGCTCATTTGTTGGTACTAGCAACCCGCCTGGCCCGAACCTGCTTTCCCGGATAATCCCGACTTCACCCCCAGATTTAACGCATGCTCACACATATAGCACGGGGGTTATAACACCAAACTTATATCGTAAAGAGCTTAGGCTCGCCAAAAAAACAGGGAGCACCGCCTCGACTTTCCCTGACGAGATAACCCCTCTTGGACTGCCGGGGCTTCTTGCGGCGGGCATGTCACGCCTTACATCCGAAGCCGGTCGGCTGCTTATGGCAGAAGTCGCGGCGAACAATGCTGGTGTTGCATCGAAGTTTATTTCCATGACATCTGGAACAGATAACGACGCCCACGACCACTGGACCAGGCAGAGCGGTGAAAGCGACTTCACCACCACTGATGTGGTGTACAGCAAGGAGGGTGGAGGTGGGGCGCACAGTCACACATATAGCCTTGAGCTTCATCGGAACGTGAAACGGTGCCGCGTGGCTATGTACCGGGCAACCCAGCCGATACCGGTCCTGCCCGGGGTGATTGGGTTCTGGGATGAAGTCACTGATGGAACCATACCTTCCGGGTGGGTTATCTGTGACGGCACAAATGGGACGCCTAACATACAGGACCGATTGGTAGAGATCGCTGCGGAGGGGAACGAGGGGGCAGTGTCCGGTGACAATACGATTGCTATCGACGGAAGCGGCTCCAGCGTGTCGCATAGTCACCGTGGTGGTGCTAGCCAGTCGTCTGCATTTAAATCCAGTTTCAGTCACTCCAACAGCATTAGTCACAGGCACAGGATAGCGGCTTCAGGTTCGTGGACTCCTCCCTATTTTGCGCTGAGCGCCATTATGTACTCGCCATGAAGACCATCCTGAAAGCCTACCTGCCCCACATCGTCGGGCTCACCCTGATCGCTCTCCTGGTGTTTGCCGGGTGGCAGTGGGTTACTGGGCTGGGGTATCGGGCACAGGCGGCGGCCCTACGCATGCAGCTGCTGGAGTGCCAGGGTGATCTGGCCGTGCAGACCGCCAACACCGCCACGCTGAAGGGTCAGATACAGCGCCAGAACGATGCGGTGGACGCTGCAGCCAGTGAGGCGGCACGAGTGCGGGCGGATGCTCTGCGCGCGCGTGACGCGGCGCTGGTGGCGTTGCGGGGCGCACAGGATGACTATGCTAGACTGCGTGAGGATTGGCCGCAGGATTGTGTGAGTGCGGTTGATAGGGTGCGCGAGGCGTTGGGTTTATGATTCGATTTATCTGGATACGCGTTCTGCAGTTCTACAACTCCCCGAGGCTCGGGCATATTCTCGACATGCTGATATTTGTCGGTCTTCTGTGCTTGCTCATTGGTGTGCTCACCGGCTGCACCCGCACACAATACGTCGATCGGCCGGTGGAAGTGAAGGTGCGCGTCCCGGCCGAGTGCCTGGAACCCGGCGACATCCCAGCCCCGATGATCTACCCAGTCGACCAGCTGCGGCCGGGTGTCAGTGATGGGGATCTGATCGGTGCGCTGTTGGCTGATCGGGAGCACTGCGGGGCGATGGAGAAGGTGCTGCGAGGGGTGCTGGCGGGGTGTGTTGGGGGGTGAAGTGGTCAGTCGAAGTATGGTGGTGGATAGATTGGCCCGACAAGATTTTCTCTGTCCCGCTTTATTTCGGCTGCGTATTCGTGAAGCTGTTCACCCGCCCAAACTCTCGCAGAGTTCAATACCGGCTCAAGTGTTTCGATGAAGAAACCCTCCACCTCGCCAATGATGTCCTGGGGAATGCCGGTCAGGCACCAGTAGTGAGTGAAGTGCTTCCTGTCCAGCTTGTGCGCCCACATTCTCCGCGCAATTGACGTTGCCTTGCCAACATACCCAATGTCGCCAGAAAGGCCGAGCACATAGATCCCCGCCAAGTTCGGTCCAGGCCGCACCCCTTTGTATTCCTGAAATTGCGCTATGATCCTGTCTCGGCTGAAGGCAAATCGATGCTTGTTTTCGCTGATCCATTGGTGGATCTGGGTTTTCTTTTCCCATGGGTCTGCGGGCCAGTAGTCCCTAGGCTTTTCGGGCAATATTTCAGGGAATTTTTGTCCCATTGAATCTTTTAACTCCGCGCTGTTGCTGGTGTCTGCGCAACCTTTCGATGGTCTTGAAAGGGACAGGTGACGTGTTTCAATCATAGCATTCATGCGCCTTTAGCTGGTTTTTAGCAGTTGGCTTTTAACCAATTGGTCGCTGGTTCGAATCCAGCACGGCCCACCAATTCCACCTTTTTGTATCAGATGCTTAGCGCGATGACGCGCTCAGCGTCCTGTGTCTCAGCACAACCAGTGCCGGAGTTTTGCCGGACTTTCCTTCACACACCCTGTTTGCTGCCTTGATGAGTTCCTCCAACTCCGGCGCTGAATAGTGCGTGGTGATATCGCCGTTCCTGTGGCCCAGCAATATTTTCCGGGTTTCCAATGGCACTCCTGCCGCGCGTAAACGACGACCGAAGGTGTGTTTCAGGTCGTGCACACGGATGGGCATATCCAGCTTGCGCCGAACCGACTTCCAGCCATTGTTGTTGATGCTGCGCACTGGTCGGCCGTAGTAAGTGAAGACGCGCTCCGGGTGTTGCCCACGCACGCCTTCGATCACTGACTTTGCTACCCGATTCAGTACCACCAACCGATCCTCCCGGTTCTTGACCTTCTCTCCTGGAATGAGAAACACCGCGGTGCCCAGTTCCGGCACATCGATCTCCCAATCCCACCGCAAGCTACAGACCTCGCCGTCGCGGCACCCGGTATTTACCTTGAACAGACACATCCTGCTCAGGTGATCCGGCAGCGCCTTGAACAACCGGTGTTGCTCTTCCCAACTCAGCGGGTAGGGGCGCCGTGCATCGTTCAGCGGCAACAGCTGGATCAATGGCGCCGACTCCAGCCAGGTCAAACCGTGTTCATCGCGCCACAGCCGGGCACTCAGGTTGAGTACCCTGCGTACCGTGGCCAGGGCGCCGTTCACGGTCTTGTTCTTCTTGCCCTCCTTCTTCCTTCTATCTATATACGCTTGCAGTGTGCCCATGTGGACCTGATACAACGGCAGTTCACCGATGTAGGGGTCCAGCTCTTTCAGATGGAAGGCGTAGGTTCGGATGGTAGCGAGGTGGGTGTTCTCCTCAAGGAAGCGCGTGGCTGCCTCGCGAAAAATGCGCACCGGCCGTATTCCAAATACTGACGCCTGCCTGATCTGCTCAATGCGGCGGGCCAACATCAGCTCCGCCGCTTTGAGTTCACTCGTTCCAGTGCTTTCGTGAATGCGGTGGCCGAGGACCTGCTTGTCGATATGCCAGATCCCGCCCCGGTTCCGTAGCCCGGAGTTTCGATTGCGTCCCATACTTCATCTCCTCGATTCAGTGGGGGACGCCCGTTGCACCGCATATAGTGGTCCACCCAGGCATCCATTTCAAGGCGGTCGAAGGCGACGCCCTGTCGGCCGATGGCAATTTCGGTCAGGGCTGGGCGCACCTCCCGGTTAAAGCGGTTGCGGTCCATGCCCAAGTAGATCGGGGCGTCGCGAAGGCGTATCAGGCGGGGTTGGATTTGCATCGCTATCGGCCCAGGTAGACTGCGGTAATCTGTTCCCTGACATGGCCCAGCTCCACGCTGATAGTCAGCCGAACCCGCTGATCGATATCCCTTTGCGACTTGGTGAGCTGCACTCTGGAAGGTCCACCGCAATGAGGGGACTGCCAGCCGGTGAGTTCCAGGTAGCGTTGCTGGGCATAGGCATGGCGCAGGCCATGCATTTTCGATAGCCCGGCATTGGCGGTGTGGCGCTCGTAGATTCTCAGTTGCTCAATATAGTTGCGGCCCCCGGGAATCAGGGAACCCAGGCCGGCCAGTCGTTTGGCTTCTTCCAGCACGGCTCGCTGCTCAGGGGTGCGGATGGGTACCGTGCGTTCCCGGCCGCCCTTGGTCCAACTGGACTTCAGTTGCATGTGATCTCCGCGATCCGCCCAGCGGGGCTGGATCTTCAGGGCTTCCTCTCGTCTTAATCCGAAGGCCTGTTGCAGGCGCAGGCTCATGCGTACGTGTTCATCCTTGACCTGAGCGAGCTGTTCCTCCGCCAGGTCTTTTGCTTTGCTCTCATGGGACACGAACTGCCGGTCCGGAATTCCATAGAAGTCATTGGCGCTGGCCACCACGGCCCGCTTGTTCACCTTCTCAGCCCACCAGCGTAAACAACTCATCCGGTTCTTGATGGTCCCGGGGGAGAGGTTTTGTTGCAGCCACTGATCCACCAGCGCCTGGACATGCTTTTGTTTGAGCGACGTGGCCTTCAGTTGTCTGAAGCCCAGGTCATGTAACTGGTTGGCAATGGCGCTGAGCTGTCTTTCCCGACCCACGCGCGTTTCGAAGCTGCCCTCATGGCTGTGCTTGCATAACAGTTTCAGTTGGTAGTTCAGGTCTCGCATAGTGCTGTTTCCTTCGGTGAGTGTTTCTGATCACCTGGCAACAGAAGCTGCGCAGGTCCGCCTAGCGGTACGATCACGGGACACCAATCCCGGTTGACCTGAATGTGTCTGGCCCTAGACAACACGGTGTGTTTTCGAATGAAAACTGGCCCGTGCAAACCAACGGTTATCCAGCCAAAGGCTGGAGTGGACTTACCTCCTTATGTGAAAAGAGCAGAACGCACTGACCGCCAGTGCGTTTGCAGAGTTGAAGAAACTGTAGATACGTCAGGGCACAAGCGCCCTGACATCAACAGCAGTTATGGAGCAGATCCCCGTATCTAGGGGGAGAGGTTAGAAAGAGCGATACCCTACGATGCGGCACCGCGATGGTTCGAAGATGGACCCGGTCATGACTGACCGCTGCGTCAATAAAGGTCCGAAGGGACGCATTCAGCAGATTCCAATAACGCCGGAAACTACCTACCCCGTTTGCTTTCGCAAGGTGGGGTCTTCCTTACCACTTTAAGCGCAGTGGCAGCGACAAAATTCTGTGTTGGAGCCTACTATACGAACCCAAAATACGGCTGTCACAGAAAACTCGACCGGAATCGGAAGTGCTTTTTATCGAACGTCTGGCGCTGTGGTAGTCAGTACCTGGTCGGGGAAGCGACTTCTGAGGTAGCAAGCGCGAGTTCGAGCCCGCAAATTCGCAAGTTTAGGTGCTTCATGGAGTGGGTCCAGTGGAACCACTCCTGAATTCGCATGGAGCAGAAGTGTTGCTGCGTTTATTGCCGGAATGCGCGGGCGCCCACGTCACTACCCGCTGCGCCTGGCAGTGACTTGAGCGCATCCGCTTACCGGCTGCAAATTGCCCTCTGACTCATTCAGCCGCCGAGTTTCTCTCCCGTCTGGCCCGCCGACGCGAGCGTACACGGGCCAGATCTGATGTCCTAAAGCAGTTTCACCGCGCGCTTCAGACGTGGCATTCCTCGTGCTGCCGCCCCAATCTGGCTCGTTCCGCACAATGGAGATCCGAGACGGAACCACCATGTTGGCACAAGGCAGCGATGGCCTCAGCAAAACCGCCTACGAGCGCCATCAACCCGAGCAGACACTACTCTACCATCTCGTCGAAACGCACTACCCCGCCCTTGTGGACCAACTGGCCCAGCAGGGTAAATCCCTACCTGCACATGTCCACCGGGAATTTGAGGCTTACCTGAAGTGCGGTCGCCTCGAGCACGGCTTTCTCCGGGTGCGCTGCGACAACTGCCACTTCGAGCGGCTGGTGGCGTTTTCCTGCAAGAAGCGCGGGTTCTGCCCCAGTTGTGGCGCCCGCCGCATGGCCGAGACCGCCGCCCTTCTGGCCGATGAGGTGTTTCCCGATGTCCCGCTTCGCCAGTGGGTCATCAGCTTCCCCTTTCCCCTGCGCTACCTGTTTGCCGCCCACCCCCAAGCCATGGGCAAGGTGCTGGGCATCGTTTACCGGGCGATCTCCACCCACCTGATCCACAAGGCCGGATTCTCACTCAAAGATGGCGCTACCGGGGCCGTAACGCTAATCCAGCGCTTCGGTTCCGCCCTGAACCTCAACTTACATTTCCACATCCTGTTTCTGGATGGCGTCTATGTGTATCGCGACAATCGACCACCCCGATTTCAACGCGTCAAGGCACCGGACAAAGGCGAGTTGGAGGAGTTGGTTCAACTGATCAGCCAGCGCGTCGGCCGCTGCCTCGAGCGCCAGGGCTTGCTGGAACAGGACACCGAGAGTGCCTGGCTGGACCTCGACCCCGCCGAGGATACCGATGCCATGCCACAGATCCTGGGCAGCTCCATCTCCTACCGCATAGCCGTTGGCTCACAGCAAGGCCAGAAAGCGTTCATGAT